>NZ_JBYSYG010000018.1:0-108256 GCF_058783045.1 Hydrocarboniphaga sp. FW305-C-57 | reverse complement strand
CGCCGAACTCATCAGGCGCTACAACCAAACAGCGATTGGCTGCATGACTGAGGCGACAACTATCTTGACGCGCGCCGCTGGTTGCGAAGGCCAGGCATGCTAAAAACTGGGACCGAGAGCAGCTTGCGATCAAGATTCGCATCAGCCCTGAGGTGCTGGCCGATTTCGAACAAGGAGTGGCTGATATCCCTTTGCAAACGGCTCTAGAGGTGCTTGCCGCAACAGGTCTAGTTGTTTCAATTCAGCCACATAGCCCGCCGACACAGACAGACATCCTGCAGGCAATCGCCAAAGAGGAATGGGCACCTGAGCCTAATGACCCTCTCAGTTGCAAAGCGTCTAGCGGGTGATAGGCCTCCTTCCCTGGATTTAAACTCAGGGAAAGGCGAGGCCTCTCTCGCGGGGTGGAGGTTCCTGTGGGAAATGTTGATGGAAAGGGCATTGATGTCCCAGCCAATGAACAAGTGTGGGAGAGCTGGATTCAGCATCTGCTGGGGAAGAAGTATGGCAACTCCGCGAAAGCCTACGGCAGCCGCGGGCACAAGCAGCATGGGATCGATTTCACTGTTTTTGACGGCAGTGTGCGCCTCGGAGTCCAGTGCAAGTTCGTCTCCCCTGATAGCAAGCTAAACGTCCCCAAGGTCGCGGAAGACATTGAGGCCTCGCGTGCTGTCAACCCTCGTATAGGTCGATTCCTTCTCTATAGCTCGGCGAAAAGCGAGCCGAAAACTTCAGATGCTCTAGATGCCCTGAAGATCGAGGCCGCTACTCGTGGAATTGAGTTCGAGTGGTTTCTCCGCCGGGAATTCGAGGAGGAGGTCCGAACGTATGACCTGTTCGATCGGCTGAATGGTCTGGGTGGTTTAGCGCCTGCTTCAACGCCGGCGCAGGCGCCCGGCCAAGCCGCGACTCGCCCCACCCAGGAGGCGACCAGTGTGGTGGTGCAATCAGCGGCGCCTGTTCAGGCGGCCGCGTCTGTCTTTTACTCGCAGATGTTGGACGAAGTGAAGGAGCTTCTCGGCGCCAGAGACAGTGCAGGCGCGATGGCACTGGTGGACGCGGTGTTGAAACGCGCAAGTCAGGTGCCCAGTACCGAGTTGGCTAGGGCTTACGCAACAAAAGCGATTCTCATCAGTCGGGCGGGGCAGATCAGCGAGTCCGCAAAATACTGGCGATTGGCCGCAGAAATCGAGCCTGACCCAAATTTGCGGCACGGTCGAAGGGCTCAGGCGTTCCTCAGTGAAGATCGATTTGAAGAAGCATTAGAGGCTGCGCTGCCAGGTCTGGGTGTTGATCCACCCTCCAGCTTGTCGGCACTCGCGGCTCTTTCGGCCGGACAACATCTAGGTCGGCGTGCAGAGATCGATGTTCGTCTCAATGCGCGACTAAAGGCAGAACGCGACATTGGCCTCATCAGAGCCCACGTTGCCTTGGCAGACGGTGAACTGGCAATTGCAGAAGATTTGGCTGATATCGTCGATAAAGCTTACCCAGATGATGCAGATATCACTTGCCTGCGAGCAGACATACTCCTGCACAAAGCTTTAGGTGGCTCAGGACGGCTTCGTGCCGAAGTGATAACCGGAGCTGAGTTGATCGCTCTCGAGTCCGCGTTGCCGTTGTATCGCCGATCTTTGGCGCAGCGCGATCCGCATCGAGATCGGGCTGGATGGGAGCCATCTGCACTGAACTATCTGTCAACCCTGAAATTACTCGAACGGCATGAAGAAGCTGGCGACCTTGCGCTTGAAATTACCAATGCGTTCGGAATCGATGCCGACGATATCGGGCGCGTCCTGTTGGCTCTGGCTGAAGGTGGAAAACAGGCGCGCGCGTTGGAACTAGCGGGTCAGTTGCCCGATGGCGGCGTGAAAGTTTCGATGGCACGCGCGAGTGCTTTTTTGCATCAGGAGCGCTTCGGTGAAGCCGAAAAGCTCCTAGAGGAAATACTGGGTGAAGCCAGTGGGCAGGACGCCGACAACATTGCCTGGATGCTCGTTGCCGCCCGAATGCAGACCCGCCCCGGTGCGAATCTCGCTGAACTCGCGAGTGTTTTCTACGATGCTGCGGACAACAAATTGGCTGCGTGCGCTCGGCTGGTAGAGAACGCAACGCGACTTGGCTATCCGCAACTCACCGAAGAGTATGCGGCGCGTGCCTTGGCGTTATATGAGATGGATCCTGTCACTACCTTTCTGCCACTCGTTGCCGACTCGCTATTAGCGCTAAAGCGTTACGACGACGCCATACAGCTTCTGCTTCCGCAGGTCGACCTTGAGAACCCCCAAGGTGGCCCCCTCGAGGAACGACTGGCTTTTTGCTTGTTGCATCGGCATCGCATCGAGTCGCTCGGCAAGCTTTTGGCGGGCTTGTCTCCTAGCGCTCCAGATGCCATTCGATTCGACCCGTACCGAATTGACTACGCATTCGCTCGCGGTGATCGCCTTGCGGCACTTGCAGCGATTCACGAGGCAATGAAGCGGAGACCGGGAGATCTCAAGTTAAATGCGCTCGAGATCGCACTGCTCCGAGAGCAGGACTGCCGTGAAGAGGCTGAGAAAAAGTTGCTGGCTGCGGAGTTTCAGCTAGATGCGCCGCTACGCGCAGTAGCACTCTTTGTGCATGAGGCACGAGAACTACACCAAGATGATCTGGCCGATGACTTCGCCTACCAGTGGATCCGAAAGCGCGGAAGTGACACTGAAAGCGCTGCATGGTTTCTTACTGATTTCCTTGCGAGTAGACGCAAGCGAGAGCCTCTCCAGCCTTTACCTGAAGTTAGCCAGCGCTGCGGGGTCTGCTTGGTGCCTAGCGACAGCTCACAGAAGTCACGATGGGTCGTAATTGATGATCGCTATCCTGAGAGCACAGCTGCTGGATGGTTCGCTCCGCATTCAGAGCGCATACCCGACCTCATCGGAAAGACGCCTTCTTCCGTCGTCGACTTCAGGGGATACCCCGGAGGGCCATTCACCATCGACGTCATTCTCTCGGTGGCTGACGGAGCTTTCAAACTAATACAAAGCCGCTACGGTAGTGAAGTACCTATGGCGGACTCTCTTCGCTACTTTTCGCTAAAAGGCGAAGGAGAAGAGATGGATCTCTCGCCGATATTCAAAATGCTGGATGACAGCAAAGAGGCGGCAAAGCGGGCGTTGTCGATATATGCGCAGGCGCCAATGCCGATTGGTGTCGTGGCCCACGCCATGCAACGTGACCCCATCGACTTCTGGGCTGGCTTGGTTGGGTCCGAGCACTCCGTGCGCGCGATGTCTGGTGACACTGCAACCGCATCAGTTTTTGCACGGCAGCTTGAAGGTGGCCCTCCCAATATTGTGCTGGACCCTGTGACGCTTATGGGCTGGGAGGCGTTCGGGCTTTTGCACACCGCGCGGCGAGCCGTAAGCACGATTTCAATGCCGGTGTCAGCCGTCGATTTGATCAAACGCAAGCGCGATGAGCACGAGCCCGGCGACTCGCCCAAAATGGTTCTGTCTGCGAGCGAAGAGGCGGGAAGATACCTGCGCACCGAAGTGACGCCCGAAATGCGAGCTGCGGAGCGGCAAGTATTCGATCGAGTAATTGAATGGATCGAAAACAATGTGCAAGTGGTGCCTACGCCATCGAGCGGGTTGCCCGAAGAAGTGTACTCAAGGATGAGCCAAGGATGGCCCGCCTACATCGCTGACTCGTTACAACTTGCTGCGTACGATGGGCGCGTTCTGGTCGCTGACGACATCGGGCTGGAAGCACTATCGGCGGCATCCCGCGTCATGCAGGTTCCCACGGCGGCATTATTGCGCGCGGCGTCTACAGCCAAAAGCATCACGCGTGCGGAGTTCTCTCATGCGTTGCGTGAGCTTGCCGCGGCGAATTATGAATTTATCTCCTTCAACGCAGATGACCTGTGGGCCGTAACCGATACGAAGGCCTTTACAGTCACGCCAGACGTGGCGGTGATGCTTCGCTATTTGCGAATCAAGTCGCTCAATGTCCCCAGTGGTCTGCATGTAGTCCGCCAGTATCTTAGGAAGCTTGCGGAGAGTGGTGTTGCAACAAGATTATTTGCAGGCTGTATGACTATCGCGTTGTCGTCCGTATCGCGTCATGCAACACGAGACACAGAGCTGGTCTTCTGTGCGTTGGCTCGAACTTGTTTGCTGGAGGTGCCGCAGATCTATTCTCAGGCAGCATTGACCTCGCTTCTTTGCTGGCTTCGGGGGCATTTTTTGACGCGAGCTGATGTCGGCATTGCTGCAAAAGCAGAGCCCCCCAAGAAGAGGCAGAAGAAGCGCCGGAGGTAGGGGGGCTGCATATCGGTGCTGTCGATAGGAACTCTCCTGTTTCGCTGCTTCATATTTGGCGTTGTGCAAACGTCTGAACGATCTAGTTGCCTCGAAATGGTTTAGCGCGAAAATTGTTAGTACTACACGGGGTGGCGAGACAAGGGGAAGCGAACGGCTGTACGCGTCCAGAAAGGATCTAGCTATCGATGTAAAGGCTGATTTTTATGTACGCGTGCGCGAGATGAAGTGTTCGCTAGGGGGAGTTTAAGATGCCGGGCGACGGGCATAACACGATGCTTGTTGAGCAAAACGCGACTGGCCGATCGGTAGCCACTGCATGACTAGGGAAGAATTTACTGCCGTTACTTCAAGGGAGCAGAGATAGTGAAACTTTCATCAGCGTCAACTCGAAAGTACAGCCGTTTACTTCTCGTATTGAGTTTCGTTTTGATTTTTAAACAGGCCGGCGCGAGCCAAGTTGGCGGCGAGTTGATGACGGGGCTAGCAATGGGGCGGTCAACGGAGCCACAGAAGGTTTTGGTGTCAACAAGCTTTGAGAGTTTTAAAGGGTGCATGACTGTTGGAACGGCCACCCTTGCAGATGGGCGTGTCCAAATCGCTCTGGAAGAGATGACATGTAGCGACGGCGCTAGCTACTACGTTTATTCGATCGATGGGTCGTACGTCATGGACAAAGAGCGTGCCGTTGGTATTAAGGCAAAGCATGTTGGGCCGAGTAAGCAGCTCCTTGCCTCACTAAAACCCGTCAAGAGAGCCTACGAACTCATCGGCGATGAGCATGGTCTCGAGACTATCCGCGACGCAGAGCTTGGTCACTGGGATATTGAGGCCGGTATAGGCGTTGCCATAGTCTTCAAGAATCGTCCGCTTCTGAAGCAAAAGGTTGATTCGGAGAACTGACCTGTTGAATTGCGCAGCTCAGAGCTGCTCTAACGAGCTGCTCAACCAGCCGGCCCCGAAATCCGGGGCCGCCGCTATCAGAGAATTTGCGATCAGCAGAGTCAAGGTCAGTGCCACTTGTGCTTCCTATCAAGGGCTAGCACTAGCGATTCATTCAAGCCGATGCCGCTTTGGGGCACGGCTTAGTTCATGTATTGAGGTATGAATGGCGCGCGCATCTACATCGCTTCGTAGAGCTCCGATAAGCATGCGCTGTGCTAACTGCCGCATAGAGCGGCGGCTATCAGTCTGGTCGGGTTTCGCCTCTCGAGATGTAAGTCCTAATTTGGTGCATCACACTCAGGACAGTTCATCAGAGTTTTACGGTATTCACTGCTCATGTGGGCACTACACTAGCTTCGGCCGCGATCCAATGCTCACCTGGGGGCTTTCAAAATGAAGCGCGTCACTCCAAACGAGGTACTCCAGCAGCCGGCTTAGCTGGGCGTTATGGATGTCGGTTCCATGCTGAAAGGTGAGCGGATAGACAATGTCCCCTAAAGAGAAATTTCCATGTCCTCGTCGGAACTCATCGCTTGGTACCAATCGAAAAACTGGGAGGTTGTCGGGCGGATGAAGGGGCTCACCGGCAAGCGATTCATAATCGCATCTGCCAGAGGGAGTTCAGATGGAGGCGATAAGCAGGAACGTTACTTCTTTGTCGGAAACATTGATGCACCCGATGACGACCTCACCAAGCTGGTTTTCTCCGTCTCCAATTCTGCTCTATCGACTGCGCACGTCAAAAGATTGGTCGGGGCGGACCGAGAAGCGTTTCTGCTGAAGGCAGGCCTTATGCGTGTGAGGGAGGCTCTTTCGGAGGATGAAACTCCCCGTAATATCGAGATTCAGTTGCATAGCCAGTCGCCGGCCGCCGAATTTCGTGTTCCAAGCACGAGCGAGCTTCGTGAAGAACGCAAGCAGGTCAGTAAGGAAATTTTGGAGGTACTGTCGAATCGCCAGTTTCGCGGACAATGGGATGCTGAGTGCTCGCGAGATGAATTGCTGGACGAGGTTTGCACTACCGATGCGATGCTTGATCTCGCGATAAACAATCTGATCGATCGCCGCTTCATAGAATTTGTCGACAAAGATGGGGGCATGCTCATCACGTCAGATGGCGAAGACGAACTCAGCCGGATTCAATCCGAAGAGGAAACTATGTCCGTATTCTCCCGCGTAAGAGACATTGTGGATGTCGTGAAACCGAATGGCGAACGCCATTCGAACCTGAAGGCTAGCGTCGATGGCAATCGCATCTACATGGAGGCGGGTTCGTTTCCCATCACTCGCGGCGACATGCTTGTTCGCCGGATGTCCAATGGGCAGGAAGAACGCTACGAAGTGCTTGATCCCGGATTTCAAGAGAAACATTCACGGATCCCCGCGCATTACCAAATGAAGATCAAGAACCTGGGCCTCCCCGAGGCAGCACCCACGGTTGCGAGCGTCACGAATAACTATCATCTCATCGGGAATAATTCGCGCGTCAATCATCATTCGACGGACAATTCAACGAATCTTGTTCATACCGACACGCGCGTGATCCAACATCTGGAGAGCTTGCGTTCGGTGATTCGGGAACTGTCGTTGCCGGAAGAACAAAGAACTGAAGCGCTGGCAACGGTTGATGACATCGAAACAGAGGTGAACTCTGGGTCGCCCAGAAAGCGAATGATCAACGCACTTCTGAAGTCATTGCCGCAACTAGAATCCGTGGCAAGTATTGCGGCTTCGCTGTCGGATATTTTTAAGTGAATGAGATATCGATGGTTCGTTCGCAGCTAGGCTCGAATCGTGTGCCTGTAGATATTCGTTTGCCTAGCTCATTGAAGCAGCTATCCGGAAAATCGGATTGATTCAACGTGGGTAAGCGCAGGTGCATTTGATGACGATGACCAGCTTCAGTCTCAGGGAGCACGAGGACGTCTTTATTCGCAGCGAAGTCTCCAGTGGGTGCTATGGATCAGCATAAAGTCGTCCGTGACACGCTGCGCTTGCTCGAAGAGCGCGAGATCAAGCTAGAGGCCTTGCACGCCCACCTAGCCGAAGGCGCAGCGCAAGCGGCACGGGGCGAGTTCGTGGAGAACTATTCTTTGAGCAGGCTTATCGCCGGCGCAGATGCTGGCGGATGGAAATCGTCGTTTCGGATCACGACACTAGCCTTCGACAATCTGAAAAAATCGCACGCGACACCGATCGGCAGTGGGGTGAGGAGCGGAGGAACCGTTACTCGTGCTCAGAATGGCCGTTTCGGGTGACTCGTTGAGCGCCGTCACAGCTGCAAGCATTGTCCTGATTTCGTGACGGCTACCTCTGCTTTCTGAAAGGCGTTCCTGATCTTCTATCTTCTGCGAGCCGAGACAGACGATATCTCGGCGTTCCGCACAAGTGTGGATGTACTGCTCTATGGCATCTGTGAATGCTCACGCAAGCCTTAGCAGGTACAAGGCGCTCTGATCACGTAAAACTGAGTAGGCGCCAAGTTTCTCTTCGAGACAATCGAAGGGGGATACCTGGAGTGCTCCGGGGGAATGCTCAGGGGCGCTCGCCGGATTCCTGCGACCGAAGCACGTACTCGCGACCGATCGCCTCCAAACCCGCGACGGAAAACGCATACAGGTGATCCACGATGACCTCGTGCGGCAGTCGTAGGATGCCCTGTACAGGAGTAGGCGCTCCGCGCGCGCTGAGCTGCATCAGCAGACACGGCGCCGCCACGCTGAGCAGACAGCGCAGGAGCGCCGGATCGTGCGCCGGAATCGCCGTGATCTCGCTGAGCATGCCGATGACCAGCGAGACCTTCTGCGGCACGACCGTCTGAAATAAGGCTTGAATGTGAGACGACGGAGCCAGCATTTCCGCCGCCAGCACCGCCATGTGCCATCCGTCCTTGCCGTTCGCGGCTTTGACCACCAGCAAGCTCAGCAAGGCTTTGAATCGCGCGTGCGCCGACACCGGGTTTTGGGCCAGCGCCTGCAGGTCGGCGAGGTCCATGAATCGCCGGTGTGCCTCGACAAGCACCGCTTGGTACAGACCACTACGGCTGCCGAAGTGGTAGTTGATCAGGGCCAGATCGACGTCGGCACGCGCGGCGATGGCCTTGCTGGTGGTTTCCGCGAATCCGGTGGAGGCAAACAGCTCTCCTGCTGCCTCGAGAATACGAGCCCGAGTTGCTTCGCCATCGCCGCGCTGAGCGCGAGCACTTCTGGTCATCCCATCCTCACTCAGTAGTCGCAACCGCAATTCTTGTTGAATTTAAATTTAAATTCAATTTAATGTATTGCCCCCACTGCAGCTCCACCCCGGTATGCCATGAAGAAGTCTTACCTCCTGCTCGTGATCACGGCCGCCGCGATCCTCGTCGCCCTGGTGGTGTGGGCCCGACACGACCCTGCGCAAGACGACCGAACGCTGGTTTTGCACGGCAACGTCGAGATCCGGCAGGTTTCGCTCGCCTTCGACGGCAGCGGCCGCGTGGTCACGCTGCGGGCGGAGGAGGGCGACCACGTCCCTGCGGGCAGCGTGCTGGCGGTTCAGGACACGCAGACGCTCGCCCTGCAAGCCGAGCAGGCAATGGCACAGATCGAGGTGCAGCGGCAGGCATTGCTGCGACTGCGCAATGGCGCCCGCCCCCAGGAAATCGCGCAAGCGCGCAGCCGACTGGACTCAGCCCAGGCCGACGCCTCGCGCGCCGAGCTGGATTGGACCCGCCTGCAGCAGATCAACACCGAGACGCAGGGTCGCGGCGTCAGTGCCCAGGACCTGGATCGGGCACACAACAGCGTACAAGTGGCGCAGGCGACGGCGACCCAGCAGCGGGAAGCGCTGCGCCTGACCGAGCTTGGCCCCCGAACCGAAGACGTGGCCGGTGCCGAGGCGCAGCTCAAGGCCTCGCAAGCCGAGCTGGCCTTGTTGCAGCACCGGATCGCGCAGGGCGAGCTCCGGGCACCCGACGACGCCGTGGTGCGCTCGCGCCTGCTGGAACCCGGCGACATGGCGACACCGCAGAAACCGGTGTACGCACTGGCCCTGCTGCACCCGAAGTGGATTCGCGTCTATGTCGGCGAGCCCGATCTCGGCAAGCTCAAGCCGGGCCTGCCGGCCCGCGTCACCACAGACAGCCACCCGGACCAGGCGATCGAAGGCCATGTGGGCTACATCGCGTCGGTCGCCGAATTCACCCCGAAATCGGTTCAGACCGAAGACTTGCGCACCAGCCTCGTCTACGAAGTGCGGATACAAGTCGACGACGCCGGTGACACCCTGCGGCTGGGGCAGCCGGCGACGGTGCGACTGGCCCTCGACGCAATGTCATGAGCGCCGTCGGCACGACGGTGGTCGCCGAGCGTCTGCACAAGACGTTCGTAGCGCCGCACGGCCAGCCCCTGCACGCGATCCGTGACGTGTCCCTGTCGGTCCGGCCGGGCGAGCTCACCGCCCTGGTCGGGCCTGACGGCGCTGGCAAATCCACGCTGTTGCGCATGATGGCCGGACTCATGAAACCGGACCGCGGCCGTCTGCAGGTGCTCGGCATCGACGTGTCGGTCGATCCACAGTCGGTGCAGGATCGCATCAGCTACATGCCGCAGCGCTTTGGCTTGTACGAAGACCTGAGCGTGCAGGAAAACCTCGATCTGTATGCCGATCTGCACGACGTGCCACAACGCGACCGTCGGGCACGCTTCGCGCGGATGCTCGAAATGACCGACCTGGCACGCTTCACCGACCGCCCGGCCGGCAAGCTCTCGGGCGGCATGAAACAGAAACTGGGGTTGGCCTGCACGCTGGTACGTGCACCCGATCTTCTGCTCCTCGATGAGCCGAGCGTGGGCGTCGATCCGCTGTCGCGTCGCGATCTGTGGACGATCCTGCAACAGCTGATCGACGACGAGCAGCTGAGCGTGATCGTCAGCACCGCCTACCTGGACGAGGCCGAGCGCTGCGCGCAGGTGTTCGTGTTGCATGCGGGTAAGGTGCTGGCCGAGGGCACTCCGCAATCCTTGAGTGCGCGCGCCCGCGGCCTGACGTACATCGCGCAGCCGGCCCCCGGTCAGTCGTCACGCGCGTTGCAAGCCCGACTGATCGATGCCACCACCTTGATCGTCGATGCGGTACCCAAGGCCGGCGCCGTGCGGTTCATCCGCCAGGCGCACACCGATGTCGACAGCTTGCGCTATCTGTTGGGCCCCATCGCCTTCCAGCCTTGCCAGGAAGCGCTCGAAGACGCCTTCATGATGGTGCTTCGGCAACAACACCCTGCGGCGACCACATCATCCCCCCCTGTGGTGGCCCCGCCATCTGCCACCGAAGCGGATCTCGGAGCCCCGATGATCGGGGTACGCGATCTGGTGCGACGATTCGGCGACTTCACCGCCGTGGCCCAGACCTCGTTCGAGGTCGCACGAGGCGAAATCTTCGGGCTGCTTGGCCCCAATGGGGCCGGCAAGACGACGACGTTCCGCATGCTGTGCGGGCTGCTGCCCGCCAGTAGCGGGCAATTGGACGTCGCCGGACTCGACCTGCGGACCGCTGGTGCACAAGCGCGCCGGCGCATCGGTTACGTCGCGCAGAAATTTGCGCTCTACGGCAATCTCACGGTCCGCGAAAACCTGGCGTTCTTCGGCGGAGCCTATGGCTTACGTGGAACGGCATTGCGCCAGCGCGTCGCCGCGGTCACCGCGCAATTCGATCTCGAACCCGACGCAGTCAGTGGAGACCTGCCGGGCGGCTACAAGCAGCGCCTGGCGATGGCAGCGGGCTTGCTGCACGAGCCCGACATCCTGTTTCTCGACGAGCCCACCAGTGGCATCGACCCGCTGGCCCGGCGGGCGTTCTGGCGCACCATCACCTCGCTCGCCCAGAACGGCGTCACCATCGTCATCACCACGCATTTCATGGAAGAGGCGGAATACTGCGATCGCATCGCGATCCAGGACGCCGGCAGGATGTTGGCGCTCGGCACGCCGCACCAGGTCCGACTTCAGGCCAGTGCCGATCCCGGCCTCGACATGAGCGCTGCCTTCATCGCGATCGTCGAGCAGGGGCGCGGCGTCGTCCGGAGCGTGGCATGAGGCCCTCGGGATTTTCGCAGCGCTTCATCGCGCTATTGCGCAAGGAAGTGCGCCAGCTCTGGCGCGACAAGAGCAATCTGGCCGTCGGGCTGCTGCTGCCGATCACGCTGATTCTGCTGTTCGGCTACGGCCTGTCGTTCGACGTGAAGCATGCCCCAATCGCTGTGGTGATGGACGATCGATCGCCCACGGCGCGCGAGGTCCTCAGCGGCCTCTATGGCTCGGCGTACCTGACTCCCATCGCCGAGCTCGACCTGCAGCAGGCTGAGCGTCGCCTGCGCGCTGGCGAAGTGGTGGGCATTGTGCGACTGCAGTCGGACTTCTCCAATCGACTGGCCTCCGGTGACGCTACGGTTCAATTGATCCTCAACGGCGTCGATACCAGCACCGCTTCGGCGGTTGAAGGCTACGTCAACGCCGCGATCGGGCAATGGGCGCAAGCGCAGATCGATCGCAGTGGAAGCCCGTCGCCGGAGACCGGCGGCATCGAGATCGTGCAGCGGATGTGGTTCAACGAAGCGGCGAACAGCACCTGGTATCTGGTGCCCGGTTTGATCGTGCTGATCCTGACACTGATCGGCGCCTTCCTGACGTCGCTGCTGATCGCGCGCGAATGGGAGCGCGGCACGCTGGAATCGCTGTTCACCACCCCGGTCCGACCGCTTGAACTCGTATTGGCCAAGCTCGCGCCGTATCTGGCCATCGGCGCCATCGATCTGGCGCTGTGTCTGCTGGCCGCCCAGTGGCTGTTCGAGGTGCCGATTCACGGCTCGCTGCTGATCATCGTTCCGGCCTCGATGCTGTACCTAACTGTCTCGTTGCTGATGGGACTGTTCATTTCGGGCAAGACGCGCAACCAATTCCAGGCCAGCCAATTCGCGCTGCTGACCAGCTTCATGCCCGCGATGATGCTCTCCGGCTTCGTCTTCGATCTGCGCAATGTCCCGATCGTGATCCAGGTGATCAGCCAGCTGCTGCCGGCAACGCATTTCATGAGCCTGACCAAAACCCTGTTCCTGGCAGGAAACCACGGGCCCACGATCCTGCGCAGCACCGTGGTGTTGCTGCTCTACGCGCTGCTGCTGACCTGGGGCGCCCAGCGCACGCTGCGCAAGACGCTGGACTGATCGATGACGCCCTTACTCACCGCCGTCGCGCAGATCCTCGCGCTGGTCCGCAAAGAAATCCTGGCGATCGTCAAAGAGCCGACCAGTCGCTCGTTGCTGCTGCTGCCCGCCCTGATGCAGTCCCTGCTGTTCGGCTATGGCGCGACCTACGATTTGAAGCACGTTCCCTACGCCGTGCTCGATCAAAGCCACAGCGCCGCTTCGCTGGATCTGCTGGCCCGCCTGGATGGCACCGGCGTCTTCGAGCGCGCTGCCCTACTCGAGTCCACCTCGCAAATTGCCGACGTGATCGATGCGGAAAAAGCCCTGCTCGTGATCAGCATTCCGTCCGATTTTCAGCCACGGCTGAGTACCGGGCAGAGCGCGCCGCTGCAGGTGATCCTCGACGGACGCAACTCATCGACGGCTGGATCGGCCGCCGCCTACGTCACCGCGATCGTCTCCGATTTCAATCGCGCACAAGGCCGCACCACGCGCGGAATTCGCATCGAACGGCGGGCCTGGTACAACCCCAATTTGGAATCGCGCTGGAACATGATGCCGGGCCTGATCGCCGCGCTCAGCATGCTCCAAACCTTGTTGCTCGCGGCGCTATCGGTTGCGCGAGAACGCGAGCAGGGCACCTTCGATCAGTTGTTGGTCACCCCGCTCACGCCGATGCAAATCCTGATCGGCAAAGCACTACCCGCGATCCTGATCGGCCTGGCGCAATCGAGCGTCATTTTTCTGATCATCCGCTTTTGGTTTCAGATCCCCATGAACGGATCGGTGGGCCTGCTCTATCTGGGGCTCATCACGTTCACGATCGCGGCGGTTGGCGTCGGGCTGTCGATCTCGGCGCTCTCGCTGAGCATGCAGCAGGCGATGCTCTACACCTTCTTTCTGATCATGCCACTGATGCTGCTGTCCGGCCTGATGACGCCCGTGCACAACATGCCCGAGCTGTTGCAGCTGGCCACCTACGTCAATCCGCTGCGCTTCGGCATGAGCATTGTGCGACGCGTCTATCTCGAAGGCGCGGGACTGGGCGATGTCGCACTCGAATTCATTCCGCTGCTGATCCTGGCCGCGCTCACCCTGCCATTGGCGGCGTGGCTATTCCGCAACCGCCTCTCATGAGCATGGGGTTTCCCGATGTCCTGCCTGATTGTTGAGTGTTTACTTCGCTGGAAAGCGGCCGGATCCTGCCTGCTGGCGCTGGGATTGATCGGCTGTGCGGCTGGACCCGATGTCGTCAAAGTCGCGACCGTCGCGCCCGAGGATTGGCGCAGCTGGGGCAGTGCGGATGTCTCGCTGCGCCTGCCGCTCGAAGCCACCCAGACGATACCCGTTCGCTGGTGGCAAGCGATCGGCGACGCGACGCTCGACCGCCTCGAAGCCAGGGCCTTCGACAGCAGCCCGGATGTGCGCACGGCGGCGCTGCGTTTTGCGCAAGCGCGCGTGCAGCGCATCACGGTCACCGCACAAAGAACTCCTGAGATCAGTGCCAGCGGGAGCGCCACGCGTCAGCGCCAGAGCGAGAACGGGGCCAGCACCCGCCTGTTCGATGTCGTCGGCGGCAATCGCGACGATCTGGCCCGACTGCTCAGCGAGCCGTTCGATCTGTATCAAGCGGGCTTCGACGCCTCGTGGGAACTCGACCTCTGGGGCCGCATCGGGCGATCCATCGAGGCGGCCGATGCCGATATCGCCGAGCAATCGGCGCTGCTGGCTCTCGCCAGACTGACGATCGCAAGCGATGTCGCTCGCAACTATTTCGAGCTCCGCACGATTCAGCGGCAGATCCAGCTGTTGCGCAGCGAAATCGCCGCGTTGGAAGAGCGCCAGCAGCTGATGACGGCGCGCGTGAAGGGCGGCCTGGGCACCCACTTCGATCTCGATCGGCAGGATGCGGAACTGGCGGGCCTGCGCGCGCAGTTGCCCGGAAAACTCGCGCAAGAAGGCGCCAGTCTCAACCAGATCAGCCTGCTGCTCGGCGAACCGCCCGGCGCACTGCGACCCGAGCTCTCGGCGGCGACCGAAGCAACGGCGACGGCGTTGCCGGACCTGCGGCTGGGGCTGCCTTCCGAAGTCGCCCTGCGACGTCCCGACCTCCGCGCCGCCGAAGCGCGCCTGCACCGCGCCACCGCCAGCATCGGGATCGCGCAGGCGCAGTTGTATCCGAGCGTGCGCATCGGCGCCCAGTTTGGATACGAGTCCTACACCGGCAGCGAGCTGACGGCCTGGGGTAGTCGCGCCTGGTCGGTCGGGCCGAGCCTGGATCTGCCGCTGTTCGATCACGGCCGCCGAAAGAGTGTGGTGCAGCTGCGCGAACTCGAACAACAGGAGGCCGCCGTCAACTACCAGCAGACCGTACTCAAGTGCTGGCAGGAAATCGATGATGCCTTGAGCGCATACGTCGCCGAGCAGCAGCAGGCCCAGCAACTCGAAGCCAAAGTCGGCAGCGCCGCTCACGCCTACGAGCTGGCGCAAACCTACTACCAAGCGGGCACCACCGACTATCTTGCGGTTCTCGACAGCCAGCGCAGCTACCTGCTGGCGCAGCAGGACTTGGCGAGCAGCCAGGGGCGCCTGCAGACTCGCTACGTGACCATCAACAAGGCGATCGGCAACCTGCCGTCCGCCTCATAAGCCCAGCTGGATCGCGCTACCATCCCCATACCAGCGCGGCGTGGCGGTCGTGCTTCATGCCATGGCCCCACGCAATCCCATCGACGTCATCCCCGATCCGGTCGCACGCGTTCGACGATCGAGGCCACCGCACTGATGTCCGGCACATCCAGAAAGCCAGGCTGCTGATACGACGGCGACGGATAGTCGTAATAGCCCGCACCCACCCCGATGCCACTGCGTCCCTGGTCGACCAAGTGGCGTTGCACGTAGGCCGCATTGCGTAGCATCTGTTCGTCCTGATTGACGCTGCCCCAATGGCGCAAGATGTTCATCACCGTGTTGGTGCCCACCACGTCGATGATGCCGAAGGGCCCGACTTTGGCGCCCAAGGCCACTTTCAGAAACGTGCGATCGACATCCTCGAACGTGCCGACTCCATTGGTGACCAGCGTCTGTGCGGAGTTCAGCAGCGATACCAGCCAGGTATTCAGCAAGTAGCCGTTCTGCTCCTTCTGTACCGCGATCGGCACCATGCCGGTTTCGATGACGAAGCGCGTGGCCAGCGTCAGTGTCGCATCGCTGGTGGTGCGATGCGCCATGATCTCGACGAGGTTCATTGACCAGATCAAGTTCGCATAGTGCAGCGAACAGAACTGATCGGGTCGGCCAGTGGCCTCCGCGAAATCGCCCGCCAGCAAGGTCGAACTATTGGTGGCGATCACGGTGTGGGCCGGCAACAGCGGCGCCAACTCGCGGTAGAAACGATCCTTGATCTCAGGCACTTCCGGCACGGCCTCGATCACCAGATCGGCGGCGACCACCGCATCGGCCAGGTCCGTGGAGTACCGCAACCGAGCCACCGTGGCCTCGATATCGGTGTCCGATGCGCCGACCTCGTTTTTGTAGATCGCGGCGTAGTGCGCGTGCATCTGTCGGCAGTGTGCAATCGCCGCATCGCTGATGTCGTACACCACCACGATTTTGCTTTTGTAGGCGCTGTGCCAAGCGATCTGCCCCCCGAGCACGCCCGAGCCTGCAACCGTCAGATGTCGAATCGTTTCCATGCTGATCTTCTCCTCACGCGGGCCTTCGGCCCTTGTCATCCACATGCATTGTTCTGTTTTGAGCGCGGTGCGCACCGGCGTAATCGCGTCCACCGCGGTTTGATCGATCGTTATGCGAATCCGGGCAGTGATTTGACCCACGCCGACAGGTCGTCGGCGACGCGTTCCCAACCCGTATCGAGCGGAAGACTGTGCGCCATCGCCGGATAGATGTGCGCGGAGACGCCGTAGGCCCTTGCGGTTGCGGCAACCGCAGCCGGTGGGAAGATCACGTCCAGTTCGCCGCCAACGATCCACTTCGGCAATCGAGGATCGACCCGCTTGGGGTCCGGAAGATCCAAGGCCAACATGTCGAGAAAGGCGCGATAGGACTCGCTCTGCACTAGCTTCCAGTTCTCGGCTACCGCCTGCCGCGGAAAGTCGGCGGTGTAGAACAGCGAGTGCGCGATCGCGGGCGTTCGAACCAACTGGAACAAGTCGAACGTCAGCGCGGCGCGCAGCAGACGCAGCGGATGCTTGGCGAAGATGCGCAGCACCGCGTCGCGCGTTCCGGCCGGCGGAACCGAGGCCACCAGAGCCGCTCCCGCAAGTTGGGGTAGTCGGCGCTCCATGATCTTCTGCGTGACCAGGCCACCCATCGAATGCCCGACCAGAACCACCGGACGATCGCTGCTTGCAATGACCTTCTCGACGGCGTTGGCGTAGTCGCGCACGCTGTACCACGGAATGCGCTTCGAGCCCGCTTGACCGTGCCCCGGCAAATCCATCGTTTCGACCCGATGACCCAGCTCGCGCAGGCGCGGCGCGAACAGCTTCTCCCAATACCAGGCACCGTGCCAGGCGCCGTGGATCAGCAGGATTTTCGGCTGCTTGTTACGCGGCATGGCGCGTGACCTTGCTTTGGCGCGGCGATTTCGGCGAACCCATCTCGAGACGTGCGTCCTCGATCGGAGTTTGCATCATCATCTGATGATCTTCTTCGTAGTTGTGGTGAACACACCAGGGAGCATCGCGCCCTTGCCGCGGCAGCAGATGCTTGGCGCGTTCGATATAGCCGGCGCTGAGCGCATCAAGAACGCTTTCCTCGAGTGCGGCATTGTCGTGATCGCGGGGAATCACCACCGCCTGGTTGTGTTGCTTCATGTGCTTGAACAGTCGGCACAGATACAGGCTCGACATGTCGGCCTTCATCGTCCAAGACAAATTCACGTAGCCGAGAATCCACGCGAAGTTTGGAAGGTCCTGGAGCAACACGCCCTTGTAGATCATCTTCTTCGAGACATCGTAGGGCGCACCGTCGACGCGGATTTGCATGCCGCCGAACATCTGCAGCTCCAAGCCGGTGGCCGTCACCACGATGTCGGCGTCAAGGTGTCGGCCGGACCGAAGCTCGAGGCCGTTGGTGGTGAAGCGCACGATGCCGTCGGTCACGACATCGGCCTTACCGGCGGCAATCGACTTGAACAAGTCCGCATCCGGCACGGCACACAGACGTTGATCCCAAGGCTCGTAACTCGGGTTGAAATCTTCCATGCGGAAGCGATCGCCGATGTGGCGCTTGGCTTGGCCAACGAAGAAGCGTCGCATCGCCTTCGGATAGCGCTGGCAGAGCTTGTAGGTGGTGCGCCAAATGAACAGATTGCGTCGGCGCGCAATCGCGTAACAGCGCTCGGCCGGCAAGACCTTGCCTAGCACCTCGGTCATGCGATCCCAGCTCGGCAACGAGAAGATATACGTCGGCGACCGCTGCAGCATGGTGACGCGCGCCGCGTGCTGCGCGACCGCCGGCACCACCGTCACTGCCGTGGCGCCGCTACCGATCACGACAACCTGCTTGCCCGTGCAGTCCAGGTCCTCGGGCCAATGCTGCGGATGTACGATCTGGCCCTTAAAGGCCTGCTCGTTGGTAAACCGTGGGCGATAGCCTTGATCGTAACGATAGTAGCCTTGGCCGCTGACCACGAAACGGGCAGTCCACTGCCGCGTTTCGCCGCTCGATTCATGTGTCGCCGTGATCGTCCACAACTGGCGCTGGCTGTCCCATTCCGCAGCCGTGCAGTGCATGCCGTATTCGATCTGTTCGGCGACGCCGAAGTGACGAGCGGTTTCATCCACGTAGTCGCGAATGCTGCCGCCATCGGCCAACGTGCGACAGTTGGACCACGGTCGAAACTGAAAGCCGTACGTAAACATGTCCGAGTCGGAACGCACGCCGGGATAGCGGAACAGATCCCAGGTTCCGCCGGCGCGCTGACGCCGTTCCAGGATCACGAAACGGTGATCCGGGGCCTCCACGCTCAAGCGACTCGCCATTCCAATGCCGGATACGCCGGCCCCGATGATCACGACATCCAAAGGCTTTCCCACGCGCACTCCTCACCTTGTTCGGACAGCTTTTATGTGTGACCAGCATGCGAGGATTCGATGGCCCGCTCTTGTCTTCTGAAGACAAGAACTTTGTAATTGGAGACATGACGACCTTCGTACGAGCCGCAGGTATGCGCGGCACCGCCGAGCTGCTGCGCGAACTCGGCGTGGGCATCGAAGCACTGTTAGATGAAGTCGGAATTCCACGTACCGCCTTGTCCGACGAAGAGCTGCGCATCTCGCTACCGGCGATCTGCCAGCTACTCGAATTGGCCAGCGAACGGACTGGATGCGGAGATCTCGGGCTGCGCATCGCGGAACGTCAGGACATCGGCATCCTCGGCCCACTGGCGATCGCGATGCAGAATGCGTCGACCATCGGCGATGCGATGGCGGTGCTGAGTCGCTATTTGCACTCGCATAGCACCGGCATTCGGATGAGCATCCATGCGGACTCGCCGAAGAAAGCCCATACCAGTCTGCGCCTGAGCCTGATCACGCCGAGCTGGTTGCCGCGTCGCCAGGTCACCGATCAGTGCATGGCCGACCTCTATCATTTCCTGGTCTGGCTCCCGAAGGCTCAACCGCTTTCGCTCGATGTGGCGCTACCGCATCAGCCCGTCGCCTCCGCGAAGCGTTACCAACAGGTGTTCGAGCGGCCCGTGTCCTTCGGCGAGCCTCACGCACAGATCACCGTGCCGAGCGCGTTTCTGGACAACGAACTGGTGGGTGGCGAATCGAGTCTGCATCAGCTCAGCCTCGACTATTTGCGGCTTGTCTTTCGTCCGGGAAACCAATCCGTCAGCGAACAGGTGGAAGACATCCTGCAACGTGCGCTTTCCAGCACACGCGGTCGACGTGATGTCGTTGCCAAGCTGCTCGGTTTGCATCCTCGCACCCTGCAGCGCCGCTTGGAGGCTGAAGATCGACAGTTCTCCCAAATTCTCGACGCGGTCCGCCGCGAGCAGGCCAGTCGCTGGCTCGTGGAATCGAAGATTCCGCTGGCGCACATCGCCGACATTCTCGGCATGGCCGATCAATCGGTGTTGTATCGGTGTTGCGAGCGTTGGTTCGGCCGCTCGCCGTCCCAGATCCGGCGCCAAGGACTTCCGGACTAAGTCAGCCGATTCACGACAACGACATTCCGGCCTCGCGAACCGCCCGCAGCAAGGACGTGCGGTTGCCTACGCCGAACTTCTCGAACAGATGGTGCAAGTACCATTTCACCGTGCCTTGCGAAATAAAGCAGCGCTCCGCCAACTGGGTGTTGCTCAGACCTTCGTTGAGCAAGGCGATGATCTGTCGTTCGCGTTTGTTGAGCGAGACGGTGGTGCGAGACTCGCGGACTTTCTCGCTCGTTTGACGGGTTTGAGCGAATAGTTTTCTTGCCAGGAAATCCGCCGGCCGACTGCGTGCCGCATTGGGCAGCGCGAGGAATCGCTCGATGAGCGACTGCACGGCGCTGCCTTCATCGATGAATAGCCGCACATAGCCCTCCACATGTCCAATTTCAAGCGCTTCGCTGAGCGCTGTCATCGCGAGCTTCGGGTGTCCATTCTGCTCTTCGATAATGGCTTGCAAGGTCAGCGCTTCACAGAGTCTGGCGAACCGCCCACGCTGGCGCGACGCGAGGAGTGCTTGCGCATTCATGCGATGGGCAGCCGCCCAATCGCCGTTACCGATCAGCAGCCTGACCCAGAACAACAGATGGCCGAGGTTCGCTTCGGTTGGGGCGGGCAGGGCATCGGCGATCGCCTGCGCTTGCGTAGGTGCGCCGCTGCGTAGCAGCAGCAGTCCACGCTCGGTGCGCAGCGCCAGCATCAGACGTGGGTAGTGCTGATGCAGACTGATCTGCTCGCCCTCCGCCAGGATGTCGAGCGCAGTGCCGATATCGAGTGCGTCCGCGCGCTCGCGGGCGGCAGCGGTGTAGCCCAGCACCAGCGCATCGACCACACCTTGATCCGCTAAGGCCGGCAGCGCTTCGGAAAGTATCTCGCGCAACTTCGAGACTTCATTGCGTTCGTAGCGCAGGAAGGCTTCGATCGATCGCAGGATCGCGCGCACGGGCCGGAATGTCGGTTGCATCGAGCACTCCAACAAGCCGCGCTCGACACGCGCCAACGCCGATCGATAGTGACCGGCCTGCAAATCGGTTACAGCACCCACGACCTGGACCCAGGCCATCGCATAGGTCGACTGCGACTCGCCGAACAACTCCGTCGCGTCTTGCAACGCCAGATGCGCAAGATCGAATCGATCCGTACACCGCTCACTGAA
The DNA here is from genome assembly GCF_058783045.1 of Hydrocarboniphaga sp. FW305-C-57. Taxonomy (NCBI): domain Bacteria; kingdom Pseudomonadati; phylum Pseudomonadota; class Gammaproteobacteria; order Nevskiales; family Nevskiaceae; genus Hydrocarboniphaga; species Hydrocarboniphaga sp. FW305-C-57. The sequence goes on along the minus strand of NZ_JBYSYG010000018.1, from coordinate 87,488 downwards.
TGCCTGTACGGTTTTCGCGACGCCCATCAGGTAGCTGCGGCATTCACCGTTCTGCTTGATCCATTCGCTCACCAGCGCGTTCGCACTCGAAAAATCGTCCTCAAGCGCGTGCAACACGCTGCGATGAAGCGTGGTCGACAGCTGCGCGGCTTCGATGCGCTGCAAGCGAGCGCGTGCGGCCGATGCCTCGCGGCGGAAGATCAAGGCCCAACTCATCAGATCGTCGATGGCTGCATCGGTGGTGCCATTGCGCCGTTCCCATCGATCCGCCAGCTTGATTGCGGACAGGTGCTGGGCGTCACGAAAGATCAGTGCAGGACCGATTTGCACGAGTCGATCGCGCACCACGGGCGGGGTATCGCCAAAACCAGATTCGAGCAGTACCTGCGTCGATTCGATGTTCCAGCCGTGACGCCAGTACCAGTCGCTCGCCGCTGCGACTGCGATGTCTCGGGCGGTCTGGCGATCCGGCGTCAGCAGGGTGGCCGCGGCACTACGAATCAACGGATGCAAGCCGATCATCGAGCGCTCGCCGTGCTCGAAGTCCTGGATCAATCGCAGCTGCCGAAAATGCCGCAAGGCATCATCGACCGCCTGCGCACCGGGCTCGAGTGAGCCCAGCAGGGAAATTGGGGCGCGGCCCAGGCAGCACAGCATCCAGAGAACGTCGCGCTCCGAGACGCTGAGCTCGGAAATGATCCGTTGATGGATGTAGCAGCGTATCGCGCTGATGCTCGGCACCGCATCGAGTCGAGTGACCTTGGGATCGATCGGGGTGGCCAGTGCGATCTGCGTCAGCACCGGCCAGCCCTCGGTCATTCGGTAAATCCAGTCCAACGAGCTCGCGGACGCATCGTGACCGCACACTCGCACGAAAGCGTCCGACTCGGCGCGCGTGAACGCCAGTTGCGGTGCCCCGATCCAGCTGAGACGCCCGTCGGCTGCATACGGATTCAGACCCAGACGCGCGGACTCCACGGCAGTGGTGATGCAAAGCCGTTTGCGCAATGAAGCCAGCTGCAGCAGTTCGCGGAAATAGGCTCGTGATTCCGCGTCGGCATCCGCCAGCCAGTGTGCATCGTCGAGGACCAGCGACTGAGGACCCTGCGACTCTCCGAAATGCGAGGCGATCACGCCAAACAGTTGGCGGCGGCCCGCCAGCGTTCCGATCTGCCGCTCCGACAGCACGCTCGTATCGCTGCCGATCCCGCGCCAAAGCTGCTGTATGAAGGCCGCGGGTTCGCAGGCTTCGCGCGTCAGGCCGATCCAGCCGACAGTGGCCTGCAGCGATTGCTGGCGCTCGAGCCAGAGTTCGGCGAGTACCGTCTTGCCGAATCCCGCAGGTCCCTCGACGACGAACAACGGCAGCCCGCGATCGGCTCTCAGCAGTCGATCGCGACGCAGCAGGAAGGGGCGGGTTGAATCGGGCAATTCACCCAGCAGTTTCCGGGGCGATGGGGTGTCCATGTCGTGGGCCAGTGGCAGTGCCTGCAGGACATCGATCAACGAACGCCGCTTCAATCCTCATTGAGCGGGCGATTCGGCCCGGCGACGCGGTGGAGCGCAGCGCCGATGCGGATGTCGAAGTGCAGGCAGGATGCAGCGCCCGTCCGGACTCAACTGGTTATTTTGCGCCAACCTCTGGTCAAAACACGCCACCGATCTGATGCCCGGGACGTCGTCCGCGGGCGCATCGCCGCGCCTTGGTGATGCGGTGTCAGGGCTTTGGGGGAATGAAGGACATCGCGCGCTCCGCCAGTGCCGTGATGGTGAGGCTCGGATTGACCCCGAGATTGGCGGCGATCATCGAGCCGTCCACGACGTAGAGATTCTGATAATTGAACACGCGATTCTGAGCATCGATGACGCCATCGTGAGCCGACCGCCCCATCGCGCAACCGCCCATGCAATGCGCCGTCATCGGCACGTTGAAGAAGATTTCAAAGAAGGAACTGCCGCCGATGCCGCCTGTGGCTTTGGCGGCTACCTCCGCGAAGCGATTGGCTTCGGGAATGAAGGTCGGGATGCGATCGCCTTCACTGACCAGCGTGCGCGAGAATGGCCAGTACCAGCGGCGCCGGAGTTTCATGTTGATGTGGCCGTCGATGGTCTGCATGCACAGCAGAATGACGGTCTGCATCGCGAAGCCGAACGGCAACAGGAAACGCAGGGCCTTGAGCGGGTGACGCAGCAGCAGCGCGATCATCGCCACCACCCAGGACAAGGGCCGTGACCAGCCGGGCTTGCCGTGGGTCAACACGGTGAACAGGCTGCCCATCATGTCGGAGCCGGCGGGGTAGCGAACCGCCTCGATATGCGTGTGCTCGTCGATGTAGATGCCCGAGCCGATCGCGATGCCCTTGGACAGATCGTGCTTGGATCCGGGATAGCGGATCGTCAGGATCGACTCGGCGTTGGTGCGCACCTTTCGGCCGAGCTGCTCCGAAATGTTCGGTAATGAGCCGTCCTCTCGCAGACGGAGCAACAGTTCCTGAGTTCCCAAGGAGGAAGCCGAAAACACCACATTCCGCGCGGTATAGCGCCTTGCGCCGGCCGAGCTGCCATACGTGGGACGGACGTGGACGGCGTAGCCCTCGCGGCCATCGCTCGACAGGCCCAAGGGGTGGACATCGGTCACGCGGGTTTCGGCGAACACGCGCGCTCCCAGGCGCTCCGCGAGGTACAGATAGTTCTGGTCGAGGGTGTTCTTCGCTCCATGCCGACAGCCGACCATGCAGCCGCCACAGCCCATGCAGGCCCGTCGTTCGGGTCCCTTGCCGCCGAAATAGGGGTCGGGGTGCACGCTGCCAGGCTCAGCGCCAGGCGGCCCGAAAAAGACGCCTACGTCGGTGGCATAGAAGGTGTCGCCCACGCCGACCACATCCGCCATCTGGCGAAGCCGCAGGTCACCTGGGCCCAGCAAGGGGTTGCGCGTTACCCCCAGCATGCGTTTGGCCGTGTCGTAGTGCCCTGGCATGACATCAGTCCATTGGTCCAGGTCGGCCCAGGAGCCTTCCGACCACACGCGATCCGGCGGCACCAGCAGCGTCTGGGCGTAAGTGATCGAGCCGCCGCCGACGGCGTTGCCGTGCAGGATCATGACGTGCTTGAACAGGCGCAGGCTCAGGAAGCCGCGCAGGCCCGCGAAGGGAGCCCACAAGAAGCGACGCAGGTTCCAGTTGGTTTTCGGCAGCGTCTCGGGTGACCACCGGCTGCCCATCTCCATCACCGCGACGCGATAGCCCTTCTCGCTCAAGCGCAGGGCCGACACGCTACCGCCGAAACCAGATCCGATGACCACGTAGTCGAAATCGAATTCCGCGCCCATCTCGGATTCTGCAGGCGGCAACACGGTCGTCATACCCGTAACCCAACAAGGTGATGGCCTGCCAGTGCGCGATACAGCGCGGGTGGGCTGTCGCTCGTCGAGAACGCGAGCGGCCACTCATCGCATCCTCCGATGCGTTCTTCTCTGTCGGGCCTGGCGGCTGGAAGATGCGAAAAATGCTCGCGCGCAGCGCGCTGCGGCGCACCTATCAATAGTTCGGAAGTCCCGCACTCAGGCGGCGAGCTTTTCCCAACCTGCGGGCAGCCGGATCCAACGCCCCTTTGCACGTTCGAGGCGTTGGATCACCGACGTTACGAAGCGAAACGAGTGCGCAGCACCTTCTTGTCGAGCTTGCCGACGCTGGTCTTTTCGAGCGCGTCGACGAGCTGAAACTTCGACGGAATCGCGTAACGCGAAATCAGTCCCTGCACGACGAAGTTCATCAGAAAATCGCGCAGTTCGGATTCGTTGAGCACACCGGCGGTGCGCGGAACGATCAGAGCCACCGGCCGCTCTCCCCACTGGGTATCCGGCACCCCAATGACCGCCACTTCGGCGACGCTGTCGTGACGCGACAGCAAGTCTTCGACCTCCAGCGACGACACCCATTCGCCGCCGGTTTTGATGACGTCCTTGATGCGATCCGTGATTTTCAGATAGCCGCCCGTCAAGGCACCGATATCGGCCGTGTGTAAGTAACCGCCTTGCCACAGCGCTTCGGATGCCGATTCGTTGCCGGCATAGCCCTGCGTAAGCCACGGCGCGCGCACCACGATTTCACCGCCGCTGGTGACGTCCTTGAAGCCGCTATCCACCGTGCGCAGATCGACCAACGGAACCGGCGCACCAGCGCGACACCGCAATGACAGTTCTTCGGCTTCGCGCAATCCGTCATGCCGCGGGCGAATCTGCGCGAGCGTGAGGATCGGGCACGTCTCCGACATACCGTAGCCCGCGAAGATATCGATGCCCAACGACACGGCCTTGCCAGCCAGGGCCTCGGAGAGCGCCGATCCGCCGATCACCACCTTCCATCCGCGAAGATCCACGGAGCGGGCCGCTGCGGCGGTGAGCACCATTTGCAGCACCGTCGGCACGCAGTGCGAGAACGTCACGCGCTCTTTCTGAATCGACTTCACCAAGGCATCTGGAATGTAGCGCCCCGGATACACCTGCTTCACGCCCATCTGCAAGGCGACATACGGCATGCCCCAGGCGTGGACGTGAAACATCGGTGTCAGCGGCATGTAGACATCGCCCGTGTGGAAGCGCTGCCCACTCGCAGGACTGGAGATTGCTGCCATCGTAACCAGCGTGTGCAAGACCAGCTGGCGATGCGTAAAGAACACGCCCTTCGGCAGTCCCGTGGTACCGGTGGTGTAGAACGTCGTGGCGACAGTGTTCTCGTCGAAGTCTTCGAATTCGAAGTTCGGATCGCTATCCGCCATCAGGACTTCGTAGTCACCTGCGGTATCGGATGGCGCTGGCACCCCGTCGTCGCTGATCCAGACGACGCGTTGCACGCTCTCCAGTCGTCCACGAATCTCGTTCAACATGGGCGCGAAATCCGAGTTCACCAACAGCACTTTCGGACGCGCGTGATTCAGGGTGTAGAGAACCTGATCCGGCGACAGGCGAACATTCACCGTTTGCAGCACGGCGCCCATCATCGGCACCGCATAGAAACTTTCGAGGTAGCGATGGCTGTCCCAATCCATCATCGCCACGGTGTCGCCGAACTGGACGCTGAGTTCTTGCAGCAGGCTCGCGAGCCGACCCACACGCTCGCGCAATCCACGGTAGGTATAGCGGACCTGATCGCGATACACGATCACCTGATCCGGCGAATGCACGAGCGGCGCATTCCAGAGCTGACGGATCGTCAGTGGAAAGGCGTAGGCGTTTGCGGCTGGAGCGCGAGTGCTCATTGGTCTGGGAGGTCTCGTCGTTGATCTATAGAGTGGCGCTGGCGGCGACGTTCGATGACGCGCCGCAGCGCGTCTGCAGGCTACAGATCGTTGAGCCACCCTTCACCAACCGAAAGTTGGGAAATGATTGGAAAGGCTTCGACGCAGCACTGCACCGACAATTTGATAGGTTCATTCGCGCACCCGGCCTGCAAGGATAGCGATCCGAATCCTGCCAAACACACCAGCCGTTCGAAACCCGTTGATGTGGGCCGGCATTCGGAAGTCAACCTCATTGCTGGAGAATCGTGTGTTGGAAGCTGACGCGCAGCAGCTCGTGTGTTCGAGCGCGGCATCGTGGATTCAAAGTCGGTTGGGGACCAGCCCAGCAGCCATTCTCGGCGCGAGCTTGGCAACGAAGAGGCCCGGACCGATGCGCTTCGACTGCGCATGCAATACCCCGATGCGCTCGGATCAGCTGCTCGCGCTACTCGAGGCGGTCGGCAGTTACCTCGCCAATATCGAGGGCGGCTTCGAACATCCACTGCGCATGCTTGAGGTCAAACTCACAGTGCCGTTGGCGATCGAGACCTTGCGAGGCGCGTTCAAGATCGATGCGAAGAGCTTGTCGGCAGGATCGCAAGACGTGTACGTCGATATGCTGCTCAAGGATCGTCTGGGCACGGTCTACGCCTCGGCCGTGGCGCGTCTGATCAAGCCCGGCAATCGTCGGCCAAGATCGCTTCGCCGACACTAACAATCCGTCGAGACACTCGCTTCAGACGCGAGCGCGATAGACACCCGGACTGCAGCCTTCACGGCTGCGAAAGGCTCGGGTGAAATTGGACGTGTCGTTGAATCCGAGCGAGTAGGCGATTTCAGTGACGCTCATGTCCGTAGTAGCCAAACGCTCGCAGGCAAGCTCGTGATTCACGCGTCCCGCGATTTCACGAAAGCTCGTCCCCTCTCGCTCCAAATAGCGGTTGAGACTGCGTGCGGACATGTTCAGCATGCCCGCTATTTCCGGTAGTGTCGGCAAGCCGTCGCCGACTTCGCGCAGCGTCATCGCGATCCACTCGCCGAACTGACGAACCCCCACCACCTGATCGACGAGGGCGCGACAACGCTCATCGGCGACCTTGAACGAATTGGGGTCGAACATCATCAGCGGATGCGCCGTCAGGCCGGTGGCGAACCGCAAGCGCGTACCGAATCCCCATTCCGAACCAAAGCTCGTACGCACGTCCTTGAGCTCGGAGTAGCGCGCGACATGCGGCGGCGGCGGCATCGAAATCTGCAGCCGACACGGCGGCCGCGCGCCCGCGAACATTTCGTGCAAGTTCCGCAGTGCTGCGGAGCCAATCAGTTCGAGGTGAAACAGCAGGCACTCATGGCCCATCGCCGTGGTCGGCGTGAAATGCAGCTCCGCATGTTCCGGCGTCAACGTATATCGCAGCTGGAACGTTGGCATTACGAGCCGGAAATATCGCGACACGAAACGAATCGCTTGTCCGACATCAGCACAACTCAACATTCCGAAACCAACGATGCTGTGAGCGCTGACCGACAACAGTCTGCCGAGCTCGAGACCCAGATCGGTTCGCCCGCTTTCTTTCAGCGCCGCACTAACCAAACGCTCCACGGTTGAGAACGGCAACAAGGCATCGGGTTCTTGCAGTTTTTCAGGCGAAAGCCCGACGCTGGAGGCAATGCTCAGAATGTCGACGCCTTGCGGTCGCAACACATCATCGAGTCGAAGGTAGTAACGCGCCGGAACACGAACGTCTTTTGATTTGGCCATCGGTTTCTCCTCCGTGACTGGCGCATTATGACCATAGGTTGGCTGAATTTGACAAGAGCGAAATAGGGCATGTCGGTAGTATGTGCACGCTGCTAAGCCTTACTAGAGAGAGAGGAGAATTCAAATGGATGGCATTGCTCGCATGCCGACCAACAACACGTGGGTTGACGGTAAACGCTACTGGTGGTTACTGAGCCCCGCATTGCCGCTGATTGCATTGGGGTCAGTCTTTGCTTCGCTCTACGGCGCTCCGGCCTGGACGCTGTGGATTTTGCCGGTCGTTTTCTACTGTGGCGTTCCGTTGTTCGATTGGCTGATTTCGGAAGACCGCGTCAACGCGCCGGAATCGGCGGTGGCCGGACTCGATCAGGATCGCTACTACCGTCGGATCGTTTATCTCTACATTCCGACGCAGTACGTGATCACGATTCTGGGTGCCTGGTACGCCGTTCAAGGCACGCTGGACATCTGGGGGCTCGCCGGCCTGACCATCACGGTGGGCATGATCAACGGCGTGGGCATCAACACCGCACACGAGCTGGGTCACAAGACCAATTCGCTCGAGCGTTGGTTGGCGCGCATCACGCTGGCGCCGGTGGCCTACGGCCATTTCTTCATTGAGCACAACAAGGGTCATCACAAGAACGTTGCAACGCCGGAAGATCCCGCGAGTTCGCGAATGGGCGAGTCGTTCTGGACGTTTTTGCCGCGATCGGTGATCGGCAGTGCCCGCTCGGCCTGGCACATCGAGGCCGAACGTCTCAAGCGTATCGACCGTCCGGCCTGGTCGATGAAGAACGAAAACCTGCAGTCTTGGGCGATGACGGTAGTAATGTTCGCCGCGCTCACCGCGTGGCTCGGTTGGGGCGCTCTGTTGTTCCTCGTCGTGCAAGCCATCTACGGCTTCTGCCTGCTCGAAGTCGTGAATTATCTCGAGCATTACAGCCTGGCACGAAAGAAGGACGCCAATGGACGCTACGAGCGGTGCCAGCCGCGTCACTCGTGGAACAGCAACCACGTCGTCACCAATCTGCTGTTGTATCAGCTGCAGCGTCATTCGGATCACCACGCCAACCCGACGCGCCGCTATCAAGCGCTGCGTCACTTCGAAGATAGCCCGCAGCTGCCATCAGGTTACGCCGGCATGATCCTCGTGGCCTACTTTCCGCCGCTGTGGTTCAAGCTCATGAATCCTCGCGTCGTCGCGCATCACGGCGGTGATTTGCTCAAGGCAAATCTGCATCCGCGAGCCCGCGAACGCTTGCTCAAGCGCTACATGCCGAACTACGTGCCGGAACGCGAAATGGGGACCGTCAAGAAGGCTGAAAAGCCGACCGCTGAACAAGCCAAGCCGGTGAGCGCGACGGATCGCTACGAGTGCCCGAATTGCCAGTACATCTACGTGGAATCCGTCGGTTGCCCGGCTGAGGGCTATCCAGCAGGCACCACTTGGGCTTCGCTGCCAGCGGACTGGCCTTGCCCTCAGTGTGCGGTGCGCGAGAAGCCCGACTTCAAGCCGGTTCCGGCACAGCAGTAACTCGCGGCACACCGCAGCAGTACCTAGAAAAGTAGAAAAAGCAGCCCACGCCGACAGCCTGTCGGCGTAGGGAGCGTGCGGCTCGCGTTCGCAGCGCGAAGTCCAACAAGTAAGCCGGCGCAAGCACCGGCGTTTCATGCGAGGGAGGAAACTATGGTGATGCAGACGGCGCCTCGCGCGCTCAAGCGGTTCGCGTCAATCGTGGCGTTCGGCATGCTCGGGGGGCTGAGTAGTGTCGATGCCGCATCGTTCAACGTTCCGGTGTTGGGCGAGAACATCAACGTCAATACAAACTCGACCGTGATCGTCGGTGCGGCGATTCGTTCGGAACCCCGCGCTGATAGCGCCATCGGCAAGAACAATCTCAACCCGGAAGTCTGCGGGCGCACCAACGAGAACGTCAGCTACTACCAGGCCTGCCAAGGTCTGTTCACCGAACAATACTTCGCAGCGCAGCATCTGGCGGAAGCGCCAGGATCGTTCAGCACCAACTTCGATCACGGCAACCTCAACTACGATCAGTGGGACTTCACCCAGGCTGCCGTTCGCTTCAATGGCGACCTCACCGCCACCTGGAAGGACTGGTCGTTCTTCGGAAAGATCATCGCGATCTACGATCCGGTGAACTACGACTTTCAGGAGACGTATCCGAACCTGATCACCAAGGACAACTACCAGCAGGTCGGCTATCGCACCCTGCCCGGCAGTATTGCGCTGCCGGTGCTCGGCGCACGTACGGACTCGGTGCCCTGCCCGGCGAACCGCAATCCGCTCGGCCTGCCGTGCGGCATCGTCTACGGCCCCGGCGGCCGCGTGAAGCAGAAGCGCACCGACTCGAAAACGCTCGAAGAAATCGGTCTGGGCGTACAGCTGCTCGACTTCAACATCTCCGGCAACATTGAGCTTCCCTACGATCAGGATTTGCAGATTCGTGTCGGTCGCCAACAAGTGATCTGGGGTGAATCGACGGTCGAGTTCTTCGACTCGATCAACGTGCTAAATCCGCCGAACCTCAACAACTTCTTCCGCATCGGAGGCAACGGTCTCGACGATTTCTATCAGCCCGTCAATGCGATTTCGTTCGGCATCACGCCGGTCGATGGCATTAACTTCTCGGGTTGGTATGCTCTCGAATTCCGTCCGGTCGAATTACCGGCCGAGGGCGGCTTCTACTCGCCGGTGAACCTGGGCACCGAGAACGAAGGCCCGGACTACATCACTGTCGGCTTCGGTAATCTGACACCTGATCCGGATAACGTCGGTCGTCTGATCGACAATCCGCTGACGCTGATCACCAACACCGGCACGCGCGCTCAACGGCTGCGTGACGACAACCCGAAGAACATCGATAACAACTTCGGCTTGAAGTTCGCATACGCCGCCGACTGGCTCAACAACGGCACCAATTTCGGCTTCTACTTCGCGAACTACACCTCGCGCATTCCGATCGTCAGCATCTACTCGACGGAAGAGTCCTGTGCCAAGCACGCGACCAACACGGTCGAGTTCCTGGCGATGTGCCCGGACATCCCGTTACTGCATTTGCCGGCGAACGATCCGGCAGGCGCGACGGACAGCGCACTGTCGCTCGATGGCATCAAGGCTCAGCTCGAGTATCCGCGCAACATCAAGATGTACGGCATCAGCTTCAACACGAGTTTCGGCGATGTCTCGGTGCAGGGTGAAGCGGCCTTCCGTCCGAACGAGCCCTTGCAGGTCGACGTGGTGGATCTGGTCTTCGCTGGCCTTGGCCCGTCGTTGACGAACTGCCACATCGCACCGGGGTGCTCAGGCAGCACGGTGGGGTCGGGAACGCAAGCCGATGGCAGCACGGGCATCTATGGCCCCAGCGACTATCAAACGGCCGATGGTGCCGGTGCTTACAACGACACCTTCGATCTGATCGTCGGACATCTTCCGGGCTCGGGCCGCTCGTTCCCGAACTTCATCATTCCGTATCGCGGCGGCGTGATCGGCACCAATCCGGCGAACTCCTACATTCGCGGCTGGGAACGCTTCCAGACGCTGTCGCTGGACTTCGGCGCCACCTACGTGGAAGGCAATACCGACTTCACGCCACGACTGCTCGGCGCCGACCAAGTCATTTGGCTGCCGGAAGTGGGCTTCCGCGGCATCCTCGATCTGCCGCCGCTCGATCAACTGGCGCTCGCGGTTCCGGGCACCACCACCAGCCCGACCGCGGGTGCGGACGGCTCGGGTGCCGACGGCTCCCGCCAGGCTTGCTCGACCAATGTGGCCTGCCAATACGGGCCTGATGGACTTCGCTTCAACCCGCACCAGGCGAACCTCGATCTGTATCCGACGAAGTGGTCGGGCGGCATCGGCCTCGTGTTGTTGATGCGGTGGGAGAGCGTGGCGCCGGGTATCAGCATCAACCCAACTTTCATTTTCAAGCACGACGTCTTTGGTCATTCCCCGGGCTACCTCTCGAACTACGTCGAAGGTCGCACCTTGTGGGACACCAACATCGAAATCCGCTATCGCGAAAAGACGTCGTTGAACATCGGTTACCAAATGTGGGCTGGTGGTGGTGCTGCCAACCTGTTCCGCGACCGCGACACCATCAAGGTGTTTGCGAAGTATTCGTTCTAACTAGAGTCAGCACAGAGGAGCTTAATCATGAAGTCCAATCGTCTGTTGTTCGAAGTCTTGCTAGGTGCGAGTGCGCTCGCCCTCACATTCAACGCCCACGCAAAAGCGCCAGCCGATCAAGTGGCCAAGCTGGGCAAAGAACTGACGCCCGTGGGTGCCGAAGCTGGCCCAAGTGCGGATGGTCTGGTGCCGAAATGGACACCGGCCAAACAGCAGGGAAAGCTGTCGGGCGAATTTGCTTCCGACCCAACGATCGAAGCTGAAAAGCCGCAGTTCACCATCACAGCGGCAGAGCTCGCCAAGTACGGCGACAAGCTCAGCGAAGGCCACAAGTACCTGCTCAAGACGTTCAAGACCTACAAGATGCAGGTGTATCCGAGCCATCGCAACGTCGCCTGGCCGGAGTTCATCTACAAGTCCACGGCGGAAAACGCTGTGAACTGCACGCTCGAAGGCACCGATAATCCCGACAACTGCAAACAGGGTTTCCCGTATCCGATTCCACAGAACGGCGCGGAAGTCATCTGGAATCACCGACTGAAGTGGCGCGGAGATTCCGTTCGTCGTCAGAACGACCAGATGATCGTTGAGGCCGACGGACGCTTCCAGCTCGCACAGCTCGTCGAAGACGTGAAGTTTCTGTACGCCAATGAAAAGGATCCGGTGCCGTTGACGCAAGGCAAGGGCCTGTTCCTGTACTACCTCTCGAAGATCATCGCGCCGACGCGTACCGCAGGCACCATGATTCTGGTGAACGAAAGTGCAGGCACCGGCGCAACCGGTCGCGCCGCATGGCTCTACGCACCGGCGCTCAAGCGCATTCGTCGTGCTCCGGCAGTCTGCTGCGACAACCCGTACGAAGGCACCGACGGTCAGCAGTTCTATGACCAAGTCGATATGTTCAACGGAGTGCTCGAGCGCTACACCTGGAAGCTGGTTGGTAAGCGCGAAATGATCGTGCCGTACAACAACTTCAAGGCCTCACGCACCAAGTACGCCGAACTCGCCAAGCCGAACCATCTGAACACCGACGTGCCGCGTTATGAGTACCACCGCGTCTGGGTGGTCGAAGCCACGCTGCGTCCGGGCGAGCGTCACACCTACGCCAAGCGCGTGTTCTACATCGACGAAGATTCCTGGAGCGTGCTGATGGTCGACTGCTACGACGGCCAGGGCAAGCTGTACAACTTCCAGGAAGGCATGGCGGCCCCGCAGGCTAACGTGCTCACGCATTTCACTGTGCCGGAAATCATCTATCACTTCGATTCCGGTCGTTACTTCGTGACGGCGCTTCAGGCCGAAGGTGCGCCGAACGACTACAGCGTGCGTTACCCCGAAGGCTTCTTCTCGGACAACGCTGTTCAGCAGCGCGCCTCGAAGTAAGAGCTCTCCCGCGATGGCTGCGGGCTGACATCAGTCAGCCCGCAGCACCCAATTGGAATCGCCCATGCACAGTGACTCTCGCGGCTGGTTCTCGACGCTGTTCGTCAAGATTACCGAGCCTCTGATTTTCTCGAAGCGCCCGCTCACGCTCACCGTGATCGCGCTCATGACCCTGCTTCTGGGCCACCAAGCGTCACAGCTCCAGCTGGACTCTGGCTATGAGAAGCAGCTGCCCAAAGATCATCCCTACATTCAGGTTCTCAAAGAGCATCAGCAGCAGTTTGGTGGCGGAAACTCGGTCCTGCTGGCTGTTTCACAGAAAGATCCCGCCAAGAACATCTACGACGGCCCCTTCCTCGACACCCTGAAGTCCGCGACCGATGCGGTGTTCTTCCTGCCGGGTGTCGATCGCACGCGTGTCAGCTCGCTGTTCACCCCGAATACTCGCTTTCTGGAAGTCGTCGAAGGCGGCTTTCAGGGGGGCAACGTCATTCCGTCGGGCTTCACGCCTTCTACTGAATCACTCGCAACGGTGCGGGACAACGTCGCAAAGGCGAGCATCGTCGGCCGTTTGGTATCGAACGATCAGCGTTCCGCGATGGTGGTAGCCGAACTTGTCGACATCAATCCGCGAACTCAGGAACAGCTCGACTACATCAAGACGGCGCACTTGTTCGAAGACATTCGTTCGCGCTTCACGCGTGACACGCTCTATGAGCTGAGTCTCAAATCCGACCATCCGCCGCTGAAGGCCGGCACGATCATCGCGCGCACCTACGAGGATCCTCGTGGTCTGCTGTTCCGATTCAAGCCCATTGCCGGATCGGCGACCGCGGAGGATGGCGAAGCCGTTGAGGGCCGCTACTTCGGCGGCTCGCTCGATGTCGCAGCCAAACCCAATCCTGACTACAACCCCAACGTCGATGTACAGATCATCGGCTTTGCGAAGGTCATCGGCGACGTCGCGGACGCTTCGTTCGAAGTGGTGGGCTTCTTCGGCTTGACGGTGTTCCTGGTCTGGCTCGTGCTGAGCTGGTACATGGGCTCGTTCGTTATCGCCCTATATCCGCTGTCCTGCGGTCTGCTCGCGGTGATCTGGGAGCTTGGCATCCTGCATTTGGCGGGCTACGGACTCGATCCTTTCGCGATCCTGGTTCCGTTCCTGGTTCTGGCGATCAGCGTCTCGCATGGCATTCAGATCACCAGTTTCTGGCTGCTGGAAGTCGCTGACCACGGCCTGTCGAGCTTCGACGCGTCGCGGGCCACCTATCGCAGGCTCGTCATTCCCGGCATCACCGCGCTGATCACCAACATCATCGGATTCGGAACGATTCTGCTGATCCCAATCGGCATCGTGCAGGAAATGGCGATCAACGCCATGTTCGGCCTGGTCGCTGTGGTGGTGTGCAAGAAAATCTTGCTGCCCTGCTTGTTGTCCTACGCCAAGATCGGGAATCCCGAGCGCTTCCGTCGCTATCAGAACGAACGCGATCGCAAGCTCAAGCCCGTGTGGTGGAATCTTTCCGTCCTGACGCTCAAGCCGGCCGCCGTAACGGTGCTGTTGCTGGCCGCGACCACCTGGGCAGGAGCCTGGTGGGTTGCACGCGACCTACAGATCGGGGAGTTGCACGAAGGTGTTCCAGCACTGCGCCCCGACTCACGCTACAACACCGACTCAGCCTTCATTGCCGGCAACTACTCGATCGGCGTCGACATCCTGCAGGTCTATGGCCGAACGCAGAAGGACGGCTGTATCGACTACGACGTGATGAATCGCATCAACCGCTTCGGTTGGTTCCTTCAGAACACGCCGGGCGTCGTGTCGACCGCATCGATGGCGCAGCTCGATCAGGTGGTCTGGGGCAAGTACAACGAAAGCAATCCACGATGGACACAGTTGCCACGATCGCCCGATGGCCTGGTATTGGCCGGTCAGCAGTTCACCACCTCGACGGGGCTGCTCAACGAAGACTGTAGCGTGATGCCGACGTATGTCTTCACCAAGGATCATCGGGCCACCACGATCGATGGCGTGATCGCGGCGATCAACCAGTTCAACGCGGATGCCAAGTCGGACGATCCGGTGCGCTTCGAACTCGCGGGCGGTAACGTCGGCGTGCTCGCAGCAACCAACGACGTCATCAAGAAAACCGAGTTCACGGTGCTGTTCTGGCTCTATGCCGCGATCATCGTTTGCGTGGCAGCTTCGTTCCGAGGACTGGCCGGCGTCATCTGTGTGGTTGTGCCTCTAGCTGCGGTGTCCGTGTTCACGTACGCGATCATGGTGTTCCTCGGTATCGGTCAAACCGTCGCGACACTGCCCGTTGCGGCTTTTGCAGCCGGTATCGGCGTCGACTACGGCATCTACATCTACAGCGTGCTCGAAGAGAACGTGCAGTCGAAGGGCATGACAATGCGCGAGGCCTACGCCGACACGCTGCATCAAACCGGCAAGGCGGTGGTCGTGACCGCTCTGGCGCTGTCAGCCAGTGTCGCAACCTGGATGCTGTCCGGCCTGCAGTTCCAGATCGACATGGGCATCCTGCTGACGATCATGTTCCTCGCCAATGCTGCGGCGGCCTTGCTGATGCTGCCGGCGTTCTCGACGTTCCTCATCAAGCGCAGTGCGCCTAAGTCGGCGGAGGTCTACGCCTCATGAAACGCATCCTACTGATCAGTCTGATCACATCGTCGGCGTTGTCCTCGACCTACGCGTGGGGAGCTGAAAGTGCGGCACAGCCTCCGAAAGGGGCGGGGGTTGTGCCGGCGCTGCAGGTGGCCCACGCCGAGCGTGGGTTGTTGCTCGACGTGGCCCAAGCCGGCAATCAAGTGGTAGCCGTCGGTGGATTCGGATCGATCCTGCAATCGACGGACGGAGCCAGCTGGAAGCAGGTCACCAGCCCGGTGGACGTCGCGCTAACCTCGGTGCGGTTCGCGGATGATCGCAACGGGTGGGCGGTCGGGCACGACGCGGTCATCCTGCACACCACCGATGGCGGTGCAAGTTGGAAACTCCAGAGCCGCGAGCCCGAGCTGTACTCGCCGCTGTTCTCGATCGAGGTCATCAACACCAGTCAGGCGATAGCAGTCGGCGCATTCGGCATCATCAAGCAGACGCAGGACGCAGGGGCCACGTGGACCGATGTGGTGGCACCGGCGATCTCGGATGACAAGCTGCATCTGAACTCGATCACCAAGCTCAACGGCGGCGGCTTCGCGGTGGCGGGTGAGCGTGGACTGCTGGGCTGGTCGGCGAATGGCGTCGAATGGAAGCGAGTGCCCAGTCCGTATGAAGGGTCGTTCTTCGGGATCGTTCCGTGGGGCGAGAAGGGCGCGATCGCGTATGGCATGCGTGGCAACGTCTATGTCGCCACCGACGCTTCGACGGGTCCGTGGAAGAAGATCGAAACGGGTACCACCGCCAGCTTCTTTGGCAGCCACTTCCTCTCCACCGGCGCACTGATGCTGATGGGAAGCGATGGACATGTTGCGATTCTGTCCCAGGATCTGAGCGTGTCGCGCTGGCCCGCGAAGACTGAAAAGTCGCCGAACGGAACCGTCACCGGCGGCACGGTGCTCGCGGACAAGGTTGTATTAGTCGGAGACAGTGGCGCGTTCAGCGCGAAGCTGCGCTGAGCGTTGGCGGATCCATCCAATGGCTGACTTCGCGAATGGGCGAAGTCAGCCATTGATCCCGTCTTTATCGTGGTACGTGCAGGTTCACTAGAGGAGACATCATGGCCATTCAAGAACTCAATTCAACCGAAGCCAAAGCCGTGTCTGGCGGCTTGATTCCGGTGGTCGATGGATTGCTGAACTCGCTGACCCCGCTGTTGCAAACGCCCCTGGTCAGCGGACTCATCAACACCGGGATGGGAATGTTGAGCGGTGTCGTCAAAACGCTGTACAGCGGGCTCATCGTCAAGCTCAAACGCAACTGACGCCACGCCCGTTGTTGACCCTCGCAGCGCAGGTCTAAAAGCCCGCTGCGAATCATGCCAGTCGCTGCAGATTGGCCGCCGATATAAGCGCCAATGACGAGCTCCTCCTTGTCGTGGTCGGCGGCTCCTTTTTTCTGCTTAGGCTTGAGGATCATGGGCGATCCTGATGGATCGCCAGAAGCGGGGATCGTCGTATGGCCCTATACCGCAAGGCGGCGCTCGAGGCTCAGGCGGCGAGCCCATACGGCAAGATTCTGCTGACGCAGCCTGCGTCGATGCTCGTTCCGACGCTGTGCTGCTGCTTATTCGCCGCAGCGCTGATTTCATTCCTGGCCTACGGCAGTTTCACGCGCCATCAGACCGCACGCGGGCATCTGGAGCCCGCTTCCGGCTTGGCAAAAGTGTTCTCGCCTCACGCGGGACTGGTCATCGAGCAGCGGGTCCAGGAAGGCCAGTCGGTTGCCAAAGGCGACGTGCTGTTCGTGGTGTCCAGCGACTACGCCCTTGGCCCCGACGGCTTCAATCCGCCCAGCAACGGCAAAGATCAGACCGTGTCGAAGGTCGCCGAGCTGCGCGGTCAGCTGGTGCTACTCGATGAGCAGATCGCCAGTCAGCGCGCCCGGCTCAGCTTGAGCCGGCAGTCCCTCGATACCTATCGCGATTTGCTGCGCAAACACTATGTCTCGACCGAGCAATTGCAAGCCAAACAGGCCGATCTGCTCGAGCAGGAAGGTCGACTCAAGGCGTTGGATCGGGAACGCCTGGCCTTGTCCCGCGCACTTACCGAGCAGTTCGTCTCCATCACTGCCACGCAGTCCGGCACGGTGACGGCCTTGTCGGTGGCGACTGGCCAGCACGTCGACCCGGCGCGACCAATGCTCAGCATCGTGCCGAAGGACTCGCCGCTACAGGTCAGTCTTTACGCCCCGAGTCGGGCGGTGGGTTTTGTCACCGCCGGCGATCGCGTGCTGCTGCGCTTCGATGCGTATCCGTATCAGAAATTCGGACAGTACGGCGGTGTGGTGTCCTGGGTTTCCCGCACGGCGTTGTCTCCGCGGGAGATCGGTGCCCTGGGCGTGAGCCAGGAGGCGATCGAGCCGCTCTACGAAATTCGGGTCCAGCCCGACGCGCAGGTCGTTCAAGCCTATGGCGCGGCGCACCCGTTGCAACCGGGCATGGCGGTGGAGGCCGACATCCGCATCGAACGACGTCGACTCTACGAGTGGATCCTCGATCCGCTCTACGCTCTGAGCCGCAGCACCTGACGCCGATGCTCGATCAACTGTCATTCGCTTTCGGGCGGCGACTGCCGATGCTGCTGCAGACCGAAGCGGCCGAATGTGGCCTGGCCTGCGTCGGCATGATCGTGGGCTACCATGGCATGCGCTTCGATCTGTACACGCTGCGGCAGCGCTTCTCGATTTCGTTGAAGGGCACCACTTTGCATACCCTAGCCCAGCTGGCCGAGAGCCTGGGGATGATCTCGCGCCCGGTGAAACTCGAACTCGATGATGTGCCTCAGTTGCGAACGCCGTGCGTGCTGCACTGGAACTTCAATCACTTCGTCGTGCTGAAGGCCTGCGATTCCCGCGGGGCGACAATCCACGACCCGGCCTTCGGCGTTCGTCATCTGAGCTGGAAGGAGCTGTCAGACGCCTTTACGGGTGTCGCGATGGAGCTGTGGCCCGGGCCGAGCTTCGAGCGAATCGCGCCGCCACCGGCAATCCAGATTCGACAGCTGATCGGACCGATCGTCGGACTGTATCGGGCGCTGGGTCAAACACTGCTGTTGGCGGCGGGTATCGAGGTGTTTGCGATCACCGCTCCGCTGTTGTTGCAATGGGTCGCGGATTTCGTGCTGGTGTCCTGGGACCAGGAGCTGCTGAATCTGCTGGTGATTGGATTCGCCCTGCATCTGTTCATGCAGCAGTTCATCGTCTTTGTGCGCGGCTGGCTGCTGATGATTCTCGGCACGACCATGAAGATGCAGTGGCACGCGAACGTCTTCTCCCACTTGTTGCGGCTGCCGCTGCCGTTCTTCGAGAAGCGGTATCTGGGCGATATCGTGTCGCGATTCGGAGCCATCGAGACGATTCAGAAGACGCTGACGACGTCGCTGCTCGAAGCGATTCTCGATGGCCTCATGTCGGTACTGACACTGACCCTGATGTTCGTGTACAGCCCACGTCTGGGCGCGATCGCGCTCGTCGCGATGGTTCTGTATGCAATCGGTCGCTGGCTCTGGTTCGCGCCGCTGCGCCATGCGACCGAAGAGCAGATCGTGCATGCCGCCAAGCAGCAGAGCCACTTCCTGGAGACGATGCGCGGAATCCGCACGATCAAGCTGTTTCAGCGGCAGCCGGAGCGCCAGTCGGCCTGGATCGGACTGCTCGTCGATCAGACCAATGCGGAGCTGCGCACCAACAAGATCGCGATGGTCTACCACGCCTTCAACGGCGTGCTGTTCGGCATCGAACACCTGGCGGTCATCTGGCTCGGCGCACACCTGGTGATGGACCAGCATTTTACGATCGGCATGCTGCTCGCGTTCCTTGCGTACAAGAGTCAGTTCGACCTGCGCGTCAGCTCGCTGATCGACAAGGTCGTCGAGCTGCGCATGCTCGGACTGCAGGGCGAGCGACTGGCCGACATCGTGCTGACCCCGACCGAAGCGGATCACGGGACCGCAACGCCCAGCGTAGGGGAGACACAGCGGCCGCCGTCCATCGACGTTCGCGGATTGCGACTGCGTTACTCCGACGCCGATCCCTACGTATTGGATGGCGTGTCGCTGTCGATCGCCGCAGGCGAATGTGTGGCTGTCGTCGGCCCCTCGGGCTGCGGCAAGACTTCCTTGCTCAACGTATTGCGGGGCCTGATTCCCGCCACCGATGGGCAGGTTCTCATCGACGGTCGATCCCTCGATCAACTCGGCCTGAATGCGTTGCGGCAGATGACCGCATCGGTGCTGCAGGATGACGCGCTATTCGCCGGCTCCATCGCCGACAACATCGCGTTCTTCGACCGTCGTCCCGATCGCGAGCGCATTGAGCACTGCGCCCGGCTCGCCGCGATCGACGACGAGGTCAACGCGATGCCGATGGCTTACAGCACGATGATCGGCGACATGGGAGCAGCGCTCTCGGGAGGTCAGAAGCAGCGCCTCCTCCTTGCCAGGGCGCTGTACAAGCAACCTCGCATCCTGATTCTCGACGAGGCGACGAGCCACTTGGATCTGGACTGCGAGGAGCGCGTCAACCGCGCGATCGCGCAACTGCATATGACGCGCATCATCGCGGCGCATCGACCGCAAACGATCGCCTCGGCCGATCGCATCATTCGCATCGAAAACGGCCAAGCCTTCGAAGTCCGCCGTGATGTCGAGACCGGAGTCGACGTGGAGATGGAATCGGCCGCCGGTAGACCTCCACCGTGATGCGCATCGGCCGCCTCCTGTCGCCGATACTGGCGGGCTTATGCCTGGCGGCAGCCAACGCGCAGGGCCAGCCGACTACGTCGAGCACACCCGCTGCATCGTCATTTACACCAGACGATGCCCCGGACAGCCCGGACGCGCTGGAGCTGGCGACAAGCCAATGCGGCCGGCCCGGTCACGCGACGCCGCTGAGCTTGCTGGACGCCACGCGCAGGGCGCTCTGCGCCAATCCGCGCACGCGGCAGGCCTGGGCCAGCATCGAGGCGCAGAAGGCCGCTGTAGGCGCTCAGAAGGCCGAATACTGGCCGACGGTCACGGCCGGCGCGGCGCTCGGTCGCGTCACAGCGGATTCGAAGTTCCCGGACAACTCGGACTTCAACTCTTCGTTCAGTGGCACGAGCAATGAGCTACGACTCGACGTGAATTGGCTGCTGTTCGATTTCGGAGTGCGGGATGCGAGCGTGGAATATGAGGTGGGGCTGCTGACGGCGGCATTGGCATCGCTCGACAGGGCCGTGCAATCCGTCTTCCTGGAGACGGCAGAAACCTACTTCGAGGCGCAGGCGGCTTTCGCCGCCCTGAACTCGGCCACGCAAGCCGAGCAGCTGGCGCGAGACATCTTCGAGGTGGTCCAGACCAAGGTTGGGGCGGGTGTGGGACTGGAATCGGACCGGTTGCAGGCGCGAACCGCGTGGGCCCAAGCCTCGCTTGAGCGCGTCCACGCCGATCGCCGCTACCACGCTGCACTCGGCGTGCTCGCCATTGCTCTGCATTTTCGACCCAACGTGAGCCTAGTCCTGGCGCCGATGTCCTCGAACATCGCTCATGTACCGGAGACCCTCCCCGAAATCGAAGCCCTGATCGGACGAGCTTTGAATGCCAACCCCGGAGTTTTGGCGGCGCGGGCCCGACTGGAGGCGGCGCGACGTGCCGAGCAGGTCGCGCATGCTTCAGGACGTCCTCGCATTTCGCTCGTCGCAGCGGGTGTGCGCAGCGATACGCCGGTGGATCGGGTCGCAACGCGGCAGACGATCGAGACCACCAGCGTGGGCGTTCAGCTGAGCGTTCCGATCTTCGATGGCCAGCGTCGGCGCTTGCGCATCCAGCAATCGCACGCAGAAGCACTTGATCGGGATGCCGAGCTGTTCTCGGCCAGCCGGCAGGTCGAACGGGACGTGTGGGACAGCTACGTTGGCATTCGCAGCAGCTGGGATGAACTCGCGGTCTGCCGCGATCTGCTGGACGCCGCCGACGCGTCCTATGCACTCGCACTCGGACGCTACAAGAGCGGCGTCGGCGGCATTTTGGAATTGATGTCCGCCCAAGCCAGCCTCGCATCGGCACGCACACAGCAGTTCGATGCGATCTCGCGAGAACAAGTGATGCGAGTGCGCCTCGCAACAGCACTCGGCGCGATCGACTCGACACCGTAGCGAGCATTACCAATCGTGATCGACGCACTGCCGCGCAAGCCGATCTGCCGCCAGAAAAAACCAATCAAAGGGTAGGTGAGAACGGCGTCACCCTTGGCTACATTCGGACTCCAAGGCGCAATCGACGGGTCGTTCCGACCGCTCCACTCGTGGCCTGAATCGTACGAAGACCGCGACCAGTGGCGTTCGAGAGCATCCGATTGAGTTGGCGCCCGAGCCGAGTCTGGCTCGAACCATCGTCCACGCATCGCTCAGAGATCAAGATAGTTCCGCATGGCAAGCTACAGCGCACCCGTATCAGAAATTCGCTTCGTCCTCGACGACGTTCTCGACATCGGTCGACTCAATGCGCTGCCGGCCTTCGCCGACGTCGGCCTCGACACGATTCATGGTGCGATCGAAGAGGCAGCCAAGTTGCTCGAAGAGCAGCTGGCACCGCTGCATCGCAGTTCCGATCAAGGCTGCACCTGGGCCTATGGCGAGGTGTGCACGCCGCCCGGCTATCGCGAGTTCTACGAGCGCTTTCAGCAGGGCGGATGGATCGGTATCTCGCAAAGCCCCGAGTACGGCGGTTCCGGCTTCCCCTATGTGGTCGGAAAGGTCATCGAGGAAATGACGTGCTCGGCCAACGTCGCATTCGCTCTGTATCCGACCTTGACCACGGGCTGTTACGAAGCCATCGAGTCCTGCGGAAACGAAGAGCAGCATCGCCTCTACTGCACCAAGCTCGCGACCGGTGAGTGGGGCGGCACCATGTGCCTCACCGAACCCCAAGCCGGATCGGACGTGGGCGCCATCAAGACGCGCGCACTGCCGGAAGCCGACGGCTCCTATCGGATCGACGGCAACAAGATCTTCATCAGCTCGGGCGAACACGATCTGACCGAGAACATCATCCACTTGGTGTTGGCGCGACTGCCCGACGCCCCGCCGGGTGTTCGAGGCCTGTCCACCTTCGTGGTGCCCAAGTTCCTCGTCAACGGCGACGGAACGCCCGGCGAACGCAATTCAGTTCGCTGTGTGTCCATCGAGCACAAAATGGGACTGCACGGCTCGGCGACCTGTTCGCTGGCCTTCGAAGCCGCCAAAGGATGGTTGGTCGGCAAGCCCGGTCACGGCATTCAGAACATGTTCGTGATGATGAACTTCGCGCGAATCGGCGTCGGAATCCAGGGTCTCGGCCAATGTGAGCTGGCCACCCAAAATGCGATCCGCTACGCGCGCGATCGCAAGCAGGGCAAGTCCGAGTCCGGTAGCGAGCTGATCGTGGATCACCCCGATGTGCGCCGCATGCTGCTGCACATGAAGGCGATCACCGAAGGGGCGCGCGTGTTGGCCTACGAGACAGCCACCTACGTCGACATCGCCCGTAACCATCCAGATCCTGCCGTGCGCGAGGAAGCCCAGGATTGGGTGGAGCTGGGAACGCCGCTGACCAAATCGTTCTGTACCGACAGTGGCTTCGATCTCGCATCGATGGCACTGCAGGTCTACGGCGGTCACGGCTATGTGCAGGAGCACGGCATCGAGCAGATCGTTCGCGACGCCAAGATATTCTGCATCTACGAAGGCACCAACGGCATCCAGGCACTCGACCTCGTGCGCCGCAAGCTGACGCTGCGCGACGGCCGATTGCCGTCACGCTTTTTCGCCGCCGTTCGACGCGAGCTCGAAAGCAGCGAGGATTTCGGTTTCATCGGATCGCCTCTGTCCACCGCGCTAGAAGCGTTGGAACACGCCACCATGGATATTCAGAAGCTCGGCTTGCAAGCCGCGACCGACACCGCGTTCGGCAGCACCGACTACTTGCGCGCGTTCTCGCTGACCTGGCTCGGATACAACTGGCTCCGCATGGCAAAGGCCGCCGGCAAGCAGCCGCAGAGCCTGATGGCGCAGGCCAAGCTCGCCACCGCCAAGTACTTCGCCAGCCGCGTGCTGACGAGCGTTCCGTCGCTCTGCGCCAACGCCACGATTCCGGCCGCATCGTTGATGGCGTTGCCGGCCGAAGCGCTTTGAAACACAACTGAAACGCACGCCGATTGCAAAGCCCACGCGTTCAACGAGGTAGCACATAACGAAATCGCAGCGGCGCTGTACCCCAGCCCGAGCTGCCGTGCCTGAGGAGAGCCACTATGCGCAAGAGTGGAGCGGGTCCACATGGACGTAAAAAAAGCAGTCAACCGGACGACAAGAAAGAGGTTCGCGAACTCATTCGAGAGCGTGCACAGACGGATTGGTCGGTTCGTGGGGCCAACCCAGAGTTCATGAAGCGCATTGAGCCCTTCGTCGACTTCACACTGGACCGCTATTTCCAAGTCGAAACCAGCGGCTGGGAACACCTGCCAAGCGGTCCGTGCTTGCTGGCCGGCGTGCACTCGGGCACCTGGCTGACGATGGATGCCTGGTCGTTCGTGCTGTCGTGGTGGCGCCAGTTCGGTCCCGACCGCATCCTGCATGGCACCGCACATGATGCCCTGATGGCGTTTCCGGGCGTCGGGCCGTTCTTCCGCAACGTCGGGGTCATACCGGCTTCACGTGAGCCCGTCACGGCGGCGCTGGCGGCGGGCAATAGCGTGATCGTATGGCCGGGCGGCGAAGTCGATGCCATGCGCAGCTGGCGCCGACGCAACGAAGTCGTTCTCGGCGGTCGCCGCGGCTTCGTCAAACAGGCGATCGCCTCGGGCGTGCCGATCGTTCCGGTGGCTACCATCGGCGGCGCAAACACCGTCTTTGTGCTGTCCGAAGGTCGTTGGCTCGCCAAGCTGCTGCAGCTCAAAAAGCGGGTGCGTTCGGAAAATGCCCCGATCGTGGCGGGACTTCCGTTCGGCATCTGGGTCGAGCTACTGCCGTCGCACATTCCACTGCCAGCCAAGATCGTCAACGAGATCCTCGACCCGATTCCGGTAAGCAACGATCCGAAGGCAATCGAAGACTGCGCCTACGTCGACGAGATCTACGGCAAGGTCGAGCGTGCGATCCAAACCGGTGTCGATCGGCTAACCGCGAGACGCGGCAAGCGGGTTCGCAGCCGATGACAGCATTCGGAAACCCCGAGCCGGAAGGCCTGCGCCGCCTGTCGCTTGTCGACGCAGCGTTCATCAATCTCGAACGCCGAGAGACACCGATGCACGTTGCGGGGCTGATGATTTATCAGCTGCCGCCCGATGCCGGTCCGGACTTCATCAAAGGCCTGGTCCGTCGGTTCCGATCGCCGGTCAAGTTGGGGGCTCCTTGGAATCAAGTCCTGGCCAAGGCGCCGCTGTCGCGACTCGCACCCGCGGTGACCGCCGTCTCGCAGATCGACTTCGACTACCACGTGCGCCACTCGGCGTTACCGGCTCCCGGTGGAGAGCGCGAGCTTGGCGAGCTGATTTCGAACCTGCATGGGGTCTGGCTCGATCGGTCCCGCCCGCTATGGACGTGCCACATCGTCGAAGGCTTGGAGCGCGGCCGTTTCGCGATCTATCTGAAGATCCACCACGCGCTGGCCGACGGTGTGCGCTGCATGCGGTTCGTTGAAGCCTGCCACGCCACAGCGCCGGGACAAGCGATCCGCGCACCGTGGGACGACACCCACACCAGCAAACGCAAGTCGCGCGCAACCGTTCCTGCGAGAAGACCGAAGTTCGGACTGAGCGATGTCGCGGCCGCCGTCAAACACACCGCGACGTCGATGAGCTGGTCCCGCGATCACGATCCTGAGCGCATCAGGCCATTCTCGGCACCGCGCTCCAAACTCAACAGCTACGTCACCAACGCGCGCCGCGTTGCGACACAGCAGCTCGAGATCGATCGACTCAAGCGGATCGCTCAGCTCGCCGGCGTGTCGTCGAACGACGTCTACCTCAGCGTCATCGGAGCGGCCTTGCGTGCCCATCTGAAAGCACAGGACGGGCTGCCCGATCGCAGCCTGATCGCCGCAGTTCCCTTTAGCCTGCGTCAGCTCGGAGACGACGCGAACGGCAATCAGGTCGCCTTTAGCTGGGCCACCTTGGCGACCAACATCGACGAGCCCGCAGTCCGGCTGAATCGTGTCCACGCCTCGACGCTCGCGGCCAAACGTCACATCCAGACGATGCCAGCACCGCTACGCCCCTTTCTTACCGCAGCGCTGGCAGCACCGGCCACGCTGGCCGGCGCTGCCGGGCTCACCCGGTGGCTACCGCCACCGATGAACCTCGTGGTCTCGAATGTTCCGGGGCCCGCTTCAACGCTCTACCTCGGCGATGCCAGTTTGGAAGCGCTATACCCGGTCTCGATTCCGATGCAAGGCCAGGTTCTGAACATCACCGGCGTGAGCTACGGCCGGCATTTGAATGTGGGCTTCACGGGCAGCCGCGATGCGCTACCGCACCTGCAGCGACTCGCCTTGTTGTCCCGCGCCGCGTTGGACGAACTCGAACGCGCCTACAACAACTAGAGACCCACGACGGGGAGGAACGACGGATGATCCAAGACAACCAGTACAGCATGTCCACCGTTGCGCAGTTTGTCGGCAACGAACTCGGGGTGAGCGATTGGGTCGAGGTCGGCCAGGATCGCATCAATACCTTCGCCGACTGTACGGGCGATCACCAGTGGATACACACCGACGTCGAGCGTTGCCATCGCGAAAGCCCGTTCGGTGCGCCGATCGCTCATGGATTTCTGAGCCTGTCGATGCTGGCCAAGCTGTTATTCGATGTCGGTGTCGTTCCCGGCGACGCCGGTCGTGCCATCAACGCGGGGCTCAGCGAGGTTCGGTTCCGCGCGCCGGTGCGCGCGAGCAGTCGCATTCGTGCCCGTGTGAAGCTGGAGTCCGCTGCTCCGAAGTCCGAGGGTCGACTGCTTCTGCAAGTCTCGGCGGTACTTGAGATCGAGAACGAGAAAGAACCGGCGCTGCAAGCGCAAATCGCTGTCATGTTGTTGCCGTAGGAGGCGCCATGACCGATTCCACCGAACGGTTGGCCGCCCACAGTGCCGACGCGATTCTGGGCCCCAATCCCATTGTCGGATTTCGCGCTCGCGATGTGTTTCGTGAAGGCATGCGAACGCTTCGAGTCGCCGCCGCTCAACCCTATCTGACTGCCAGAACTGTCAGCCATTTTGCGCAGGAGATGCGCAAGGTCCTCACCAACGCGTCGAAGCTTGAACCATCGCCGCGTGACCGACGCTTCTCCGATGCTGCCTGGAAGAGCGATCCGCGCTATCGCCACTGGCTCCAGAGCTGGCTTGCACTCGAGAAGTCCTTGGCGGAATGGGTCGAGGGGCAAGACCTCAAACCGCACAGCCGAGCACGGCTCGAATTCATGTTGTCGCTGCTGACCGACGCGGTGGCACCGTCAAACTTTCCCTGGCAGCCCGAAGCCGTGCGCCGCTTTCGCGACAGCGGCGGACTGAGCGCATTCGAAGGTTTGCGCAACCTCGCGCGCGACCTGCGCGAGAACAAGGGACTTCCAGCTCAGGTCGACAAGCGCTCCTTCAAAGTCGGAGGAAACCTCGCGACCACGGCAGGCGACGTCGTGCTTCAAACCGAGGTGATGGAGCTGATCCAGTACCGGCCCACGACGGCACAGGTACACGAGATCCCGGTGCTCATCGTGCCGCCGCAGATCAACAAGTTCTACATCTTCGATCTGACGTCCGAAAAAAGCGTAGTGCGCGGGCTGCTAGATGCCGGCATGCAAGTCTTCATCGTCAGCTGGCGAAACCCGACTGCCGCCTGCGCCGACTGGGGCCTTGCTGAGTACGCAGCAGCGATCGACATGTCGATCGCCACGATCTGCCAGCTGGCGCACTCGTCGCGTGTGAACCTGATGGGCGCTTGCGCGGGAGGCATTACGCTCGCCGCGTATGTCGCCGCACGGGCCGCTGCGCGCGATCTGCGGGTCAACACGCTGACGCTGCTGGTGAGCGTGCTCGATGTCGGCGAACTAGGGGAAACGCCACTGGGCCTGTTCGCAACGCCGAGTGCGATCGAAGCAGCACGAAAGAAATCCGCCAAAGCCGGTGTGCTCGATGGCCGCGCGATGGCTGCTGCCTTCGCCTGGTTACGACCCAACGATCTGATCTGGAACTACTGGATCAACAACGTGCTGCTCGGCAATGCGCCTCCGGCGTTCGACATCCTGTATTGGAACAACGACTACACCCGCCTGCCAGCGCAGCTGCACAGCGAATTCATGGACGTGTTCTCGAACAACTCGCTGAGTCAGAACGGCGTGATGCGCCTGCATGGTGTGCCGGTCGATCTACGCAAGATCACCTGCGACAGCTATGTCCTGGGCGGCACCACCGACCACATAACCCCGTGGAAAGCCTGTTATCGCAACACTCAGCTCTTCGGCGGCAATCGCAGCTTCGTGCTGGCCAATGCCGGACACATGCAAAGCATCCTGAGCCCCCCCGGCAGCAAGAAAGCTGAGTTCTGGACCGGCGGCACGCTCGCCGACACGGCAGATGCCTGGCGAGCGTCGGCGGAGCACCACGGCGGAAGCTGGTGGCCACACTGGCATAGCTGGCTGCACGAACGATCGGGCGCCTTGCGAGCAGCCCCTGCTTCATCCGGGAACGAGGACTATCCCGTTCTCTATAACGCGCCAGGACGATACGTCTACGAATGAGTTCCGCTCGCACCGAAAGAAGTAAAAGCGGTCGTCCTTTGCGCGCACGCCTGGATCGTCATGCCGCGCCGGTCTCCAGCGGCGCACTGGAGGTCGGCTATCTGCATGTCGACGGCGTACGTCTGCGTTACGCGCGCTCCGAAGGCACGGGCGATCCGATTTTGATGTGCAACGGTATCGGCGCGAACTTCGAACTCTTGTTGCCCTTCGTTGAATCGCTCAAGGGACGCCGCATCGTGTTGTTCGACGTGCCTGGCTGCGGGCAATCCGAAGCGAGCTTGTTCTGGCCGACCTTGAAGCGTTACGCGAAATTCGCAGTGGGCTTGCTGGATGCGCTCGGGCACACCGGCGCCTTCAGCGTCGCCGGCGTTTCCTGGGGCGGCGGGTTGGCACAGCAGATCGCCCGCGACTATCCGGATCGCGTGAAGCATTTGATCTTGATGGCGACGAGCCCAGGCATCCTGATGGTGCCGGGTCGAATTTCGGCGCTGCTGTTGATGATGTCCCCGATTCGCTACTTCTCGCCGCGATTCATGGCGCGCAATGCGAGCACCATCTACGGCGGTGAAATGCGGGGTCACCTCGGGCGCGCCGCGCGCTATGCCTCGAAGGCCCGGCCGCCGGCGGTTCACGCGTATTTTCAGCAGCTCTACGCGATCTTTCGATTCACCAGCTTGCCGTGGCTACACAAACTCAAATGCCCGGCGTTGATTCTGTGCGGAGACGACGATCCGCTGATCCGGCCCTCGAACGCCTACATCCTGGCCGCTCTGCTTCGCGACGCAAAACTGCATTTCATCCGCGGGGGAGGGCACCTGTTTCTGGACATGCAATCGGATGAAACCGCTCGAGTCGTTGAACAGTTTCTCGTCGAGAAGACCCCGAGCACCCAGCGATGACAGCTCAGTTCGTTCTGTCGTGCGCCTGCCTGACGGAAGTTCGAATCACCCCATGAACGATTCACCGGAGCTTCGCGACATCGTTTACACCGGCTTGCAGCGCGCCGGCGTCGACGTGTCGGCCGTCAGCCAGCGATTACGCTACGAAGTCGCACCGGGCGTGGAGCTTCCAACGCGATTCCCGCATGCCCAGCAGCCAGATTTCTGGCTGGCAGTGGAATCGATCGCTGGCGATGGCGATATCGGGCTGCACATTTGTCCGCACATGCCCGAGCTTCGAGCGGGCGTGCTGGCTTACGTGATGCTGAGCTGTCCCACGTACGCAGACGGATTCGAGCTGTTCTGCAAGTCCTCGCGATTGCTGTCCGATGCGCTTCGGCTATCGATCCGCCGCTTGTCTCGGGATGCAGAGCTCTCGCTGCAGTCCACCGACGTTGTTGCACCGCAGATGCGCCACACCGAAATCTGCATGACGTTCGCGCTGCTCCGATTCTTTCGGCAAGTGACTGACGGCGCGTTCAAGCCGACATCGGTTTCTCTGAATTGCACGCAACGTGCGCCGCTGAGCCACTACGAATCGGTGTTCGATTGCGAGGTCGGTTTCGGCGCTCAGCGCAGCACGATCGAGTTCGATTGCGCGCTCCTTGATCGGAAGTCGCCCCATCACATAACGGAACTGTGGAAGGCGCATCGCAAGGAAATCGACAGGCGGCTCCTGAAATTGCATCGCTTGGATCTCGAGGAGCGAGTCCGACAGGTACTGGTGGCCTATCTTCCGCATCGACGCTGCAGCTTTGATCAGCTCGCCGCCGAACTGCAGATTCCCAACCGCACCTTGCGCTTGAGGCTGGATGCGCTCGGCACCACCTTCTCCGATCTCCAGGAAGGCGAGTGCCTGCGCATCGCCAAGCGCATGCTCAGGCGAGAGCGCAGCCGCCTGGAGGATGTTGCCGAAGCGGCAGGCTACTCGGAGCTGTCCGCCTTATGCCGCGCGTTCAAGCGAAGGACCGGGCTCACCCCTTCCGAGTACCGAGTAACCCGCGGAACCTACTGACACCGAATCGCATCGCACCCATCGAAATGGCGACGCGCAGAGACCACGGAGCAACCTATGAACATGATGTCTTCCCCGCTCGTACCGCAAGCTGCGCCTCAGCCCGATCAGGACATCCAGCGCATCTTCGACGCGCAGCGTGAAACGGCCCTGCGGTGGCGGCGCTCGACGGCGCAGGAACGCTTGGCGCGAATCAAGCGCTTGCGCGAAGCGGTGCTGGACCATCGCGAGGAGCTGTACCAGGCCGGCGCTGCGGACTTTCGCAAACCTCCCGTGGAGGTCGATCTGACCGAAGTGCTACCGGTGGTGGCGGATGCAGCCGAGTACGCGCGGCACCTCAAGCGCTGGATGCGTCCCACATCGGTCTGGCCCACGCGTCTGACCCTGGGACTCAAGAGTTTCGTTCAGTACGAGCCACGCGGCCGCTGCCTGATCCTCTCGCCCTGGAACTACCCGGTCAATCTCAGTTTCGGGCCGCTGATCGCCTGCTTGGGAGCTGGCAACACGGCGATTCTCAAGCCCTCGGAAGTTACCCCGTATTTCTCGGCATGGATGGCGAAGATCATCCGTGAAGTCTTTCGAGAAGATGAAGTTGCGCTGTTTGAAGGCGATGCCTCGATTTCTACTGCACTGCTCGAGTTGCCGTTCGATCACATCTTCTTCACCGGCAGCCCGACCATCGGCAAGGTGGTGATGGCCGCCGCCGCCAAGCACCTTACCAGTGTGACACTCGAACTCGGCGGCAAGAGCCCGACCATCGTGGATGAGACGGCCGACCTCGATCTGGCCGTCGATAACATTCTCTGGGGCAAGTTCCTCAACAGTGGCCAGACCTGTATCGCCCCCGATCACGTCTACGTGCACGAATCAGTTCGTAAGACATTAATCGACAAGGCGGTCACCGAACTTCGAAAGCGCTACGGAAGCACACCGCAATCGCAAGCGAAATCCGCTGATCTGACGCATGTGGTCAACTTGCGTCATACGCGTCGATTGGCCGGCCTACTCGAAGACGCCAAGGCGCGTGGTGGACAGGTCATATTCGGCGACTATGTCTCGGAATCTGATCATTTCGTGGCGCCCACGCTGATCGAGAATGTGCCCGAGAACGCCGCCGTGATGCAGGAAGAGATCTTCGGGCCGCTGTGCCCGATCATTCCGTACCAGGATCTCGATGCGGTGATCCGCAAGATCAATGACGGGCACAAGCCGTTGGCCTTGTATCTCTTCAGTCGCAACGCCAAGCACGTTGAGCGCGTCCTGCAAGACACCAGCTCGGGCGGGGCCTGCATCAACCACAGCGTCGTGCAATTCACCCATGGCAACCTGCCGTTCGGCGGCGTCAACAACAGCGGCATCGGCAACGCCCACGGCATCTGGGGATTTCGCGCGTTCTCGCACGAGCGGGCCGTGATCAAAAATCGGATCATGCTCGCGCGACTTTTCTTCCCCCCATACACCGGACGCACGAGGCAGATCGTGGAACTGTTGATCCGGACCTTCAAATGGACGTCGTAGCCCGAAATGCAGATAGGGAATTTCACACGTCGACCGAAGGGGGCTGCGCAGCCGAACGACACACGATGACCGCCCTCTACGTCACCAGCAGCTTGCCCACGAAAACGCCCAGGGTGAAACCGTAGAGCGCCCACACGAATCGGCGTTTCACGCGGCGGTTACCGCTGACAGGGTCGGTGTAGAACATGAAAGGCGCATTGGGTGATGGGAAGATTTCAGTGCAAACCGCGAGCCGGAGACGTCATTCTGTCGGCGAAGGCGGACAACGTTGGGTCCAGGTCTTCCTCAACGGCGGATCAGGCCGCGGCCAGTATTGTTCTCCGCTGCAGTTTTCTCCATAGCCCCCCACCACGGTCCAGCGACCGTCACGGTGATGGATCATGAAGCCGCCGCCGTTATCGACCAGGATGGCCTGATCCACGTTGATCGAGTTGGCTGACAGGGTGACACGTTGCGGCTTGAACGCCGCGAAATAGGGAGACGGCTCCTGGTCGATGTAGCGATCGAAAATCGCGCCAGTGCGACGCCAAGGCACTTTTTTGCCGGGTGGCGATGACGGGATCGGCGGCGGATGGTCCAGGATCACCCGTGCTTCCCGAAAAAGGGCTTCGTACTCTGCATCGCTCATATCGATCAGGGTGTTGCGCATCAAAGCGAGACGCACCTGGAACACCTGCACGTAGGCTACCGCGAGCCCCACTGGCACGGTGATGGCCAGCACAACGGCCAGCAGGCTCCACCGCAACACGCCGTAAGCAATCCGATTCACCGCCACATTGTCCGTAAAATGGAAGCAACGCACCGCTGGCCCCTCGTTCCTTTATGAGCTCCCCCTACACGATCGAACCCGGCAGCCAGGCCGCCACCGGGCTCTGCAACTGTTGTGGCCGCGAAACACAGGTGTTCCGGGGCTTCGTGTTCCGAGACCAGAACGCCTTCGCGGTCTACCTGGCCACCTACACTGACGGCCATCCCGAAAACGGAACCTCAATGACGCTGAGTATTCGCGGTTGGGGCGACGGCGCCGATCGCGGCGACAAGCAAGCGGTGAACCTGCTGTGGTACCAAAGCTCGACAGGACCATCCTGCCGGATCGTCGAGCCCGAGCAAGCCCTCTTC
The DNA here is from genome assembly GCF_058783045.1 of Hydrocarboniphaga sp. FW305-C-57. Lineage (NCBI taxonomy): Bacteria > Pseudomonadati > Pseudomonadota > Gammaproteobacteria > Nevskiales > Nevskiaceae > Hydrocarboniphaga > Hydrocarboniphaga sp. FW305-C-57. The sequence goes on along the minus strand of NZ_JBYSYG010000018.1, from coordinate 54,917 downwards.
CGCGAGAACCTGGACTTCCTCGGACCCATGCTCACGCGCGACGAAGCGATGAGCTCCGGCCGCGCCACCGAAGCTTTTCAGATCGCCGCCGCGATTTGGACCTCGGACAGTCGGCTCACTCAGTCGCTCGCCTAGAAGTTCCTCACACCATACCCAGTACGCGCAACCAGCTCGCACACCGTCCGGGCGGCCCCCATCTGGAGTCACCCGGTGTCCGGTTGGTGTCAGGCCGCAACCGTCCAGCTCCCAGGTGAGCAGCAGCTTGAAGGACGGAAAGTCGATGACGGCGCGATCCTAGTCGGAAGCTGCTGCCTGAAAGCCGTTGAACTTCAATCGATACTGCTCGGGCGACTCGGCAGGTCGACGCGTTGTCCGAAACTAGTCGAATTCCGACGGCTTGATCCAGGACGTCCCGTCCTAGCGCATCAAGCGGCGATTCATCGTAGCCAATGTGGTACGTGAACGTTGCTGGCCGTACATCAATTTAAACTGAGTATGTCGCCTCATAATTAAGCAGTCTTTGATAGGGGGAATAAATGGCTAAGCGCGGCGCTGTACCTCCAGCTGCGGCTTCAGATCAGGTGAGCCTGCTGGTTGCTCGTTCCGAGGCGGCTGAGAAGCTGGTTGATCGCATTCGTCTTGGTGGCGAAATCCAAAACAGGGCGATGTCGGCTCACTCAGAACTGGACGTTGAGGCAGTCGTCGCATTGAGAACAAAATGGGATCAATACAACCGTGAACTTCTCGGCAGAATTTTCTCGCCAGATACCATTCAAAAGTCCTACGAACGTGTCTCTCTATTTGGCGCTCTCAGGATAAATCCGACGCCGCGCCAGAGAGTCGAGTCGATCATGAGCGGGCTGCAGAGCAAGATTACGAATCTGGAGTCCATCGTTGAGCGCTTGGAGCTGATTCCGGAGTCAGGACCTGCCCCATTGGTAGCCGCCGGCGCCACAGAGGACCAGAAAGTAAAGAATGCGGTTTTTATTGTGCACGGCAGAGATGACGCGGCCAAAGTTAGCGTAGCTAGGTTTATCGAGCGGTTTGGCGTTGAAGCCATCATCCTTCATGAGCAAGCCAACAAGGGCCTCACGATCATCGAGAAGTTTGAGAAGAGCGCGAGTAACGCCAGCTTCGCAGTCGTGCTTCTTACGCCTGATGATTTGGGTTGTTCAAAAGATCAGCCGGAGAAGGCCCAGCCTCGCGCGCGCCAAAATGTGATCTTGGAACTTGGGTACTTCTGTGGGGCGCTTGGAAGAAGCCGCGTGTGCGTGCTCTACAAAGAAGGTGTTGAGATTCCTGGGGACTACCTAGGCGTTGTCTACACACCTTTTGACGACGCAGGAGGATGGCATTTGCGGCTGGCCAAGGAGATGAAGGCGGCTGGTTTGGAGCTTGATCTCAACAAGGCCATGTAGTTCGTGGCGGCCATTAGAGGGGGGGGCAGCAGGCCCGGGGCGGCGCACTGGTCTCTCCTTCGTTATGTGCGTCCGTGAACTAATGCTGTGCACCAAGTCTCCATCGTTGCTCACGAGCTCGAAAATTAATGATGAACTTCATTGCCGGTGTTGCGTCTAGCCTCATAGCAACGCTGTTGATTTATCTGGTGAAAAGGCATCTGTGGCCTGCCTTCAGCAACTCCGTTTTGTATAGGGGAATCCGCGTTGACGGTGCTTGGGAAATATTTGATCAGAAAGATAACGCGCAGCGACTGGTCGGCAAAATTCGGCTGGAACAGACAGGGCGACTAATCACTGGCGAGAGTGCGAGATCATTAACTCGAGACGGAAAAAGCTCAAATCGTCGATTTCTATACAGTGGTTCTATTCATGGAAACCAAGTAACCCTAACCTTTGAAGATAGAAAGGGTATTGGCTTCGACGTCGGAAGTTATTTGTTTATCGTCCAGAACGATGGAAACACGATGATTGGCATGGCCACATTCCATGGGAAATCGGAAAATTCGATCGTCGCCGAAAAGCGCATTCTCACCAAGGTTCTGGAGTAATCTTCGATGTGGCGCCACCGTGGTTGCTGTCGCGCACGACAGCAACCAAATATTTCCCGGTAGCCTAAGCTTGAGCCCACATCTGTAGTTGACTAAAGCTTGGCGGCCTTTTTGATAAGTGCCCACTGCTTTGCTGTGGCTGGAGTAACCGAAAGCCGATTACCTCTGCGCAGGATGATCAGCTCGTCGGGGAATTCCATCTGGCGCAACTGATCAAGCGTGAGTAAATTAATTGCTTTGTTTCTAAATTGAAAGTCGACTGCTGACCAACGCGGATCGTCACTAATGGACTTCGGGTCATAGTAATCACTCTCCGGATCGAATTGAGTTGGATCGGGATAGTGCTCCCTGATTACTTCCATCGACCCAGCGATTCCTGGGATTGCACAGCTGGAATGATAAAAAAAGGCTTTATCACCAGATTTCATCGCGCGGAGGTGATTGCGCGCTTGAAAGTTTCGTACGCCGGTCCAAGCCGTGACCTGATTATCAGCGGCGGCCAGGTCGTCGATGCCAAACTCATCGGGTTCGGATTTTAGAATCCAGTAGTTCAAGCAGTTGAGCTCCGTTTATTGAGGAAAAAATTACTGTACAAGTATGATTATTACGTAGAAGACAGGGTCGGTTGTAGGCGTTCAGACGATTCTGTGCCTCGTTCGCTTGCCAATCAGAAGTCTTCAGGGCGATTCCCTAAGGTGGTGCGCTTAGTTTGATTTGTCAGTGCGCCGGCAACTCGCGATCTGATTGCTTCTAATTTTGCGATTGCCGACTCAACGATAATTTTATTCGCATCTAAAGGATTGGCACCGACATCGCATATTAATGTTGACAAATCGGAAATGGACTGCTCAACGGAGTCTATTAACTCTTGAGCCGGACCAACATAATCGAATGTGCCCATTTCGTCCCAGGCCATATCTATGTAGGGCCACAAGCTATCTGAACTGCCATGTCCAGTAAATGCACAAACTTTTTGCAGAATGGTGCGATAATCTGATCGAGACATCATAGCTCGGGAAATAGCCGGATTATCATTTTGATAAGCAAGAATATGAATCTGGACCATTTTGGTTATGAAGCGATGTCGAAACATCGACATGCAGGCTTGTTGATCTTTAATCTCTGCCGCGACTACAAGACGAGAGAACTCACGAGTCATCGCGCCTTCGCTTAACGGAAATCCTTTGCAGGTCAAAAATAAGTAATCATTGGGTTTTGGTTCGAAGCTGCGGCGTCTAGCGTAATTCAGTAAAAGCGCTCTGTGTTTGACTATAAAAAGATCGATTTGTATCGCCAAGCCATGCTCAATTGGAATGCGGCGATAAGCTTTCTTTCGACGTTTTAATGTTTCCAATTCAAGAATGGAAGTTGAAGTGCAATCCTCGTTGCGTGAAACCAGGAGGCGAGCCAATTCTCCAGGGCGCGCCCCAGTTGCCTCGAGCAATCTCAGAAGAAGCTCTCGGCGCTTTCTTAAATACTCGGTTACAAGCTCGAAATCGGTTTGATTGACGAGAGTATTTCGGTACCTAGCATGTGCCGAATGAGGATTTCCGAGTCGGGCCACAGCCTCCCATAGACTCACGCGTAAACGACGCGAAATCGGGCCTTTAGGTTCAGGTGTGGCATTAACCGGGGAGTAACGATACTTCAGAATGGAGCGAGGTCTGCCGGCATAATCGTGAGTATCTTTGATCTCTACCGGGATCTGTGGGCCGTCTTCGCGGAGACCGATAATTCGCCTCTCGGAGGCCCAGTTTTCTTGTAGCCAAATTAAAAAGAACTTCCAGGAGTCGATGATTCGGTCGACAGTCGTTCCGTTTCTTCTGCGTTGAGTTGGGCGGCTAGGATTGGTTTCATCCTGGAGCTCTCGTATCGCAAGCTTGAAATCATTGTCGTCCAGCTCCCAAGTATTTCTTCCGGCCTTGTAGCAGTACTTAAGGAGATGCGATAAATGGGATGCAATAACTTTCAGTGAGCCGCCGTCTAATTGGCGGGTCGTGTATCTATAAGAGATGTCTGCTAGATACAACTCGATCTCGATGCAAGGCCAGCCATTTGGCCAGACCATTGCTATCGCGGCATTCTCTGTTCTAAATTGAAGGGTATAACTTGTTCCCGATCGATCGATTATCGCCGTGTCCGGAAACTTGAAATCCTTAACCAAGCGATAAAGCATCGATTTTTTCGCTCAAGGCTTCTTCAACGGGAGTGTGAGCTGATCTCGCCATAACGTTTCATGGCGCTTGAGCCTTTCCGCAAGTTCGTCGTCCTTCTTTGCAAAGGTGCGCGCTAGTATAAGTAGATCGTTATACGCTCGCCCGAGGAGAAGGCGGGCTCGATCAGCGTTGTCCAAGCTACGAGCATTGGTTTTGTATTCCGATTCTGGGGCAGGTTGGCTGTTCTTTTTTGAGAGGGTGCATAGTCTGCGAATATCTCGACGACGGCCATCGAATGCATCCCACCCTCCATTCTCCACGACTATTTCGACCGCGGCTTTCAGCGAGTTTAAGGAAATCGGTCGAAGTCCCAAATCGTCGGAGCTGAAAGCGGCAAGAGCGGGTTGAGAAGCGCAAGCTGTTAAGAATTTATCGTTGATGGATGATGGGCGCTCCAAGTATCTGGTCATCAGTGCCCATCGCTTTTTTGCTTGTGTCAGCGTTGAATCCTTCATTTAAGCTCTGGGGAAATTCGGAAGCAGATTTGGGTGCCGACTATCCCATCGTTAGTCTTGATTGAATGTGGCTCCAGTTTCAATCTACCTTTTATAAATGCGATCTCAAGCCACTCCAGCAGATCTTTCTCCTGTACAAAGCTTATAGCGCTGACTTTGAAGTGCTTACACGTGCTTCGATAAAGATCAACTACGTTTTCCGCTTCGGATGGCGACTTATTCTCATACGCCCAAAGCTGTAGCGCAGCATATTCAGCCTCCAAAGCTGGGAGTTCCATTCCAGGGAAGTTGGCTTCGATGTATGCATAAACATGGCGAGCATCAGACTGGCCGGCGATCCACCTAGCTGCGTCCAAGCTGGCATACCTGAAAGTCCAAAAGAAGGTAATCAAAAAGCTCTTGCGCGCCTCGTGAACCCGCAAATACCACCTTCGACCATGCTCATCTGGGGGGAGTCCAGTCCAGTCGCAGAACATGTCGATGTAGCGGGTTGCTTTAATTCTGGTCAGCTTGGTCATGCGAGAAGGATTTCGTCCCATCATGTACGGCAGATAAAACAGCCGGTCAAATGGAGAGCCGTAATCATAAATTTCAAACATCCCATCTTGAATTGCCCTGATCTGCTTTATTCCGCGGGCAAGTACTCGTGGAATTGGTTTCTCAGCTTCGACTAACGCATGAGCAATACCCGACTTCGAGATTTTTTGACGAAGCCAATACCCGTCGCCTTTTACGAATCGAACACAGTCAACAGGAAGATTTGTGAGTTCATTTTCGCGAATCGGTTTGAGGAGGCTGATAAGGCTAATTACGGAACCAACTAGGATGCACAGTAATTGCTCGATCGTAGGTTGTGATCGTAGCTTACTGTAATCGATTGGATTTTTCCCTACAGTAAAACCCGTATTTACATTAAGTTCGTGCAGAAGAGGTGGTACATCCCACTCGCTGCAGCCGTCCAAGTGTGCTCGGACTTTGTTCAAGTACCCCTCGACTATAGCGTCGCCGTAGACTTGAACGATCCTTAGTGCTTCTGCTGTGTATGCTAATGCTGTTTGAAGTGGCATCCACGGAGTATGCTCCGGGTCGGAGAGTTGGCGTTTCACCAGCCTATTGATTTCAGGGAGGCGAAGGGACGCAGGCTCCGGTAGGTGGTCCTTCAGATGCCTGTACAGAGAGAAGGTTTCGGTTATCGCGTTTGTGTACTTTGAAATATGGCTTATATTCCCTAGTTTTTGTGCATCCTCCAGCAATGGTGTGCGATGAGAGGGAAATTCTCTGAACGAGCTAGTTGTGATCAGAAGTGGCGAGTCGATGTCCCATTCAAACTGACGCAAGAAAGCATTAATTAGGTGTCCGGTGCGTAGGTCATCGGCTGACATCGCGAGACGTGTAGCGGTTGCGGCGCGATTTAGATAATAGGAACGGTTTTGCCCAGACCAGGTGTACATCTTTTCGGCTTTGAGGTAGTCGATGATGGCATTTTTGTCGTCGGCAGGAATGGAAAATGGATCGTTAAGAACTTCAGAAGAAGGTGCCTTTCCAATAGCGTTGCTGTACCAATAAGTTAATAGGTCTTGGGGGATTTCAAGAGCCCACGCAGCCCCGCCAAGTGCGAGCCGAGAGTAAAATTCCCTTATTGCGTGATGATCGATTGCTTTGAATGATGATGACGCTGGGTTGTAGATTCCTTCCCTCCGATACATCCATCGGATGAAGACAAGTAGCCCAGTTTGAAAGTCCAACAATGCTTCGCTAGTACTACTCCCAAAGTTAGGAAGTTGGCGGTGCAAAAACGTGATCTGAGCTGCAGCGATCCGCATTCTTTTATTCGCAGCGTCCGCCAATGTGGAGTTATTTGCTAGCTTCACGTGCCAGTAAAGGCGTGTTCCGTCGCGAAGCGTCCATACGGTGTCCTCGATATCCGACAGAAGCCATTTTGCTTTCCAGTCGCCTTTATAAGGTGCAGCCTGTGAACGAAGGTCAAGCACAATCGCTGAAATAAGCGATTGGCGAGCAGAAGGACTCGACGCTTTAATTGCAGGCATAGGAATCCTTGCTAAGAAAAAAATTTCCCCAATCTATCGAGAGTGCAAGCTTCGCCGATCGGCTCATCGCTTCCGCATGCGCGGCTCGAAGCGACGCATCTACATCTTCGGGGAGCCGGCTTTTTAGTAATGTCGCAAGATCTATAAATTGACGCGGCGTAAGACCGTTGGCATCGGCTTTATCAAGAAATTCTTCCGTCAGTCCCGAATTCAATGCTGTTGATTGGTAAAGGTATAGAGCTGTTAGTGAGCTGGATGAAACTGCAACACTTAGTTTTGCGTCGGCGGAATCGACTTCTTCTTGCTCTTTTTTGCTATGCGAAAACCGTAGATGTAGTTCGCGCGCAAGAGGGGAGTCATTTTGTCCATGCTGCTGAAGCATATTCGCTAAGAAGGCGTTCAGGTCACTCAATGATGAAAAGTCAGTGACCTCTAACATAAAGGACTGATTAGCTGCGGCGACAGTGATCCAAAGGTTCTGGAAACGACGAATAATGCGCGTGTTCCATGCCAGCAATAGAGGCGGCGGAATATAGTGATAGAGAGCAGTCCTCACTTTATTTCCGAGTTTTCGCGACATTTCGGTTGCGCTTTGAGTCCGAAACCATTCAAGTACGCCCTCTGTGCACCTAATTCGCCGAAAATTGACAGTGCCGCGATCAAGCCCCGCAGCGGCGAGTTCAGGTCGTAACGATCCCATCCAAAAACCTAGGCGATATGGGCGCCCCTCCGGATCTTGTTTTACGACTGTTAGGCCCGACAGGAACTTCACACAGAATGATTGAGATGGAAGGCCTACCTTCGATCCGCTGTTGCGGTCGAATGTCAGGAAAAGCATGTCTGCCAACTGTTGCTTTTGCTCCTGCAGCGCCGTGCGAACATCACTATTAAAACTTGCGCAGTGCTCGATTATCTCGGACGCGATGGCGCTGAGACCCTCCGATTTCATCGCATGCGCTCGGCCTTTCGCAACAGAGAACTGCTCACCGTTGTCGGTAAACTGGACATACTTGCGGCCAGTCTTGTCCACAATTCGGGCGAATGTAATGGCTTCGGGGGTAAATCGGGGGTGCTCCATCCCGATCAGTGCAGCCATCGCTGCGACGTCGTCGGAATTCGGTCTGCCTAGCAGCCAGCGAAGCCGCATCCGGCTAAATCCGAGTGTTCTTTTGTTTGTGCAGTAACTGTTTTCGAACGGCCAATGCAGTTCGGGGAGCGAGGGTAGCTTGAAATTGCTTATCTTCAGTTCCCGCGGAAGATATTCGGATTTTGTGATTTGCTTGTAACTAGGTATGCCGCCGTACTCGTGCTTTATGTATGCAAGTAGATTGGAAAGGCCATCAGCAGAACTGAGATTCAATAAGTCCGTTTTACCTTCTGCCAGTTGATGGCGTAGGGATGTGATATCGACGCTAGTGGCAGCGGCTTTGCCCCACTCCATATGGCTTCGCAGCGTCGACCAATACTCCAACAGGAACGAATGCAGAGCTCCGCGCCGACGTGTAAGTTCTCCTCGAATCTCATCAAGATATTCGGCGTCAGTCCTTGACAGCGAGACATCGCACAGCAGTGTTGAGTGATAGGTCGCTTCGCTCGATGGCGTTCCGATGTGTTGCCTGTTTGTATGAGGTGTTTCTGCTGCAGCTCGCCGGTTAGTTGGTTTTTTGACGCGAGGGATGACCACCGTGAAAGGGATCAGTGATTCGACCTTCAGGTGTTTGAAATACGCTGCAATGTTCGACACGCAAGAAAGGCGAGTATGCAGCGATGCGCGTGACTCGGTAGACGTAAGAATGTCTTCCATCACGTCCAGCACTACTTGTTGCCATTCTTCGTGGTCGTCTTCTTCGGGAAGTGAAAGCGTTACTCTCTGAAGAGCTCGACCTAACTGAATTAGGTCCTGCAGCATGGTTGGTCTGCTGCGAGGATGTAAGCGCTCGATGTACCTGATCACCGAATGGATGATCTTCCAAGCCTGAATGCCGAGGTTAGAAAAGGTTGAGAGATCGCAGTTGATCTCGTTGCCTAGATGGCCGTCATAAACGGCAAAAATCCCAGTTTCGTCGAATTTTAGACGGATCACTCAGAGACCCCAGCAGTCTTGGTGAGAGCAGGCGTCTAAGGCTGATGGAAAAAACCCAGAAGATCAATGTGTTGGCTTTCGGCCTGAGTGCGGCTATCGTATTTGACGCTTTTAACTGTCTGGAAAATGCAAGCTGATAGTTGCGCACGCCGTTCCAGGGCTCGATCTGCTTCGGACGCTTTTCGAGATCGTCGATGGAAAAGGCGTCGGGCTCGGATTTCATGAGCCAGTAGGAGGGTTTCTGGGTCGCCATGTCGTTGTGTTCTAACCATGAAAGCGCCGCAGCCCGCGTTCGGTGCAGACGGCGTGAAGTTTGATGTCCCAGGGATCGTCGGCGATCTGCGCGCATTCCTGCAACGCATAGGCGTAGCCGATGCGCCAGGGTTTGCGACGATGGCTCAGCGCAGCGAGCGTGCGGTCGTAATAGCCGCCGCCGGTTCCGAGCCTGCGGCCTTGCGCATCGAAACCCGTGAGCGGCATCACGATCGCGTCGATACGCGTCGGCATCACCCGAATGCGGCCGCTAGGCTCGTCGATACCGAAGCGATTCGATCGTAGCGCTTGCCCTATTTTCCATTCGACGAAATGCATGCGCTGCCCACGCAATCTCGGCAGCAAGATGCGAAGACGCGAATGCCGCAGCTTCTGCAGCAGCGGCGCGGTCGAGAGTTCGGAACCGTAGGAGAGATACAGCGCGACGCTGCGAATGTCGCTGCGCTCGATCACGCGCATCAGGTGATCGGCGCATCGCTGCGCGGCGCGTCGCTGGTCGCGTCGCGGAATCGTGGCCCTGCGCTTGCGCAGCGTTTTACGCAGCTGCGCCTTGTGCAGGGCTTCGGAAGAAGAAGTGGTGACTCCCGCCTGTGCCGTCATTCGCTCGGTACCTTGAGACGAGGTCTCAAGTGGGTGCCGCAATCTGGCTTTCGGGCTTCCCGCCGACAACGCGGGCTTGCACGCCCAACCAGCTTTGGCTCCCGGGGGTTTGCAAATAGGCTCAAGGGTTTAGAGCGTTCGTCGAACACCGCAGGAGACACCGTCGCCATCATAACACCGACGACGCATGCGCTTTGAGCAAACCACCCGACGCGACGATGTCGCCGACGAGCGCGTACACCTATGTGCAATGAGCCCGCGCTATTCGAGCGCGAGTGTTGAATCGATGTCGAGCTTGAGCTGGCGAACGCGCGCAAGCGCGGCCTCGTCGAGCTTGAGCACCGCTTCGGCGCCGCGCAGCTCGAGCAACTCGCGCGAGATGTTGAGCGCGGCCATCACCGCGATGCGTTCGGCTCCGAGTGCCTTGCCGCGACGACGGATCGCGGTCATGCGCTCGTTGAGGAAATCGGCCGAGGCGACGAGCGCTTCGTGCTCGTCGGGCGGGCAGACCACGGTGTATTCGCGGCCCATGATGCGCACGGTCACGCTGAGCGCATCGCTCTTCTCGCTGTCTTCGAAGCGGTCCTTGTCGCTCATGATGCATCACTCATGATCCTGCTCCGATTCGAGGTTGCGGACGCGATCGACGATGCCTTCGATGCGTCGGCGCAACTCGTTGTTGAGCGCCATCAGGCGATCACGTTCCTGCTGCGCGCGACGCGCTTCGAGCCTGGCCTGGCGATAAGCGGCGGTCAGGCGCTGGATGCGTTGTTCGAGCTGTTCGAGTTCCGAGTCCAGCATGCGCGTGGGTTGGGTGGAGACGTGCGGGATCAGTATAGCGGTCGCTATTACGATGTTCCCCTCTCCCACTTGTGGGAGAGGGTGGTCCGCAGGACCGGGAGAGGGGAAGCCCGAAAAATGCGCTCACTTTTCGAGCCAACCCTCTCTCCCCTCGCTGTCGCGAGGGACTCTCTCCCGCAAGCGGGAGAGAGGAACGTCAAGGTCTCAGCGAATGATCAGGAACAGCGCGCCCGGTCCGCGCTGGATGTGCAGCAGCAGCTCCGGCGCCTTCGGATTGGCGAGCTTGGTGAATTGCTCGATGGTCTTCACGGGCTGGCGGTTCACGCTCAGGATGATGTCGCCCGGGCGCAGGCCGGAGCGGGCGGCGGCCGACGAAGGCGACACTTCCTGGACCTGGATGCCGACATCGGTGCGGGCCCGGCGGGCGCTGGCTTCGTCGAGCGGTGCGAAGCTCGCGCCGGCCAGCGAGGGATGCAGATCGCCGCCCTTGCCATCGGTGCCGCCGGCGGTCTCCGCGCCGGCCTTGCCGATGGTCACGACGACCGTCTGCGGCTTGCCATTGCGCAGAATCGACAGCTCCACCTTCTCGCCCACGCGCATCAGGCCGACGATGTTGCGCAGCTGGTCGAAGCTCGAGATCTCGCGCCCGTTGACCTTGAGCACGATGTCCTCGCTCTTGACGCCGGCCTTGTCGGCCGGCGAGCCGGGCACCACCTGGGTGATGACCGCGCCGCGCGAGGACGACAGGCCGAAGGCCTTGGCGAGCGCCGGGTCGAGATTCTGGCCGCCGACGCCGATGCGTCCGCGTTCGATCGAGCCGAACTGCGTGAGCTGACCCATCACGGTCTTGGCGAGGTTGGTCGGAATGGCGAAGCCGATGCCGATGTTGCCGCCGCTGCGCGAGAGAATCTGGCTCGGAATGCCGACCAGTTCGCCGCGCAGGTTCACGAGCGCGCCGCCCGAGTTGCCCGGGTTGATCGAGGCGTCGGTCTGGATGAAGTCCTGATAACCCTCGCCCATGCCCTGGCGCCCGAGACCGCTGACGATGCCCGAGGTGACCGTCGTGCGCAGGTTGAACGGCGAGCCGATGGCGACGACGAAATCGCCGACCTCGAGCTTGTCCGAGTCCGCCAGCACCAGGGCCTTGAGGTTGTCGGCCTTGATCTGCAGAACGGCGATGTCGGTCTCCGGATCCTTGCCGATCAGCTTGGCGTCGAACTCGCGATCGTCGACCAGACGCACCTTGATCGAATCGGCGCCGTCGATGACGTGATTGTTGGTGAGGATGTAGCCCTTGGCCGCGTCGACGATGACGCCCGAGCCGACCGCCTGGCTTTCGCGCTCCTGCGGGGCATCATCGGGGATGTCGAAGAAGCGGCGGAAGAACGGGTCCTGCAGCAGCGGGTTCTGGATTTCCTGCTTGGCGGTGACCGCGATGTTGACCACCGCGGGCGTCGCCTGCTTGAGCATCGGCGCCAGCGAGGGCATGCCCTGCTGCAGCGGCAGCGCCGCCTGCATCTGGGCCTGGGCCGGAAGATTGAACGCAAGACCCAGTGCCAGAACGAGCGGGGCGAGGGCGAAAGTCGAGGAAGTGCGGAGCATTGAGCGAATCTCGAAAGAGAACTCGAAAAGGGCGGGTGGCGATGAGTCGCCTGTGACCATCGGGCCGATCGCAAGTTTCGCGGCTGGCCCCGTCACTTTTTAGTTCTTGTTGGCCTTAGTTCAGGCGAATGCGCGGGTTGAGGCTGTAGCGACCGGTCAGGCTCGCGCTCGCGAGCACGTGTCCTTCGATGGCCTTGAGCACGTCGGCGGCGGTGAAATCGGCCGGCACGGCGAGGCTGTCGACATCGAGCGCGAATATCTCGAAGCAATAATGATGCGGAACGCTGTCGTTCCACGGCGGGCAGGGGCCATCGTAGCCGCGATAGGTGCCGCCCATGTCGGCGTCGCCCTTGAACCAGCCGGTGTAATCGTTGACGCCCTGACGGGCGCCTTCGATGCCGCCGGGCTGCTGCTTGCCGCGTGCGGTGACGCCGTTGGAGGCCGCGCCTTCTTCGATCTGCGTGATGGTCGGCGCGATGTCGACCACGGCCCAGTGGATGAACTTGGCGCGCGGCAGCTTGAGCGGCACTTCGCGGCCTTCCTTGTTCACGTCGTCGGGCTTGGTGGGGGCGTCCGGATCGGTGCAGATGAGCGCGAAGCTGCGCGTGCCGGCCGGGGCGCCGCTCCAGGCCAGCTCGGGATTGAGGTTCTCGGAAAGACGTACGTGGCCCTTGGGGGCCTTGACGGCAAAGGCGCAGCGTCCGGGTATCACGCCGCCTTCCGAGAACGTCTTGCTGGTCAATTTCATTCCGAATCCTTGGTTTGAGAAACTGTGGCTGACTTTCGAGGGGCCATGTCGAGGCAAAAGCAGCGCGGATTATGAGTCAGAGCCGCGAGTGACGACCAGCTTGCGCATGCGATCCCGCAAGCCAAAGAGCCCGCATTTGCGGGCTCTTTGGCTTAATGCTCGGTCTACGGTCGGACGCTTGCGGTCCGATCCGGTCATCAGAACTGATAGCGCAATCCCACCTGCACGAAGTCGCGGTCGCGCAGCAGGTTGGCCGAGCCGCCGCCGAAGAACGCGGTGTAGCCCACGGCCGCGTTCCAGGCGGGGGAGAAGCGGATCGTGGTGCTGACGATCACCGACTTGCGGCCTTCGACGAAGTTTTCGCCCGGACCGGGCGAGACGCCCTGCACGTCGTGCGACCAGACGATGGTCGGTTCGATGCCGATGCCGGGCAGCACGTTCTCGTAGCGCAGGATGCTGATGATGCGATAGCCCCACGAAAAGTCGGTGACGAAGCCGCTCTTCTGCTGCGTCGGGTTGAAGCGGATGCCCGAAGGCCCGATCACGCCCGAATTCGACTGCGCCGAACCATCGGCGCCGGTGCCGTCGGCGCCCGCGCTCGCATGCGTGAAGGTGCCGGGGCCTTCGAGCTGCAGGCGCGATTTGCTCGGCAGGTCGAAGATCTGGTTGGCGCCGAGTTCGCCGATCAGGATGATCTGGTCGGCGGCGACCCAGTTGTTCGGACCGATGACATTGGTCGCGCCGAGGTTGTAGTTGGCGGTCTTGAAACGTTCCCAGCCACGAATGTAGGCGCCCGGCGCATAGCCGAGCGGATCGAGCCCGCGATAGGCCGAGACGAAGTCCGGAATGCCGTAGCGCGCGCCGGGCAGCTGGGCGATGGTGCCGGCGTTGAGCAGCGCGCCGGGCAGGCCCGGAATCGAGTTGCCGAGGTCGCCGAGGACGCCGAAATCGTAGGAATCGCCGGTGGTGCCGGTGCCGTTGCCGCGCGGGAAGATGTTCTGCAGCGCGGCGAAGGCGAGGTCGGTGTCGTCGACCTGCAGCGGCTGGTTCGGACGATAGGCGACTTCGCCCTGGATCGACAGGTCGCCGAAGGCGGTGTTGAAGCTGATGCCGTAGAGATCGATGTTCTCGGGGTATTGCAGCTGGGCTTCGACGGTGTCGAGCACGAAGGCGCTGCCGTTCTCGCCGATGTTCTGATCGCGCACGGCCGGAGCGATCGCGCCGGGCAGGGCGTTGGTGATGAACAGCGTCGAATCCAGGCCTGGGCAGGCGCCGAGCACGCCGACCGTGTCCAGCGGCGTCTTGGTGGGGCCGACTGCGGCGGGCGCCAATGCGTCCGGGCCGGACAAGCAGCCGTAGTCGCCGGCGTAGAAGCTCAGGTAGGGCAGGCGGCTGTGATAGCGGCCGGCGTAGAGCGCGATCTCGGTGCCGCTGTTGAGCCACTCGGCGTAGTACTTGAGCGAGAAGCCAAACTGGCCGCTGCTGCGCGCCTCTTTTTCGGGGCGCAGGTAGACGGTGCCCGAGGTGTCGGTGATCGCCGACAGCATGAGCTGATCGGGCAGGCCGAGGCGGTCCGGATCTTCGGCGGTCTTGCCGAAGTCGAGGAAGATGTAATCGCGCTGGCTGTCGGTGCCGATGTCGACGGTCGACAGGTACGAGCCCGCGGTCGGCACGATCGCCGGTTCCCAGTCGTACTGGTAGAAGGCTTCGAGCGTGAGGTTCGGCATGATCGTGGTCGAGGTCCAGATCGCCGGCGTCGGCTGCAGAACTTCGGAGAGTTCGAGGAAGGCCGGGCGGTACAGCGAGTTCACGTTCGGCGTGGAGAACGAGTTGAGGCTGCCGACGACCAGCAGCGTGCTCTCGCCCCAGTTGATGTTCTGGCGGCCGATCTTGATGGTGAAGTCGCGCTCGTCGCTGATGGCGTAGGTCTTGGCGACGTAGAGGTCGAGCAGCATCGCGCCGACGCCGATCTGGTCTTCGGTGACGCCGTTGCGCCGGCGCGAGGACGCTTCGCCGATGCCGCGGCGGATCTGGCCCGGACCGCTGGTGCTGTCGACCGTCTGGATGTTCGGGTTGTAATCCTTGCGATTGTGGTTCTCGGCGTCGTAGAAGCCGTAGCCGCGCACGAAGAAGTCGTAGCCCTTGTAGTTGAGCGTGAGGTCCATGGCGAGCTTGCCGATCGCCTGGGTCACGTCCCACTGGTCGTAGTTGATGTTGCCGTCGTCGTTGTTGTTCGAGAACTGGCCGGGCGCATCGACGGCGACCTGGTTGGCGTAGCTACCTTCGCCGATGTAGCTGTTGAGACCCAGTAGCTCGTGCGAAGAGTTGGCGTAGTCGAGGTGGCCCTGGCACGAGGTGCCGGCGCCGTTCGGCGCCACCGGGCAGAAGTTCGGGTTGACCTTGTTCTTGGCGATCAGGTCGTTGGAGCGGTTCTCCGCTCGCCACTGGGCGCCGACGCTCAAGTTGGTGTTGAGCACGCCGGAGATGGAGTCGTCGCCGAAGTCGAGGCGAAAATCGGTCGCCAGCGCGGCGGTCGGCAAGGCCAGCGCACAGGCCGTCAGCAAGCCGATCCAATGCGAATGCGCACGGGCACGAACCGCCGGGCGCGGACGCCCTGGTCGAACGGAATCCATCAGCTTCTCCTCTTGCTTCTAATAGTCTGTGTTCGCCGTCTTCCGATTCGTTGTCGGTGCTTGTCGGCGAGCCCCAAAATCAGGGGAAGGCTACTCCGCTTTAAAGCGGCTGATAAGCCGGAGTTTTGCTCAAATCAAAGTAAATCCAGCTCAAAGCAGATCGAGCTTGCTGGGCCGCATCTGGCGCCGACCGGCCAGCAGCAAGCGCGTTAACTGCTGCGAAAGCCGCTCCGACAGCGGACGCGGGCGCCGGTAACGGATTTCGTAGACTTCGGCCTCGCTGGCCTTCTCGAGCAGATAATCGTCCGACGTGAGAATGCGGTCGATCAGCTTGAGGCCCAGCGCCTGGCTGCCGAACCAATGCTCGCCGGTCGCCACCTTGGTGATGTCGAGCACCGGGCGGTTCTGCAATACGAAGCGCTTGAACAGCGCATGGGTTTCCTCGATCTCTTCGCGGAACTTGGCCCGGCCGCTGTCCGTGTTTTCGCCGAACACGGTCAGCGTACGTTTGAAGTCGCCGGCTGTATGCAGCTCGACATCGATATCGTGCTTGCGCAGCAGCCGGTTGAAGTTCGGCAGCTGGGCTACCACGCCGATCGATCCGACGATCGAGAACGGCGCGGCCAGAATCTGGTCGCCGACGCAGGCCATCATGTAGCCGCCGCTGGCCGCGACCTTGTCGATGGTGACGGTCAGCTTGAGCCGGCGCTCGCGCAGCCGCAGCAGCTGCGACGCCGCCAGGCCGTAGGCATGGACCAGACCGCCGCCACTCTCGAGCCGCAGCACCACCTCGTCGGCCTCCCGGGCCACCTGCAGGACGCTGCTGATCTCCTCGCGCAGCGCCGAGACCGCCGAAGCCTGGATGTCGCCGTCGAAATCGAGGACGAACACCCGGTTCCTGACCGCCGTGTGCGGACTCTTGGCCGCCTTCTGGAGCTGCTTGTCCTGCTTCTTGCGAGCCGCTGCCGCCTTCTTTTGTTCGGCAGGCGAAAGCAGTTCGTCGTTGAGTGCGTCCGAGAGCTCGCGCAGACGTTGGTTGACGTGCCGAATCTCCAAATGGCCCTGCGAACTTTCCCGGCGGGCCCGAGCGGCCGATGCAACGGTTACGATGATGATGACCACTGCTCCAAGCCATGTCAGGGTCTTGGCCAGGAACAGGCCATACTCGGTCAGAAAAACCATCGTGTTTGACGACTCCGGGATGCGAAAACAAAGGTGAAACACCACTCAGAACTGACGTTCATTGCAGGTTTCGAAGAAAGCCCGCATGCTACGCTCAAGAAAGCTTGCGGTGGTGCAACAAATTTGTATACGAATGTCGTTCAGCTTTCTCTATAATACTGTTCAGGGTTAACAAAAGCCGATAAAGGCTGGCTTGTTTAAGGGAGTTACAGGAATGAAAACGATGCTTCGCGCCGGGCTGATCCTTGGCCTGTCGTCGCTGGCTTTTGTCGGGCACGCACAAGAAGCCGACTCGAACGTCGCTTCCGAAACGCGTCCGTATCTGTCGGTCTTGTATACCTATACCTTCGAAAACTCTGACCGCGTCGGTGTCGAGGAAGGTCAGGGTGCCCAGCTCGGTGTCGGCAAGGCACTCAGCGAGCACTGGGGTTTCGAACTCAATGGTTTCTACACCGAGTTTCCGCACGACAATACGCCGGGTGCGAATGCCCAGCGTGAATACGGCGGCAAGCTCGACGGTCTGTATTTCTTCAGCCGCAATCCGAAGTTCTCGCCTTATTTCGGCGCGGGCGTCGGCGGCGTGGTGACCGAGCTGCGCGGCACGGCCCTCGACAGCTCCGATCCGTTCGCGGATGTGGGTCTGGGCTTCATGAAGTACTTCACTCTGGCGGGTGCCGATCTGGGCTTCCGCGCCGATCTGCGCTATCGCCACATCTGGTTCGACGACAACGCGCTCGGCGGCACCAACGTCGGTGATCTCGGCGAGGCGGTGCTCAAGGTCGGCCTCGTGGTTCCGCTCGGATCCAGGGCTGTTGCCCAGGGTCCGGCCGCTCCGGCCGCCTGCATGGATAGCGACGGCGACGGCATCTGCGATACCGCCGACCTCTGCCCGGGCACGCCGGCCGGCACGGTCGTCGATGCCAAGGGTTGCCCGAAGGCTTCGGCCGAAGGCGCCAACCGCAAGTTCGATGACGTCCACTTCGAGTTCGACAAGTCCGATCTGGCCGAAGCCGAGAAGAGCAAGCTCGACAAGACGGCAATGACCATCGACGGTATGTCCAAGACCTATCCGAACCTGAAGGTCGACGTGTCGGGTCACACCGACTGGATCGGCACCGACGGCTACAACCAGGGTCTGTCCGAGCGTCGCGCCAACACGGTCAAGAGCTACCTGAGCCGCAAGGGCGTCGATGCGGGCCGCATCAACACCTTCGCTTACGGTGAGTCCAAGCCGATCGCGACCAACGAGACTGCGGAAGGCCGTGCCCAGAACCGTCGTGCGGAAATCCAGACGCACGAGTAAGTCTGCATAGGCTCGATGCGACATCGAGCGTAGTTCCGAGCCCCGCCGGCGCAAGCTGGCGGGGCTTTTGTTTGGCTTGCCAAAAAGCCATCCGTCGAGCGGGCGGATCGTGCGGTTTCAGCGGCCTTGAGTCCTGTGAACCACGTCGCTAGTCTGCCCTCATAACTCGAATCGAGAACGTGATGGGGCGGCCGGGCAGATCAGGAAGGGAGCGCTTGGGTCAGGCCTGTTCGGTTGGATTGCTTGGACTGCTCGCGGGCGCTTCGCTTGCAGCCGGAGTCAGCGTGGTGCCGGTCCGGCCTTTTGTCGACGGTGACGGAGATCGGGTCGACGACACGCTCGATCAATGCCTGTATTCCGCGCCGGGTGCCGTCGTCGATGTGCACGGCTGCAGCGCGGACAACGATCAGGACGCGGACAAGGTGCCCGACAACGTCGACGACTGTCCGTACTCGCCACCCGGCGCGAGAGTCGATGGTCGCGGTTGTGCACTCGATTCCGATTTCGACGGTATTGCCGACGGGCTGGATCGCTGTCCGGATTCGGAGCTCGGCGCCATCGTCGATGAGCTCGGTTGCGCGAGCGGGCAGCGTCCGCTTGCTGCCGCCGTACCGCCGCCTCCGTCGTTCATTCCGCAGCCCGCGGCAGCGACGGCCCCGCGATCGGCGGTGCCATCCTCCACTGCGACCGCCACGGCACTCGAACAGGCGCCGCGCGTTTCTGCACCCTTGCCACCGAAGCCCGCGCCAATTCCGGCGGCGCCCAGCGGTCCGTCCGCGCGGTCCCTGCCTCCGCCCTCAGCTCACCCCGCGTCGCCGCCGGCTCCCGCAGCGTCGTCCGCGGCGGCGTTGACGGTGCATTACGGCAAGGGCGTTGCGGCACTCGGACCCGGCGAGCTGCAAAACCTGCGCAGCGCCTTGCCGGGCCTGCGTCGGCAGCTCACGGGCCATGCGTTGATCGTGGTGCAGGGCTACGCCGACCTCGACGAGGGCCCGAGCCCCGACACGCTCGCCCGCACTCGCGCGAATCGGGTGCGTCGCTTCCTGGAGCAGAACGGCTTCGAGACTCATGAGCTGTCGTCGGTCGGCCTGCCGGCCGGCAGGCCGGTGCCGGGCGCGAGGGCGGATGCGATGCGCCGCGTGGAGCTCGTGATCGAGCGCGACTGATGAGGTCGCGGCGCGGCGTGCTCTTACGTCGATTGCGTCGGGCGTGGCGGCGTCAACAGGGTCGGTGAGTGCAACTGGGCCTGTGCGGCCTGGGCTCGCGCACTGCGCCGTTTCGCCTCGTCGCCATTTTCGAGGTCGAGCCAGCCGGACAGATGCCGCATCAGCAGCTGGCCGAGCGCCTCGATGTGCGAGGCATCGGCATTGAGCGCTGGTACGTAGCGGAAGCTCGAGCCACCCGCCTGAATGAAATCGTCGCGATAGCGCAGGGCGACCTCCTCGAGCGTTTCGAGGCAATCGGCCGCGAAGCCCGGGCAGATCACGTCGAGCGTGCGCACGCCGGCCTGGGCGAGCTGAGGGACGACCAGATCGGTATACGGCTGCAGCCAAGGCTGTTTGCCTAGCCGGCTCTGGAAGCTGACCGACCAGGAGCCTTCGGCGAGCTCGAGTTTCTCGGCGAGCAGGCGCGCGGTCTTGTGGCACTGGCAGAAGTACGGGTCGCCGGCCAGGAAATACTGGCGCGGAATGCTGTGGAACGACATCAGCAGGTGATCGCCGCAGCCGTGGATCTTCCAGTGCTTGCGCAGGCTGTCGGCGAGCGCATCGATGAACGGGCCGTGGTCCTGGTAGCTGTTGATCGTGCGCAGTTCCGGCACCCAGCGACGCGGCTTGAGCGCGGCGAACACGGCGTCGAGCGCGGCCGCGGTGCTGGTCGCCGAATACTGCGCGTAGAGCGGCAGCACGAGCACGCGCCGAACGCCTTGCGATTCGAGCTCGTCGAGCGCCTTGGCGATCGACGGCTCGCCGTAGGTCATGCCGAGCGCCACCGGCACGTCGAAGCCGACATTGGCGAACAGCCATTCGCGGATCAGCGTTTTCTGGCGCAGCGAGTGATGCATGAGCGGCGAGCCTTCGGGCCCGGGCTTCATCCAGATGCTCTGGTAGCTGTGCGCGAGCTTGCGCGGACGCAGCGGCAGGATGAAGGCGTAGAGCACCATCAGCCACAGCGGCCGCGGCAGCTCGACCACGCGCCGGTCCGACAGGAACGGACGCAGATAGCGGCGGATGGCCGCGGGCGTGGGCGCTTCGGGCGTGCCGAGGTTGATCAGCAGTACGCCAGGGCGAGGGCCGTCCGCGTGCGGACGGTCGATCGGGTCGGTCACGGTGAAGTTTTGGAGCGTTCGGTATTAGGGCGCTTGCGCAGCTTTGCGGGCGATTTCGCCGTTCTTGAGGCGGCGGAAGTAGTCATGATACTGGCGCATCGCCTTGTTGCCGAGAATCAGCAGCAGCGGCAGGTTGATGGCGTACATGAAGCCCATGCCGATGGTGCTGAGCGTATCGAGCTGCCCCGAGGTCTTGATGAAGCCGAAGCAGGCGCTCGCCGCCGCCACGCACCAGAGCCAGCGGAACGGCGTCACCCAGCGCTCGCCGATCAGGTAGATCACACCCTGCTCGCCGTAGTAGCCGTAGCTGATGATGCACGAGAGCCCGAACACCCAGACCGCGATCGTGATGAGCCAGCGGCCGAGGCCTTCGTGCACGGTGTCGAAGCCCTTGGCGACGAGCGTGGAGCCGCGATAGTCGGCGAACACGCCGCCTTCGGCGTAGCCCGGGGCCTGCGCGCTGGCAACCGGCTGCCAGTCGAAGCGCATGCCTTGGCTGTTCATGACGTAGGTGCCGTAGACGCGCTGGCGCTCACCGCCGATCTCGGCCATCACGAACACCGGCGTTCCGGCCGGATTGGCGGGCAGAGCGCTGCCGCGCACCGATAGCGAAGCGGTGTCGATCTGCGGCTGCCAGTGGCCAGGGGCGGATTCGACCCAGGCCGGCGGCGTCTGCCAGCTCGCGGCCGGCGCGCGGTTCCACACGCCCGTCAGCAGTACGACGAGGCCGGTGACGGTGCAGACGAAAATCGTGTCGATGAAGGGTTCGAGCCCGGAGACCACGCCTTCGGTGACCGGCTCGGGCGTCTTCACGGCCGCATGCGCAACCGGCGCGGTGCCCAGGCCCGCCTCGCTCGAGAACAGCGCCCGCTTCATGCCCCACATGAAGGCCGAGCCGATGGTTCCGCCCATGAAGGCGCCGACGCCCTCGGTCTTCGAGAACGCGCCCGCGAAGATCGCGCGAAACGTATCGGGCAGCGCCTCGGCGTGCGTGACGATCACGTAGAGCCCGCAGAGCACGTAGACACCGCACTTGAACGGAACCAGCGTCTTGGTGACGTTGCCGATGCGCTTGATGCCGCCGAGGATCACCACGCCCGCGGCGATCGCCAGGATCAGGCCGGTGATCCAGGTCGGCACGCCGAAGTATTCGCGCGTGGTGTCGGCGACGCTCCAGGTCTGGAACATGTTGCCGCCCGTGAACGCGAACAGCAGCAGCGAAAGTGCGAACACGAAGCCGACGGCCTTGCCGATCGGCTTGAGCGCCGGTGCTAGCCCGCCGAGGCCGTCGCGCGCCACGTACATCGCGCCGCCGTGCGGATTCTCGGGATCGTGGGTGTCGCGATAGAGCAGCGACAGCGTGACCTCGGTGGTCTTGAGCGCCATGCCGACGAGGCCGACGACCCACATCCAGAACACCGCGCCGGGGCCACCGAAATCGACCGCGATCGCCATGCCGGCGATCGCCCCGAGCCCGACCGTGCCGGACATCGCGGCGGTCAGCGCCTGGAAGTGCGTGAGCGCTCCAGGCCCATGCGAGGTGTCGATGCCCTTGCCGGCGACCAGTGCGACACCGTGCGTCAGCGAGCGGTACTGGCAGAAGCCGCTCCAGAGCGTGAACAGCAGGCCGATGCCGAGCAGGGCCAGCAATACCGGAACCGACAGCAGAACGCCGTTGATGGCGTCGAGGATGGCGAAGAAGGCATCCATGCCGGTTTAAACGATCGTCGGAGTGACGACGCCCTTGCCGAGCCGGCTGTTGCGATAGCCGTAGAGGAAGTAAGTGACGAGGCCGATCGCCATCCAGCCGCCGAAGGCGATCCAGGTGTGCGGGCCGAGCTTGTACATGAGGTAGCTGCAGGACAGCACGCCGAGCGCCGGAATGAGCGGGGACCACGGCGTCTTGAACGGGCGCGGCAGATCGGGGCGCGTCTGGCGCAGCACGATGACGCCCGCGCAGACAACGACGAAGGCGCCGAGCGTGCCGATGTTGGCGATCTCGGCCAGGCGACCGAGCGGCACGAAGCCCGAGAACACCAGCATCACCAGGCCCGAGACCAGGATCGAGCCGAGCGGCGTGCCGGTCTTGGGATGCACGTAGGCGAAGAACGGCGGCAGCAGGCCGTCGCGGGCGATCGCGAACAGCACGCGCGTGAGGCCGAAGTACATCACCAGCATGACGGTTGTCAGGCCGGCGACGGCGCCGATCGAAATCAGCCCGGCGGTGGTCTTGGCCCCGATCTGCAGCAGCGCATGGGCGACCGGCGAGGGCACGTTGAGCTCGGTGTACGGCACCAGCCCGGTCAGCAGCACCGACACCAGGATGTAGAGCGCCGTGCAGGCGAACAGCGAGCCCAGGATGCCGATCGGCAGATCGCGCTGCGGATTGCGGGTTTCCTCGGCTGCGGTGGAGACGGCGTCGAAGCCCAGGTAGGCGAAGAAGATGGTCGCCGCGCCCGTGAAGATGCCGTTGATGCCGAAGTGCGCGCGGCCCTCGGCGTCGATGACTTCGGCTGGAATGAACGGCGTCCAGTTCGCCGGCACCACGTGCGGAATCGCGGCGACGATGAAGGTGAAGATGGCGAGCACCTTGACCACCACCATGATCGCGTTGAACTGCGCGCTGACCTTGGCCCCGACCGCGAGCAGGCCTCCGAGCACGAGCACGATCACGAAGGCCGGCAGGTTGATGAGGCCGGGCAGCTTGGGGTCGAGCGGCGTATGCGTGAGTGCATCGGGCAGGCCGAGGCCGATCGTGCGCAGGCCGTCGGCCGCGTAGCCCGACCAGCCCGCCGATACCGCCGGAATCGCCACCATGTACTCGCAGAGCAGCATCCAGCCGATGATCCAGGCCGGAAACTCGCCGAGCGCCGCATAGCCGTAACCGTAGGCGCTGCCGCTGCCGCCGATCGACGAGGCCATTTCCGCGTACGACAGCGCCGCACAGGCGCAGGCGAAGCCGGCGACGACGAACGACAGCACCACGGCCGGCCCGGCCTGGGTCGCGGCGGTGATGCCGCTGAGCACGAAGATACCGGCGCCGATGATCGCGCCGACGCCGAGCAGGGTGAGGTCCAGGGCGCCAAGAACGCGTTTGAGGCCCGAGTCGGTACCCGCTTCGACGATGGGCTTGGTGCGCAGCAGTTTGGCGGTCAGACTCATTGATTCTCCCAGGGCACTTCGGTCTGTGATCGTAATGTGGGCGAGAGCCCGTTGTTTGCAGAAAGTATGCCGCCCGGCCCAGGCGTGTGCCTGAGCAGATTCCCGCGACCGCGAGGCGGACGGAAACTCAGGACGCGCAACGAAAAACGGCCTGATGCGGGTCGCGCATCAGGCCGTCGTTCGGCCTTCTTTGGAAGAAGGCGGATGAAGCAGCTTACGGCCGGTTGAGGCCGAGCAGACCGCCGATGTAATCGACGACTTCGCCGATGGTGGAGCCCAGGCCGGTGAACAGGTTCTGCAGCGCCTGCACCAGGCCGCTCGGAACGCCGGCGTCGGCGTCGCCGATCAGCAGCACCTGCAGCGCGGTGGCGAGCTGGCCGTCCTGGATCAGGCCCTGGAGCAGGTCCGGCAGCGAGCCGTTGGATTCGAGCAGGTCGCCGAGCGTGGCGACGACGTCGTCGGTGACGCCGTTGGTCAGCGTCGGGCTCAGCGCGCCGAGCAGGCCGTTCGAGGTGGCGAGCAGATCGACGAGGCCGGTCTGGTCGCTGTTCTCGCCCGCGATCAGGCAGAGGGTGCCGAGCGGAGCCTGGCAATCCGAATCGGCGCCGTTGGCGAGCGCCACGACCAAGCCCTGGATGCCTTCCTCGCCGAACAGGTTGACCAGGCCCTGGCCCTGCGCGTTCGGGGTCAGCACGCCCTGGATGATCGAAGCCAGGCCGTTGTTGCCGGTGCCGTCGACGCCGAGCAGCAGTTCCTGCAGGCCGGCGGCAAGCTGGCCGTCCATGAACAGCCCGGTGAGGATGCTCGCCAGCGAGCCGTCGTCGTTCTCGAGCAGGGTGACCAGCGCGTCGGTCAGTTCACCGGTGTCGATGGCACCGGCGATCGGGCCGAGCGGGCCGTCCGGAGAAAGCAGCACGTCGACGAGGCCGCCTTCGTGATCGCTGCCGCCGAGCACGCACAGCGTGCCGCCGACCGGGACCGCGCAGCCGTCGGTGTCGACGATGCTGCCCGCGCTGCCGTTGCCGGGAAGGTCGCTACGGTCGCCTTGGGCCTCGCATCCGGCGAGTGCGGCGGAGGCCAGCACGAGGCCGGCGACCAGGGTTTTCTTGATTCCGTCAAAAGTGTTCATTAGCGAGTCCATTTAATAACAAGGGAGGATTTGCGTGTCCAAGGGAAGGCAACACGAAAGCCGCAATCGTCGCGATCGGGGCGGTAGCCGGCTCTGGAAGGCCGTTGGGCGAAACGGGTACAGCGCGGGGGTGCAGCGAAGAGTTCCTGCATAGCCACGATGCGCGCTCTGCTGTGAGGGCGCGCATCGTGGCCGTATGCCGCTATCTAAGCCTCAGAGCGGAGCCGCTGCTTCGGCGGCCGGTGCGGCCTCTTCGGTGGGCGCCGGAGCGTCGGCCGGGGCGGCTTCGGCAGCCGGAGCTTCAGCAGGCGCCGGGGCAGGGGCTTCGGACGGCGACGGAGCGGCAGCGCCTTCCAGCGGAGCGCCGTTGGCATCGACCGGCACGCTCGGCGCGGCCTGCTGGCCGGCGATGTGCAGTTCGACGCGACGGTTGAGGGCGCGGCCGGCATCGGTGCCGTTGTCGGCGACCGGGTGGCTTTCGCCGAGGCCCTTGGCGGTGAGCTTGTCGCCCGGGACGCCCTGCTCGATCAGGAACTCGCGCACCGAGTTCGCACGCAGTTCGGAGAGCTTCTGGTTGTAGGAGTCCGAACCGATGCTGTCGGTATGGCCTTCGAGTTCCATCGGCACGTCGGTGAAGTGCTTCACCTTGAGCGCCACTTCTTCGAGGATCTTGCGCGAATCCGGGGTCAGCGAAGCCTTGTTGAAGTCGAAGTTCACGCCGGTGAGCGTGATGACCTGCGAGAGGCCGCAACCGACGCCGTCGACCGGCATGCCCTGCGGGGTGCCCGGGCACTTGTCGCCGGCATCCGGCACGCCGTCACCGTCGCTGTCGGCCAGGGTTTCGGTGCGGACGACCGAGACCGGCTCGGCCACCGGCGGCGGGGTCGGGGCGCGTTCCTGCTCGTACGGGGACAGCGGCAGCTCGAGACCGGCGCTGTAGCGGAAGTCGTCGAAGCCGCTGTCGTAGTTGTCGTAGACGTAACGCGCTTCGACGCGGAAGCGCAGGCCGTAGGTGCCAATAGGCTTGGTCACCATGCCGATGCCGGCGTTGGCGAAGAAATCCCACTTGTCCTCGCTGTCCGGCACCACGTCGGTGTAGTCGCCGCCGACGCCGAGCAGCAGGAACGGCGAAAAGGTGCGGCGCTGGTTGAGCGAGTAGACGAGGTCGAGGCCGCCGGCGTGGCGGTAGAAATCGGTGAAGCCGTTGGTGTCGGTCTCCTGCACGTCGGTCTGCAGCTGGGCTTCCCAGAACCAGTTGCCGCCACCGAGCTGGCGACCGTAGAGCAGGTTGATGCCGGTGCCGTCCTTGGGGAAACGCTTCTTGTCGAGGTCGATGTAGCTGCCGGTCACACCGATGTAGCTGAGCTTGTGCGAGCTGGTTTCGGCCGAGGGCGAGGCGCTGGAGTCCGTCGATTCGGTCGTTTCGGTGGAGGTGGTTTCGTCCTGCGCCAAGGCCTGCGCGGAGATCATCGAGACGAGCAAGGCGGCCGCGGAGGCCCACGCGTTACGTCGGAAGCTAGGCATTTGAAGGTTCCCTGAGGTGATCAAACATTCTTATCAGGCTGGCGATCCAGCCAGTTGCCTTCCAGATTAAACAGCTCTTGTACGCTTGTGAAGGGTGATTCAGACCGGCGGTTGTAGGCTAGGTCGAATGCGTCCCCGGACAATTACTTACAAAGTCGCCTTCCAGACCCCTTGAAAGCTGAAAGCGCGTCCACAAGAATTAGCAGCCTCGAGGGGAGAGTGCTAACAAAGGTCGTCCAAGACCGCCGCGCCGCCTTCGATGCCCGACCAGTTTTAAACAATGAATGGAGTGAACCCTATGAGTCTGCGTCCCCTGCACGATCGCGTGATCGTCAAGCGTCTCGAAGAAGAGAAGAAGTCCGCCGGTGGCATCCTGATCCCGGACTCCGCGGCCGAAAAGCCGCTGAAGGCCGAAGTGATCGCCGTGGGCCCGGGCAAGCGCACCGACGACGGCAAGCTGCAGGAGCCGGCCGTGAAGGCGGGCGACACCGTTCTGATCGGCAAGTATTCGGGCACCGAAGTGAAGATCGACGGCGCCGAACTGGTCGTGCTGCGCGAAGACGACATCCTGGCCGTCATCAAGTAAGCCGTCGCCTCAACCCCTATTCGATTCAAGGAGCAATCAACATGGCTGCAAAAGACGTCAAGTTCGGCGACGACGCTCGCTCGCGCATGGTGCAGGGTGTCAACGTCCTCGCCAACGCCGTTAAAGTCACCCTCGGCCCGAAGGGCCGTAATGTCGTGCTCGACAAGAGCTTCGGCGCCCCGACCGTGACCAAGGACGGCGTGTCCGTGGCCAAGGAAATCGAGCTGGCCGACAAGTTCCAGAACATGGGCGCGCAGCTGGTCAAGGAAGTGGCTTCCAAGACCTCCGACGCGGCCGGCGACGGCACCACCACCGCCACCGTGCTGGCCCAGGCCATCGTCAACGAAGGCCTCAAGTCGGTCACCGCCGGCGTCGACCCGATGGACATCAAGCGCGGCATCGACAAGGCCGTCGAAGCCGTGACCGCCGAACTCAAGAAGTTCTCGGTTCCGTGCAAGGACCGCAAGGCGATCGCCCAGGTTGGCACCGTTTCGGCCAACGCTGACGACGCCATCGGCGCCATCATCGCCGACGCCATGGACAAGGTCGGCAAGGAAGGCGTGATCACGGTCGAGGAAGGCAAGGGCCTCGAGAACGAACTCGACGTCGTCGAAGGCATGCAGTTCGACCGCGGCTACCTGTCGCCGTACTTCATCAACAACGCGCAGAGCCAGACGGTCGAGCTCGACAACCCGCTGATCCTCATCACCGAGAAGAAGATCAGCAACATCCGCGATCTGCTGCCGATCCTCGAAGGCGTCGCCAAGCAGGGCCGTCCGCTGCTGATCATCTCCGAAGACGTCGAAGGCGAAGCGCTCGCCACCCTCGTCGTCAACAACCTGCGTGGCATCCTGAAGGTCGCGGCCGTCAAGGCTCCGGGCTTCGGCGACCGCCGCAAGGAAATGCTCAAGGACATCGCCACCCTGACCGGCGGCACCGTGATCGCCGAGGAAGTCGGCCTGTCGCTCGAGAAGGCCTCGATCCAGGATCTGGGCCACGCCAAGAAGGTGCAGATCGACAAGGAAAACACCACCATCGTCGACGGCGCCGGTGAGAAGAGCAAGATCGAAGCGCGCGTGCTCGAGATCCGCAAGCAGGTCGAAGTGGCCACCAGCGACTACGATCGCGAGAAGCTGCAGGAACGCCTGGCCAAGCTCGCCGGCGGTGTTGCGGTGATCAAGGTCGGCGCCGCCACCGAAGTCGAAATGAAGGAAAAGAAGGCCCGCGTCGAAGACGCCCTGCACGCCACCCGTGCGGCCGTCGAAGAAGGCATCGTCCCCGGCGGCGGTGTCGCGCTGGTCCGCGCGTCCAAGGTGCTCGAAGGCCTCAAGGGCGGCAACGACGACCAGACCATCGGCATCAACATCCTGCGTCGCGCCATTCAGGAGCCGCTGCGCCAGATCACCAAGAACTCGGGCGACGAGCCGAGCGTGGTGCTCAACAAGGTGCTCGAAGGCACCGGCGCCTATGGCTACAACGCCGCCAACGGCAGCTACGGCGACATGATCGAGTTCGGCATCATCGACCCGACCAAGGTCACGCGCCTGGCCCTGCAGAACTCGGCCTCGGTGGCCGGCCTGCTGCTGACGACCGAAGCCATGGTCGCCGAAGCGCCGAAGAAGGAAGCTCCCGCCATGGGCGGCGCTCCGGACATGGGTGGCATGGGCGGCATGGGTGGCATGGGCGATTTCTGAGGTCGTCCTGACGGGTCGCCGCCATCCTTGGCGGCGCCTTTCAAAACCAGTAGTACGAAAAGGGCGCCTTTGGGCGCCCTTTTCGTTTGCAGCAGCGGCTGCCGAAACAAAAGCTTCGAAAGGTTTTTGAAACTAAAGCGGCGAGCAGGCATCTTTGCCTCATGCGCTCCGTGATCACCCGATGGTTTCATCGCTGCCGGCTGCCGGCCGCCTTCGCACTGCTGGCATTCGGCGCGGGCTCCGCGATCGCGGAGGTGCCCGCCGCCGTGCAATCCGGGCTCTCGCGTGGCATCAACCTGTCGTTCTGGTTCGCCAATCGCGACAACCCGAAGATCGAGCCACGCCTGTTCTGGCCCGACCGCAGCGACCTGGCGCAACTGCGCAGCATCGGCTTTCGCCACGTGCGCATCCCGCTCGAACGCGCCTGGATCGCCGATGCGCGCGATCCGTCGAAGATCGACCCGGCGCATGCCGACGAGTTCGCGCGCGCGGTCGAGCTCGTCGCCTCCGACAAGCTGCTCGCGGTGGTCACGCTGACCACGACCACCGACGATCTGAATCGCATGCTCAACGACAAGTCCTGGCGCGACACCGTCGCGGCGCTCTGGTGGAGCCTTGCCAGGCAGCTGTCGACGCGCGTTCCCGCAGACAAGCTGGTGTTCGAGGTGATCAACGAACCGGCGACCGAGAACGCGGCGCTGTCGGTTGCGCTCATGCAGACGCTCGCCGGCGCGGTTCGCGACGCGGCGCCCCGGCACACGATCGTCGTCGCGGGACACAAGTATTCGTCGGTCGACGAGCTCATCACGCTGAAACCCTTCCTCGACACCAACCTGGTCTACAGTTTCCATTTCTACGAGCCGATGAATTTCACGCACCAGGGCGCCTGGTGGGGCTGGTCGATGTGGGCGAAGTTGCGCGGCCTGCCATATCCGTCGACCGAAGCGCTGGTGGCGCCGCTGCTGGCCTCGCTCGACGCCGATGCGCAGCCGCACGCGCGCTACTACGGCCAGCAGGAATGGAATCGAGGCAAGCTCGCCGCGATTCTCGACAAGGTTGCGCAATGGCAGGCGCAGAACGGCGTGCCCGTGTGGTGCAGCGAGTTCGGCGCGGTCAAGACCAATACGCCGCCGGCTTCGCGCCAGGCCTGGCTGCGTGACACGCGCACGCTGCTCGAACAGCGTCGCATTCCGTGGACGCATTTCGATTTCAGCCAGCACATGGGCATCGTCGATGGAGCGCAGGGCGAGCGACAGTGGGATCGGGCTGCGATCGAAGCGCTGGGCCTCAGCGCGCCGCGCTCGAACCAGTAGCGGCCGCGCTCGCATGCCGCCGAAGCTGCGACTGGTCTATCCGTACTACGACAATCCGCAGATGCTGCGCCGCCAGGTGCGCAACTGGAATGCGTATGCGCCCGAACTCGCCGATCACGTCGAGATCGTGCTCGTCGACGATGCGAGCCCGCAGCATCCGGCGCTGCCGATCTTCCGCGAGTGCCGGCTGCAGAAAAAGCTGCTGCGCGTCGATGTCGACATCGCCTGGCATCAGCACGCGGCGCGCAACATCGGGGCGCATGAAGTCGGCGAGGACGAAGCCTGGATGTTCATGAGCGACATGGACATCCTGCTGCCGCCCATGGCCCTGCGGCGGCTGTTCGCCAAGACGCTGCTCGCCGATCGGCACTACGGCTTGCAGCGCGTGTTCCTGCCGCGTTCGCTCGATCGCCTGCTCGGCGACGCATCGACCGGAGTGCTCGACGCGATGCTGCATCGCCCGGGCTTGAGCGCGCTGCGCGATCGCTTCGCCTCGAAGCCGCATTGCAACAGCTTTCTCGTGCGCCGCGACCGCTATTGGAAGATCAATGGCTACGACGAGGATTTCGTCGGCACCTACGGCGGCGACGGCCTGTTCCTCGACCAGCTCGGCGAGATCGCGCCGCAGGCGATGCTCGACGACGTCTACGCCATCGCCATCACGCCCAAGCTCGTCGCCGATGCGAACACGCAGCGCTGGGAGCGCGGCGGCGAGATGCGCAAGGCCTTCGAGCAGCGCCTGCAGCGCAAGCGCGAAGCCGGCGACCTGCGTTCGCGCAATCCGCTGCGCACGCCGTGGACGCGCCTGCTCTGAGACGTCTGCGAACGGCCCGGCGGACGCTGGCCTAAACTGCGCCCCTGACAGAGTCCGACGCTCATGAATCCGGGGAGTTTCGATGCCGCTTGCCGACATTGCCGATACCGTGCGCGCCAGCCGCTTCATCGGTGGCGTGCTCAGGCGCCATTCGCAGTGGGCCGAGGAAAAAGCCTATGCGCAGCCGCGCGCGGCCGGTGAGCTCGAGGCCGAACTCAGGCAACTGCTGAGCGGCGAAGCGGACGAGGCCCGCGTGATGCGCGAGCTGCGCAGCCTGCGCGATCGCGAGATGGGCCGCATCGGCTATCGCGAACTCGCCGGCCTGGCCGGGCTCGACGAAACGCTCGGCGATCTGTCCACGCTGGCCGAAGTCTGCTGCGTCGCGGCGCTCGATTACGCGATGCGCACGCTCGGTGCGCGCTACGGGCGGCCACGCGACGCTCGCGGCGCGCCCGTGAAGCCGGTGATCCTCGGCATGGGCAAGCTCGGCGGGCGCGAGCTCAATTTCTCGTCCGACATCGATCTGATCTGCTGCCACACGGCGGCAGGCGAAACCGACGGCGGCAATGCGCTCGACAATGGTGAGTTCTTCAAGCGCGTCGTGCAGCTCTTCACCAAGCTGCTCGCCGAGCGCACCGAACATGGCTTCGTGTTCCGCGTCGATCTGATGCTGCGGCCTTTCGGCAGCGCGGGTCCGGTGTCGATCGCCTTCGACGCGGCCGAGGACTACTACCAGCAGCATGGCCGCGAATGGGAGCGCTACGCGCTGATCAAGGCGCGCCCGGTGGCCGGCGACATCAAGGCCGGCAACGAATTGCTGCAGCGCCTGCGGCCTTTCGTCTATCGGCGCTATCTCGATTTCAACGCGATCGGCAGCCTGCGCTCGCTCAAGAAACTGATCGCCGACGACGTCGCGCGCCGGCGCCAGGACGACAACGTCAAGCTCGGCCGCGGTGGAATTCGCGAGGTCGAGTTCATCGTGCAATCGTTCCAGCTCGTGCGTGGCGGACAGGAGCCGCGGCTGCGCGATCCGCGTCTGCGCCCGGTGCTGCGCTACCTCGCCGAAGCCGGGCATCTGCCGGAGCCGACCGCGAAGAGGCTCGACGAGCACTACGTCTTTCTGCGCCGGCTCGAGAACGCGATCCAGATCTACGCGGACGAGCAGACGCATTCGCTGCCGCTCGCGGACGAGCCGCGCGCCGCGCTGTGCCTGGCGCTGGACTTCGAAAGCTGGCCCGCGCTCGTGCAGCGTTTCACCGAGGTGCGCGAAGACGTGCACCACGAGTTCGCGCGCGTGTTCGCCGAGCCCGGACACGAGGATCCGGAGCAGGGGTTGGCTGCGCTGATCGAGCGCCTGTGGGCCGAATCGCCCGAACTGAGCATCGAACACAGCGCGCTCGAGCCGCTCGCCCGCGAAGATTTCGGCGATGCCGCGGCCGAGGTCTGCAAGCGCCTGCGTGACCTGCGCGATGCGCGCGGAACCCGCACGCTGTCGCAGACTTCGCAGGACCGCCTGCGCGCCTTGCTGCCGCTGCTGCTCGCCGAGACCCTGCAGCAGAGCGAGCCGGCCACCGCTGCGACGCGCGTGCTCGGCGTGCTGCAGGCCATCGGCGGACGATCGACCTATCTGACGCTGCTGCGCGAATCGCCCATCGCGCGTGGGCATCTCGTGCGCCTGTGCGCGGCGAGTCCGTGGGTGTCGCAGCTGCTGTCGACCAACCCGGCGCTGCTCGATCAGCTGCTCGACGCGCGCACGCTCTACGCGCCGCCCGACAAGGCCGAGATCCGCGCCGAACTCGATCACGTGTTCTCGCAGATCGCCGATGACGAAACCGAGGCCGGCATGGATGCGCTGCGCCGCTATCGGCTCGAAACCACGCTGCGCATCGCCGCGGCCGACGTCGCCGGCAGCCTGCCGCTCGTGCAGGTTTCCGATCGCCTGACTTGGCTCGCGGAAGCGGTGCTGCAGGTCGCATTCGATCGTGCCTATGCGGAACTGCGCGCGAGCTATGGCATTCCACTGCGTCGCGATGGACAGGCGGCCGGGCTCGCCGCGATCGGTTACGGAAAATTCGGCGGCATCGAGCTCGGCTACGGCTCCGATCTCGACCTCGTGTTCGTGCACGACTGCGATGCGCCCGAGCAGGAAACCGAAGGCGGGCGCCGCCCGATCAGCGGCGACGTCTTCATGGTGCGCTGGGCGCAGCGCGTGATTCACTGGCTGCAGACCTTGACGCCGGCCGGGCGCGCTTACGAAGTCGATCTCGAACTGCGGCCGAGCGGACGCTCGGGGCTCACCGTGAGCAGCATCGAAGCCTTCGCCCGGTATCAGCGCCACGAAGCCTGGACCTGGGAGCACCAGGCGCTCACGCGGGCGCGCGCCGTTGCCGGCAGCGCCAGTATCGGCGAGCGCTTCGAGGCCATACGCCGCGAGGTGCTCAGCGCACCGCGCGACCCCGCCAAGCTGCGCAAGGACATCATCGACATGCGCGCCAAGATGCGCGCGAGCCTCGATAAATCCACCGCCACGAGCTGGGATGTGAAGCAGGGGGACGGCGGCCTCATCGACCTCGAATTCATCACCCAGTATCTGCTGTTGCGCGAGGCGCCCGGCACGCCCGGGCTGCTGCGCTGGTCCGACAACTGGCGTCAGCTCGAAGACCTCGTGAGCGCCGGGATACTCAGCGAAGCCGATCGCGACACGCTGATCGCGGCGTATCGCAGCCTGCGCGCCTGGAGCCATGCGCGCGGCCTGCAGCAGCAGCCCGTCCTGGCTCCGGCCGATGCGTTCGCGGAGCAGCGCGCGCAGGTACGCGCGATCTGGCGCAGCGTAGGGCTGGCGGACGACGAGGCGGAGGTATCCCGCAACTGAAATCCAAGCTTGGGTAGACTAGCGGCCAGATTCCAGCCGAAGCTCCGCCGTGGTCCTGAGTCATCGATTCCGCTTCCTGTACGTTCACATCGCCAAGACCGGCGGCACCAGCGTGCGTGCCTCGCTGCGCAGGCTGCAGATGCGCGATCCGATGTACCTGCTGCAGGCGATCTGCTCGCGTCTCGACCACCTGTCGGGCCACCGCATCGCGGCCAAGCTGCCGCGGCATTCGAAGATCATCGCGGCGCTCGAAATGCTGCCGCGCGATTACTTCGATTCGCTGTTCAAGTTCGCGTTCGTGCGCAATCCCTGGGATCTGCAGGTGTCGAGCTATCACCACCTCAAGCGCGAGCGGCCGCAGCTGCTGGCGGGGCAGGAGGATTTCGCCTCCTTCCTGCGCTGGAAGCTCAATCTCGAACGTCCCTGGCAATATCATCTCGACACCTCGATCACCCTGCAGACCGATTACCTGATCGACCTGCAGGGCCGCACGCTCGTCGACTTCATCGGCCGCTACGAGAGCTTGTCCGATGACTGGGACACGATCTGCAAGCGCATCGGCGTGGGCCGCCGCGAGCTTCCGCACAAGCGCAAGGCCACCGATCGCACGCGTGACTATCGCAGCTACTACACGGACGAGACCGCCGAGCTCGTCGCGCGCCACTTCGCACGCGATGTCGAAATGCTCGGCTACCGCTTCGATCCGACCTGATTTCATGGGCCCTTCTTCGCGGGAACGCAGCTGATGTGCGGCATCGCCGGAGTCGTGCATCGCGACCGTCGCGCGCAGGAGTCCGAGCTCGCGGCCATGGCCGGGCGCATCGGGCATCGCGGTCCCGAGGACACCGGCTTCTATCTCGCGGGCGGTTTCGGCATCGCGCACACGCGGCTCGCGATCATCGACATCGCAGGCGGGCATCAGCCGATCTTCGATGCACGCAAGCGCTATGCGATCGTCTGCAACGGCGAGATCTACAACTTTCCGGAGCTGCGCGCCGAGCTCGAAGCGCTGGGCCGGCAGTTCTCGTGTGCTTCGGACAGCGAGATCGCGCTGCAGGCTTTCGCGGCCTGGGGGCACGAATCGTTCCAGCGCCTGCATGGCATGTTTGCGTTCGCGCTCTACGATCACCTGACGCAGGAGCTCTGGCTGGTGCGCGACCGGCTCGGCATCAAGCCGCTGTATTACGCGGTGCTGCCCGATCGCGTGCTGTTCGCTTCCGAGCTCAAGGCGCTGCTGCCGCAGATGCCGACCGTGGAGCTGCACGAAGGTGCGCTCGCGCAGTATTTCCAGAACCAGTACTCGACCGGCGAAGACACCATCGTGCGCGGCATCCGGCGCGTCCCCGCCGGCCATGCGCTGCGCATCGATGCGAAGCTCGGCATCGAGCGCCAGCGCTGGTGGTCGGCGCTCGACGTGGAGCCGCGCCAACTCGATCGGCAGCAGGCGCTCGAAGAGTGGGAGCCGCTGATCGCGCAGGTGATGCGCGAGCACGTGCGCTCCGACGTGCCTTACGGACTGTTCCTGTCGGGCGGCGTCGATTCGGCGGTACTGCTCGGCTTGCTGACGAAGTATCAGAGCACGCCGGTGCGGACGTTTTCGATCGGCTACAGCGATGCGCAGATGCGCGACGAGCTCGACGATGCAGGCCGCATCGCGCAGCACTTCGGCGCGCATCACACGCCGATACGTCTGAGTCGCCAGCAGGTGTTTCATCGCCTGCCGCGATCGGTGTGGGCGGCCGATGATCTGATGCGTGATTACGCCTGCCTGCCGACGCTCGCGCTCGCCGAAGCCGCGGGCCGTGAGCTCAAGGTCGTGTTCAGCGGCGAGGGCGGCGACGAAGCCTTCGCCGGCTATGGACGCTATCGGCCCGGCGCGGCCGAACGCTTCTACAAGCGCCTGCGCTTCGGCGGCAGCGGCGGCTTTCGCGTGCGCGCGGAACTCGACGCCGCATGGACGCGCAAGCTGTTCGTGCCCGAGCTGCAGCCGGCGCTCGCGGCATATCGCCATGGCGTCGTCGCGGCCTGGCAGCAGACGCCGAAATCCTGGAGCGATCTGCAGCGCCGGCAGTACGTCGACATCGTCGGCAACCTGCCGGACGATCTGCTCGTGAAGGGCGATCGCATGCTCATGAGTTTTTCGGTCGAAGGCCGCGTGCCGCTGGTCGATCATCGCGTGATCGAGTTCGGGCTTTCGCTGCCCGACGCGCTCAAGGTATCCAAGAAGGCCGGCAAGACCTTCATCAAGCATTGGGCCGAGGGCTTCATTCCGAAAGATCACCTGTGGCAGCCCAAGCGCGGCTTCCACGTTCCGGTGCGCGAGTGGCTGGCCGGCGCGTTTCTCGACGGTCTGCGCGACAAGCTGCCGCGCAGCGAGGCGATCCGCCGCTGGTGCGACGTGTCGGCCGTGCAGCAATTGCTCGCCGGCGATACCGCACAGCGTTCGCGCGAAATCTGGAGCCTGCTGCAGTTCGCGATCTGGCATCGGCTGTTCATCGAGCAGGCTGCGAGCGCGCCCGGTGCGGAAGAAGATCCGCTGGCCTGGCTGTAGCGGCGCATGCACGACCCTCATTCCGGGCAGGCTTCCGGCGGCCTTGCGAACAAGCGCCTCGCCGTGCTGCTGTCGTTCTCGGGCGATGGCGGGGTCGAGCGCATGGTCACTCACCTGTGCGCCGAGTTCGCGAATCATGTGCAGGTCGATCTGCTCGCGATCAAGGCACAGGGACATCACGTGAGCCGCATTCCGCCCAGCGTGAACCTGATCCGGCTCGAGTCCCGGCATTCGTGGACCAGCGTCGGCGAGATCGCACGCTACCTGCGGCAGGCCAGGCCCGATGCGATGCTCGTCGCCAAGGATCGCGCCGGGCGCGCCGCGATCCGCGCGCGTGCGCGCGTCGGTGCGCAGATGCCGCTGTGGATACGCCTGGGCACCAACCTGTCGGCCGCGCTCGAGCGCAAGTCGGCGTTCAACCGCTGGCTGCGAACGGCGCCGATGCGCAGGCTCTACGCGCACGCGAGCGGCGTCATCGCGGTCTCCGAAGGCGTGCGCCAGGACACCCTCGCGATCACCGGCCTGCCGCCCGAGCGCGTGCGCGTGATCCGCAACCCGGTCATCACGCCGACACTCGAAGCGCAGGCGCGCGAGCCCGTCGATCACGCCTGGCTGCGGCCGCGCGAGCAGCGCAGCGAGCCCGTGATCATGGGCATGGGCAGGCTCACGCGGCAGAAAGATTTTCCGACCCTGATCCGCGCGTTCGCGGCGATGCAGGCTCAGCGGCCCGCGCGGCTGATCCTGCTCGGCGAAGGGCGCGATCGCGAGGCGCTGTCCGCGCTTGCGCACGAGCTCGGCGTCGCCGATCGCCTGCACTTCGCAGGCTTTCAGAAGAACCCGTACGCCTGGCTCTCGAAGGCGGATCTGTTCGTGCTCTCCTCGGCCTGGGAAGGCTCGCCGAATGCGCTGACCGAAGCGCTCGCGCTCGGTGTGCCCAGCGTTTCGACGCGCTGCCCGAGCGGCCCCGACGAACTGCTCGCCGAGGGCCGCTACGGCCCGCTCGTGGAGGTCGGCGATCATGCGGCCATGGCGCGTGCCATGACGCAAACGCTCGCCGCCCCGCTGCCGGCCGATACGCTTCGACAGGCAGTCGACGACTATCGCGTGGAGCGCAGTGCGGCGGCTTACCTGCGCACGCTGGGGCTGTAGCCCCGGAATCGGGACCGGTAAACCGATAGTCGCAGTAGCGAGAAAGCACCGCGTTTCAGCGTCAACGATTCCCGTCTTTCGATTCAGGATTTCCGCTGCTGCGGGCGGCCCGTAAGTGGACAGCGAAGGTTCAGGCGTTCGACAAGAAGATTGCCTCGTACCCGCAGGAGCGCGGGACCACGAATCCAAGCAAGAATTCCAAGGACGGAGGCGGCTCAATGCTTGCAAAACTGCCGATGAGGCTGCCGCTGCGCGCTGGTGAACGGCGCACGCTTTCCGCACTGATCATCTGCTGCAACGAAGCCGACCGCATCGAAGACTGTCTGCGATCACTGCACGGCTGGGTCGACGAGATCATCGTCTTCGACAGCGGCAGTACCGATGGCACCCTGGACATCGTTCGTCGTTACACCGACAAGATCTGGAAGACCGACTGGCCTGGCTACGGTCCTCAACGCAATCGGGCCTTGCAGCAGGCGAGCGGGGACTGGGTGCTCTACATCGATGCCGACGAGCGAGTCACGCCCGAGCTGCGCCAGGAGATCGACAACGCGTTGATCGATCCGCATCTCGACACCACCTTGTTCCGCATTCCGTGGCGCACCTATCTGTTCGAAGGCGAGCTGCGCCACGGGCGCTATGCAACCCCGCAGAATCGCCTGTTCAAGCGCGAAGGCGCACGGTTTCGCGATCACCAGGTGCATGAACAGATCGTGCTGCCCGAGCGCCGCGCCGCGGTGATGAAGGCGAAGCTCGAACATCGCAGCTGGCGCGACTATGCGCACCTGCAGCGCAAGCATCGTCGCTATGCGAACCTGCTCGCGAGGCAGAAGTTCGAGGAAGGCGCGCGCGGCAGCATTCCATATGCCTGCATGCGCTTCTTCACCGATTTCGTGCAGCAGTATCTGTTGCGGCTTTCGGTGCTCGATGGCTGGCGCGGGCTGATGATTTCCACCGTGCTCGCCCAGTACGCGTACTGGAAGTACGCCGACCTCAAGGCGCTAGAGCGTGAAGCGGCCCGAACCGTGGCTCCGGCCGCCAGCAAGACGCTGGCGCCGGCCTCGGCTGCGTTGCTCCGACGGTGAGCGCCCGGCAGGTCCACCTGTTCTTTCCCTACCACGCCGGTCTTGGTGGCTCGCAGATGCGTGCGCTCGAAATCGCCAAGGGCCTGCGTGAGCGCCATGGCGCCGAGGTGAGCCTGTGGGCGACGTCGTCGCGCCTGCCCGCGTCGCTGCGCAAACAGCATGGCGTTCGCTGGTTCGCTCCGTGGAGAGGCTTCGACACGCGCCTCAAATCGAGCAGCTTCGTCTTCAT
Source organism: Hydrocarboniphaga sp. FW305-C-57 (assembly GCF_058783045.1). Classification (NCBI taxonomy): domain Bacteria; kingdom Pseudomonadati; phylum Pseudomonadota; class Gammaproteobacteria; order Nevskiales; family Nevskiaceae; genus Hydrocarboniphaga; species Hydrocarboniphaga sp. FW305-C-57. The sequence goes on along the minus strand of NZ_JBYSYG010000018.1, from coordinate 16,531 downwards.
CGGCTCGTTCTGGAAGCCCAAGGCCTGGCTGCGCCGCGTTCGCCCGAAGCAGCTGACGATCATCGTCAACGACATGAACGTCGCCAACCTGCGCGCGCATCTGCCGCTTTATCGCGAAATGCACGCGCAGCCGCAGATCGCGTTCACCTCGCACACGCAGCGGCGCCTGTTCGACGGCGAGTCGCTCGGCGGCGTGCATGTGTCGCCGATCGATCTCGAGCGCTTCAGTCCCGCGGCGGACAAGCCCATGCAGGCCGGCCGGCTCAAGCTGGGACGCCACAGCCGCGACACGCTCGACAAGCACCAGTTTCTGTACGACCCCGAGCTCTACGCGACGCTCGTGGCCGAAGACATCGATATCGACCTGATGGGCGCGAGCTGTATCGAGCACCTGCTGCCGAAGTCGCTGAACATCCATCTGCGTCCCGCAGGCTCGATCGACGCGGCCGATTATCTGCGCGGCCTCGATTGCTTCATCTATCGCACCGGCACCTTCTACGACACCGCCGCGCGCGCGGTGCGCGAAGCCATGGCCTGCGGCCTGCCGGTGGTCTGCCATCGCTTCGGCGGACACGTCGAGAACATCGTGCACGGCGAGAACGGCTTCGTGTTCGACGATCAGCAGCAGGCGATCGAGATCGTGCGCCGCCTGCGCGACGACCTCGAATTGCGCCGGCGCATCGGCGCCAATGCGCGCGCGACGATGGAGGCGCTGTTCGCACCGGGCAAGCTCGATGCGATGTATGCGAGTTACCTCGGTGGCGATGCCGTCGGGAATGTGGGCCGTGCGAGCAACGAGTCCGTGCTGAGCCGCGTCGCATGAGCCCAGCCGCCGACGCCTCGTATCCGATCTCTCCGATCCGGCTGCTCGTGGTCCTGCCCGATCTGTCGGGTGGCGGCGCGCAGCGCGTCACCTTGCGGCTGCTGAGCCTGTTCGACGAACGGCGCTACCAGATCACCCTGCTCGTGCTCGATGGCCCTGGCGAGCTGGTTTCACTGGTGCCGCCGAACGTGCGCCTGATCTACCCGCCGCGCAGCCGCCTGCTGCGGGTCGGCAAGCTGTCGACGATGCGCAACGCGCTCAATCACGACGTGCTGATCGCGGCAATGGAACTGCGCGCAAGCTTTTGCGTGCACTTCGCGGCGACCGGCCTGCGCAAGCCGAGCATCGGCTGGGTGCGCATCGCCTTCGGCGAATACGCACGCGAGATCAGCGACAAGAACCGGCGCAAGGCCAAGCAGACCTATGGGGACTTCGACCGGCTCGTGTTCGTCTCCGACGGCGCACAGCAATCGTTCGAGCGCTGGTACGGCGAACACCGGCGCGGCGACTGGCGGCGCATCTACAACCCCTACACGATCGATCCCGCAACAGCGCCACCGGCAGTCCATGCGACACCATCCGATGCGACAGCGCGTCCGCTGATCGTCGGTGCCGGCAGGCTCGAGAAGCGCAAGGGCTTCGACGTGCTGATCGATGCGGTCGCCGCGCTCAAGAAGCGCGGCATCGTCGTCGATCTGGCCCTGCTCGGCGAAGGCCCGCTCGCCGACGAACTGCGCGAGCAGGCGCGCGTGCAGGGTATCGCCGAACAACTGCAGTTGCCGGGCTTCGTGCAGAACGTCGGCGACTGGCTGGCGCGCGCCACGCTCTACGTGCTGTCTTCGCGCATCGAAGGCCTGCCCGGCACGATACTCGAAGCCTTCGCTGCCGGCACGCCGGTGGTCGCGACGCGTTGCCCGCATGGTCCGGAAGAGCTGCTGCAAGAGGGCAAGGCCGGCCTGCTCGTGCCGATGGACGATGCCAAGGCGATGGCCGATGCGATGCAGTCGCTGCTCGAATCGCCCGAACGACGAGCCGAATTCGCCAGTGCCGGCCGGCAGCGCTTGGTCGATTTCTCGGCCGAACGTATCCTGCCCCAATGGGAAGCCCTGATCTCCGAACTGGTCACCCCGAGTCGCCCTACGTGAGCAAGCCTTTGCGCTTGCTCCACCAGATTCATCTGGCGAACGATGTCTGGGGCGGAATGGAAAAGCAGTTCGCCAATCTGCTGCTGCAGACGGCCAACGATACGCGAGTCGAGCATTACCTGATCGAAGACCTGCGGGGCCTCGCGCCGGGCGTGCGTGCGGCACTGCCGGCCCTGAAGGCGCAGGCCGAAGATGCGCGGCGCTGGCATGGCCTGGCTATTCCGAACTGGCGCGGCCTGCGGCAATCCAGGCAGCGGCGCATCGCGCGGCACTGGGACATCGACACCGTGCTGAGCTGGAACCGCTTCGGTGATCCGCGTCCGGCGCAGCTTGCACAAAGGCTAGGCGCACGCTCGGTCTACTGGGAGCGCGGAGCCGCCTGGTTCGCGCGCCATCGCGTACCGGACGTCGATTTCCTGAGCGGCTTCGACCGCTATCTCGCCAACTCCAAGGCCTGCGCCGCCATGCTGCGCCACTGGGGCGTGAAGGCACCGATCGAAATCTGCAGGCCCGGCATCCGCAGTGACCGCGCGATGCCCGCGCAGGCGCGTGCGCTCGACGGCACGCGTCCGCTCACGCTCGGTTTCTGCGCGCGCCTGCAGTCTTTCAAGGGTGGGGTGCTCGTGCTGTATGCGCTGAGCGAACTGCGTTCGTTCGGCATCGAAGCGCGATTGCTGATCGCGGGCGACGGCCCCGAGCGCGCGAAGCTGCAGGCGCTGGCCGCACGCCTGGGGGTGAGCGATCGAATCGAGTTCCTCGGCCGGCTCGACGATACCGATTCGTTCTACTCGCGCATCGACGTGCTCGTGCATCCGGCGCTGCGCGAGCCTTATGGCAACGTCTGCGCGGAGGCCTTGAGCCTGGGCATCCCGGTGGTCGCGGCCGCCGTCGATGGCCTGCCCGAAGTCGTCGATCACGAGCTCGATGGCCTCTGCGTGGTGCCGACGCTCACGCTGGCCGATTTCAGCGAACTCGGCGGCGATGCGAGCGGCGTCTATCCGCGCGTCTATCGCCCGGAGCTCGATCGGGTCGCCGAGCCCGGCGTGGTCGATCCGCTGCAGCTTGCCGAAGCGGTGCTCGCGATCGCGGCCGATGCGCAGCGCTACCGGCGCTACAGCGAAGCCGCGCTGGCCGGCGCGGCGGACAAGTTTTCGTATCCGGCGCACGTCGATCGCCTGTTCGAGCTGCTGGCCCCGCGCGAGCCTCCACCGAGCTTCAACTGCCGCGACCAGACGCGCCCGGCCTGGCAGGACCGTGCGCTCAAGGCCTGCGCGCTGATCGAAAAAGCGATCGAAGGAAGACGGCTGCCGAGCGTCGCCGACATCGGCTGCGGTGATCGCAAGCTCAGCTACTGGCTCATGCAGCAGGGCATCGCCTGTCGCTACCAGGGCTACGATCTGGTGCCGCAGTCGGCCGCGGTGCAGCGGCTCGACATTCAAGCCCAGAACTTGCCGGCCAGCCATGACGTCGTCGTGATGCTCGGCGTCAGCGAATATCTCGCGAGCCTGCCGCGCGTGCTGACGAAGCTGCGGCGCAATGCGGGCGCGCTCGTGATCAGCCACACGATCGCCGATCAGCCACGTCCGCTGGAAGAACTGCAGAGGCTGGGCTGGACCCAGCATCTGACGCGCGCCGGTTTCGAGCAGACGCTCGTCGAGGCCGGCTGGCGCGTCGTCGAATCCGTGCTGACCGACGACGGGAAGACGGTGATATGGCGCTGCGCCTGTTGAGGAGGCTCTGCTTGAGCTACTGCGCTCCGCATCTCACCCGAGGGCGGTGCTCGTTCGGGCCTGCCGAAGCTTCGCTTCGGCCGATACGGCCCTCAGCCTCACGTACTACTCGTACGGCCCGGTTCCTGCGCTCCGTCCTCGAGCGACCTGCGTTCGCTCGCCACGCTTAATCGGAGCCTCCTACGGACATGGACTATTCGCTGCTCACGCCATACCGGGTGCCGCCACGCATGACGGCGTACAAGATTCCGAACCTCGGTGACGGTTTCATTTTGCGCGCGATCGAGCGGTTGCTCGCGCCGCGTCGTTCGGTGGGTTGCTATTCCACGCGCATCGCGCCCGGGGCCGCGGCGCGCAGCGCGATGCAACAGGCCGGAACCGTGGTGATCGCGGGGGCGAACCAGCTCGACGATCGCTACCGGATCTGGCCGGGCTTCGATGCGCAGCAGTTGCGCGAGGCGAGCTGGCGCTTCGTGCCGTTCGGCCTCGGCTACAACGGCGAGCCGAATCGCAACGAGCGCATGTCCGAGCTCACGCGCGAGCTGCTCGAAGCCGTTCATGAGCGCATCGAATATTCGTCCTGGCGCTGTCCGGTGACGCTGCGCTATCTGCAGCGCGAGCTGCCGCACTTGTCCGATCGCTTTTTGATGACCGGCTGCCCGGTTTTGCTCGATACGCCGCTGCTCGAATCGCAGCGTTTCCACGCCGGTGAATCGCATGTCGCGGTGACTTCGACCGAGCGCGGCGATTTCTGGGATCGCGAAACGCGCCTGCTGCAGACGGTCGCCCGGCTGTGGCCGAAGGCGCGACGCAGCTTCGTCGTGCATCAGGATTTCCGGCGTCCTTCGTGGATCGCGCGCCTGCGCTCGCGCGACACTCCGGCGGTGGCCGATCCGGCGCGCGCTTTCGCGCTGCGCGAGTTCGCGGCCAAGCTGGGCTTCGAGGTGGTGGTTCCGCCCGGTGCCGACGAAGCGCGCCATTTCTACGAAGGCGTCGACCTGCACGTCGGCAGCCGGCTGCATGCGCATCTGCTGCTGCTGAGCCGAAACCGGCGCAGCTGGCTGCTGCCGATCGACGGCCGCGCGCTCGGCATGGCGGAGGCGTTCCCGTATCCCCTGCTCGATGCGCAGACCATCGAAAGCTCGCTCGAGAACGCGCTCGGCTACGACTTCGAGCCGCTACGCGAGCAGGCACGCGCAGCGCATGTGACCATGCAGCGCTTCATCGCGAGCTGGGCATGAGAGTCGTCACCTTTCACGTGCAGACCGTCGACGCGCATCCGAACGTGCGCTGGTCGCATGCCGAATATCTGCGCCTGCTCGACTGGATGCTGCGTTCGGTGCTGCGCTTCCACCCTGACGCCAGGCTTGCGGTGCTGACCGATGCGCAGACCGATCTGTCGCCGCTGAGCGTCGCTTTCGAGCGCATCGATCATCCGGTCGATCATCGGCGCATCATGCTGTCGCGCGCCGAGGCCCAGCAGCGCTTTTTGCAGACGCACTTCGACGACGATGTCCTGTTTCTCGATTCCGACATGCTGCTCAATGGGCCGCTCACCGAATTGTTTGAAGGCGGGCAGGACGCCGCCGACTGCGACATCGCGCTGACCGTGCGCGACGATGCCGACATGCCGGTCAACGGCGGCTTTCTGCTGCTGCGGCAGCGGCGAGCCGATGTGGCGCGCCGCTTCTTCGATGAGTACCTGCGGCTGTTTCACGAAGTGTATGCGGGCGAGGCCGCCTGGTACGGCGACCAGCGTGCGCTGCGCGATGCGATCGGCTGGGACGGCACGGGTGCTTCGTCGCGGATCGAAGCGCGCATTCGGCTGCTGCCCTGCGAGCGCTACAACCACACGCCGGGCGATCGCATCCGCAAGGTCTTGCGCCCGCAGGGCGACAAGCGCGTGCTGCACTTCAAGGGCGACCGCAAGCGGCTGATGTCGCTGTTCTGGTATGCCTGGCTCGCGGGTTTGCCGAAGCCGGTCGGCATCGTCGTCTGGGTGTTCGACGAAGCCCGGCAGCGCCTACGACTGGCGCTCAAGCCTCGTGTGGATGCGTTGCCGGCATCCCGATCGGTCCGGAGCGAATCGACGATTCGATGAACTGATCCCACTGCGGGATCACCGATTGCACGTCGTAGCGCTGCACGCGGGCGAGTCCGGCGGCACGCAGCTGTGCCCTGCGTTCGGGCGATTGCAGGACACGCTGCATCGCTTGCGCGAGCGCATCGAGATCGTTCATCGCCACGAGCTCGCCCGCGCGGCCGCCCGCGAGCAGTTCGGCCGGACCCGACGGGCAATCGTTGGCGATCACCGGAGTGCCGCAGGCGAAGGCTTCGAGGATCGTCGTCGGCAGGCCTTCGAGACGCGAAGTCAGCACGTAGGCGGTCGCGGCGCGCAGCCACGGCAGCGAGCTGCTGACGTGTCCCGGCATGAAGACGCGATCGGCGATGCCGAGCTCGCTCGCGAGCGCCGCGAGCGAGTGGCGCAGCGGCCCTTCGCCGAGCAGCACGACATCGAAGTCGAGCCCTTTGCGCAAGGCTTGCGCGGCCGAGCGCAGCAACACGTCGAAGCCCTTGCGCGCTTCGAGGCGGCCGATGCCGATCAGGCTCGGGCGCGACCGCATGGCCTGCAGCAGCTCGCGCTGCTCGGCGCTCGGCGCCTGATCGTCGACGTAGTTGTCGGCGCGAAACAGGTTCGGGATCACCGTCCAGTTCGCGCGCTGCCGGGCGGAGGGCAGCGCCTTTTGCTCGCCGAGCCAGTTGCGCATCGAGATGCGTGCGCCTTCGGCGACGAAGACCAGGTTGGTGATCTCGCGGTACGCATTGCGCGAGCGCTTGCGATGGCGTTCGGAATGGCCGCGCGCCCAGTGCTCGTACGCGATATGCACCCAGGCCGCGGCGGGCCGCTGCAGCAGCTTCGCGGCCCAGTGCACGCAGAAGGTCGCGCGTGTCTCCTGGCCCGCGATCAGCAGATCGCGATCACGTCCGTGCCATAGCGTCGCGAGCCTCGCGCCGAGCAGACCCCCGGGCCAGCTGCGCCGCAGTTTCACCGTGGGCGGAATCTGCGATTCGAGCGCCTGACCGCGCGGCCCGAGATTGAGCAGGCTGATGTCGTAGCGCTGCGCATCGAGCGCTCCGAGCAGGCTCAGGATCACGCGCGGAGCGCCACCGCCCTTGAGATCGGGAACGACGAACAGCAGCTTGCGGCGTTCGGCGCCTTCCCGGGCTGGCCTCATCGGCGATCGAACGCGGGCGCCGGATACGCCGCCGATGCCGATGTCGCCCTGCGCTGGTACTGCACGAGTGCGACGATGAACAGCAGCGGCAGCGACATCTCCACCCCTTCCTCGAGCGCATTGATGACCAGCCCGTAGATCTGCGGCAGCCAGTGGCCCGTGAAGTCGTGAACGAAGGACTGCAGCTTGTCGAGGACCTTGGTCGCCGCCGTGGTGACGAAGGCCAGCGCTGCGGTGAGCATCCAATCCTGTCGCAAGGCGCCCTGGCGCAATGCGCGGATGCCGGAGAGCACCACATCGATCAGCACGGCGATGATCGCGAGCGCGAGCAGGCCGACGAACAGTTTCTCGGCGACCGGGGCGGGAGTCTTGAGGTAGTAGTGCGACTTGAAGATGCTCACGCCGGTGATCGCGGTATGCAAGTCGAGTTCGCGTGCGCAGCCGACGAAGGCCGCGAGGCCGCACGGAATCAGGCGGCGAGGAGCCTGTCTGGCGGTCATGAAGCAGAGCAGGCCCAGCGCTGCCCAGAACACCGCGCTGAGCACTTCGAACGGGCCCTGCTCGGAAAACACCGAGTGCATTTCCTGCTTGGTCAGCAGCCACGGAAATGTCGTCAACAGCACGATGTAGATGATTTCAGCAAGCAGAACGTTGCGAAAGCGCAAAGCCGAATCCATGGCGACGATCTCCGACGATCCTGTGTCGATACAGCCAGCCGCAAGCTTTGCACGCAAAAGCTGAATGCTTCCCGCCCGTGCTTAGGCCACGTCCTGCGCTCGCATGTGCCGATACTGCGCCAGCGCGACGATGAACAGCAGCGGCAGCGACATTTCGACGCCCTCTTCGAGCGCGGCGACGACCAGCCCCCAGATTTGCGGCAGATGGTGACCGGTGATGTCGTGGGTGAAGGCTTCGACCTTGTCGAGTCCCTTGGTCGCCAAGGTGGTGACCAAGCCCAGTAGCGCGCTGCACATCCAGTCCTGCTGCAAGCCATCCTGGCGCAGCGCCCGCAGGCCCGCGGCGAGCACATCGATCAGCAGGGCCAGGATCGCCAGCGCGAGCGCGCCGACGAGCAGCTTCTGTGCGATCGGCGCAGGCGTCTTGAGGTAGTAGTGCGATTTGAAGATGCTCATGCCGGTGATGGCCGTGTGCACGTCGAGCTCGCGTGCGCAGGCCGCAAAACTGGCGAGGCCGCAGCTGATCAGCCGGCGCGGTCCGAGTTTCGCGCTGAGCAGGCAAAACACACCGAGAACCATCCGGAGCACGGCGCTGAGCACTTCGAACGGCCCCTGCTCCGAGAGCAGCCAGCGCATCTGCTGCCAGCTCAGCAGCCAGGGCAGCGGGAGCAGCAGCAGGATGTAAACGAATTCGGCGAGCAGGACGCTGCGGAATCGCTGGAAAACAGGCACGGGGACTCCTCTGTCGTTATCGGTATCGATGAATCTGTGATCGCTGTCGGCAGCGCTACGGCGCGGCGCGGCGCTCGCGGTAGACCGAGAGGTTTCCGTCGACCATCGTGTCGATCGAGAACGCTTCGGCGATCAGCCGCGGGCCGCCATCGGCGAGGCGTCGGCGCATTTCCGGCTGTTCGATCAGCTCGTCGAGCGTTTCGCCCAGGCGCTGCGCGTCGCCCGGTGGCACGAGCCGGCCATTGAGGTCGTCGCGCACGGCCTCGGGCATGCCGCCCGCGCGACTCGCGATGATCGGCACGCCGGCGGCCGAGGCCTGCAGCAGCGAGACGCCGAGGCCTTCCATGAGCGCCGGATGCACGAGCAGATCGAGACAGCCGACCCAGCGCGTCAGGTCGCGCCGGAAGCCCGCGAAATGCACGGGCACCGCGAGCGAGCGCGATTCGGCTTCGAGCGCGGCACGCAGCGGCCCCTGGCCGAAGATCACGATCGCGAGCTTCTGCGTCGTGTGGCGGCGCGCGAGCGCTTCGAACAGCACGCGGTGGCCTTTGCGCTCGATCAGCTGCGCGACCACGCCGATGATCAGGGCATCGGAATCGACGCCGAATTCGGCGCAGAAGGCCGCGCGCGGTTCGGGCTGCGTCCACGGCGCCGAATCGACGGCCGAGCGCACCACGCGCACGCGCGCGGGTTCCACGCCTTCGGACAGCAGCACGTCGGCGATGCCCTGCGAGATGCAGATCACGCGATCGAACAGCCTGTACTTGAGGCGCGCGAGCCACGGCGTTTCGGGGTTGTCGACGCGTCGCGACAGGATCGCGCGCACGCCGGCCTTGTGCGCGGCCAGGCCGCCGAGCACGTCGGCGCCGCGGCGGCTGTGCAGATGCACGAGATCGGGTCGTTCGTCGCGCAGCACGCGCGCCAGGCGAAACGCGAAGCCGAGGTCCGCATCGCCCGAGCAGGGCACTTCGATCACCTTCACGGCGCTGCCCGCGAAGTGCTGGCCGATCGCCGCGCCGGGCGGACACACCAGCACGTTGTCGACGCCGCGCTCGGCGAGTCCGGCGAGCAGGTAGGCGACCTGCTGGGCGCCGCCGTAGAGATGCAGGCCGGTTTCGACGTGGACGATCTTCATGCGCTCGGCCTGGCTCATGCGGGGCCCAGCAATTCACGCGCCGCAGCGGCGACGCGCAGAGGAGTGATGCCGCGCAGGCAATCGAAGCGCCCGTCGCAGGTCGGGTGGCGCTTGCACGGCGCGCAGGGCAGGGCGTCGTAGATCACCTCGAGCGGCGATGCCGCGCCTTGCAGATACGGACAGGTTGAGCCGAACAGTGCGAGCGTCGGCCTGCGCACGGCGGTGCCGATATGCGTGAGCCCGGTGTCGACGCCGATGACGAGCCCGGCCTGCGCGATCCAGGCCGGCAGCTCGGAAAGCCTGGTGCGTCCGGCGAGGTTCACCACCGGCACCGCGCTCGCCTCGACGATGCGCTGCGCCGCCTCGACGTCGGCCGGCCCGCCGAAGATCGCGCAGGGGCGATCCAGCCGGGCTGCGAGCTCGGGCCAGTATTCCTCCATCCAGTGCTTCTGCGGCCGCGTCGTGAACGGGCACAGGGCGATGAAGCCCGCTTGCAGTCCGTGCCCGGCGAGCGCCTCGCGGGCCCGCTGCGCAGCCTCGTCGCGAACCATCAGCGTCGGCGGCGGCGCGGCCTGGCCGGTGATCGCCTCGGCCAGGAAGCGATACTCCGAAGCGATGTCGCGAATGTCGCCGCCCTTGGGCAGCGAGTGATCGAGCAGGAAGCCGAGTGGCTCCTTTGACGCGAAGCCGATGCGCGTCGCCCCGGGCGCCAGCGCGGCGAGCAGGCGCGACTTGGCGAGCCCCTGCGCATCGATCACCCAATCGAAGCGCCTGGCGGCGAGTTCGCGGCGCAGTTTCAGCCAGCCGCGCGGCGATCCGTAGATTTCGCTGGAAACACGGATGACCTCGTCGATGCGCGGATCGCCGTCCAGGATCGAGGCGAAACCGGTCTGCGCGAGCCAGCCGATATGCGCCTGCGGCCAGCGCGCACGCAGCCCCGCGAGCAGGGACGTGGCGAACACGAGGTCACCGAGCGCGGAGAGTCGCACGATGAGAATGCGCGGCTGGCTGCCGCGACAGCTGAGCGTTTGGGCGAGGGCCAAAGCGGCGGGCGTCGACGGGGGCGGGCGCCTATAATAGCCGCCGCTCGCAGGCCGCCTTCGACAGATCAAGGGCCGCGATATCCCGAACACCCTCACGAACACACAGGATTCCCGGTCATGAGCTTTTCCGATCGCGACGGCTACATCTGGTTTGACGGCAAGATGGTGCCCTGGCGCGAAGCCACCACGCATACGCTGACCTATACGCTGCACTACGGCGCTGGCTGCTTCGAAGGCGTGCGCGCCTACGAGACTTCAAAGGGCACGGCGATCTTCCGCCTGAAGGAACACACCAAGCGCCTGTTCAACAGCGCCAAGATCATCGGCATGGCGATGCCCTGGAGTGAAGACGAGCTCAACGAAGCCCAGCTCGAAGTGCTGCGCGCGAACAAGCTCAAGGAAGCCTACCTGCGCCCGATGGTGTTCTACGGCAGCGAAGGCATGGGCCTGCGCGCCGCCGGCCTCAAGACCCACGTGATCGTCGCCGCCTGGACCTGGGGCAGCTACCTGGGCGCCGAGAACATGGAGCGCGGCATCCGCGTCAAGACCAGCTCGTTCCAGCGCCAGTACGTCAACGCCGCGGTCTGCCGCGCCAAGGCCAACGCCAATTACCTGAACTCGTCGATGGCCCTGAACGAAGTGCTCAAGGACGGCTACGACGAAGCGCTCATGCTCGATCCGGAAGGCTTCGTCGCCGAAGGCTCGGCCGAGAACATCTTCGTCGTCACCGACGGCGTCATCAGCACGCCCGACGTCACCTCGGCGCTCGACGGCATCACGCGTCGCACGGTCATGAAACTGGCCGAAGACCTCGGCTACAAGGTGCGCGAGCGCCGCATCACGCGCGACGAAATCTACGTCGCCGACGAGGCCTTCTTCACCGGCACCGCGGCCGAAGTCACGCCGATCCGCGAGCTCGACAATCGCGCGATCGGCAGCGGCTCGCGCGGCCCGATCACGCAGAAGCTGCAAGCCACCTATCTCGCCCAGGTCAAGGGCCAACGCGAGGAGTATCCGGAGTGGCTCAGCCACATCTGAGCCGCTCCGTGATGTGAAGAACGCCATGTCCGAGTCGCGGACATGGCGTTTTCGTTTGCGCGCCCCGAACCCGCTCAGGTCTGTAGCGGGGGCAGCGCCTGCGGAGGCTCGAGCTTCTGCCGGCGCGAGTCGAGCGCCTCGCCGTAGACGGCCACGGTGCGGCGGATCATCGCCTCGTCGGTGAATTCGCGCTCGTAGCGTTCGCGCGCCGCCGCGCCGAGTGCGAGGCCCAGGCCGGCTTCGTCGCGCAGCCGGCGAATCGCGCTCGCCAGGCCCTCGACCGACTCGGGCTCGGCGAGCAGGCCGGTCACGCCGTCGACGATCATCTCGGCGTTGCCGTCGACCGCGGTCGCGATCACCGGCTTGCCGACCGACGCGGCCTCGATCAGCGTGAGGCTGAAGCCTTCCTGGCGCGATGGTGCGAGCACGAAGTCGAAGCTCGCCATCAGCGAGCCGACGTCGTGGCGTTCGCCGAGAAAGCGCAGCCGGTGGGCGACGCCGAGCGACTCGGCGAGTTCGCGCACCTGCCGGCCCCAGCGCGTGCGATCGGGGCCGACGACGACGAGGAAGAAGTTGTGCAGGTCCGCATGCTCGGCCATCAGGCGGACGATCAGGTCGTGACCCTTCTGCGGCACCAGCCGCGAAACCATGCCGCCGATCAGCGCATCGGGCGGCAGGTCGAGTTCGGCGCGCAGCTCGGGCGCGTTGCCGATGCCGGGCAGCAGATCGACGACGCCGTTGTAGACCACGCGAATCTTGCGCTCCGGGCGCCCGTGCTCGATCAGCGTCCGGCGCACCGAATCGGAGACCGCGATGATGCGACGGGCCGCTCCGAAGAAGCGCCAGGAGCGCGGCGAATGCGCGGTCGCGACCGCGGGCAGGCGGGCGAGCAGCCCGGCCATCGCCGCGTAATGCGAGCCGCGCTGCGAATGCCCATGCAGCAGGTCGGCGCCGAAGTGGCGCGCATAGCGGGCCAGGCGCAGCATCGACGGCAGGTCCAGATAGCCGCGCATGCGCAGATCGAGCATCGGCAGCCCGAGCTCGGCGACCCGCCGGCCGAGCCAGCCCTTGCCCGGCCCCGCGTAAGCGACCTCGTGCCCCCGCGCGCGCAGTCCCTGCATGAGCGCGAGCGCATGGCGCTCGACACCACCGACGGTGCGCGTGTGGATGACGATGAGGATTTTCATGGGCGGACTATATGACGGCAGACGGGGAACGGAAGACGTAGAAGCGGCAGCTGCAGCGAAATCGCTTGCGCGTCGCGCCGGCCGGTTTTTCCCGTCTCCCGTCTCCCGGTCTGTTGTACCCTCGCCAGCCCATGCCCGAGACGAGCTTTTCATGAGTCTTCTGCCCCGCTTCGCCAAGGCCCGCGTGCTCGTGGTCGGCGACGTGATGCTCGATCGTTACTGGACCGGCAGCACCTCGCGGATCTCGCCCGAAGCGCCGGTGCCGGTGGTGCGCGTGAGCCGCGATCAGGCGCGTCCGGGCGGCGCGGCCAACGTGGCGCTGAACCTCGCGGCGCTCGGCGTGCAGACCGGCCTGCTCGGCGTGATCGGCGCGGACGAGGCCGGCGATGTGCTGCGCGAGCGCGTCGTCGAAGCGGCGATCGCCGCGCACTGGATCGAAGCGCCGGCGCATCCGACCATCACCAAGCTGCGCGTGCTCTCGCGCAACCAGCAGGTGATCCGGCTCGACTTCGAAGAATCGTTCGCGGCCGGCGATGCCTTCGCGCGCGAGGACTTCGCCAAGGCTTTCGATGCACTGCTGCCGCAGGTCGATGCGGTGCTGCTGTCCGACTACGGCAAGGGCACGCTGGCCCAGGTAGAGCGGCTCATCGAGGCCTGTCAGCGTGCGGGCAAGCCCGTCACGGTCGATCCCAAGGGCAGCGACTACACGCGCTACCGCGGGGCCACGCTGCTGACGCCGAACGTGCCCGAACTCGAAGCCGTGGTCGGTGCCTGCGCGGACGAGGCCACGCTGGTCGCCAAGGGCGACGCGCTGCTGCGCGAACTGCAACTGCAGGCGCTGCTCGTCACGCGCAGCGAGAAGGGCATGACGCTGCTGCGCAGCAACGCCGCTCCGCTGCATCTGCCGACGCAGGCTCGCGAAGTGTTCGACGTGACCGGCGCGGGCGACACGGTGATCGCTACGCTCACGGCCGCGCTCGCGGCCGGCGCCGATCTCGAACAGGCGGTGACGCTGTCGAATGCGGCGGCCGGCATCACCGTCGGCAAGCTCGGCGCGGCCACGGTGTCGCCGGCCGAACTCGAGGCCGCGCTCGATCCGCATCCGATCGGCGACAGCGCCGCCGGCGTGTTCGACGAAGACGCCCTGCTCGGCTGGATGCAGCAGGCGCGCGCGCAAGGCCAGCGCGTGGTGATGACCAACGGCTGCTTCGATCTGCTGCACGTCGGCCATCTGCGCTACCTCGAACAGGCGCGCAAGCTCGGCGACCGGCTCATCGTCGCGGTCAACGACGACGATTCCGTGCGCCGCCTCAAGGGGCCGACGCGCCCTCTCAACGCGGTGGCCGATCGCATGCGCCTGCTCGCCGGGCTCAAGTGCGTCGATGCGGTGGTCGCGTTTTCCGAAGACACGCCGGCCCGGCTGATCGGCCGCGTGCTGCCCGACATTCTCGTCAAGGGCGGCGATTACACGGTCGAGCAGGTGGCCGGCCACGAGGCCGTGGCCGCGGCCGGCGGGCGTACCGTGATCCTCGATTTCTATAACGGCTATTCGACGACCTCGACGATCGCCAGGGCGCAGAAGCCCGCCTGATCCGCGAACGCCGGGCTCGCACAGCTGAACGGCGGGTCTTGGGAAGATTGACCTAGTCCGCGCAACAGAAGCGAAATTCCTACTTCGCCGCCGAGGGCGCCGCGTTTTAATGCGCCATCGTTTAGGTGGAGACGCAGCATGGACGGTAGCCACGCTCCCTGGAGCTTGCTGTTCAAGAACGCGCTGGTATTCGACGGAACCGACGCCACGCCGCGCGTGCAGGACGTCGCGGTGGCCGATGGGCGCATCGCCGCGATCGGGCCCGATCTGCCGGCCGCGCAGGCCACGCAAACCGTCGATGCGAGCGGCCGCTGGCTGATGCCCGGCCTGCTCGACATCCACACGCATTTCGATCTCGAAGTCGAACTGGAACCCGGCCTGCCCGAAGCCGTGCGCCACGGCACCACCACCGTCGTGGTGGCCAACTGCTCGCTCGGCCTCGCGTTCGGTGCGCAGCGCCGCGACGGCGCCGATCCGATCGTCGATTGCTTCGCGCGCGTCGAGAACGTGCCCAAGACCGTGCTGAGCAAAGTCGCCGACATCGTCGACTGGCACGATTCGGCCGACTATCTCGCGCACTTCGATCGCAAGGCGCTCGGCCCCAACGTGGCACCGATGATTCCGCATTCGATGCTGCGCATCGAAGTGATGGGCCTGCAGGATTCGATCACGCGTGATCCGACCGCGAGCGAACTCGCGCGCATGGAAGCGCTCGTCGAGAAAGGCATGCGCGAGGGCTACATCGGCTTTTCGACCGACGCGCTGCCGTTCCACTACCTCGCCAACCAGCCGAACACGCGCAAGCAGATTCCGACGCAGTTCGCCGGCTACGGCGAGCTCAAGCGGCTCACCCACGTCGTGCGTCGCTGGGGCCGCGTCTGGCAGGCCACGCCGCCGAAGGACGACAAGCTCGCGATCATCCGCAACTTCCTGCTGACCTCGGGCCTGCTGTTCGGCCGCACGCTCAAGACCACCGCGGTCGCGGCGATGGAGTTCAACACCAATCGCTCGCTGCTGCCGATGGCGATGATGCTGTCGCGCATCCTGAACTCGAAGCTGCTGCGCGGACGCTTCCGCTTCCAGGCGCTCGCGGCTCCGTTCCAGACCTGGGCCGACGGTGTCATCACGCCGATCTCCGAAGAGATTCCGTGCCTGCGCGCGCTCAACGAATGCGATCTCGAAGATCGCGCCGCGCGGCTCGCGATCATGAACGATCCGGCCTGGGCCGCGGACTTCCGCCGCATGTGGAACCACGGCAAGCGCGGCTTCAACCTCGCGCGCATCGCGCGCTGGCTGCGTCGCGAGAGCAACGTGCTGTCGCGCGAGCTGCGCGACATGCGCATCGATCGCGCGCCGGTCGCGGAGTGGGCCGGCGAGACGCTGCAAGCGGTGCACGAGCGCCTGTTGAACTGGCAGCGCAACGGGCAGGGCGCGCGCAGCGAAATCGAGCGCGAGACCTTCGCCTCGTTCGCGAAGGCTCCCGACGATGCGGATTTCCTCATCCATCTGCTGCGCCGCTTCGATACCGGACTGCGCTGGACCACGATCACCGCGAACGCGGACGCGCGGACGATCAAGCGCCTGCTGTTCGAACCGCTGCTGCTGCCGGGCTTCAACGACAGCGGCGCGCACCTGACCAACATGGCGTTCTACGACGGCAACCTGCGCATGCTCAAGCTCGCGCAGGAAGACGGCGTTTCGCGCGTGGCGACGGCGGTGCGGCGCCTGACGAGCGAGCCCGCGGAATTCTTCGGCCTCGATGCGGGTCGTTTGGAAGTCGGCGCTGCGGCAGACATCGCGGTGGTCGATCCGCAGGCGCTCAAGCGCTGGGATCCGGAGCGCACGGTCGAATACGTCTGGCGCGACTGCTTCGCGCATCACCAGCTCGTGAACCGGCCCGAGGGCGTGGTCGCGGCGGTGGTCGTCGGCGGCAAGCTGTTGTGGCGTGACGGGGCTTATCTGCCGGTGTTCGGGGTGGAGTCCGCCGGGCGGGTGTTGCGGCATCGCGAGCATGGGGTGGTGAGTTCTGCTGCTGCGGCTTTGGTTGTTTGATTCGGGGTAGGTTGTGCGCTGAGGGTTTTTGGCCTTCCCGGCCGGGGGTTACTTTCTTTGCTCCTGCCAGTACTGTCCGGTTAATTCCCGAATAAAGACAGCTGGTTGCCCGAATCGCTGTCGAGATTTTGTAGAGCGGGAG
>NZ_JBYSYG010000017.1:0-109174 GCF_058783045.1 Hydrocarboniphaga sp. FW305-C-57 | reverse complement strand
GGCGCTGAAGATGAAAACACCCGCCGAGGCATTCGCCTTAGCGGCCTGACCTGCGCAGGTTTCGGTGGGTCATTACATCACCGTATACGGCTGCTTCCCGATGAGCACTTCACGCTTGAGTTCTGAGTCGAGCTTTGTGGTCATGTTGAAGCTGTGGGACTCGGTGGAGCTGGACAATCATGCGCGATCGTATCGACGAATTGCTGCCGTTCCGCGAGCGCTCACCTTTTCCTGACAGGATGCTAGTGGCGCCCTGCTGTCCCGCTCCAGAACCGCTAAATCGAGGAGATTTCATTGAAACTTTACTACTCACCTGGCGCTTGTAGCCTGGCTGACCATATCGCCTTGCACGAAGCCGGCATCGCCTTCGACCACGAGAAGGTGGATCTGAAGGCTAAGCGTACCGAAAGCGGCGATGATTTCGCGGACATCAATCCGAAAGGATATGTTCCGACGCTGATCCTGGACTCCGGCGAAACCTTGACCGAGAATGTGGCAATTCTCGATTGGATCGCTCATAAAAATCACGCGTTAGCACCTTCAGGCCCGATGGGCCATACAAGATTGCTTGAAGCGTTGGCCTTCATATCGACCGAGATCCATAAGAGTTTCAAGCCGTTCTTCGCCGATGGCACTGATCAGGAGAAAGCAAAAGCTGCCGAGATGATTGCCAAGTGTATGGGCTATCTCGCTGATGCGATGAAAGGCGATTTCATATTCGGATCGCAGCTCAGCGCAGCAGACTGTTATCTATTCGTCATGCTATTGTGGGCCCAGAAGAATGCGCTTTCTGTGCCAGATAAGCTCGCTACATTTCGCCACCGCATGGCGAGTCGACCCGCCGTAAGGAAAGCAATGACCCATGAGGGTGTGCTTTAAATCATCACCCTTGACGTCGGTGATGTACTACTTTCTCATCGCTCGCCAAGCAAGAGTAACTGACGCGCTAGCGGGTTTCGGCGCTCATGGCCGTACTGCCGCTATAAGCATCAACGCTTTCCAGGAGTTGAGAAGTTCCGCAGTGTCCGAGGTATGTGGCGAGGCAAATTCACAGAGCCGGCGCGTGAAAGATCCTCGCTGCTTCGAGCCAGTTGGAAGTAGAGTTTCAGCCGTCTGGGACCTCTACGTGAAGAAGTCGAAGTTTTCAGAAGAACAGATTGTCCGCATCCTCAAGGAAGGGGAGGCCGGAGCGAAGGTGGCGGAGACCGGCCGCAAGCACGGGATCTCGGAGCCGACGTACTACGCCTGGAAGTCGACCAAGGAAGCCTTGAGAAAAAAGTGGTGACCGCACCGGCAAAGCGCTTGCTGGTGCGGATGCTTCAGGACAAAGGCTTAAGCGAGCGACGCTTTGCGCGTGGCGCAAATGAGCGCCTCGGCGCTGCGCTATACGCCGCGCCCGGATTCCAATGTGGGACTGCGCCAGCAGATCGTTGAGTTGGCGCAGCGGCGTCGCCGCTATGGCCGACATGATCTACCTGAAGCTGCGACAGGCCGGCCATCGCATGAACCACAAGCGCGTGGAGCGGCTCTATGCGCTGGAGAAGCTGCAGATTCGTCGTCGACGCCGGAAGAAGATCCAGCTCGGTGATCGGCAGCCGTTGATTCGCCCTGGCGCAGCCAACGAAGTCTGGTCGATGGACTTCGTCTTCGACCGCATCGCGTCGGGACGCGCCATTAAATGCCTGGTCATCGTCGACGATGCGACACATTAAGCCGTAGCCGTCATGCCTGAGCACAGTCTCGGTGGCGATCACCTGGTCCGCCTGCTCGATGAAGTCTGCGCCCGACGCGGCAAGCCGACGGCGATCCGAAGCGACTGCGGCAAGGAATTCACCAGTCGGGCCCTGCTGACCTGGGCACACCGCAACGGCATGCTGCTACGACTGATCGATCCCGGCAAGCCGAATCAGAATGCTTACGTCGAATCGTTCAACGGCCGCTTCCGAGACGAGTGCCTCAACGAGCACTGGTTCACCAGCCTGCTCCACGCACGCGCCATCATCAAAAACTGGATGCAGGAATACAACGAAGAAAGACCCAAGAAAGGACTTGGCGGGCTAACGCCCGCCGCCTACGCCAAGACACTGCTAACCAAGGCAGCTACCATCAACCCCGGACTCTAAACGCAACCACTACTCATTGCGGGGGAACGTCGATGACAATCCAATAATGCTGAGCCGTTCCTGAGATGTGGCTTTCAGCCGATACTCACTGGGCGATAGACCGTAACGAAGTTTGAACAGTCGACTAAAAGTCGCATAGTCATTAAAGCCCGAGCCGAAGGCAATTTCGGTAGCCTTCATACGATTGAATTTTGGATTTCCGAGTATCTGTATCGCCTGCTGCAGCCGAATGTCGAGGATCATTTTTCCTGGAGTAATTTGGTATTCGCTGAATAGATGATACAACGAGCGACGAGACATGCAGAGCGCAGCAGCAACGGCATCGACGCTGAGGTCGGGATCTGAGATATGACTCAGAATGAATCGCCTCGCCCTGCCAATTCTACCGTCTGTCGGAACAGCCTCATCTACGTCACCGCAGTTCTTGTGAAAGGTGGTCGAGATCATCCATTGCACTGCACGAACGACGATATCGCCATCAGCTTTTATCGCATCCGAAGAAAAATTCGCTAGGGTGGCTAAGGCTCCAAACGCTGCCTGAGTAATTGCCCCCTCTGCCAGCTTTCTTCCACAGACTCGTGCTTGCATGCTTTCCCAATTCGGAAAATTTTCGTAAGGCAGCATTAGTATGAAGAAGCTCGTTTTCTCCAATAAGCGGATGCGATAAGGCCGGCTAGTGTCGCAGACGGCGACCTGTGCCGCCTCTAGAATGCAGGTTCGGCCATCTTGATCAACTTGGAGTGCCCCAGACAGTCGCCAGATTAACTTTACGAATCCTGTTTCTGAGTGTGCTTGCTGTCGTGTGCGGACGATCTCGCAGGCTCCGACACTAATCGTGGCAAGTGTCACATTGGAGAAGCGGAACGAATCGACGACCGCCGGGAGCACAGCCTGCCCACTATTCTTTTGCTCAAGCCACGGAAAATGCTCTTGAAGGAAATCGTGCCAAGACGAGGTGCTGCTTAAGTGATGAGGTTTAAACGTCCAGGGCGAAGTACTCGAAAACTTGTTTTTTATCGGCAGTTCGATGTTGGTGGCTACTTTCATCGGTAATCCTCCTAAATTCTTACAGCTGTCGATCGGTTCTTGAGCCAATCGTTATTTTTCGCGCAGCACAAGGCACGATTAAGAATCGCGTTTGTCGGACACGTGGTGCTGGCCTGATGGCGCCGACCTGTCTTCATCAACGCGCGGCATTTGTTCTATTGAGAACATCAGACTTCTACCATTTTGAAATCGGACTTCGGGGCGCCGCAGTCACGGCAGGTCCAGGTGTCTGGAATGTCCTCCCAGCGTGTTCCTGCCGGGATGTCCTCTTCAGGTAGGCCGAATGCTTCGTCGTACACCCATTCGCACACCATGCATTGCCATTTCTTGAACACAGTGAATCTTCCTCAGTACCGGTTTGGCGAGGGGGCATTAAGGACGGCACCGTCTCTTTGCCGAGCCGCGCTCTTGGTATCGACAGTCGCCTGGATGTGGGCTCGGCTTACGACATAGGCCCGAATCGCCTCGATCTCGGCCGGCGTGAAGTTTTCCTTGAAACCGACCATGCCTCGGGAGGCGAGAATGCCGTCGCTGACCACGCCGTCCCAGTACGGCTTGTTGGCGAGGGCCACCGAATAGCGCAGGTCGGGCGCGATGCCTCCGCTGAGGGCGCCGCTGCCGTGGCAGGCGACGCAGGTGCGGTCGTAGGCTTTCTGCCCGAGGGCCAGGGTCGCAGCATCGCCGAACAGCGGCGGCGTCTGCAGCGGCCTGGAGACCACCGGCTGCGCCGACGGCAGCTTGGTGCTGGCGCCCAGCGTGAACGTCAGTACGCGGCTGCGGTTGGGCACCGGTCCCTTGGCGCCCCAGGACAGTTCGCCGACGAGCAGCGGATAGGCGCCGCCCCAGCCCGCGACCAGGGTTACGTACTGCTTGCCGTCCTTGGCCCAGGTGACCGGAGGAGCGACGACGCCGGTCTGCACGTCGTAGGACCAGAGCTGCTTGCCGGTGCGCGCGTCGAACGCGTTGAACATGCCGTCGCCGTCGCCCTGGAACACCAGGTTGCCGGAGGTGGAAAGGACGCCGCCGTTCCAGGCGCCGGCGTGTGGCGCGCGCCAGACTTCCTTCTGCGTCTTCGGATCCCACGCCAACAGGTAGCCTTTGATGGTTTCGCGCACCGCGGCCTTCACCGCGGCATCGTCGGGCAGGTTCAGCGCGCCCAGATCGACGCCCAGGTTGATGCCCTTGGGCTTGGGCTTGAAGTTCGCATCTGCCACATACGGGAAACCCAGCTCGTAGGCGGGGATATAGACGTAGCCCGTGCCGGGGTTGTAGGCCATCGGCATCCAGTCATGGGCGCCGAGCGCGCCGGGCATCGCCATCCACGGCTTGCCGGTCTTGGCGTAGTCCGAATCCGGATTGAATTTGGGGCGGCCAGTGGCCTTGTCGATGCCCGTGGCCCAGTTCACCGGAACATAGGGCTCGGCTGAGATCAGCTTGCCGTTGCTGCGGTCGAGCACGTAGAAGAAGCCGTTCTTCGGCGCCTGCATTAGCACCTTGCGCGTCTGCCCGTCGATCGGCAGATCGGCCAGGATCATGTGCTGGGTCGAGGTATAGTCCCACTGGTCGCCTGGCGTCTGCTGGTAATGCCAGACGTACTCGCCGGTCTCAGGGCGCAAGGCGACGATGGAAGCGATGAACAGGTTGTCGCCGCCCTCGGCACTGCGCAGCGTGCGCCGCCAGTACGATCCGTTGCCGACGCCGATGTAGAGCAGATCCAGCTTCGGGTCGTAGGCCATCGAATCCCAGACCGTGCCGCCGCCGCCGCCGTTCTTCCACCACTTGCCGGTCCAGGTGGAATTCGCGGCAGACGCCATGATGGCGTCGGAGGCCGCGCCGTCCTTCACACCTGGATCGCCGGGTACCGTGTAGAAGCGCCAAACCAGCTTGCCATCGTTGACATCGTAGGCTGAGACGTAACCGCGCACGCCGAATTCGGCGCCGCCGTTGCCGATCATTACGCGGCCCTTGATGACGCGTGGCGCGCCGGTGATGGTGTAATTCTTGGACTGGTCGACCGTCACCGTGGACCACAGCAGCTTGCCGGTGGCGGCGTTCAAGCCGATCAGGCGGCCGTCGAGCGTGCCGAAAAACACCTTGCCTTCCCAGTAGGCCACACCGCGATTGACGACGTCGCAGCATGCCTTGGCGCCAGCGTCTCCGGGCACCTGCGGGTCGTAGGCCCAGAGCAGCTTGCCGGACACCGCATCGAAAGCCTGCACCTTGGACCAGGCGCTGGTGGTGTACATCATGCCGTCGACGATCAACGGCGTGGCTTCCTGCCCACGGTTGGTATCGAGGTCGTAGAACCAGGCCAGGCCGAGCTGGCCGACATTGTCGGTGTTGATCTGCGTGAGCGGGCTGTTGCGGGTCTCGTCGTAACCACGGCCGTGGCTGAGCCAGTTGTCCGCGTCGGCATCGGCCCCGGCGATGCGCGCTCCATCCCCTGGCGCGGCCTTGGTCGGCGTGGTTGCCGGTGCCGTTGCCACCGCAGGCTTGGCATCACCGCTCGAAGGACCCTTGCCGCAGCCGCCGATCAACAGGCAAAGCAGCCATAGCGCAAGCAGAAAACGAGTGATCATTGATGTTCTCCTGCCGATGGAATGCGCAGTCGGCTCTGCGTCGCGATTTCGGCACGTAGCACGATAGAAGGCGTGAGAACGGCCCGCGTTTATTTCAACGAAGAATGAGCGGCATGGCAGTGCGGTGCCATCGCGAGATGACGCTACTAATGCCTAAGCCGGTCAGCCCGTCTCTCAGCCTGCGGCGCTCCTGCTGAGCCCTGAGTCGCTGGCCTCAAGCCTCACGAAATCGGCTTTGTCACGCACCGCGCAATCGGCGCAAGCCCAATCCATGGGGACCTGCTCCCAGCGCGTGCCAGGAGGGAATCCTTCGTGCACGTCGCCTTTCTGCTCGTCGTACACATAGCCACAACCCGGGCATTGATAGCGGGCCACGTCGTTCTCCTCGACTTTTATATTTTTGGTAGGCGCTTAATTTTCGTGGACGCCGTAGCGTTCCAGAATTTCCTTGCGTTTCGACGGCTGGATATTCACCTTGGTGATGTCACCGTCGTAAACCTCCAACACGCGATGATCCATGACCGCTCGCCAGAGCGGCGGAAAGTAGGCCAGCGTGAAGCACAGCGGATATCCCGACGGCAGTTCCGGCGCTTTGTCGCTGCGTAGTGCCTGGTAGCGACGGGTCGGCCGCGCGTGATGGTCGGAATGACGCTGCAGGTGGTACAGCATCAGATTGGAAATGATGTGGTCGGCATTCCAGGAATGCTCTGGCCGGCAGCGCTCGAAGCGCCCATCTGGCAGCTTCTTGCGCAGCAGGCCGTAGTGTTCGATGTAGTTGGAGGTCGACAGGAACTGCCAGCCCCAGAACGTCGAAATCAGGATGAACGGAATGACCACTGGACCGAACACGGCGATGGCGCCGCCGTAGAGCACTGCTGTGATCGCGAACGATTGCAGCAATTCGTTGGACGGGCTCCAGGCAGCCTTGCCGGCGCGTTTAAGACGCACCTTCTCGTCGTGCCAGGCACGAGAAAGGGCACCAGGGATCTCACGCAGCACAAAGCTATAGAGCGTCTCGCCAAAGCGCGAGGAGGCTGGGTCGTCGGGCGTCGCCACGTCCTTGTGATGGCCGCGGTTGTGCTCGGCGGAAAAATGGCCGTAGCCCGGCACGGCGAGCACGATCTGCGCGAGCCGCTTCTCGAAGCGGTTGGTCTTGTGGCCGACCTCGTGGCCCACAACGAGCGCGAGCCCGTTGGTCAGCGCCACCGCCAGGCTCACGCCCAGGTAACCCACCCAGCCGTAACCCTGGGTCGATACGGCCCAGGCGCCCGCGATCCAGGTGGCGTAGAACAGCGGGATCGAGGCGTAGACCAGGAACTTGTAGTAGCCGTCCGACTCCAGCGTGGGGACGGCGGCATCCGGGGGGTTGCGCGTATCGCGGCCAACCAGGGCGTCCGCGATGGGCAGGAATACATACCACAGGAAAGGCGTAAACCAGAGGCAGGCTTGCTGCCCGGTGATATGGGCCAAGTAGATGCCCAGAGCCGGCGAGATGGCGACAAATAGGGGCAGCCACCACCAATGGCGTTTGCCATCACGATAAGCGGATGCAGGGGCCACACTCGAAGCGGCAATTGAGGGTTGTTCCATCACAAGTTCTCCGACCGGTTATCTCTCTCCAAGGCGCGTCCGGTTCGAACCGAAGCGCCACGCCTCCTGATTCCCAGATCGCTGCAGCAGCGGCGACGTTGTGACCTGGAGGTCGTGTCACGAGTGTAGGAGCTGCGTCGGCGCGAAAACCCGATCCAAGGATGGGTATGCTGAGAATCAAGAAGACCGATCATCCGGGTCGTCAGAATTCGCAGACGAGCGTTACGTTGCACGAGGAGATTCCAAAAATGGCTGACGCAGAAAGCGGCCCTTTACTCGATGGCCTGATCGCAAGCAAGTTGTTTCCGCCGCTCCCGGATCCCCGCCTGATCGCCAGGCCGGCATTTGTCAGCGCGGCCTTGAAAGACCTGCCGCGTGGCCGGGTGATCACCATCGTGGCCCCGGCCGGGTCGGGCAAGTCCTCGCTGATGACGCAGCT
The DNA here is from genome assembly GCF_058783045.1 of Hydrocarboniphaga sp. FW305-C-57. NCBI lineage: Bacteria > Pseudomonadati > Pseudomonadota > Gammaproteobacteria > Nevskiales > Nevskiaceae > Hydrocarboniphaga > Hydrocarboniphaga sp. FW305-C-57. The sequence continues at coordinate 101,396 of NZ_JBYSYG010000017.1, read as the reverse complement.
CCACAGCGCCTATAGCGAGCACGGAGTGGCGACCAGCTGGCTCGGTCTGGATGTGGAAGACAACGATCCGGCGACCTTCGCGCTTTACTTCATCAGTGCGCTGCAGTTCATCGAGCCCATGTTCGCCCGAGACGAGCTGACCGCTCTCGGTGCCAACCCGGTGCGGGATTACGATTCACTGTTCGAGCGTCTGAGCCATCGTCTTTCGGCTCTCTCGGTGCCGGCCGCCCTATTTCTGGACGATTTCCAGCACATCACCGAACCCCGGATCTTACGATTCCTAAACCAGCTCACGACACACCTGCAGCGAAATTTGTCGCTTGTCGTCGCCAGCCGCCATCGCTTGCCGCTGCAGCTTGCCAAGCTGCTGGTGACGGGATTCGCGATCGAGGTCGCCCAGGATGACCTCAATTTCGACGGCGCCGAGGCTGAGCTTTTTCTGAAGCGCTATCACCAGATTGAACTATCACCGACCGATCTAGACTCGCTGCTCGAATCGACGGAGGGCTGGCCAACGGGCGTGCAGTTGGCAGCCTTGGCGCTGCGTCGTCACAAGGGGGCAGCTGCCGAACTGATCAAGACCTTCTCGGGACGAGATCGTGACCTGACGCGATATCTGGTCGAAAGCGTGATCCGCGCCCAGGCAGAACCGGTCCGGCAGTTCCTGCTGAAGACCTCGCCCTTGCGCAGGATGTGCGCGGACCTGTGCGATGCGGCCACCGGAGATCAGAATGGCCGCGAGATGCTCGACTATATCGGCCGCGCCAATCTATTTCTGATCGCGCTGGATCGCGATGGCCAGTGGTATCGCTATCACCATCTGTTCGCCGAATTTCTGCAGAACGAGTTTCGGAAAACTGATCCTGCCGGATATCGAAAGGCCTGTGCAGAAGCCGCGAGATGGTGCGAAGCGCACGGTCAGCCAGCCGAGGCGATCCGTTACGCGCTCGAAGCGGAGCATTTCGAGCAGGCTGCCGACCTGATCGCGCATCACGCGATGAGAGCTTCGCTTTTTCAGGGCGATCACTACACCGTTCTGGATTGGATGAAACGGCTACCGGCCCGGTTTCATGACCAGCGCCCGGAGATCCTGCTGAGCCATGCCTGGTCTTGCGCGTTCTCACGTGAGACGGCCAAGGCCATGACGATCTCACAGCAGGCCATCGACAAGTTGTCCGCAGACCAGCCTGGTCATTGGTCAATGTCGAGTCCGGAACGGCTGCGCTGGCAGCTGTGGGCGCATACCGTGCAGGCGGCAACCAAGGCCTGTTCGGACGACATCGAGGATTGCCTGGTGCGAGGGACTGCTCTGTTTCCGCAAGCCCGGGACAACGAGCCGTTTTTGATTGCAACCCTCTCGAACTGCTTGAGCTACAGCTATTTCGCACTGCGCGATTTCGACCGCAGCCGTGAGTTCGCACTCTCGGCCCACGAGCAAGGCCATGCCGCCGATGCTGCCTATCTCTCGGCGTGGGGTGATTTCCTGCATGGCTTGATCGACGTCGAGCTGGGCCAGCTCAACGCGGCAAATGAATTCGGACATCAGGTTCAACGAGACTCGCTCGGCTTGGGACTGGGGCAGAAAAGCTACGTTGCCGGTCTTTGTGCACTGCTTCAATGCGAGATTGCCGTACAGCGCTGCGACTTCGACAGTACGCCAGCTTTGATCGCGGTGGGACGCGCCTTCAAGGAAATCTTCGGACCCGTCGAGCCGCAGCTTGTGGCAGTTCGCAACGAGGCGCGGCTTCAGGCTCATCTGGGTCGTCTCGATCTTGCACTGCTGGTACTTCACGAAGGACAGGACGCGGCTCTTCGTGAGCGCCATCGGCGCCTCTACGTATCGCTGACGATGGAGGAAATATCGCTTCAGCTGACAGCGGGCAATAGTGCCGGCGCGTCTCTCACGATGCAAAGAAGCAAACTCCTGGACGGGTTTGCAACCGGACCGGGTTGGTTACGCGCCAAGCGAGATGCAATCCAGCTTCTGGAAGCCCGATTGAAACTGGCGGAGTCCGATTCGAAATCGGCCCTTCGAATTCTGACGAATCTACAGCAGTCGCGTGGTGCGCAAGTTGTGGGTGGCTTTCCTATTGCGGTCGCCGCCAACCGTGCCGTCGCGCTCTGGGAGCTGGGTCAGCACAGCGAGGCCGCCCGACAGCTGGACCGGGCCCTATCTGCAGCCGCCGGAGAGTTCCATGCATTTCCCATTGTTTCGGTGGGCGGTGCCCTGATCCCGGTACTGGAAAGCATGGCGGCGCGTCGGTCCGATGCAGCCGCGCCGGAGCTGTCTGCGCGGCTCAATCTTCAAAACTGGCTCATCGCCTATCTGAGCGGCAACCGGTCCGCGCCGAGATCACCTGAAGGAGGGACGCCTATTGCGGAGGTCGATATCGAGCTGCTGACGGCGCGGGAAATCGAGTTATTGAAGCTGCTTCATGCCGGACTGGATAACCGCAAGATCGCGAGCACGCTGCTCCTATCGGTGCCTACTGTGAAATGGCATCTGCACAACGTCTACAGCAAGCTGCAGGTTGGAAGCCGCGGTGCCGCAGTGGCGCGTGCAGCGCAGGTCGGATTGATTTGAGTTCATAAGCCGGCGCTCTTCGTTTACTGGAGAATTTCGGACCTCGAAGAGAAGATCAGCTCGTTCAGCGTTGCTGGCTTTGGTGCGCCCGGATGCTAGTGATCCTACCCAGGGCTCTACGCAGTTGGCCCCTGTTTGGAACGATTCGACTTTTACGATTGACCCAATAGTGTTGCTGCTTACGCCCCATTGACCGCCGTGCTTGCCGAGCGACGGACCAGAGAGTCCGGCGACAACTCGCATCGCTTCGACGTGTTACGCGTGCGTTCGCTGATCGTCACAGCCTGAGCAGAACAACCCAGAAATGATCAATTTTCGGTGAGCGGCAACAGCCGTGGCCTTCCCGTGACGATGCGCCGGCGGGGGCGCTTGCGCGGCGCCTGTAGGCCCGCCACCCGCCACAGCCGGTGGCAGCGCTCCAGCCTCATCGCGTGGCCCTGGCGGTGCAGGAAGATGCGGATGCGGCGATAGCCATAGCGCGGATATTCCGCCGAGAGTTGCTTCATCGCCTCAATGGCAGGCGCGTCCTTGCCGGGCATCGTCGGCGCGTACTTCAATGTGGATCGCGGCACCTTCAGCAAGGCGCACGCACGACGCTGCGACAGGCCGCAGTCCACGCTGTGGACCACGGCCCGCCGCCGCTCGGGTGCGCCTAGAATTTTTCCGCAGCAATATCCTTCAGAACATCAACTTCCAGATCACGCTCCGACAGCAGCCGCTTGAGCCGCGCGTTGTCCTGCTCCAACTGCTTCAGTCGCTTGACCTCGCTGGCCTGCAGCGTGTCGAAGCGCTTGCGCCAGGTGTACAGCGTCTGCTCGCTGATCTTGTGCTTCTTGGCAACCTCCGCGACCGGACTGGCGTCCGCTTCGCGCAGAATCTTGACCATCTGCTCTTCAGTGAAACGGCTCTTCTTCATCGCTCCCTCGTCGTTGGGAGCCATCGTCTCAAGTTTCAAACGGTCCGAAAATGGGCGGGCAGGTCAAGGGCACGCTGCTGACTTATCTCGTCGAACCGGCTCAATCAACCGAATCAGGCATCCGACGAAGCAGCATGTGCGTTTCTCCCGTGGAGCCCAGGTTGTGCAGCTCAAATGCCCAGTTCTGCCGGTCGATCTCGACAGGGAATATCGCTGACTGAGAAATTCGCTCGCCGTTGTCGCTCTTGTATTCCTGCAGTACAGAAGGTGGAAGCGACCTTGTGGTCAACGAAAACTCTGCGATGAACGAGATCTGCGCGATACGGATCGGGCCTGCGGCGGGGCCGAAGAACGCTTATAACCGTATCGCCATCGGCTTTGGCCGGACGCTCGCATGACCGGGTCCAAGATAATCACCATCACCTGTGCCGACGGGGTGCTTCTCGGCGGCCATCTATGGCGCAACCGAGCGGACCGGACGCATGGCACCGTCATCGTCAACGCCGCCACTGGCGTCCTCGCAAGCTACTATCATCGTTATGCCCGCTTCCTTGCGAACCAAGGGTTCGATGTACTCACTTACGACTATCGCGGGATCGGTGCTTCACGTCCGGCGACCTTGCGCGGATGCCGCTATCGATGGAGTGACTGGGGAATCCTCGATTTTGACGCGGCGATAGAGTTCGCTCGGCGCCATGCGGGCGGCCGGCCCCTGCTCGTGGCGGGTCATAGTATCGGCGGCTTCCTTCCCGGCTTTGCCGAAAACGCACGCTGGATAACCCGTACGCTGACGGTCGGCGCGCAATATGCGTGGTGGCGGGATTATGCCGCCGGAAGCAAGGCGCGGCTGGTGTGGAAGTGGCATGTGGTCATGCCGTTACTGACGGCTCTGTGTGGCTATTTTCCAGGGCGCCGCCTTGGGTGGATAGAAGACCTCCCGGCCGGAGTCGCCAACGAATGGAGTTTCCGTCGCGAGCGCATGGAGCTGAGCCACCCGGCCGCCGATCGCGATGCGATATTGAAGCGCTTCGCGGCGGTCACTGCGCCGATCCTGGCAATCACGGTAGGCGATGACGAACTCGCGCCACCGGCGGCTGTGCGGCGCGGCCTCTCTTACTATCCCAACGCACCCGCAAATCAGGTGTTGCTGACCCCCGCCCGGCTCGGCGCGGAGAAGATTGGGCATTTCGGCCTCTTTCATGCGCGGCATACAGATGGCTTCTGGCGTGACACGATCGCTTGGCTGCGCGACGGGATCAATCCTTGGTCGGAGCGGGTAGAGGGCGCTGGGCCGGTCTTCACTGAGATCGAACGATGACCGCCGCCGCCTTTGCATCGCTGATTCTGTTTTCCTTCGCGATGTCGATCACGCCGGGGCCGAACAACCTGCTGCTGACGACGTCGGGCCTTACCTACGGTTTTCGGCGCACCTTGCCGGCCATGGCGGGGACGCTGGTCGGGATCGCGGCGCTGTTCCTGATAAGCGGTGCGGGCGTCGGCGCCCTGATCCTCGGCGATTCCCGATTGCAGATCGGTCTACGCATCCTAGGCGCGCTGTATCTGGCCTATCTCGCGTGGCGCCTCTGGCGGTCGGGCGAATTGACGGAAGCGGAGACCAAGCCGCCGCTGCAACTCTGGCATGTGGCCGGATTTCAGTTCGTCAATCCGAAGGCGTGGATGATGACGGTTTCTGCCGTCTCCATCTATGGGGCCTCGGCCCAGGACTATGGCGCTCGGCTGCTGCTGGTGGCCGCGACCTTCATCCTCGTCTCCGCTCCTTGTGTCGCCGTATGGGCGGCGTTCGGGGCCGGAATGAAGTCCGCGCTCAAAGAGCCGCACCGCCTCAAGCTGTTCAACCGCGCGATGGCTGCGCTCACAGTCCTGTCGGCGGTGCTCGTCCTTCTGTGGGCATAGGCAAAAGGCATGATTCAGGTTTTCGTCGACGCAAAGTCTGTGGCTGGTGACCGCGGCCAGGGGCCATCACGTCATCGCCGAGCTGTTTCGCGAGCTTTGCAAAACTCCGTTTTCTTTGCTGCGGCCGAAGGCCGGCGCTTCAACCGAGACGGCGCTGGTGGCTATCCCGCGCCGGACGTCGGAACGGCGGAGTGAACCAGATTGAGGCGGCGAGCTATCTCCGAACGACGCGGGGCGACATAGCGGCGCAGCATCCGAATATCTTGATGCCCCGTCATGTCCGCCAGCATCAACAGGTCGCCGTCCAGCACCGTCGCTAGCCGGGTGGCGCCCACATGGCGCAGATCATGAAACTTGAAGTCTTCAAGTTCGGCGCGGCGGACCGCTCGTTTGAATTGCTGGGAGAGTGCGCTAGCCGTGATCCCGCCGAAGACGTAATGACCTTTGCCGGTTGGCTTGGGGAGGCCCTCCAGAATTTCCTGTACGCGGGGGGAGGCGGGAATTGTTCTGGTCTCCGGCGCCTTGCTTCGCGGTGTCTTCTTGTTCTTGAGGGTGACCGTATTGGATGCCTTGTCCACGTCCTCCCAGCGCAGCGCCAGGATCTCGTTTCGGCGAGCGGCAGTTTCCATCGCGAATTCGACGATCGGCCACAACCAGAAGGAGCGCGATGCCTTGAGGGATGCGTAGGCGCCGTCGCTGGCACCTTGCCCGACCATGCAAGCGTCCCTCAGTCGAGCCGTTTCTTCGGGGCTGAGGGTTCGATTGCGGCCGGGAGGCAAAGCAAGGACATTGCTGCGCCGATGATCCAGCTTCGGCCGACCGCGAGGAAACGTGATCCCGTGTTCGTGCTCAACATGAGCCAACGCGCGATTGAGAAGCCCCAGCTCATGCTTTACTGATTGCGGAGCAACGGTGCGATTCAATTCCACGGTGCCGCCACCCTTGGTGCCAACACCGCGTCTAACGCGATCGGTCAATCTGGAATCACGGTAGCGGGCGAGTTCGATCGTAGTGAGCGCAGACAGTGAAATGCTGCCGAGACGCTTCTTGAGATTGTCGGCCTTCGGCGGTTCAAATGCAGCGGACTTCAGATGCGGCACGACCTCGGCCAAGTAGATATCGAGAGCACGCGCCACGGTCATCTGATGAGCAGCGGTCGGGTCGATCCAACTGCCTGTCTCGATGTCGCCTTCAACTTTGCGAGCCCACTTTTCGGCGGCCGCCTTGGTCAGAAAAGTCTTGGTCTGACGGCGAGCGCCACGCTTGGTGATGGTCGCATCGTATTTGACAGTGCGCTTACCGTCTTTGCCGACCTGCTCGCGCTTGCGTATGGAGGCCATCGCCATCTCCTCGTGCAGATAGAGTGCAGATGGAGCATTTTATGCCGATGGCTGGGTCGGTGAAAGCCGAAAAAACTTGTTCTAATTCATTGGGATATTTGGTCGGGGCGACAGGATTTGAACCTGCGACCTCTTGCTCCCGAAGCAAGCGCTCTACCAAGCTGAGCTACGCCCCGATTCGTCTTTCTCAGCTGGCTCTCGAGAGCGCGAACTGGGTCAGATCCAGCAGTGCTTTTTTGTATGACGAGTCGGGAAGATCGTCTAGCGCTGCCGCCGCCGAAACCGAGTAGGTCTCGGCGAGCGCGCGAGTGTACGGGATTGCTTGGGTGGCTTCAACGATTTTCAGCACTTCGCCGAGAAGTTCGGCTTTGCCGCCCGTTAGCGCCTCGCGGATGAGCGCGGACTGCTCGGCCGCGCCCACGCGCATCGCGTGAATCAGCGGCAGCGTGGGCTTGCCTTCGGCCAGATCGTTGCCGACCGCCTTGCCGCTGACTTCGGGGTCGGCGGTGTAATCGAGCACGTCGTCGATGAGCTGGAACGCGATGCCGAGATCATGGCCGTAGCGGCCGAGCGCTTCGATCTGCTGCGGCGTGGCGTCGGCGCAGATCGCGCCGGCCTGGCTCGCGGCGCGAAACAGCACCGCGGTCTTGAGTTCGATCACGCGCATGTAGCGCGCCTGATCGACATCGGGGTCGCCGGCGTTGAGCAGCTGCAGCACTTCGCCTTCGGCGATCGCGTTGGTGGTGTCGGCCATCAGCCGCATGACCGGCATGCGGCCGGAATCGACCATCATCTGAAAGCTGCGCGAATACAGGAAATCGCCGGCGAGCACGGCCGCGGCGTTGCCCCAGGAAGCATTCGCGGTCTTGCGGCCGCGGCGCAGTTCGGAGTGATCGACCACGTCGTCGTGCAGCAGCGTGGCGGTGTGGATGAATTCCATGACCGCGGCGAGCAGCTGTGGCTCCTCGCTCCTGCAGCCGAGCGCGCGCGCGGACATCAGCAACAGGGCGGGGCGCAGTCGCTTGCCGCCGGCTCCGACGATGTAGGCCCCGATCTCGTTGATGAGGGCGACTTCGGACGCTAAGCGCGCACGAATGATGCGGTCCATGCCGAGCATGTCGTCGGCGATGGGGGCGAGTAGGGTCTTGAGGTCCATAGGGAGGGCTTGCGAAGGACCAAAATGCTAGGGGCTCGCGGCACCCAGGGTCAATTCGGGCGAGGCCGCGGCCGACCTTTCCACGCCCTCATCCCGCCGTTTCGCGCCTTCGAGCCCGGGCCGCCGGAGGCCGGGCGAGGACTAGGGCTTGTGTGCCGCGACCGCCTGCTTGGATTGCGAGTCGAACTGGCCACGGAACCAATCGTCGAGCATGGCCTTTTCGTAGCGCAGCGAATCGTTGTTCGCTCGTGCGGCCGGACGACGCAGATAGTTCATGTCGGCGACGCGTTGCTCGCCGTGGGCGATCTCGTGGCCGTCTTCGAACAAGCGGTACTTCAGGCTCACGCTCGGCCAGGTCACGTCGACCATGTAGCGCACGTCCGGGTTGTAGGTGCGCCAGGGTTCGTAGCGGCCCGCGAGGTCGATGTCGGTGACCTCGATCTCGAGCCTCTGGTTCGCCGGCAGGTAGCGCTCGCCCAGGCCGGCGAGGTAGTCGGAGAGATCCTTTGTCACGCGCTCGTAGGAGTTGAAGCGGTTCTGCAGCGTCGCATCGGTGAACTTCTCCGGCTTGACGAAGCTCACCCCCACGCGGGGCTCCGCTGCGGGCGCGGATGCGCTCTGCGTCTGGGCGTGGGCCGGCAGCGCCAGCAGGGCGCCGGTCAGGGAGATCAAGGGAAGCAGGGCACGCATGGGAAACCTCCGAAGCCACATAGGCCGATCGGCAACGATCGTACCGCCTTTGGACCGCTTCGCCGTGAGGAGGTTTCCGGCTCAGAACATCGGGTCGACGCGCAGCCCATCGTTGCGGGCGAGCGCGCTGCGGGTGCGCACAGAGACATCGCCGAGGCCACGCATGGCCGGGCCGGCCGCTTCGACAAGCACGAACGGGCGGCCCTGGTGGGTGATGAAGGCCTCGTCCGCCTCGGGCCGGCGATCGACGCCGAGCAGGTAGTGTCCCGGAACATGCAGGCCGACGACGCGGCGTTCGCCGAGATCGAGCAGCATCGCCGCGAGCAGGGCGGATTTGGTGTCGCAATCGCCGTAGCCGCGTTCGAGCGCGAGCGCCGGAGGATAGAAGCCCAGCAACGAGCGTCCCTCGAGTTGCGCGGCGGGCTTCTTGTACGGCAGCGCGGTCTGCACGAGCGTCATCGCGGTCTTGATCATCCAGTCGCCGTCCCGGCCTTGCTCGGCCGCGGCGCGGCGCAGCGCATCGGTCAGCGGACGCACGCGCGAGCGATTGCGCAGCACCACGGCGGGCACGTCGACCGACAGCCGCGTGGCTCGCCCGGGGTCGGCCGTGAGCCGCAAGGCATGCTCGCGGTAGTAGCGTGTGGTGTAGCCGTCGTAGGCGGCCTGATCGCAAGCCGTGGCCTGGTGGCAGAGCCGAATCAGCGCATCGAGCTCGCGGTCGTCGACGCCAAACTCGCGCAGCGATCGGCGGCTCTCGGCAGTGGCGAGATCGAAGCCCAGCGCAAGGGTCTGCCCGTCGAAGTTGCGAAAGCGCGTCGACACGCGATAGAGCCCGTCCGCGGTCGGCTGGGCCGAATAGCGGTTTTGCGCGCCGGCCGTAGCGCTCGCGGCGATCGCGCTCTGGTCTTCGTCGAATCCGGCGGCTTGTTCATTCCCGGCGACCGGTTGAGCGAACCAGGCCAAACACAGCAGCGCGCTGCGCAGCACGAGTTTCGATCGTGACGAACCGCGCGACGAGGTCGGAGAGCTCATATGCAGCGCCATGTCCGGAGAGGTCATGGCGCTGCACTTTCAAACCCCGTTCTCGAATCCTGAGTGCCGTTTCACCCGGCGGCATCACGCGCGCATCGCAAGACCGCGACCTGCCGATTCGATCAGGCCGCGCAGGAGCCTGTTGCGATTGAAGTTTGCGCTGCTCGCACGATCGGATGCTGCATTGCGTCAGCACACGCGGCGCGCCGAGGCACCGCGGACGGTCGGCGATTGCGCGCGGATGAGCGGAATCACCGGGTTTCATGCCGTCAATCGAAGCGCGCCGATGCGGCTGCGTATCGCGACCAATCGTGTCAGTTGAGCGGACGATCAGGTGACGCGGCGCGTCGCCCGATCGCCGGCCTCAGAACACCAGATGCGCCACTTCCCAGGCGATCGCGGACAGGAAGGCCGCGGCCGGAATCGTGAACACCCAGGCCCAGACGATGTTGCCCGCCACGCCCCAGCGCACCGCTGAGAGCTTGCGCGAAGCGCCGACGCCGACGATGGCGCCCGTAATCGTGTGCGTGGTCGACACCGGCACGCCGAGGCCGGTAGCCAGGAACAGCGTCGCCGCGCCGCTCGCCGAGGCACAGAAGCCGCCGACCGGGCGCAGCTTGGTGATGCGCATGCCCATGGTCTTGACGATGCGCCAGCCGCCGAACAGCGTGCCGAGGCCCATCGCGGTCTGGCAGCTGATGACGACCCAGAACGGCAGGTCGGCGTCCTTCTGCAGCGCGCCCGAGACCATCAGTAGCAGCCAGATGATGCCCATGGTCTTCTGCGCGTCGTTGCTGCCGTGGCCGAGGCTGTAAAGCGCGGCCGAGACGAACTGCAGGCGGTTGAAGGTGCGCTCGACGCGGCGCGGCGAGGTGCGGAAGAAGATCCAGGCGATCGCGATCATCAGCGCCGCCGCGAGCACGAATCCGAGCAGCGGCGACAGTACGATGGCGGCCGCGGTCTTGATGAAACCGGCCGAGATCAGCGTGCTGGTGCCGCCCTTGGCGATCGCCGAACCCGCGAGCCCGCCGATCAGCGCATGCGAGGAGCTCGACGGGATGCCGAAGTACCAGGTGATGATGTTCCAGCAGATCGCCCCGAACAGCGCGCCGAAGACGACGTAGGTGTCGACGATGTTCGGATCGACCACGCCCTTGCCGATGGTCGCCGCGACGTGCGAGCCGAAAAACGCGAAGGCGATGAAGTTGAAGCCCGCGGCCCAGACGATCGCGGCCTGCGGCGACATCGCGCCGGTGGAGACGATGGTGGCGATCGAATTCGCCGCGTCGTGAAAGCCGTTCATGAAATCGAACAGCAGTGCCGCTGCGATCAGCAGCACGAGAACTTCCATGCTGACGGTCATCAGCCGTTCTCGATCACGATGCCTTCGATGATGTTGGCGACGTCCTGGCAGCGGTCGGTCACCGATTCGAGCAGCTGGTAGATCTCCTTGAGCTTGAACAGCTGCTTGGCGTCGGCCTCCTCGCGGAACAGCTTGGCCATCGCGCTGCGCATGACGTGGTCGGCGTCGCCTTCGAGCCGATCGACCTCGTTGCAGAGCTCGAGGATCTTCTTGGCGTTCTTGAGGTTGCTGAGCAGGTCCACCGCTTCCTTGACCTTCTGCGTGCTGGTCAGGCAAAGGTCGGCGAGCGTGCGCGCTTCATCGGTGACCGCGCGGATGTCGTACAGGAACATGCACTGCGAGACGTCCTCCATGAGATCGAGGATGTCGTCCATCTTGGTGATCAGCTGATGGATCTCGTCGCGGTCGAGCGGGGTGATGAAGGTCTGATGCAGCAGCTGCATCGTCTGCGAGGTGATCTTGTCGGCCCGGTGCTCGATGTTCTCGATGTTGCGCTTGCGCTCGTCGAGTTCGTGAACCGCGCGCATCAGCGCCGTGAGCTGCTCGGCTCCGAGCACGATCTGGTCGGCATGCTGGCTGAAGTAATCGAAGAATTTGCCCTCGCGGGGCATCAGGCGTCCGAACATGGGAGCTCGCGGTGCTTTAAAAGCGGCAAGCTTAAAGCTTGAACGGAAGCTGAGCGAGATTGCGGCTGTAATCGATTTTGTGCTTGGCGCCGGAAGCCGTGGCGGTCACGGCCACCTGGGCATCGTGATCCGGTGACCCTGCGACGCCGGGTTCAGATGATCTCGCCGAGCTTGGTGCCGACCGGATACGCCGAACCCGCGGCTTTGAGAATCTTGAGCTTACCGGTGGCCGGAGCCTCGATTTCCTGCATGGACTTGTCGCTTTCGAGCGAATACAGCAGCTGGCCCTGCGTCACCGAGCCGCCATCGGCGACGAGCCAGTCGGTGAGCGTTCCTTCGGTCATCGAGAAACCCAGCTTGGGAAGGACGATCGGCGTGCTCATGGCGTACTCATGTTCTGGGCTCTCGTGGCTGCGGGCTAGTGTAGTGAGTATTTCCGCCGACCGGGAGCGTGCAGGCGCGGCGGATCAAGCTGCACGATCGGGCCTCGGTGCTCGTGCGGCTTGCGGCTCGCTCGCGTGTCTTTTGCGGCCGTCGGGGTCGCGCGCCGCGCTCGGAACAGCTATTGCAAGCGATCGGCTGCGCATGGATGCGCGTCAACACCGCAAGGAGCAAGGCATGAACGATAAGACCGTATCACCGAGGAAAGTCGCCATTCTCGCCACCGATGGCTTCGAGCAGGACGAGCTGCTGCAGCCCAAGAAACTGCTCGAGCAGGCCGGCCTGAAAGTGGAGGTGCTCGCCCCGGCCAAGACCGCCAAGCCCGGCGAGATCAAGGCCTGGAAATTCACCGATTGGGGTGAGACCGTCCGCGTCGATCGCAAGGTCGACGATGCCAAGGTGGAGGATTACGCCGCGCTCGTATTGCCGGGCGGGCAGATCAATCCGGACAAGCTCAGGCTCGAGACCAAGGCGATCGATTTCATTCGCTCGTTCGGCGAAACCGGCCGGCCGATCGCGGCGATCTGTCATGGCCCGTGGACGCTGATCGATGCTGGCCTCGCCAAAGGCAAGCGGATGACGAGCTGGCCTTCGCTCAGGATCGACCTCACGAACGCGGGCGCGCAGTGGGCCGACGCGGAGGTCATCGTCGACGGTCCGATCGTCACGAGCCGCAAGCCGGACGACATTCCCGCCTTCGTCGACGCGCTGATCAAGCAGCTCGGCGCGGACTCGAAGCAGAAAAAGGCGGCGTAGACGAACGGGGTGGGTGGCTTGCCGGCCGGCCCACCGCTTTCGCAGCGTGCAGAAAAGAGGCTTGGCGCATCGCGCCAAGCCTCTTTTCTGCACGCACCGTTGGAATCGATCAGGCCGCTTTCTTCATCGCACGCTGCGGCAGCGGTTGCGATTCGATGAGCTTGGCGCGCACCACTCCGCGATGGCTGCCCTCGTCGCGCAGCTGCGTCATGAGCTGCTCCTTGAGCACGAGCATGCGCTGGCCAACCGCTTCGAGATCGAGCGAAGTTTTCTCCACATCCGGAAAGTAATCCTTCTCCTCTTCCTTGACGTGATGCTGCACGTATTCCTTCAGTACCGTCACGTAAGCCTTGAACAGCGGCTCGTTCGCGCGCATGCCGTCGAGCCGCTGGATCAGGCCCTTGAGGCTCGCGTGCTCGACGTAGGCTTCGTCGACCTGATCCTGCCCGTCGCTTTGCAGCACCTTGCGCGATTCCGGATAGAAGATGCGTTCCTCGATCTCGGTATGAACGGCGAGCGCCTTGCAGATGCGGCTGACGATCTCGGTCTGATCGGGGCCGGTGTTCGCTTTCTCGAATTCTTCGAACATCGCATCGACTTCGCGGTGATCGGTCTCGAGTAGCTTGATCGCATGCGTGGAAGAACGCGGATTCAGAAGACTCATGGCTTGCCCTCCTTGGCTGGCTGTGAGGGGTTCAAGACTAGGCCCGCGTGCTGAATCCTCGCAGGATTCAAGCGGTCGTTTTCGAGGAATTCAAGTCAGGGCATGTACACACTCGCTGACCGAGCATCAGGTCTCACTGGAAAGTCGACAATGACGCAGGAGACGACGATGAATCGCACCGATCGCAAGGACGACAAGCAGATCGCTCGGCCTCGAGACGAGCACGGCAAGTCCGGCAAGGACGCGCCGCACGAGCGCGAGAAGAGCATCAACGGTGGCCATCAAGGCAGCACCGGACAACGCGACAAGCACGACCGCTAGCGCAGGATCTGGCGCAGGAATCGGTGATCAGCGCGCAGCGGTATGCAGCTGCTGCGTGCCTTTGTCCCAGCTTTCCCTGAGCCAGGTTTCGACCGCATCCAGCGCACGATCCAGCCCGTCGAGAATCGCGTCCTCGTCCGACTTGTTCGGCCGGCCGAGCACATAGTTGAGCACGAGATTCTTGTCGCCCGGATGGCCGATGCCGATGCGCAGCCGGCGATATGCCTCGCCCTGCGATTTGTAGATGTCGCGCAAGCCGTTGTGCCCGCCGTGGCCACCGCCGAGCTTGAGGCGCATGGTGCCGGCCGGCAGATCGAGCTCGTCATGGGCGACGAGCAACTGGCCCGGCGTGAGCTTGTAGAAGTTCGCGAGCGCGGCCACCGCCTGGCCGCTGCGATTCATGAAGGTCGTCGGCTTGAGCAGCAGCACGTCGGCCGGGCCGATCTTCACGCGAGCCGTTTCGCCGAAGAACTTCGATTCGGTGCGGAAGCTGCCGCCGTAGCGCAGCGCTGCGAGGTCGGCGAACCAGAAGCCGGTGTTGTGGCGAGTGCGCGCGTATTCCGGCCCTGGATTACCGAGGCCGACGATGGCGTAGAGCGAGTCGGGCATTGCGTGGGTTCGAGACTTCTGAACGAGGTGGCGACCTTAACAAAAAGCCCTGCCGGCGAGGGCAGGGCTTTTTGCGTTGAGCCAGGGCGGGTGCCGCGTCTGGGAGAGCGGACACTCGCCTTGCCGTCGATCCCAGGCTATGCCTGGGTCCCTCGACGGGTGGCTCGGTCCTTCACTTCTTCTTCGGCGCCGGAGCGGCAGCCTTGGCGTCGGGAGCCTTCTGGTTGGCGGCCGGGACTTCGGCGGAGGCCGGAGCGGCTTCCTCTTCCTCGGCAGCCTTCGGCAGGTGGATCGCGACGACCGCGAGGTCGTTGTCGTGCTTGAGTTCGACGAAGGCGACGCCTTCTGGCAACGCGATCTGCGACAGGTGGATCGACTCGTTGACGTTGAGGCCGGAGATGTCGATCTCGAAGGCTTCGGGCAGGTCCTTCGGCAGGCACTCGACTTCGACTTCGTTCAGCAGATGCTCGACATAGCCGCCGCCGGTCTTGACGCCCGGGGCCACGTCGCCGCCCTTGAAGTGCAGCGGAACGCGGATGCGCAGGGCGACGTCGGCCTGGATGCGCTGGAGGTCGAGGTGCAGAACCTGCTCGCGGACCGGGTGACGGTGCAGATCCTTGAGCACGACCTGCTCGGATTCACCGCCGACGTTCAGCGTGATGATGGCCGAGTAGAAGGCTTCGAGCTTGAGCTGCTTCCACAGCTCGTTGTGGTTGATGGAGATCATCTGCGGCTCTTTCTTGCCGCCATAGACGATGCCCGGGACCGAACCCGCGTGGCGCAGACGGCGGCTCGCACCCGTTCCCTGCACCGAGCGTGCCTCGGCTTCGATGACGAATTTCTGTTTCATGGGGAAAACTCCAAAAATGATTGACGACCCGTAGCCGCGACCAGCAACGGGGGCGCGGATTCTACGGGAGCGGTCGGAAAGTCGCCACCGGATCGCGGCGCGGCGGGCTTGACGTTTGGCGGCAACCGGGCAGGCTAGCCGGCTTTCCGGGGCATCGAATCAGGTCAATCGTGCGCATCCTGCTGGTCGAAGACGACGAAATGATCGGCAGCGGCCTGCGCGCCGAGCTGCGCCGCCGTGGCTACGCGGTCGACTGGCTGCGGGACGCGCCGAGCGCCCTGACCGCCGCTATCAGCGAGCATTTCGACCTGATCGTGCTCGATCTCGGGCTGCCGCGCGGCGATGGGCTCGAGGTGCTGCGCAAGCTGCGCACGCACGCAGTGGCGTCCCCGGTGCTGATCCTGACCGCGCGCGACGCGATCGCGAGCAAGGTCGCCTGCCTCGACGCCGGGGCCGACGACTACCTGACCAAGCCCTTCGATCCGGACGAGCTCGCGGCCCGCATTCGCGCCCTGGTGCGGCGCAAGAGCGGGCAGAGCGGCCCGCTGATCGAGCATCGCGACCTGCTGCTCGACCCGGCGGCGCACAAGGCTACGCAGGCCGGCGTCGAACTGGCGCTGTCCCCGCGCGAATTCGCGATCCTGCAGGCCCTGCTCGAACGTCCGGGGCAGGTGCTTTCGCGCAGCCAGCTCGAGGAGCGGCTCTACGGCTGGGGCGAGGAAGTGGAGAGCAATACCGTCGACGTCCACCTGTCCGGCCTGCGACGCAAGCTCTCGGCGGGCTTCATCCAGAACGTGCGCGGGGTCGGCTGGCGGGTGGCGACGTGAACTCGCTGCGCACGCGGCTGCTGCTCTGGCTGCTCGGGGCCGTGCTGCTGACGGGCATCGCGGGGGCGGCGTTCCTGTACCGGCAGGCGCTCGCCGAGGCCGACATCGTGTTCGACCAGCAATTGCGCGAAACCGCGCATGCCCTGCGTGACCGCAGCTTCCTGCAGCCCGCGCCCGAGTTCGGCGAGCGCGAAGCCGCGGCCGACCTCGTCGTGCAGGTCTGGAGCCTGACCGGCGTGCGCGTGTACCTGTCGCAGCGCCACGCGAGCTTGCCGGGCCTGACCACCCTGGGGTTTTCGACCGTCCGCACGCCCGAAGGCGAATGGCGCGTCTACGGCCTGCGCACGCCGTTCAACGTGATCCAGGTGGCGCAGCCGATGCGCGTGCGCGAATCGCGGGCCGCGCATCTGGCCGCTCGCGTGCTGTTGCCGCTGCTGTTACTGATGCCGGCGCTCGGCATGGTGATCTGGATCTCGGTCGGCCGCGTGCTCGCGCCGCTGCGCAAGCTGGCCCAGCAAGTCGGCTCACGGCCGGCGGTCGAATCGGCACCGCTGCGTGAGCAGGGCTTGCCGGCCGAAGTACAGCCGCTGGTGGCCTCGCTGAACGACCTGCTCGGCCGACTGAACAGCCAGCGCGAGCGCGAGCGTCGCTTCATCGCCGATGCCGCGCACGAGCTGCGCACGCCGCTGACGGCCCTGCGCCTGCAGCTGCGCGGGCTCGACCAGGCCGGCGAGCAGGAGCGCCGAGCCGCGATCGAGGCGCTCGAAGCCGGCGTCGGCCGGGCCTCGCGGCTCGTCGAGCAGATGCTCGCGCTGGCCCGGCAGGACGCGCCGGAACCCGGAGCGGGCTCCGAAGTCCGTCGACCGCTCGTGCTGGCCGAACTCGCGCGCCAGGTGATCGGCGAGCTCTACGCCGCGGCCGAAGCCAAGCAGGTCGATCTCGGGCTCGACGACGCGGCCTCCGAAGCCCGCGTCGTCGGCGAGCCCGAGGCGCTCAAGACGCTGCTGCGCAACCTGCTCGACAACGCGATTCGCCATTCGTCGCAGGGCGGGCGCATCGACGTGTCGGTACGCGGCGCCGGTTCGACCGTGGAACTCGTGGTGCTCGACCAGGGCCCAGGCATTCCGGAAGCCGAGCGCGGGCGCGTGTTCGACCGCTTCTATCGCGCGCCCGACGCACCGCCGGGTGGCAGCGGACTGGGCCTGGCGATCGTGCGCAGCATCGCCGAGGCGCATGCGGCGACGGTGACGCTGGCCGGCGGCGACGACGGACGCGGACTCAAGGTGATCGTGCGCTTCGCCGCGCAGGGAGGATCGAACTGATGCGGACCGAATCGCTGGCCGGACTGGCCTTCGTGCTGCTCTGGAGCACGGGATATCTGGCGGCCGAATTCGCCCTGCGGGGCAGCGGTGCGTTCACGCTCGCAGTGCTGCGTTTCGCGGGTTCGGGCGCGATCGTCGGACTCTGGCTGCTGTGCTGGCGCCGGCCGGCCGCGGCCGCGTTTTCCGAGCTCAAGCACGCCGCGATCGGCGGCGTGCTGCTGCAGGCCGGATTCTTCGGCTTCACCTACGCGGGTATGCGCGCGGGCGTTCCGCCGGCGGCGGCCGGACTCATCGCCGGGCTCATGCCGCTGACGACGGCGATCGGCGGCGCGGTGTTCCTCGGCGAACGCCTGCGCCGCTACACGCCGATCGGTCTCGCGCTCGGCCTGGCCGGCGTGCTGTTCGTGATCGGGCCCAAGCTCATGGCGCCGGGTTCGCTGCTCGGCTACGGCTTCATGCTGCTGGCACTGCTGTCGCTGAGCTTCGGCACGCTTTACCAGAAGCGCCACACCACGCATTTGGACCCGCGGCTCTCGCTGGTCGTGCAGCTGCTGGCCTCGCTGATCGTGCTCGCGCCGTTCGCGATCGCGCTCGAAGGGCTGCATTACGTGCCCCAGACCGCCGTGCTGCTCGGCACCGCCTGGTCGATCCTGGTGAATTCCTGCGCGGGCCTGCTGCTGTACCTGTGGCTGCTGCGCCGCGGAGCGGCCGGCCGCACGGCCGGGCTTTTCTATCTGGTTCCGCCGGTCACCGCGGTGCTCGCCGCGCTGCTGCTCGACGCGGCCTTCGGTTGGCACGAGCTGGTCGGCCTGCTGCTGGCCTCGCTGGGCGTCTGGCTCGGGCAGCGGGAGTAATTCGGCCCCCGCGACTTCGTCGCCGTTCCTCTCTCCCGCTTGCTGGAGAGAGTCCCTCGCGTCAGCGAGGGGAGAGAGGGTTCGTCTGAAAAGTGCGCGCACTTTCCGATCAGCCCCTCTCCCGGCGCTTGCGCGCCACCCTTTCCCACGAGTGGGAGAGGGGACAAGCACAGCCGAAGGCGGCTCGTCTTAAATCTTCCTTAAATCTTCGCGCCCATCGTGGCGGTACGCGGAACGATTTCCGCGGCTTTCCACCGATAGTCAGGAGCGTTTGAAGATGAGCATGAAGATCGTCCGTAACCCATTCGCCGCGGCGTTGTTGGGCGCTGCGGCCGTCGCCGTGCCGGGCACCGCGCTCTATGCGATGGGCCACGAAACCGCGAGCGTGCCGGTTGCCGCCCCGGTGGCCGCACCGGCCAACGTCTCGGCGCGTGCCGCGCTGCCGGACTTCTCGGCGATGGTGCGTGCCTACGGCCCGGCTGTCGTCAACATCACCACCAAGGGCACCGTGAAGACCTCGGCGCGCGGCCAGCTGCGCGGTTTTCCGGGCTTCGGTGATGGCGACGATCCGTTCTCGCAGTTCTTCGGCCAGATTCCGCAGCAGGAGCGCCCGAGCTTCGGCGAAGGCTCCGGCTTCATCGTCGGCGCGGACGGCGTGATTCTCACCAATGCGCACGTCGTCGCCGACGCCAAGGAAGTCACGGTCAAGCTCACCGACCGCCGCGAATTCACCGCCAAGGTCATCGGCCAGGACGCCAAGAGCGACGTCGCCGTGCTCAAGATCGATGCGCGCGACCTGCCGACCGTGAAGCTCGGCGACCCCGAGCAGCTCAACGTCGGCGAATGGGTGGTCGCCATCGGCAGCCCGTTCGGCTTCGAGAACACCGTCACGCAGGGCATCGTCAGCGCCAAGGGCCGCACCTTGCCGGACGGCTCCTACGTGCCGTTCATCCAGACCGACGTCGCGATCAACCCGGGCAACTCCGGCGGCCCGCTGTTCAATCTCGATGGCGAAGTGGTCGGCATCAACTCGCAGATCTACTCGCGCAGCGGCGGCTTCCAGGGCGTGAGCTTTTCGATCCCGATCGACGTCGCGCTCAACGTCAGCAAGCAGCTGCAGACCAGCGGCAAGGTGACACGTGGCAAGCTCGGCGTGACGATCCAGGCCGTCAACCAGCAGCTCGCGCAGAGCTTCGGCCTGTCGCAGCCGACCGGCGCGCTGGTGTCGAACGTCGAAGAGGACAGCGCCGCCGCCAAGGCCGGCGTGCAACCGGGCGACGTGATCCTGGCCGTCGACGGCAAGCCCGTGCAGGACTCGTTCGCGCTGCCTTCGGCGATCGCGTCGATGCAGCCCGGCGCCAAGGTCGAGCTCACGGTCTGGCGTGACGGCAAGAAGCGCGACCTGAGCGCCAAGCTCGAAGCGATGGAAGACGCGCAGGTCGCCAGCGCCGACGAAGGCGGCAAAGCCGATGCCGGCGGACGCCTCGGCGTCGCGGTGCGCCCGCTCACGAGTGACGAGAAGAAGCAGATCGACGTCAAGGGCGGCCTGGTCGTCGAAGACGTCGCCGCCGCGGCGGCCGAAGCCGGCATCCGCCCGGGCGATGTGTTGCTGTCGGCCAACGGCAAGACCATCGACAGCGCCAAGCAGCTGCGCGAGATCGTCGAGAAGTCCGACCGTCACATCGCCGTACTGATCCAGCGCGGCGAGGCGCGCATCTTCGTGCCGGTCGATCTGGGCTGAACGATGCGTTGAACGACGGGCTGATCCGGCGGTCAATCGACACGGGAGCCGGCAAAGGCGCCGGTTCCCGCGGGCAACGAAGCCCGGGCATCGCCAACGGCGGCGATCGCGGATCGGATGGAGCACAAACGAGAAGAGCACGCTTGACGCGTGCTCTTCTCGTTTACGGCCGAACCGAAATAAGGACCAAGCTCCGGATCGATGTCAGGAGAACAGCGCGGGCCCCGTCGCCATCGCCGGATCGCTGTAGCCGTGGCTGCCGGATTCCGCGCGCCCGGCATGACGCTGATGCCAGCCCGGCTTGCCTTCCAGGCTCACGCTGAAGTCGTACCAGTGCGCGCTCTTGCGCAAGCTCCAGCGCTTGCTGGCCGTGGTGCCGGGCTTCAGCTCGAGTTTCACGACGCTGTCGCCGTAGGCGTTGTCGACGATCGTCAGCGTCACCGGCTCGCTGCCGGCGGCGGCCTGCGCTTCGAGCCTGAGGCTGCCGTCGTCGCCGTGGCGGAACCGCAGCTGCGGCGCCGAGGCCGCATCGCCGATGCGGCCCTGGAAGTGGCGCACGTGGCCGTTGACGCCGTGCACCCACAGATCGAACGCGCCATCGGTGTCGGTCGTCGCCCAGCGATCCGCCAGCGACTTGCCGGCCTCGACCGTGTAGCGGCGCGGGATGCGCTGGGGCCGCAGGCGATCGTAGACCTGGAACACTGCGCCCTGTGCCCCGGTGTTGCCGAACTCCAGTTCCAGCTGATCGCCTTCGGCGCGCGCATCGACGTGCAGCGCGTAGGGCAGCGCGCGCGAGGGGCGCAGGCCCTGCTCCTGCCAGACCGGCTGCGGCTGGGCCGGAGCGGACGGCACCGCGAGCTGGCTCTGCGCGCTTTCGATCTCGGCGTAGTTCGCCACGTCCGGCAGGCGCGGGAAGCGCGCCGCATTCGGGTTCTTGAAGTCGAAGGCCGAGCTCAGGTCGCCGCAGACCGCGCGGTGCCAGGGGCTGATGGCCGGGATGCGCAGGTCGAAGCGGCGTTCCAGGAACTGGCCCACCGACGTGTGATCGGCCACCTGCGAATTGACCCAGCCGCCGCGGCTCCACGGCGAGATCACGTACATCGGCACGCGCGGCCCGAGGCCCCAGGGCCGGCGCGTGCCGCTGACGAGGTCCTCGCGCTTGAGATGGTTGCGATAGGGGTCGTGGAAGTAATGCCCGGCGAGGTCGAGCGTCGCAGCGCCCGCGAGCCTGCCATCGGCATCGAACGAGGGCGGCGCGGGCGGCGGCAGATGATCGAAGAAGCCGTCGTTCTCGTCGAAGGTCACGAACAGCGCGGTCTTGCTCCAGACCGCCGGATTGCGCGTCAGCGCGGCGAGTACTTCGCTCGTGAAATGGCCGCCCTGCTGCGGGCTCGACGGTGCGCCCGGATGCTCGGACTGCAGGCGCGTCGGCAGAATCCAGCTCACCTGCGGCAGCGTGTCCTGCTCGACGTGCCGGATCAGGTCGTCGATGCTCCAGTGCGACATGCCGTTGCGATAGATCGGTGAATCGCGTTCCGCTTCGCGGAAGCTCTTGAATGCCAGGCAGCCGTGCATCGCGCCGGTCCAGTTGTCGTTCGGGTCCTGGTAGACGCGCCAGCTCACGCCGGCCTGCTGCAGCACGTCCGGGATCGTCGGCCAGGTCAGCGCATTGCTGACGTATTGGTAGCCCGGCTCGGGCATCGTGCCGGTGACCCAGCAGCGCAGGTTGTCGGGTTCGGAGTCGACGTCGGTGCTGTCGATGCCGCGTGCGCGCAGCTCGGGACTGAAGTTGGAGCCGCTCCAGAACACGATGCGGTTCGGATCGGTGCCCGCGGTGATCGAGCAGTGGTACGCATCGCAGATCGTGAAGGCTTCGGCGAGCGCGTACTGGAACGGCACGTCGGCGCGCCGGTAGTGGCCCATCGAATACTGCGTCTTGTACAGCGGCCATTGCCCGAACAAACCCTGGTTCCAGGCCGCCTGTGCGTCCGAATACGAATGCGGCGTATCGGGTACCAGCAGCGCGTTCATGCGCGCGCTATCGAGGTGATACGGCGGAATCTCGCGCTTGCCGTCGGATTGCCACCAGACCGATTTGCCCGAGGCCAGCGGAACCGGAAAGCGATCGCCGAAGCCGCGCACGCCGCGCAGGGCGCCGAAGTAGTGATCGAACGAGCGGTTCTCCTGCATCAGGATCACCACGTGCTGCACGTCGCGGATCGTGCCGGTTTCGCTGCGTGCGGAAATGGCCAGCGCATCGCGGATGGACAGCGGCAAGGCACCGGCGCCGGCGGCGCCGCCGACCAGGCGCAGAAAGTCGCGGCGACTGCGAGTCGTCGTCATGGGAGCAGCTCCTGCTGTGGGAATTCTTCAGATGAAGCGGGCGCGCAGGCGTCCGGCCAGATGTTCGAGCAGCACCACCGAGACGAAGATCGCGAGCAGCAGCGTGGCCACGTGCCCGAAGTCGAACATCTCGAAGCGGCCCTTGAGTTCCTGGCCGATGCCGCCGGCGCCGACGATGCCGATCACGGTCGCCGTCCGCACGTTGCGCTCGAGGATGTACTGCACCTGGCCGATCACCGAGGGCAGCACCGCGGGCCAGACCGCGTAGCGCAGAATCTGCAGGTCGCGCGCACCGGCGGCGCGCAGCGCATCCTGCGGAGCGCGCTCGGCGTTCTCGATGCTCTCGGCGAAGAACTTGCCCAGAAAGCCCGCGCTGTGCGCGCCGAGCGCCAGCACGCCGGCGATCGGGCCGAAGCCGAAGGCCAGCACCAGGAACAGCGCGCTGATCAGATCGGGCACCGAGCGCAGCAGGCTGCTGGTTCCGCGCGCCAGCGTGTGCAGCAGCGGATGCGGCGCGTAGTTGCGGGCTCCGAAATACGCCAGCGGAAAGGCCATCAGCAGCGCGACGAGCGTGCCCCACACGGCCATCTCGACGGTCTCGAACATCAGGCCGATCACGCGCCAGAGATAGCCCAGCGGCTGCACGAGCACCTCGCGCGCAACCACCTGGGTCTGCACTTGCAGCGTGGTCGGATCGAGACTGCGCGTCAGCGACTGCTCCTGCTCGATGTGCGAGCCCAACGGCAGATGGTCGCGGTCGAAGCCTTCGATACGCGCGACTTCGCGTCGCTCCGACAATTGCGGCGGCCACAGCGAGCTGCTCACGCGCCGCACGCCATCGGCGACCTGCGAAGGCCCGGCCACGCCGAGCGCCGAACCGACGGCCTCGGCGCTCAGCAGCAGCATGCGATCGATCTCGGTGCGCCTGGCCGAGAACAGCAGCAGCACGAGCACGAACAGTCCGATCAGCAGCCGGCGCAGCGATCCGCGTGGCTGCAGTCGCCACTGTTCGGGCGGCTTCATCGTGGCTGGCTGCGCGAGCGCGAGCCTGCCGCTTTCGATCACGTCGTTCTCAAGCATGGGACCACTCCCGAAGCAGCGGTGTCTGCGCTTCCACATTCGCAGCGTCGGCGCGCACGGAAAGATCGGACGCCGAGTACAGCGCCGCGTGTGCGGCTGCATCGAACTGGGCCGGCGTACCGTCGAACACCACGCGGCCCGCACGCAGGCCGACGATGCGATCGGCGAATTCCAATGCGAGCTCGACCTGGTGCAGCGTGCACAGCACGGCGACGCCCTGCGTGTGCACGGTGCTGCGCAGCAGGCCCAAAATGTCGCGGCTGATGCGCGGGTCGAGGCTCGCGACGGGTTCGTCGGCGAGGATCAGCTGCGGATCGCACATGAGCGCGCGGGCGATGCCGACGCGCTGCTGCTGGCCGCCCGACAACTCGTCCGCGCGACGGTACAGATGCCCTTCGTCGAGGCCGGCTTCGGCGAGCATGCGGCAGGCGCGACGGCGCTGTTCGTCGCTGAAAACACCGAGCATCGAACGCAGCAAGCTCATGCGCGGCAACAGGCCGCAGAGCACGTTGTCGAGCACCGACAGGCGTCCGACCAGGCCGTAGTGCTGGTGAATGCTGCCGATGCGGCTGCGCTGCTGCCGCAATCGCGCGGGCGTGAGCGTGACGCCGTCGAAGCGGATATCGCCTTCGTCGGGTCGCGCGAGCCCGTTGAGCATGCGCAGCAAGGTCGACTTGCCGGCGCCCGACGGCCCGAGCACCACGCAGAACTGCGCGCGCGGCATCGACAGCCTGAGCTCGTGGAGTGCTCTGGTGCCGTCGGCATAGCGTTTGGTCACGCCATCGAATTCGACGAGCGCGCTCATCGCTGGCCCGCCTTGTGCAGGATCGCGCCGAGTTCCTGGTCGCCGATGCGCTCGAGCATCTGCGCGGGCCTGTCGAACGCGGCTTCCGGAAACGCGGTGTCGTAGCGATCGACCGCGCTGTTGCCGTAGCCGCGCAGCGAAGCCGCGGCGATGTGGCCGGCTTGATGCACGCGCGCAAACGCTGTTTTGAGCTGCTGCTTGATCGCCGCAGGCAAGGCCGTGCTCATCGCCAGCGGCGGATTCGGAATCGCCTCGCTGCGGGCGAGCACGCGGTAATCCTCGGCGCGCACCGAACCCGCATCGACCGCGCGCAGATACGAATTGAAGCTCAGGCAGGCCGCGTCGACGAGCTTGCTGCTCAGTGCGGCGAGGCTCGCGGCATGACTGCCGGTGATGCGCAGCTCGGACAGGTCGCGCGCCGGATCGAGCCCGGCTTCGAGCAGCATCGCCACCTGGTACGAGAAGCTCGAGGTGGAGTTGATGTCGCCGAAGGACATGCGCTTGCCGCGCAGGTCGGCGAGGGTTTTGATCGGGGCGTTTGCGCGCACGAAGATGCCTGCGTAGTAGCTCGATTCGCCATCGCGCACCGAAACCGCGAGCAGCTCGGCCGCGCCGGCCTCGCGCGCCTGCACGTAGGCCACCGGCCCGAACCAGGCGATCTCGATGAGCCCGCCCTTCATCGCCTCGACCACGGCCGAATAGCTGCTGCCGACGCGCAGCGAGAAGTGCAGGCCGCTGTCCGCGGTGATGGCGTCGAACAGCGGCTTGAAATCGGCCAGCGTGCCGGTGGCGGTGCCGCCGTCGGCCGGAATCAGCATCACGCGCAGCGGACGCTGCGGGCTGCCGTCGTTCGGCGCGGCGAATGCGGAAGGAATGAATGCCAGCGCGGTGAACGCGACCAGCAGGCGGCGCAGCAGGTTCCAGATCATGAGGGCTTCGGGGGAGCGTGGGCCACAACGATGGGCGCAGCCTAGGAGCCCCTGATTGCATCGCCGTGAAGGAAAAATCGATGAATCGCCGCCCGGCATGAAAATCTTCTATGGATCGGGCACCGGAGTCACGGCAATGAAAGATTCTTGCCGTTAACTGCGGGCCATCCATAGATCACGTCGATAGATCACATGCGCCTTCTGACCGGCCTGCGCGCCTTCCATTACACCGCCCGCTGCGGCAGCACGACCGCCGCGGCCGTCGAGATGGGCGTCAGCCAGCCCACCGTTTCGGCGCAGATCGGCGCGCTCGAAAAGCAGTTCGGTGTGCAGCTGTTCCTGCAGATCGGCCGCAAGCTCATGACCACCGAATTCGCCGACAGCCTGCTGGTGATCACCAATCGCCTGTTCGCGCTCGAAGAAGAAGCGCAGTCCATGCTCATGGAAGCCGAAGGCATGCTGCGCGGCCATCTGCGCATCGGCGCGGTCGGGCCCTACAACGTGATGCCGGTGCTGGCCGCGTTCCAGAAGCGCCATCCGCGTATCTACGTGAGCCTTTCGGTCGGTGATTCCTCGCAGATCGTCGATCGAATCCTCAACTATCACGCCGATCTCGGCGTGCTCGTGCACGACGTACAGGACGAGCGCGTCGAAAGCGTGGCGTATCGTCGCCAGCCGCTGGTGGTGTTCGCGCATCGTCAGCACCCGCTGGCGACGCGCGAATCGCTCAGCGTGAGCGATCTGCACGGCTGCGAATTCGTCGGACGCGAAAGTGGTTCGACCACGCAGCGCGTGTTCAACCAGGCGCTCGAACGCGCCGGTATTCGCGTGAAGCAGGTCATGGAAATCGGCAGCCGCGAATCGATCCGCGAAGCGGTCGCCAACGGCATCGGCCTCGGCGTGGTTTCGGCAGTGGCCTATGTCGACGATCAGCGCCTGGTTCCATTGCCGATCCACGATCTCGATGCGGCCACGTATTCGCACGTGATCTGTTTGCGCGAGCGCATGAAGTCGCGGCTGGTGATGTCGTTCCTCGATCTGGTGCATCAGCTGCGCGCCGAACTCGAAGCGACGAACCGGCGGCTGCAGGGCGCGGCGCCCGCCGCACATCTATAGAAGGATTTGGGCTCGGCACAAATCCCTGAATATCAGAACATTTCGTTCACTTTCCTGACATCGGTCAGAAAAGTACCGACACCAGACTTCGGGCCAGGGCGATCGCCACCGATCGCCAGGCGCGACGCACCGGCACTCGACCGCCGCTGCTGCGTTCGCGTCGCGAATGCCAACGCTATCCCGAAGGAGCCTTCCGATGTCCGCGATTCAGTCTCGCGTGCCGTTTCGGCGCACGCTGTTGTCCCTTGCCGTCGGTGCGACGGTCTGCAGCTTGCCGGCCCAGGCGCAGGATGCGGTCGCTCCCGCGGCGGTCGAACTGCTCGTGGCGCAGGCCGGCGCGAGCGCTGCCGTAAGCGAAGCCGCGCAGGCCGCGGTGGCAGCGAGCGCGATCGAAGAAGTCGAAGTGCTCGGCCACGAGCGGGTGACCGCGGTGGCGCAGGATCTCCAGCAGTTCGGCAATCAGGTGCAGGTCATCAGCGCCGAGGAGATCGAGGCCGGCGGCTACACCAACATGGCCGAACTCGCCCAGGGGCTCATCGCGGGTGCCTACGTGGGCTATTCCCCCGATGAAGGCGAATTCACCATTCGCCTCGACGGCGGCGGCGATCGCGATACGCTGGTGACGCTCGACGACGTGCCGCTGTACGACCGCGGCCCGGGCGTGGAGGACATCTGGGGTTCGACGCTGATCGATCCGCACATGATCGAATCGGTGGAAGTGTTCCGCGGTGGCCAGAGCCTGTACTTCGGCAGCAACGCCGGCGTCGGTCTCGTGAGCATTCGCACCAAGAAGCCCGACGGCACGCGCAAGGGCGAGATGGGATTTTCGTACGGCAGCTTCAACACGCGCGAGATCTGGGGCAACTATTCGTTTCCGCTGACCACCTCGGGCAAGCACAGCGTGATGTTCTATGGCGGACGCCTGGGCACCGATGGGCCGACGCTCTTTTCGCGCGAATCGCAGACCGACAACCATCTCGCCGCCGGCGGCATCACCGACTATTCGAACTCGCGTGACGACATCGGCGTGAAGTACCTGTGGAAGATCGACGGCGGCAGCCAGCTGCTCGCGAACCTGCAGTACGTGCAGATCGATTTTCAGGACACCTTCCCGAACACGACGATCTACGGCCCCACGAAGTCGAAGATGCCGCTGTTCAACCTGAGCTACAACAAGACCTGGTCGAGCGCCGTACGCACCGACATCACCGCCTCGTATCGCAAGCCCGAGCTCATCAACACCAAGTTCCTGCCGGAGATCTGCCGGATTCAAGCGGGTTGCCAGAGTCCGAGCAGCCCGAACACGACGATCGAATGGGGCCACTGGACCGGACGCCTCGAACCGCAGACGCAGCGCGGCATCGGCTACAACGCGATTCCGGCCGGCTTCGAAGAGATGATCGTCACCGCGCTCAACCACGTGAGTTTCACGCCGTCGATCGGTGCTACGCTCGGCGTGCAGTCCACCAATTATCGCGATGCCTCCGACGAACGCGTGCGCATCGACGACGACATCGTCTCGAGCAATGCGCTGATCGCCGATCTTCACCTGACGCCGACCTTCAGCCCCGGCACCAATCTGTCGATCGCGGGCCGCGTCGAAAACGAGAAGTCGTTCGGCACCAAGACCATCGGCAAGTTCGGCCTGCACCAGAATCTGCCCGGCAATACCTTCGTCCGCGTCAACGGCGGCAATTCGTTCAGCCTGCCTCGCACCAACGAGTTGTACTCGAACACCGACACCATGATCGGCAACCCCGATCTGAAACCCGAGAAGACCAAGACGCTCAACTACGGGGCGGGCGCCAGGTTGCAGTTCGGCGAAGCGCAGTTGCAGGCCGAGATCGGTGGCTTCGCCACCGACATCACCGACCGCATCCAGTCCACCAGCGGCCTGACGCCGAACACGCGCTACAACACCGATGCCGTCACCGAGATTCGCGGCATGGTCGCCGACGTGCAGTTCCAGCTCAGCAGCAACTGGCTGATCAGCGCCAACTACACGCAGCAGAAGGCCGAGGTCGAAGGCACCCACCGGCAGATCGACGCGACGCCCGAATGGTTCGCGACCGGCCAGCTGCGCTACACCTCGAGCGATCGCCGCTACCAGTTCAACCTGCTGCCACGCCTGCAGGGCCGCACGATCACCAACGGTCCGATCGCCAGCGTGCCCGCGTACAACTGGGGCGATTGGTTCGTGCTAAACGCCACCGCGCAGTACTGGGCCGGCGAAGCGCGTGAACACCGCCTGCAGCTGCGCCTGGAGAACATTCTCGACGAGGACTACAGCAACCGCGGCCTGTTCGGGAACCTGCAGTACGCCTCGGCCGGCGTGCGCGGCGAAGTGCTGCCGACCGATCCCGAGTACTACTATCCGTACGCCTTCCAGGCCAAACCGCGCAGCGTGTTCTTCACGTACTCGTATGAGTTCTGAGGCTGGCGCGATGAGTTCGACGCTCCGCCGCCGCTATCGCGGGATCGTGTTCGATCTCGACGGCACGCTGCTCGATACGCGCGCCGGTATGATCGAAGCGATCAATGCGGTACTGCGGGAGCAGGAACTGCAGCCCGTCGAGGCGCAGGACCTCGCGCACAGCGTGCACTTCGGACTCGACTCGATGCTGCGGCAGGCGCTGGAGCTGCGCGGCAGCGGCGAGTCCGTCGATGCGCTGGCGCGGCAGGTACGGCAGCGCTATCTGCGGACCGCGTCGGAATCGGTACGGCTGTTCGACGGCGCTCGCGAGCTGCTGGCTGCGCTGAGCGCCGGGCGGGTGTGGCTGGCGATCTGCAGCAATCAGTCGCAGGAGAGCGCGATGCGGCTGCTGGCGTCGTTCGGCATTGCCGGCTACTTCGATGCGGTGGCCGGTGGCGACACCCTCGAACGGCGCAAGCCCGACCCGCTGCCGCTGCAATGGCTGCTCGATCGCGGCGGCCTGCAGCCGAGCGAAGTGCTCATGATCGGCGACAGCGATGTCGATCGCCGTTGCGCCGAAGCCGCCGGTGTCGATGTCGTGCTCATGGAGCATGGCTACGGCCTCGCCGAAGTGACCGAGCCGTGCGCGCGCCGGGCCGATTTTCGGGTGCTGGCCGGCGAACTGGTTCGCTGAGCGCGGCCGCGGCTTGCGAGCGGCTGCAAACGAAAAGAGCACGCGTCAGGCGTGCTCTTTTCGTTGCGCGGATCACAGGGCGGGCCTTGGCCCGCCCGACGGCGATCAGTCGAGATACAGCGAGCTGACCGATTCTTCCGCGCTCACGCGGCGGATCGTTTCGGCGAGCAGGCCGCCGATCGAGAGCTGGCGGATCTTCGGGCAGGCGGCGGCTTCGGGCGTCAGCGGAATGGTGTCGGTCACCACCAGCGTGTCGAGGCGCGAGTTGGTGATGTTGCTGATCGCCTTGCCCGACAGCACCGGATGCGTCACGTAGGCGACGACCTTGATCGCGCCGGCATCCTTGAGCGCACCGGCGGCCTGGCCGAGCGTGCCGGCGGTGTCGACCAGATCGTCGACGAGCACGCAGGTCTTGCCGCGCACGTCGCCGATGATATTCATGACCTTGGCTTCGTTCGGGCGCGGGCGGCGCTTGTCGATGATGGCGAGGTCGGCGTCGTCGAGCCGCTTGGCGACCGCGCGCGCGCGGACCACGCCGCCGACGTCGGGCGACACCACGATGAGGTTGTCGTACTTCTGGCGCCAGATGTCGCCGAGCAGCACCGGCGAGGCGTAGACGTTGTCGACCGGAATGTCGAAGAAGCCCTGGATCTGGTCGGCGTGCAGGTCGACCGTGAGCACGCGGTTGGCGCCGCACTCGCCGATCATGTCGGCGCAGACCTTGGCCGAGATCGGCACGCGGGCGCTGCGCGGACGACGATCCTGGCGCGCGTAGCCGAAGTAGGGCACCACGGCGGTGACGCGGCCTGCCGATGCGCGCTTGAACGCATCGAGCATCATCACCAGCTCCATGAAGTTGTCGTTGGTCGGCGCGCAGGTGGGCTGGATCACGAACACGTCCTTGCCGCGGACGTTCTCGAGGATCTCGACCTGCACCTCGCCATCGGAGAACCGGGTGACCGATGCCTTGCCGAGGGGAATCTTCATGTAGTTGGCAATTTCGCGAGCCAGTTGGGGGTTCGCATTGCCCGTGAAGAGCATCAGCTGTGAATCGGCCATCGGAATCGATCTCGTCGCGAAGAAGCTACGGTGAGGTGCCGCGAAAGCAACTTAAGTAGTCAGACTGACTATCTGAACAATCCAAAAACTGGCTGGGGCGGATGGATTCGAACCACCGAATGACGGGATCAAAACCCGCTGCCTTACCACTTGGCTACGCCCCAATTCTGGAAGTCTTCCGAAGCCCGGGGACCTCAGAGGCCGCGCATTATATCCGCGAGTGGCGAGCGATTCAGCCCTTTTCCAACAAAAGCTTGCCACCGCGTCGGAACCTGCTGGCGCACGCGCTCGGCTTCGAGCAGCGTATCGAAGGCGACGAAGCACGAGGCGCCGGTGCCGGACATGCGTGGCCTGCCGTGCGCGGCGAGCCAGTCGAGCACTTCGCCGACCTGCGGATGGCGCACGCGCGTCACCGCCTCGCAGACGTTGACGCCTTCACCGGCCTTGAAGGCGGCGAGGTCGATCGGCTGCCGGTCGCGCTGCAGCTCGGGGGCGGTGAAAATTTCGGCGGTCGAGACCTGCACGGGCGGAGTGACGACGAGGAAATACGGCTCGGGCAGTTCGATCGGCCAGAGCTTGTCGCCGACGCCTTCCGCCCAGGCGGCCTGGGCGCGCACGAACACCGGCACGTCGGCGCCGAGGCGCAGGCCGATGTCGGCGATTTCGTCGTACGGAATGCCGAGGTTCCAGAGCCGGTTCAGCGCGACGAGCGTGGTCGCCGCGTCGCTCGATCCGCCGCCGAGCCCGCCGCCGAACGGAATGCGCTTGCGCACCCGGATGTCGGCGCCCAGGCCGGCTCCGCTGATCTCGCTGAGCAGGCGCGCGGCGCGGATGATCAGATCCTGCTCGTCCGGGATGTCGTAATTGCCCTCGACGCGCCGGCAGACGCCGTCACCGCGCGGGGCGAAATACAGCGAGTCGCCGTAGTCGAGGAACTGGAAGACCGTCTGCAGCAGGTGGTAGCCGTCGGCGCGCTGGCCGGTGACGTGCAGGAACAGGTTCAGCTTCGCTGGCGCGGGCCAGGCGAATTCGGCGTTGAAAGGGTGGGTCATCGGGCGGACAACTTTGTAGCGTCGACGGACAACGAATTTATGGAGAGCCGGTCTCGGGCTGCAGGTTCCAGCGGTCGATCAGCAGTTTGAGCCGCACTTGACCGTTGTCGGCTTCGAAGCGGCGCGGCAGATCGTACTCGCCTTCGCGGCGATATTCCGAATAAGTGAGCTTCCAGCCGCTCTGGATCAAGGTCGCGAGCCGGCCCTGGGCGTCGAGAGACGGCTGCGAGGGCAGGCGCGGGTTCGGAATGCCGAGCGCCCAGTAGCGCAGCCCGCTGATCGGCAGCGTCCAGCCGTAGCGGTTGCGGATCCAGCCTTCGGGATCGGCGGTCTGCTGCACGCCTTCGCTGCTGCGCACCTCGACCAGATACGGGTCGCCGCGCAGTTCCACTGCGCCGGCTCCGAACGGGCCGGCCAGGCGCAGCTCGTAATGCCGGTCCGCGCGTTCGAGCCAGCGCAGGTCGGCGCGAAAACCGAGCTCGGCGCTCGCCGCGCGGCCGTCGACCTGGAACGATTCGATGCCGAGGATCTGCGCCTCGTGGCGGGCATAGGCCGCGCCTTTCTCGGTCGAACTGAGCTCGCGCTGCTGCGGCGTCAGCGAGCAGCCGGCCAGCAACAGCAGCGCGGCCAGTGCCGCGACGAGCGCCTTCATGGCGACAGGCGCTGGATGGTTTCCTTGAGTACTTCGTGATCCGGGCTGTCCTTGAGCGCGCTGTTCCAGACGGCCTTGGCCTGGTCGCGCTGGCCGAGCGTCCACAGCACCTCGCCGAGATGCGCGGCGATCTCCGGATCGGGCGTGATGTCATGCGCCTTGGCGAGCAGGTCCTTGGCGGCCTCGGGCTTGCCGAGCTTGAAGTTGATCCAGCCGAGGCTGTCGATGATGGCTGGGTCTTCGGGTTCCAGCTTCAGCGCCTTTTCGATCAGCTCGCGCGCCTCGGGCAGGCGTTCCTTGCTGCCGTTGCTGAGCATGTAGCCGAGCGCGTTGAGGGCACGGGCGTCGTCGGGCTTGGCCTTGAGGATGCCGCGCAGGTCGGTCTCGGCCTCGGCGCTGCGCCCGAGCTGGTCGTAGACGAGCGAGCGGCCATAGAGCAGATCGCCGTTGCCGGGCAGCTCGCGCAGGCCGTCGTTGTAGGCCGCGAGCGCTTCGTCGCGGCGGCCGGCGGTCAGCAGCATCTCGCCTTCGGCGAGCAGCAGGCGCTCGCGCAGCGGCGGGAACTGGTCGCGCATGCGGTGCAGGGTTTCGCGGGCTTCGCCGACGCGGCCGAGACGGGTCAGCACGGCGGCGCGGCGCACGGCCGCGTCGAGCGCCTGCGGGCCGCTGCCGACCGAGTCGTAGAGCGACAGCGCGTCGTCGTAGCGCTTCTGCTGCTCGGCGATGCGGCCGAGCTGGAAGCGCGCGTCGGGGCCGCGATCGATGTCCTTGGACAGCTGCTCGAACTGCTTGCGCGCGCCATCGAGATCGTTGTCGTTGAGCTGGAACACGGCGAGCGCGTAGCGCGCGTCCTTGTTCTTGGCATCGGCCTTGAGAATGCGCTCCACCTGCTGGCGGGCCCGATCGCGCTGCTGCGATTCGACCAGTAGCTTGGCGTAGGCCATGCGCATGTCGGCGCTTTCCTTCGGATGCTTCTTGGTCAGCGCCTCGATGCTGCGGTCGGCCTCGTCGAGCTTGCCGGCGCGCACGAGCACGCCGACGAGCAGCAGCACGTTCTCGCGCGAATCCGGGTTCAGCTCGACGGCCTTGCGGATCGCGGTCTCGGCGGTGTCGACCCGGTCCTGGCGCAGCGCGAGCAGGGCGGTGGCGTAGTAGGCGCCCGATTCCTTCGGATACTCGCTGCTCAGGCGGTCGAGCACCGCGATGGCGGTGTCGTTCTTGCCGGGCTGCTGCACCATCAGCACGCCGACGTGGCGGAAGCCGTCCTCGCGGCCGCCGCCATGGCCGTCGACGATGGCCTTGGCCTGCGTGTAGGCGCCCTCCACGTCATTGCGCTGCAGGTCCATCGCGAGCAGCACTTCGCGCGGGTCCATGTTGTTGGCGTCGAGTTCGAGCCAGCGCTGGGCGGCCTGCTGCACGAGGTTGGCGCTGCCGGCCGTGAAGGCCAGCCCGGTGGCGCGGGCGGCGAGCGCCGGATCGTCGACCTTGCGCAGCGCGGCGAGGAACTCCGCCGCAGCCAGGCCCGGCTCGTTGCGCGCCGCGGCCATCTCGCCGGCCATGATGTGGAAGCGCGCTTCCGGATCGGTGACGGTGGCGCCCGAAGCGGCTTCCGCGGGTTCGACGGTCTGTACCGGCGCATCGTCGTCCGTCTGGGCCCAGGCGGACGGAGTGACCCAGATCGCCAGCAGGGCCGTAGCCAGGGCGGTCGGGGCAAGGCGGCGATACGAGGGCTGGGTCACGAAGAGTCCAAGGCGAGGCGGAGGGAGTGCGCGATTCGCACGTGGAGGCGAGCGAACCGGCATGTCCTGAGACTGTTCAATGGTAGCGTGGTTCCTGGGCCCTTTGAGCACGAATTTTGCGAGCCTGCGAACCAGCGCTGGCTTGTCCTAAGGGCGGGGCTGCCAGACAATACGGGGATTCACGGATTGGCTTGCCGTGCGCTGAAAGCGCAAGGTATGTCGAGCGGATTCGATTCCAGGGAATCGAGCCCCGAACCGGGAGGCGACGTCGCCTCCTTCCAGACCAGGTAGCAAATGGCCCTCATCACGCTTGGGCTGAGCCACCACAGCGCGCCTGTCGAGGCCCGCGAAAGGCTCGCCTTCACTGAAGCCGACCTGCCGGCCGCGCTCGCGCGGCTGCGGGCGCTGCCCGGTGTCGAAGAGGCGGCGATCCTGTCCACCTGCAACCGCACCGAAATCCTCGCCGTCGCTCCGGTCGAGGACGAAGCCAAGCTGCTCGAATGGTGGCGCCGCGAGCTCAACGCCCCGCACGACTACCTCCAGCAGTTCGTCTACACGCATCGCGATCAGGCCGCCGTGCTGCACAGCCTGCGCGTCGCCTCGGGCCTCGATTCGATGGTGCTCGGCGAGCCGCAGATTCTCGGCCAGATGAAGCAGAGCTTCGCCACCGCGCAGAGCCAGCGCGTGCTCGGGCCGGTGCTGTCGCGGCTGTTCCAGCATGCCTTCGCGGTCGCCAAGCTCGCGCGCAGCCGCACCCAGGTCGGCGCGCATCCGGTGTCGGTCGCCTATGCGGCCGTGCAGATGGCCAGGCGCATCTTCGCGGACTTTCGCGAAACCACCGCGCTGCTGGTCGGCGCCGGTGAAACCGTGCAGCTGCTCGCGCGCCATCTGCGCGGGCAGGGCGTGGGCCGGCTGATCGTCGCCAACCGCAGCCTCGACAAGGCCGAGAAGCTCGCCCGCGAGGTGCATGGCTACGCGATTCCGCTGTCCGATCTGCCGCTGTACCTGCCGGATGCCGATCTGCTCGTCTCCTCGACCGCCGCGCGCGGTCACGTCATCGAGCGCGACGCGATGGTGGCGGCGACCAAGAAGCGCCGCCGCAAGCCGGTTTTCATGATCGACCTCGCGATGCCGCGCGACATCGATCCGCGCGTCGCCCAGCTCGAAGACGTCTATCTGTACACGCTCGACGATCTGCGCGACGTGGTGCAGGACAACCTCAAGGCGCGCACCGAGGCGGCCAAGCAGGCCGAGGTGCTGATCGGCGAATACGCCATCGAATTCACGCGCTGGCTCGAAAGCCGCGACGCCGGCACGACCATCGCGCAGATTCGTGCGAACGCGCGTTCGCATCGCGATGAAGTGCTCGAAAAGGCGCGCCGCCGCCTGGCTTCGGGCGCTTCGGCCGAAGACGTCATGGCCTTCGTCGCCGACACGCTCAGCAACAAGCTGCTGCACTCGCCGAGCAGCAAGCTGCGCAGGGCGAGCAGCGTCGAGCAGGCCCTGCTCGTGACCGCCGCGCGCCAGCTGTTCGACCTGCCCGACGAGGACGCCTAGTCCTCTCGTCGCTGGAAAGCAGCCGGACCGCCGTCAGGCGATAATGGGCGGATGAAGCCTTCTCTCCTGTCCAAGCTGCAGAACATGGTCGAGCGCCGCGAGGAGATCGCAGGCGAGCTGTCGACGCCCGAGGTGCTCGGCGATCCCGACAAGTTCCGGCGGCTGTCGCAGGAATATGCGCAGCTCGGGCCGCTGGTCGAATCGTTCTCGGCCTACCGCAACACACAGGACGAGATCGAGAGCCTCGACGCCATGCTCGGCGATCCCGAGATGCGCGAACTCGCCGAGGCCGATCTGCCGACCGCGCGCGCGCGGCTCGAAGAGCTCGAGAAGTCGCTGCAGACCTATCTGCTGCCGAGCGATCCGCTCGACGGCAACAACGTCTTCCTCGAAATCCGCGCGGGCACCGGCGGCGACGAAGCGGCGATCTTCGCGGGCGACCTGCATCGCATGTACAGCAAGTACGCCGAAGCGCGCGGCTGGCAGCTCGAAGTGCTGTCTCTGTCCGAAGGCGAGCACGGCGGCTACAAGGAAATCATCAGCCGCGTGGCGGGCTACGGCGCGTATTCGCAGCTCAAGTTCGAGAGCGGTGCACATCGCGTGCAGCGCGTGCCGGAGACCGAGGCGCAGGGCCGCATCCACACCTCGGCCGCGACCGTCGCAGTGTTGCCCGAGATCGAGGAAACGCAGGCCATCGACATCAATCCGGCCGATCTGAAAGTCGATACGTATCGCGCGTCGGGCGCGGGCGGCCAGCACGTCAACAAGACCGAATCGGCGATTCGCATCACGCATATCCCGACCGGCGTCGTCGTCGAATGCCAGGAAGAGCGCAGCCAGCACAAGAACCGCGCGAAGGCGATGGCGCTGCTCGCCTCGCGCCTGCTCGATGCGGAACGCAGCAAGCAGCAGGGCGACGTCGCGGCCACGCGCAAGAAGCTCGTCGGCTCGGGCGATCGTTCCGAGCGCATCCGCACCTACAACTTCCCGCAGGGACGCGTCACCGATCACCGCATCAATCTGACGCTGTACCAGCTCGAGCGCGTCATGGAAGGCGAGCTCGACGGCATCATCGTGCCGCTGCTCAACGAGCACCAGGCCGAGCTGCTCGCGGAGCTCGGCGAGTGAAGCGGCGCGCATGACCGTGGCCGAGGCGCTCGCCGGCGGCAGAGCGCGCCTGGAGCCCTGTTCGGACTCTGCGCGGCTCGACGCCGAATGGCTGCTCGCCGATGTGCTGTCGATCTCGCCGGGGGCTTTGTCCTCTCGCGGCGGGCAGACGCTCGACGAGGCGCAGCGCGCCCGTTACGCGCAGCAGCTTGCACGGCGCGAGCAGGGCGAGCCGATCGCCTATCTGCTCGGGACGCAGGGCTTCTGGACGCTCGATCTGCAGGTGAGCCCGGCGGTGCTGATTCCGCGACCGGATACGGAGCTGCTCGTCGAATGGGCGCTCGCTGTATTGCCCGCAAGCCTTGCAGCGGAGGTCGCCGACCTGGGCACTGGAAGCGGCGCGATCGCGTTGGCGATTGCGCGCGAACGCCCGAACGCGCGCGTACTCGCGACCGATCTGTCGCCCGCCGCACTCGAAGTGGCGGAGGGCAATGCGCAGCGCAACGGCATCGCCAAGCTGCGCTTCGCCCAGGGCAGCTGGTTCGAGCCGCTGGCCGGCGAACGCTTCGACCTGATCGTCTCGAATCCGCCGTACATCGCGGCGGGCGATCCGCATCTGCCCGCGCTGCGTCACGAGCCGCTGTCGGCGCTGAGCGACGGCGCCGACGGCCTGAGCTGCCTGCGCGAAATCGTCTCGGGCGCACGCGAGCATTTGCGCGCAGGCGGCTGGCTGCTCGTCGAGCACGGCTACGACCAGGGCGCGGCCGTGCGCGAGCTGTTCGCGCAGGCCGGCTACGCTGATGTGCAGACGCGTCGCGACCTCGGCGGCAACGAGCGCGCGACCGGTGGCAGGCTGCCGCCATGAGCAATTTCTCGCGCTACCGCCGCCAGATCGTGCTGCGCGAAGTCGGCGTCAACGGCCAGCAGCTGCTGCGCGATTCGAGCGTGCTCGTGATCGGGCTCGGCGGGCTCGGCAGCGCGGCCGCGCCGTACCTGGCCGGCGCCGGCATCGGGCGCCTGCTGCTGTCCGACCTCGATCGCGTCGACCTGAGCAACCTGCAGCGGCAGACGCTGTATCGCCAGGCCGATGTCGGCCGCGACAAGCTCGCCGCGGCCGCCGAAACGCTGCGCGCGCTGAACCCGGACTGCGAGCTCGACCTGCTGCCGGGCCCGCTCGACGACGCGGCCCTGCTCGCGGCCGCGCGCCAGGCCGACGTGGTGCTCGACTGCACCGACAATTTCCCCACGCGCTTTGCGATCAACCGCGCCTGCGTGGCCGCGCGCAAGCCGCTGGTCTCGGGCGCGGCGATCCGCTTCGAAGGCCAGCTCGCGGTGTTCGACCTGCGTCGCGGCGGACCGTGCTACGCCTGCCTCTACGCCGAAGGCGGCGAAGCCGCCGAAACCTGCGAGGAGGCCGGCATTCTCGGCCCGGTGGTCGGCACCATCGGCAGCCTGCAGGCGCTCGCGGCGATCAAGCTGCTGCTCGGCCAGGACGCCGAAGCCGGCACGCTGCGGCTCTGGAACGCGCTCGATCGCCAGCAATGGCGCACGCTCAATCTCCGCCGCGAACCGCGGTGCCCCGTCTGCGGTGATGCACGCGGCGATCAAACCCACCCGTCAAACTCTAGGCCATGAACCCAGACCTGCTCGTCCCGCGTCGCCTCGCGATCCAGATCCTGCACGAGGCCCAGATCGCCCAGCCGAACCCGATCCACGGCTGGGTCTACGAGCGCGGCGGCCGTCCGGCGGTGTTCCGGCTTGCGGCCGCGGACATGGGAACCCACCGTGCGGACGAAGACCTGTGGGCGCGCCTGTGGTCCAATCCGACCTCACCGGCGGTGCCGGATGCGAGCGAGTTGCGCGAGGGGATACTGAACCTCGTCGTCTCGCTCAACACCAAGGGGGTGCTCGAGATGCGCGCCTGGGAGCTCGAGTCGGGTTTGCCTGTCGAACGCGTGTTGAGGGTTGAGGACTAGGTGCTGGCCGCAGGGTCACCACCAAGGATGGACCTGCCCGGTTACATTGCGGGATGCGCAACGCACGTTTCAGTTCAGCCCGCGGCCATCGTGCCTAATTCGTGAGATCCATGGACCGAGACGTCATATTCGTCGTGGACGATCAAGCGTCCAATATCGAAGTGGTCACCGCGCTGCTCGAGCGCGCGAACTACGAGGTGGTGCCCGCGTTGTCGGGTGAAGAGGTGCTCGAGCACTGCCTGCGTCGCACGCCGAGCCTCGTGCTGCTCGACATGCGCATGCCGGTGATGGACGGCTTCGAAGTCTGCGAACACCTGCGCGCGAACCCGCGCACGGCCGATGTGCCGATCATCTTCCTGACCGCGGCGCGCGAGCGCGAGAGCGTGATCCAGGGTTTCCAGCACGGTGCGGTCGACTACGTGACCAAGCCCTTCGTCGCCGAAGAGCTGCTCGCCCGCGTGAAGACGCACGTCGAACTCAAGCGTGCCCGCGATCACCTGGCGCTGGTCGCGCAGGAGCGCGCCGATCTCACCCAGATCGTCGCGCACGATCTCAAGAATCCGCTGTCGAGCATCCTGTTCGCGGTCGACCTGCTCGAGCGCGGCAAGGACAGCCCCGAGAAGATGGCGGCCGAAGTCCGCGAGTCGGCCAAGCACTGCCTGAGCTTCATCGACAGCTATCTCGGCCGCTGGGCCAAGTCGCAGGATCTGCGCAAGGTCGAGATCTCGCCGCTGCGGCTCGCCCCGGTGGTGCGCGGCACCGTCGACAGCTTCGCGCTGCTCTCGCAGGAGCGCGAGATGAAGGTGAGCGCCGACATCGTCGACGACCCCGAAGTGCTCGGCAATGCGACGGCGATCCGCCACGTGCTCGAAAACCTCATTTCGAACGCGCTGCGCTACGCCCCGGGCGGCAGCGAAGTGACGGTGCGCTGCGAGACCGGGCGTTCGGGCATGGCCCGCGTCTCGGTGGCCGATCGCGGACCCGGCGTTCCGCGCGAGCGCCAGCAGCAGTTGTTCAAGCGCTACGTGCGCCTGCAGGCCGACTCCGAAGTGCAGCACGCGAGCGGCCTGGGCCTGGCGATCTCGAAGGAAGAGATCACGCGCATGTCCGGCCACCTCTGGTACGAGGATCGTGACAACGGCGGGGCGGTGTTTTCGTTCGTGCTGCCGCTGGCCGGCAAGGGCGCTCCGCGGCCCTGAAACGGGTCGGGCGCGCGCCGCCGCTTAGGCGGTAGCGCCTTGCGTCGGCAGTTGCAGCGAAAAGCAGCTGCCGGTGTTGGGTCCGTCGCTATCGATGGCGAGCCGACCGCCATGCAGCCGAGCCACTTCGCGCGCGATGCGCAGCCCGGTGCCGAGTCCGCCGGGATTGACGCCGGGCGCGGCGGCGATGGAGGCGCGCAGCGTCGCGAGCTTGTTGGTGTCGAGCCCGCGACCGCTGTCGCGAACCACGAGCCTCAGCGTGCCGGCATCGCCCTGCAGTTCGACATCGATACGTCCGCCCTTGGGCGTGAACTTGATCGCGTTCGCGAGCAGATGGTGTAGCGCTTGCTGTAGGCGTTCCGCATCGGCCTGGATCGTCGCGGGCAGCGCGGCGGGCGTGTAATGCACCTCGACCTTGCGTGCCTCGGCCTGCTGCTTGAGCCCGTTGATCGCGGCGCTGACCACGGGGGCGAGATCGATGGTCTCGATCTCGAGCTTGAGCGTTCCGGCTTCGAGCCGCGAGACGTCGACGAGGTCCGACAGCATCTGCGCCTGGACCTTGGCGTTGCGCTCGATCGCCTGCAGGCCCTGGGTGAAATCGGCCTCGCGCGGTTGGCGCACGAGAATGTCGGCCCAGCCGAGGATGGCGTTGAGCGGCGTGCGCAGATCGTGCGACAGCGTCGACAGGAATTGATCCCGTACCCGGCGCGCGTTTTCGCTTTCGCGGCGTGCCTCGCCGGTTTGCAGCAGGCTCATCACCACCGTGCGCAGCACCGACTCGTCGATCGGCCAGGGCAGGTGCGGGATCGCGCTTTCGTCGGACGCGTCGCCGCCGATGCAGAGGCTCATCGTCGCCGCGGCTTCGCAGGTCGGCGAGCAGCGGCCGAGGCTGATGTGCAGCTCGGCCTCGCCGTCGTCGACACGCTGCAGCTGCCAGCGCTGCAGCCAGGCCTCGACGACCGAGAGCATGCCCGCGTCATCGCCGCTCAGCGCGACACGGGCCTGCTGCTGGATCGCAGGATCGGCGGCCGAGGCGGTGGATGAGTCGAGCATCGTGATTATGGGCGGCGCCGGGCTGCGGCGGTCGGAGAAGGGCTTGCTGACTTTCGAGAGCTTAGGCGTTCCAAGTGAATGCCGGCCGACCGGACGCTGCCCGCGCCGTGCGCCGGCAGGTTCAGTGGCGGAAGTGGCGCATGCCCGTGAACACCATCGCCATGCCGGCCTCGTTTGCCGCGGCGATGACTTCGGCGTCGCGCATCGAGCCGCCCGGCTGGATCACCGCCGAGATGCCGGCGGCGGCGGCCGCGTCGATGCCGTCGCGGAACGGGAAGAAGGCGTCGCTGGCCATCACCGAGCCGCGCACTTCGAGCTTCTCGTCGGCGGCCTTGATGCCGGCGATCCTGGCGCTGTAGACGCGGCTCATCTGGCCCGCGCCGACGCCGATGGTCTGGCGATTCCTGGCGTAGACGATGGCATTGCTCTTGACGTACTTGGCGACCTTCCAGGCGAAGATCAGGTCGTCGATCTCGGCCGGCGTCGGTGCGCGCTCGGTGACGATCTTGAGATCGTCGGCCGTGATCATGCCGCGGTCCGCGGTCTGGATCAGCAGGCCCGAGCCGACGCGGCGCGAGTCGTTGCCCGGATGCGCGGCGCGCAGGTCGCCACCTTCCGGCGGCGGAATCAGCAGCACGCGCACGTTGGCCTTGGCGGCGAAGGCGGCGAGCGCCTCGTCGTCGTAGCCCGGGGCGAGCACCACTTCGACGAACTGGCGACCGGTGATGCTGCGCGCGGTGGCGCCATCGACCGGGCGGTTGAACGCGATGATGCCGCCGAAGGCCGAAGTCGGATCGGTCTGGAAGGCGAGCTCGTAGGCGCGGCCGATGCCGTCGAGGCTCACGGCGACGCCGCAGGGGTTCGCATGCTTGACGATCACGCAGGCCGGCTTGACGAAGCTGCGCACGCATTCCCAGGCGGCGTCGGCATCGGCGATGTTGTTGAAGCTCAGTTCCTTGCCCTGCAACTGGCGGAAGGTCGCGAGCGTGCCGGGTGCTGGATAGAGGTCGCGATAGAACGCGGCGCTCTGGTGCGGGTTTTCGCCATAGCGCAGGTCCATCACTTTGACGAAGCGGCCGTTGACCTGGCCCGGGAAGGTCTCGCGTCCGGCGATCTCGCTCTGCGTCTCATCGAGCTTGACCGAGGACAGGAAGTCGCTGATCGCACCGTCGTAGTTCGACACGTGATTGAACGCGGTCACCGCGAGCTCGAAGCGGCGCGCCTTGCTCACGCCGCCGGACTGCTGCAGTTCGGCGAGCAGGCCCTGGTACTGCGAGGGCTCGGTCAGGATCGCGACGTGCGCCCAGTTCTTGGCGGCCGCTCGCAGCATCGCCGGGCCGCCGATGTCGATGTTCTCGATCGCGTCTTCGAGCGACACGCCGGGCTTGGCGACGGTCTGCTCGAACGGATAGAGGTTCAGCACCACGAGATCGATCGGCTCGATGCCGTGCTGGGCCATGACCGCGTCGTCCTGGCCGCGACGGCCGAGAATGCCGCCGTGGATCTTCGGATGCAGCGTCTTCACGCGGCCGTCCATGATCTCGGGAAAGCCCGTGTGCTGGCTGACTTCGGTCGCCGCGATGCCGCTGTCGACGAGCAGCTTGAAGGTGCCGCCGGTGGAAAGCAGTTCGACGCCGAGTGCGCGCAGCTGTTGG
The DNA here is from genome assembly GCF_058783045.1 of Hydrocarboniphaga sp. FW305-C-57. NCBI lineage: Bacteria > Pseudomonadati > Pseudomonadota > Gammaproteobacteria > Nevskiales > Nevskiaceae > Hydrocarboniphaga > Hydrocarboniphaga sp. FW305-C-57. The sequence goes on along the minus strand of NZ_JBYSYG010000017.1, from coordinate 58,961 downwards.
GCGAGCTCGACGACGCCGGTCTTGTCCGAAACGGAGATCAGGGCGCGGCGGACCGGGCACAGCCCGGTGGAGGTGACAGTGCTCATGGTCAGGCCTTCGACAGCTGGGGAAAGTGAATCGGCTGGAGAATCGGTGTGTGAGTCGGCGCCCGATTCAATGTCGTCTCGAGAGCGCCCGAGGGTCGGCTCAGTGCTCGGGTTTCGCGGCGATGCGGTGCTGACGCAGCTTCTTGCGCAGCGTGGCGCGGTTGAGGCCGAGCATTTCGGCGGCTCGCGACTGATTGTGATCGCAGTAACGCAGGGTGGCGCGCAGCAGCGGCGGTTCGATCTGGCCGAGGATCATCTCGTAGAGTTCGGCCGGCGCGTGACCGTTGAGGCTGCTGAAGTAGTCGTCCAAGCACTCCGACACCGAATGGCTGAGCGGTTTGATGTCGTGAGACGACTTGTATGCAGACATGCGCGGCCCTCGGGCACTACAACTGACTTTCCCGTCGGCGAGGACATCCGCCCGGGGTCATGTTTTTGGGGGGCGCGAATAATAGCGCCAAGTCCGGACCGAAAAAAGCCGGCACCGAAATGAAAAACCGGCGGCTTTTTTGGGGCTCAACTCTCGAGTTCCGCGGGGCCCGGTAAATCAAGGCCCCGTGTCGCGAGCTGCTCCGAAATGAAGCGCGACCAGACCTCGTCGGGCGTCCATACCGAATACAGATCGCGCGCAGCCTCGGCGAGGTTCACGCTGCGATGCAGCACGCGCCAGAGAAACACGAACGCGGAGACGCGCATGTTGAGCGCGCAGTGCACGAGGCGGCGGCGATCGCCGAGCTGATCCATGAGCACGCGGAAGCGTTCGAAGTCCGCGGCCGACGGGCTGGTCCACTCGATCGGCAGCCAGTGGTAGTCCATGCCGGCGGCGCGCACCAGATCGCCTTCGTTGGCGAGGAAATTCGGCGAGGTCGGCATCGCCAGATTGATCACGGCGCTGAAGCCGCTGCCCGCGAGCACCGGAAAATGTTCGGGACGCGGCTGGCCGGCGGTCAGCAGTTCGGGGCCGAGGCGGCGCGGGGCGATCATTGCCGGAATGCGGCAGCGGCCGGCCAGGCGGGTCCAGCCGTCGCGGCTGACGTCGGGTTCGAAATCGATCCAGGATTCGTAGGCGCTGCGCACTTCGTCGGCCTGACGATCGAGCAGGCCGGCGAGCACGATCCAGCCGCCCTGTCGCAAGCTCGAGCAGAGCAGCGGGGCGAGCGCGAGGAGTGGCTTGGCGAGAATGTTGGCGAGCACCAGATCGGCCGGGAACGGCGTGACCGATTCTTCGGGCGGCACGGTGGTGAGCTGGGCGGCGACGCCGTTCGCGGCCGCATTGTCCTGCGAGGCCTGGATCGCCTGCGGATCGATGTCGTAACCGACGGCGCTCGCGGCGCCGAGCTTGAGCGCGGCGATGGCCAGGATGCCCGAGCCGCAGCCGTAATCGAGCACGCGCCAGTGATTGATCTCGTGCGTCGCCAGCCAATCGAGACACAGCGCGGTCGACGGATGCGTGCCGGTGCCGAACGCCAGGCCCGGATCGAGCAGCAGGGTCACCGCGCCGGGCTCTTCGACCTTCTTTTCGTGCGGGCAGACCCACAGACGATCGCCGAACTTGATCGGCGGACAATCCTTGAGCCAGACGCGCACCCAGTCGCGATCCTCGACGAGCTCGGTTTCGATCTTCAGGTGATCGCCGTCAGGCAGCTGGTCCTGCAGCGCTGCGAGCACCGGCGCGATGTCGGTCCGCTCGGGAAACAGGCCGAGCGTGACGGTGTTGGTCCACAGCGGGGTTTCGCCCGGCGCGGGTTCGAGCACCGGATCGTCCTCGGCATCGACGAAGCTCACGGCCGAAGCGCCCTGGGCCTGCAGGATCTCGTCGGCGAACTCGGGGTATGCGGTGTGGATGCGCAGCTGTAGCCAAGCCATGTGCGCGCTCGGAAAAAAGAAGGGGCGCGAATTATCGCGCCCCGGAGTCTGCAAAGTCTTCTCTTATTCGGTCTGCCACTCGGCGAGCATGTCCGCGAGGTAGTGAATGTTGTGCTCGCCGCGCTGGAACACCTTGTCGGCCATGATCCGGCGCTGCAGGTTGATGTTGGTCTCGATGCCTTCGATGATCATCTCGGACAGCGCCACCTGCATGCGCGCGATCGCGGACTGGCGCGTGTTGCCCCAGCAGATCAGCTTGCCGATCATCGAGTCGTAGTGCGGCGGCACGCGATAGCCTGCGTAGATGTGCGTATCCATGCGCACGCCCGGTCCGCCCGGCGGGTGGTACTTGGTGATCGTGCCGGGCGAGGGCACGAAGGTGCGCGGGTTCTCGGCATTGATGCGGCACTCGATCGCATGGCCGCGCATGCGGATGTTGCCCTGCTTCTTCGTCAGCGGCTTGCCGTCGGCGATACGGATCATCTCGCGGATCAGGTCCACGCCCGTGACCATTTCGGTCACCGGGTGCTCGACCTGGATACGCGTGTTCATTTCGATGAAGTAGAACTGGCCGTTGTCGTAGAGGAACTCGAAGGTTCCCGCGCCGCGATAGCCGATGCGCTTGCAGGCCTCGACGCAGAGCTGGCCGATCTGGTCGCGCTGCTCGTCGGTGACGCCCGGCGCGGTGCATTCCTCGACGACCTTCTGGTTGCGGCGCTGCATCGAGCAGTCGCGCTCGCCGAGATGGATCGCATTGCCCTGGCCGTCGGCGAGCACCTGCACCTCGACGTGGCGCGGCGTCTCGAGATACTTCTCGAGAAACACGGTCGCGTCCTTGAACGCATTGAGCGCTTCGGTGCGCGCGATGCCGATCTTGTCGATCAGCTCGGCCTCGGTCTTGACCACCTGCATGCCGCGGCCGCCGCCACCCGACGCCGCCTTGATCAGCACCGGATAGCCGACCTTGGCCGCGATCGCGAGGCATTCCTCGTCGTTCTCGGGCAGGGCGCCATCGGAGCCCGGTACGCATGGCACGCCAGCCGCGATCATCTCGGCCTTGGCGTTGGTCTTGGAACCCATCAGGCGGATGGTCTCCGCGCGCGGTCCGATGAAGCGGAAGCCCGAGCGCTCGACGCTTTCGGCGAAGTCGGCGTTCTCGGACAGAAAGCCGTAGCCCGGATGGATCGCGTCGGCCTGAGTGACCTCGGCGGCGCTGATGATGGCCGCCATGTTGAGGTAGCTCTTCTGCGCGGCCGGCGGGCCGATGCAGACGGCCTCGTCGGCCAGCAGTACGTGCTTGAGATCGCGGTCGGCCTGCGAATACACGGCCACCGTCTTGATGCCCATTTCGCGGCAGGCGCGCAGGATGCGCAGCGCGATTTCGCCGCGGTTGGCGATCAGGATTTTCTTGATGTCTTTCATGGCGCGATCACCCGATCGTCGCCGCGGTGCGGCCCGGCTTCGTCATGGGCGCCTTACTCGATGACGAAGAGCGGCTGGTCGAATTCCACCGGGCGCTCGTTGTCGACCAGGATGTCGACGACCACGCCGGCGCGATCGGACTCGATCTGGTTGAGCATCTTCATCGCTTCGATGATGCAGAGCGTCTGGCCGACCTTGACGGTCTGGCCCACTTCGACGAAGGCCTTGGCGTTCGGCGACGGCGAGCGATAGAAGGTGCCGACCATCGGTGCGCGGACCACGTGTCCGCTCGGCTTCGGCGCTTCGGCCGGTGCGGCGGCCGGTGCAGCCGGAGCGGCGGGGGCAGCCGGAGCCGCAGCCGGCAGGGCGGCCGGAGCGGCCGAAGCGACGTACTGCACCGGCGCGGTCTGGCGGCTGATGCGCACCGATTCCTCGCCTTCGCGCACTTCGAGCTCGGAGATTCCGGACTGCTCGACGAGCTCGATCAGCGTCTTGATTTTTCTGAGATCCATTGTGATGTCTCTTCCCCTTAATTTGACTGTGCAGATCAGGTGTTGTTGTTGGACAGGCGCGCGTGCGCGGCCTGTAGCGCCAGGCTGTAGCCCTGGGCGCCGAGGCCCAGGATCACGCCCGCCGCGACGTCGGACAGATACGAGTGATGACGGAAACTCTCGCGTGCATGCACGTTCGAGAGATGAATTTCGATGAACGGAATGCTGACCCCGAGCAGGGCATCGCGCAGGGCGATGCTGGTATGCGTGAACGCGCCCGGGTTGATCAGGATGAAGCCGATTTTTTCGTCGCGCGCCTGATGGATGCGATCGACGAGTGCGCCTTCGTGGTTGCTCTGGAAGACCGACAGCTGGTGGCCGAGAGCCTGGGCCTCGCGGCTCAGCTGGGTTTCGATGTCGGCGAGCGTGGCCGAGCCGTAGACCTCGGGCTCACGCGTGCCGAGCAGATTCAGATTGGGGCCATTCAGCAGCAGCAGATGGCTCACGTGGCGATGGTCCGTGGTCGAGAGAGCCGGATTCTGCCTCAGCTATGCGTAAAAGCCAAATTGCAGGATTTTGCCTACACGATAGGCGCCGATATCGGGAATTTAAGCGCAGGTTGACCGTGGCGCCACTCGACCGACCGTTCAACCGGCTTTCGGCAGATGGGCCTCGATGAGCTTTTCGAGTTCGTCACGTTCGAATTCGCCATGCTTGCGGAAGACGATTTCTCCATTCGCATCAATGAGAACAGAGTATGGAAGTGCCCCGAGCGTGTCGCCGAGGGCCTGCATCGCGTCGACGATTTCGGCATCGCCGACCAGCACTGGATATGGAATGCCGAGCTGTGGCGCGCCGTTGCGCACGGCCTCCGGGGAATCCATCGCCGGACCGACGATCTGCAGGCCTTGCGCCCCGAACCGGCTCTGCATGTCGATCAGCATTGGAATTTCCTTGAGGCAGGGCCCGCACCAGGTCGCCCAGAAATTCACCAGGACGAGCTTGCCGCGAAACTCGGCGAGCGTGCGCGGCTGGCCGGTCAAGTCGGGCAGCGAAATCGCCGGCGCCTGGCCGCCCGGCTCGTCGATGACCGTCGGACTTGCGAGGTAGCGATAGGCGCCGTAGCCGCCGGCCGCGGCGATCACGCCGAGACCGAGCACGAGGGCCAGCTGCGAAAACTTGCGGGACATCAGTTGAGCTTCTCCACGGTCAGGATGCGGGTCTGCGGCGGATAGCAGACGCGGTTTTCGGCACAGCCCTGGTAACGAACGCGTATCTGCTGCGGCGCCTCGGCGACCGCGGCGCGTGCGAGCACGCTGCCGCGCAGCACGCGCACGTCGCCGAAGTGGTCGTCGTGGTGCGGCTCGCCGTCGGGAAGCTTGAGCTGGCCGAGCCGGGCGCCGGTGGGCGGCAGCGCTTCGATGCTGATCTTGTCGCGATACAGGTAGACGCCCGGGGCCGCGTCGAGGCCGACGCTGAGCTCGCCGTTCTGCCAGACCGCGGCCTGCACCTGGATCGCCTCGTCGGCGGACAGCAGATCGCCTTCGGCTTTGGGCTTGAGCCAGTCGATGGCAGCCGCCGGCATCGACAGCGAGCCGATCAGCAGGCCGGCGACCAGGCTCAGAGCGTGTTTTGGAGAACCCATGCGAGATAGGGCGTGTGTGCGGGCGTGAGCTTGACCGCGACGATTTCGGGAAGTTCGTACGGATGATGATCGAGCACGAAGGCCTTGAGCGCTTCGAAGCGCGATTCGGCGGTCTTGATCAGCATCAGCGATTCGTCATCGCGCTGCACCGCATCCTGCCAGCGATAGATCGAGCGCACCGTCGGCACGATGTTCACGCAAGCGGCGAGGCGGGCTTCGACGAGCTGGCCGGCCAGGACTTCGGCGCGCTCGGGCGGGCAGCTCACGGTGACCATGAGCACGGCATCGGAGACTTCGGCGCTCATCGATCGTGGTGTGTGCGCGAACCGGGACAGCGCGCATTGTAGAAGCCACCGGCGGGCGGCGTCACAGCGCTGTGGTTGCGTGAGCGCGCTCAGTTCTTCTCGACGAAGTCGGTACCGAACGGCAGTTCCAGCGACAGGCCGACGTTGGTCGAGCCATCGCGGGGTTTATTGGGATCGATGCGCGGCCAGCTGTAGCCGGCCGCCCATTCGAGATACAGCCGGCGCTTGAGGAACGGGTGGCGGAACAGTACGCGCGCCCCGTATTCGTATAGCGGCTCGGGCTCGTCGGTTTCGCCGCGAATAAATGCCTCGTAGGCCAGGCCGCGCCTATAGTTGAGGTTCTGGTAGAGCACCAGCGAATTGCGCCAGTTGAGTCCTTCGCTGCGCTCGGAGATCGTGCCGATGGTGTACCAGCGCAGCAGATGCTTGGGCGTCAGCACATGGCTGAAGTCGAAATTCTGGGTGACGCCGAAGCCGTCGCGCGTGTTCCAGAACGGCGTCGTGCGCAGGTAGGCGACGTCGTTGTCATCGGAATAGAGCATGTAGCGAACGCGCGATTGCACGAAAGCGCGCGGCGACGTCGCGCCGCGGACGCCGACGCGGAATTGCGTTTGCAGATTGGTGCTCGAGGGCAGGGCGTAGCCTAGGCCCGCGAGCCACTGGTTCTGGCCGTCGAGCGTCGGGAAGGTGTCGCGCAGTTCCGAGGTCTCGGTACGGCCGCGCACGAAGTCTTCGTCGCTGTCGCGCCCGATGAAGGCCGAGAGCCGGTCCTCCATCGTCGGCAGGTCGAACTCGACGCGCATGCGCAGCCGCGAGTTGTAGCCGTCGAACTCGGACCAGGTGTTGTTGAGCTGCACGAAACCGTGCGTGCGCTTGGCGGCTTCGACGTCGCCGCCTTCGTCGCCGAACAGGCCGTCGAGCCAGAGCGCGGCCGTGCAGGTGCGCTTTTGCAGCATCACGCGGGTGTCATCGATCACCGGCACTTCGTCTTCGCTCTGGAAGTTGCACGGGTTGTTGCGCTTGCGCTCTTCCTTGATGCGGCGCTTGTGTTCCTCTTTCTCGGCCTTGGCCTGCTCGGCCGCGATCGCTTCGGGCGAACCGGGATCGGGCTTGTGGCGGAACACGGAGCAGGCATTCAACAGCACGACGCAGCTGATGCTCACCAGCAGACGTTGACATACGAGCCGTCCAGTACGGTACGACGCGCGCACGCTGCGTGATGGCTGGCCCCTCATTCCCCCAGTGTCCTCCTCTTCGTGATCAGGTTGCCGCTGGCGAAGGTCAATCTCGACCTGCCCGACCGCGCGAGTCTGAAGCGGTCGGCTTGATCCGGGCTGAAGATCGGATCAACGGCGGTTGCCGGGCCTGCGAGGGGTCGGCTGGGCGTTTTCCCGGGAGGTTCGATCGCCGGTGCGCGCCTAGAATCGCACGACACCGTCGAGGAGCGCCGTCGTGACCGATTCCAGCGAATTCGTGATTCGCCGCCCCGCACCCGTGCGCGACGCCTTGTTCAGCGCCATCACCTCGGCCTGGCTGGCCGACGAAACCGGCCTGTTGAACCGGCTCTGCACCGTGGCCGAATTGCCCGCGGAGCGCGCCGCGGCCGTGCAGGCGCAGGCGGTCGACTGGGTGCGGCGCGTGCGCGCGAGGCGTGATGACCAGAGCCCGCTCGACGCCTTCATGCGCCAGTACGATCTGTCGTCCGAAGAGGGCGTGCTGCTGATGTGCCTGGCCGAGGCGCTGCTGCGCATTCCGGACGACGACACCGCCGAAGCGCTGATCGCCGACAAGCTCGCGGGCGCGGACTGGGAAAAGCATCTCGGGCGCAGCGACTCGATGTTCGTCAACGCCTCGACCTGGGGGCTCATGCTCACCGGCAAGATCGTGCGCGTGTCGCCGCAGACCGAAAGCAACTTCAAGTCGGCGCTGAACCGGCTGATCGGGCGATCGAGCGAACCCGTGATCCGGCTTGCGGTACGCCAGGCGATGAAGCTCATGGGCCATCAGTTCGTCATGGGCCGCACGATCGCCGAGGCGCTCAAGAACACGCGCGATCGCGATCAGATCCGCTACCTGCATTCCTTCGACATGCTCGGCGAGGCGGCGCTCACGCAGGCCGATGCGGACCGCTATTACCAGGCCTATCGCGATGCGATCGAAGCGATCGGCAGCCGGCCCGATCCGAATCATGATGGCGACGTCGCCGAGCGGCCGGGCATTTCGATCAAGCTCTCGGCACTGCATCCGCGCTACGAATTCGCGAAACGTGATCGTGTGCTCGCCGAACTCACGCCGCGCCTGCTCGCGCTCGCGCAAATGGCGCGCGAGCAGAACATCGGCCTGACCGTCGACGCCGAAGAAGCCGATCGGCTCGAGCTGTCGCTCGATGTGATCGTGCCGGTGTTTCTCGATGCCTCGCTGGCCGGCTGGAGCGGCTACGGCCTGGCCGTGCAGGCTTTCCAGAAACGCGCGCCGGCCGTGATCGACTGGCTCGAATCGGTCGCACGCAAGGCCGGCCGCAAGCTCGCGGTCCGGCTCGTCAAGGGCGCGTACTGGGACACCGAGGTCAAGCGCAGCCAGGAGCAGGGGTTGCCGGGGTATCCGGTGTTCACGCGCAAGCCCAACACCGATGTCGCGTACCTGGCCTGCGCGCGCAAGCTGCTCGCGGCGCGCGACGTGTTCTATCCGATGTTCGCGACGCACAACGCGCACACGATCGCGGCGGTTCGCAGCTTCGCGGGCGATGAGCATGCGGCGCGAGCCGCAGCGGGTTATGCAGCCGCCGTCTCGACGGCGGCGTCGGGCTATGAGTTCCAGCGTCTGCACGGCATGGGCGAGGCACTCTACGAAGTCGTGCGCGAGCAATGGCCGGTGCCTTGTCGCGTCTATTCGCCGGTCGGCTCGCACGAAGACCTGCTGCCGTATCTCGTGCGCCGACTGCTCGAGAACGGAGCCAACACCTCGTTCGTCAATCGCATCTTCGACGAGCAGGCGCCGCCCGAATCGCTCGTCGCCGATCCGGTCGCACTGGTTGCCGGGCTAGCGGTCAAGAGCCATCCGACGCTGCCGCTGCCGCGCGATCTCTACGGCGCCGCGCGACGCAATTCGGAAGGCTTCAACTTCGCCGACGAAGCGGGCGTCGCGGCGCTCGCGCAGGCACTGCGTTCGGCTGCGGTGCCGACTCAGGCCGAGTCGCTGCTCGCAGAGGGCCTATCGGCTTTGGGGCCGCGCCATGCGATCACCGATCCGTCCGATCGCCGTCGCCGCCTCGGCGAATGGATGGCGCTCGACGTCGCCACGGTCCCGGCCGTGCTGTCGGCCGCGGCAAGGGCGCAGCCGGCCTGGGCTGCGACCTCGGTCGCCTTGCGCGCCGACGCGCTCGATCGCGCGGCCGACCGGCTCGAAGCGCGTCGCGCCGAATTCCTGCACCTGCTCGTGCGCGAGGCTGGCAAGACCTTGCCCGACGCGATGGCCGAAGTGCGCGAGGCGGCCGATTTCCTGCGCTATTACGCGACGCATGCGCGCCGTTTGCTGTCGGTGCCCGAAGTCATGACCGGACCGACCGGCGAACACAACGAGCTGCAGCTGCACGGCAAGGGCGTGTTCGTCTGCATCTCGCCGTGGAATTTCCCGCTCGCGATCTTCACCGGCCAGATCGCGGCCGCGCTGGTCTGCGGCAACGCGGTGGTCGCCAAGCCGGCCGAGCAGACCAACCTGATCGCGGTGCAGATGGTGCGCCTGCTGATTGACGCCGGCGTGCCGGCCGCGGTGCTGCAATGCGTGCTCGGCGAAGGCGAGGTCGGCGCCGCGCTGTGCGCCGGCGCGGGCATCGCCGGCGTGGTGTTCACGGGCTCGGTCGAAGTGGCGCAGGCCATCAATCGCCAGCTCGCCGCAAGGCCCGGCGCCATCGCCACGCTGATCGCCGAAACCGGCGGCCAGAACGCGATGATCGTCGACTCGTCGGCCTTGCCCGAGCAGGTCGTCAAGGATGCGATCGCCTCGGCCTTCCACTCGGCCGGCCAGCGCTGCTCGGCCTTGCGCGTGCTCTACGTGCAGGAGGAGATCGCCGACAAAGTCGAACAGATGCTGCGCGGGGCGATGCGCGAGCTCGTCGTGGGCGATCCGGCCCTGCTCGAAACCGATGTCGGTCCGGTCATCGACGATGCGGCGCTTGCGCGGCTCGAGCGTCATGCGAACGAGCTGCGCGCGCAGGGGCGCATCGTCGCCGAAGTGGCGTTGCCGGAGGCTTGCGCGCACGGCACCTACTTCGCGCCGACGGTGGCGAGGATCGAGGACATCGAACAGCTCGACGGCGAGTACTTCGGCCCGATGCTGCATCTGGCGCGCTATCGCGCGAAGGAGCTCGACGAGGTGATCGATGCGATCAACGCGACCGGCTACGGGCTCACGCTCGGCGTGCATTCGCGCATCGAGACGACCTGGCGGCGCGTGCAGGCGCGGGCGCGCGTCGGCAACTGCTACATCAATCGCGGCATGACCGGCGCGGTCGTCGGCGTGCAGCCCTTCGGTGGCGAGGGACTGTCGGGCACCGGGCCGAAGGCGGGTGGGCCGCATTACCTGCTGCGCTTCGTGACCGAGCGGACCTTGACGGTGAATACGGCGGCGGTGGGCGGGAATGCGCGGTTGCTGGCGGGTGGTTAGGCGCTGTCGAGCTGTTCCTCTCGCCCGCTTGCGGGAGAGAGTCCCTCGCGATAGCGAGGGGAGAGAGGGGCTTTCTTTGTTTGACGCTCCGCTCGGGGTTTGGCTGAACCCTGAGGGTTTTTGACCTCGCCGGTCGGGCCTTACTTCTCTTTGCTCGTGCAAAGAGAAGTAAGCAAGAGAAAGCACGCCCCGAAGTCCGCGCCCGTTTGTCGGTTCCCGACAAACGGGTCCCCGGCTGAAGCGACGTGCTCGGGGTCGCTTCGACGCGACATCCTGTCGCGACGAAGCTCAGCCGGACGTCCTGTCCGGCTGACCCGCTGCGCGCGCCGCTACAGCCGGCGCTGCCAGGGGTTGAACATCTACAGCCACGGCAACGCGACTCGCTTCGCCTCGTCGCCGTTGGCTGTTCTGTCTTGGCAATGCAGCCTTCCCCCTCTACCATTCGCGCCCCTTAGCTGTCAGGGCAGTCCCCAGTGACGCATCAGACGTCACGGCTTGCTCGAGAGTCGCCATGAAAGTCGTCACCGTTCGGAGCCTCGTTCGCGAGGGCCGGGATAACCTGTTTCTCGCTGCGCCCCTGATCGCGGCCCAGCTTTCCTTCGTCGGCATGCACACGGTCGACACGATCATGGCCGGGCGTCTCGGCGAGACCGCGCTGGCGGCCGTGGCGGTCGGGGCCAATGTCTGGTTCCTGAGCTTCATCGTGTTCATGGGCCTGTTCATGTCGGTTTCCCCGATCGTGGCCCAGCGCGTCGGGGCCGGGCGATTCGCGGCCGAGACCGGCGATTTCCTGCGCAACACGCTGTTGCTCGCGGTGGGGCTCGGAGCGCTGTGGACGAGCGTCGTCCACCTGATCGCGCATCCGGTCATGAGCCGGCTGGGCCTGAGCGCGGAAACGGCGCGGATCGCCGAGGCTTACCTGCGCACGATTTCCTACGGCGCGATTCCGTTCTGCCTGTGCTTCGCCCTGCGCAACGGCTGCGAGGGCCTGGGCGTGACGCGGGTTCCGCTGATCGCCGGGCTGGTCGGGCTCGGCACCAACATCGCGGCGAACTTCCCGCTCATGTACGGGGCTTTCGGACTGCCGGGACTCGGGGCGGTCGGAACCGCCTGGGGAACGGTCGTCGCGATCAGCGCGATGCTCGGCGTCTACCTGGTCTGCTACCGCATCGAGCCGACGCTGGCCGGGCTGCGCCTGTATGCACATGCGCCGCGCTGGAGCCCCGAACTCCGGGAGATTTTCCGCCTCGGCGCGCCGATCGCCGCGACCGTGATCGCCGAGGCCTGGCTGTTCAATCTCGGCGGGCTGCTGATGGCGCGCTTCGGCGACACCGTCGTAGCGGCGCATCAGGTGGCGCTGAATTTCGCCTCGCTGGCCTTCATGGTGCCGCTGTCGATCGGGCTGGCGACGACGATCCGCGTCGGCCAGAAAGTCGGCGCGCGCGATACCGGGGCGGCGACCTTGAGTGGCTATGCGGGCATCTGGCTCGGCGCGGCGTTCGCGCTGCTGTCGGCGGGGATCATGGTGCTGCTGCCGGGCGCCATCGTCGGGTTCTACACGAAGGTGCCCGAGGTCTCCGAGCTCGCGGTGCGCTTTCTCGGCTTCGCGGCGCTGTTCCAGATCTTCGACTGCGTGCAGGCCACGGCCAACGGGGCGCTGCGAGGGTTCAAGGACACGCGCGTGCCGATGGCGGTGACCCTGGTCGCGTACTGGTTCGTCGGCCTGCCGGTCGCCACGCTGGTGTCGTTCCATACGCCGATCGGCCCCGCAGGCGTATGGTGTGGCTTCATCGCCGGGCTGTCGGTTGCGGCGGTCGGACTGGTGTTGCGCTTCCGTCGCCGGACGCGCCGACTGGCGTTCGATCGCAGTGGTTCTGTTCTTATGACTTGATCTTCCTTGTCAAGGAAGGAATAAGAGCCGAGGCTCGGCGGTCTCAGGAATCTGGCTGAACAGCCTGATACCGGTTCGACTGACAAGGAGATGAGCATGACCCTGCAACTCGGCGATATCGCCCCCGATTTTGAAGCGGACACCACCGAAGGCCGCGTGTCCTTCCACCAATGGCTCGGCAATTCCTGGGGCGTGCTGTTCTCGCACCCCAAGAACTACACGCCGGTCTGCACCACCGAGCTCGGCTACACCGCCAAGCTCAAGCCCGAGTTCGACAAGCGCAACGTCAAGGCCATCGGCCTGTCGGTCGACGAGCTCAAGGATCACGAGGGCTGGAGCAAGGACATCGCCGAGACGCAGGGAACGCCGCTGAACTTCCCGCTGATCGCCGATCCGGACTTCAAGGTGGCCAATCTGTACGGGATGATCCACCCGAACGCCTCGGACCGTTTCACCGTGCGCTCGGTGTTCGTGATCGACCCGAACAAGAAGGTGCGCCTGACGCTGACCTATCCGGCCAGCACGGGCCGCAACTTCGACGAGATCCTGCGCGTGATCGATTCGCTGCAACTCACCGACCAGTACAAGGTGGCGACGCCGGTGAACTGGAAGCCCGGCGACGACGTCATCATCGTGCCGTCGGTCAATAACGAGGACGCAAAGAAACTGTTCCCAGGCGGATGGAACGAGATCAAGCCCTACCTGCGCGTGGTGCCGTCGCCGAAGCGCTGAGCTGCACGAAGCACGGCTCGAAGGCCGGGCGGGTCATCCAGTGACCGCGCGGTCGAGAAAAAACGGCGCCATCGGCGCCGTTTTTTTATCCCCTTTTTTTATCCCCAACAGTAGAACACCGGGCCGTCACTCGCCCTGGAGAAGTCCATGCCGGCACCAAAGCCAATGATCAAACCCGATCGCAAGCCCACGTTGCTGCAAGTGGTGATCAGCGTCCTCGCGGCGTTTTTCGGAGTGCAGAGCAGTCGCAACCGGGCGCGTGATTTCACCCACGGCAAAGCAATCTCATTTGTCCTCGTCGGCATTTCGCTGACAGTGCTGCTGGTCGGAATCCTGGTCTTGATCGTCAAGCTCGTGGTTTCGGCCGGCTGATGCCTGCCGATCCCGTGCGTAACCTGGATACCCGATATAAAAGAACGAGTTCGGGTCAGCTTCTGTAGGAATATTGATATATCGAAAAACAAGTGCGGCGTGTAGCCTCTGAACGGTCGGTGAATTCGCAAAGCCGACGTTCCGAATTTGCATATCCAACAGCGCTAACCGTCGAGGCCGCCTTCCTTCATGGCTGGACACAATCTCGTTTTCATCGTCATGGACAGCTGCCGCTTCGACAGCTATCAGCGTGCCAAGCGTCCGAACATGGATCGCATCGGCGCGGGCAGCCGGCGCTATTCCTACGCTTCCTGGACTTCCCCTTCGCACTACACCTATCTCATGGGAATGATTCCGCATGAGAGCCCGCAGGGTGTCTTCGCCTCCGAGGTCTACAAGAAGGAATTCAGCCAGTGGGTCGACCGGCTCGGCATCGCCGACCTGTCGTTCAAGAGTTTCGTGCCGCAGCTCTCCCTGGCCAAGGTGCTCAAGGACAATGGCTACCGCAACGTCGCGCGCGTTTCGATGCCGGTGCTCAATCCGTTCTCGCACCTGAACAAGCATTTCGACGACTACAAGCTCATGGCGAACCACAGCGATTTCGCCGGCATGGTCGAAGAGATCGAGTTCTACGACGACGAGCCCAGCTTCCATTTCCTGAACCTCGGCGAGACGCATTACCCGTACATGCTCGATCCCAAGTCGCTGCCGCACATTTCCGGCGTGCATGGCGTGTTCAAGCGCATGGACGACGAGCTCGGGCAGGCGAGCGAAGATCGCTTCTTCGACGACGACCAGATGAAGGATCTGCACACGCAGCAGGTCAAGACCGTCGAGTACGTCGATCAGGTGCTCGACGCGCTGATCTCCAAAGCGCCGGTCGATACCCATTTCATCATCACCGCCGATCACGGCGAGTGCTTCGGCGAAGGGGGCTATTTCGGCCACGGCCCTATCGTGCACGACAAGGTGCTCGAAGTGCCGTTCCTGGAAGGCCGCAAGCGATAGCGCAAGGGGCGTTCGCGGCCGCGATGGCCGCTTTCGGCGTCGGCTGTTGCGTCTGATTCGTAGGGTGGTGTCATGAGCGAACCAAGCTTTGATGTTCTTGCATTGGCCCCCGCAGCCTGGGCGCATCCCGGAGTCGCCGTGTCGACGGCGCGCGCGGGCGGCGTCGGTCTGCTGGACCTCGAGTTCTGCGCCGACGCGGGGCTCGCGCATGCGAACTTCGCGCGACTGCTGAGCGCCACTTCGGGCTCCGTCGGCCTGCATGTTCCGGCCGCGCAATTCGAACTCGCTCGCGACTTGCTCGCGCTTGCGGGCGAGCGCGCACTGACCGTGCTGCTGTCGGGCTCGTTCAATCGTTTGAAGTCGCTCGACTTCGCCGTGTTCGCGAATCACCGCGTGTGGCTGCAGGTCACGCGGGCCGACGATCTCGAAGCGCAGCTCGCAGCGCTGCCGAATATCGCCGCCCTCGTCGCCAAGGGACACGAGGCTCCCGGTTGGGTCGGGGAGGATTCGAGCTACATCCTGATCCAGAAATTGCTGCGCAAGACCGCACTGCCGGTGTACGTGCGCGGCGGCGTCGGCCTGCACACGGCGGCCGGTTGCCGCGCCGCCGGCGCGGCGGGCGTGGTGCTCGACGACCAGGTTCTGCTGCTCGACGATTCGGCGCTGCCCGACACGCTCAAGAACGAGCTCTCGCGCCTGGTCGGCGCCGAGACGCGGCTGTTCGGCGAACTCATCGACGCGCCCTGCCGCGTGTATGCCAAGCCCGCCGCGGTGCAGCTCAAGCAGGCCGACGCGGAGGCTCGGCTCGTCGAGGCCGGAACGCTGTCGACCGAGTCGTGGCGGCAGGCGCTCGATGCGCGCATCGGCTGGGACGAAGCCTCGCTGCTTCCGGTCGGCCAGGGCATCGGCGCTGCGGCGATTTATCGCGCCCGCTTCAAGCGAATCGGACGCCTGATTCAGGCCTTGCGCAAGAGCAGTTTCGACGCGCTGCGCCAGGCGGCCGAGCTCGGTCATCTCGCCGAAGGCTCGGCGCTCGCGCAGTCGCACGGCACGCGCTATCCGCTCGCACAAGGGCCGATGACACGCGTCTCCGACAGCCCGGCCTTCGCAGCCGCGGTGACCGAAAACGGAGCGCTACCGTTCCTCGCGCTCGCGCTCATGCGCGGCGACCAGGTGCTCGAGATGCTGCAGCAGACCGCAACGCTCGCGGGCGATCGCGCCTGGGGCGTCGGCATGCTCGGCTTCATTCCGCAGGCCCTGCGCGACGAGCAATGCGAGGCGATCTGGAAGTGCAAACCGCCGTATGCGCTGATCGCGGGCGGACGTCCGGACCAGGCCGCGGCCTTTGAATCGCGCGGCATCAAGACCTACATCCACGCGCCAGCGCCGGCGCTGCTCAAGATGTATCTCGAACAGGGCGCCAGGCGCTTCGTGTTCGAAGGCCGCGAATGCGGCGGACACATCGGCCCGATCGCGAGCTTCCCGCTGTGGGAGCAGATGATCGAAGTGCTGCTCGAGAACGTGAAGCCCGGCAGCGAGGCGGACGTTCACCTGCTGTTCGCGGGCGGCATCAGCGATGCGCGTTCGGGCGCGATGCTCGCTGCGCTGACGGCTCCGCTCGCGGCGCGCGGCATGAAGGTCGGCGCGCTGATGGGCACCGCGTATCTGTTCACGCACGAAATCGTCGCCACCGGCGCGATCGTGCAGGGCTTTCAGGAGCAGGCCGTGGCCTGCGCGCGCACGGTCAATCTCGAAACCGGCCCGGGCCATGCGACGCGTTGCGCGGACACGAAATTCGCGCATGATTTCTTCGAAGCGCGCCGCGCGCTCATGCGCGAGAACCGCAATGCGGACGAGATCCGCGACACGCTCGAAGACCTGAATCTGGGCCGCCTGCGCATCGCTTCGAAGGGCAAGAACCGCGACGAATCGGGCAAGGTCGTCGACATCGACCCGGCACAGCAGCTGACCGACGGCATGTACATGATCGGACAGGTCGCGACGCTCACCGATGCGCCGCTGTCGGTCGCCGAGCTGCACGAGCGCGTCAGCAACGGCGGCCATGAGCTGCTGCAGCAGTTCGACGATGCGGTGTCGCTGCGTGTCGAGAAGGCGCAGCCGAGCGACATCGCGATCGTCGGCATCGGCCTGATGCTGCCGAAGGCACAGGATGCCGAGGCGTACTGGGACAACGTGCTCGGCAAGGTCAGCGCGATCACCGAAGTGCCGCGCGATCGCTGGGACTGGCGCCTGTACTTCGATGCCGATCGCAACGCCAAGGACAAGATCTACAGCAAGTGGGGCGGCTTCATCGACGAGGTGCTGTTCGACCCGACGCGTTACGGCATTCCGCCGAATTCGATGAAGTCCATCGATCCGCTGCAGTTGCTCACGCTCGAAGCGGTCAACCGCGCGCTCGAAGACGCCGGGCTCGACCAGAGCCACGCCGATTTCGATCGCGAGCACACGAGCGTGATTCTCGGTGCGAGCGGTGGCGCGGGCGACCTCGGGCTGCAGTACGGCGTGCGCTCCGAGCTGCCGCGCTTCGTCGCCGATCTCGATGCCGATGCCTACAAGCGCCTGCCCGAATGGAGCAACGAATCCTTCGCCGGCGTGCTGCTCAACGTGGCCGCGGGACGCGTGAGCAATCGCATGGATTTCGGCGGGCTCAACTTCACGATCGATGCGGCCTGCGCCTCGTCGCTCGCGGCGCTGTCGATGGCCTGCAACGAGCTCGAATCGGGCCGCAGCAACGTCGCCGTCACCGGCGGCGTCGACACCGTGCAGAGTCCCTACGGTTTCATGTGCTTCGCCAAGACCGGCGCGCTGTCGCCCGAAGGCAAGGCCAAGGCCTTCGACAAGAAGGCCGATGGCATCGTGATCTCCGAAGGCGTGACCATGGTCGTGCTCAAGCGCCTGGCCGACGCCGAGGCCGCGGGCGATCGCATCTACGCGGTGATCAAGTCGGTCGCGGGTTCGAGCGACGGCAAGGCGCTCGGCATGACCGCACCGCGGCCGGATGGCCAGATTCGCGCGCTCAACCGGGCTTACGGCAAGGCCGGCTTTTCGCCCGCGACACTCGGCATGCTCGAAGCGCATGGCACCGGAACCGCGGTCGGCGACAAGGCCGAAGCCGAAACCATCACGCGTGCGCTCAAGGCCCACGGCGCTCCTGCGAAGACGGTCGCACTCGGTTCGGTGAAGACCATCCTCGGCCATACCAAGGCCAGCGCGGGCATCGCGGGTCTGGTGAAGCTCGCGCTGTCGCTGCATCACCGCGTGCTGCCCGCGCACGCCAACGTCGACGATCCGCTCGATGCGATCGCCGAAGCATCTTCGCCGGCGTTCCTGCTCAAGGAGCCCAAGCCCTGGCTCGCGAACGTCGATGGAACGCCGCGTCGTGGCGGTGTTTCGGCCTTCGGTTTCGGCGGCACCAACTTCCACGCCGTGCTCGAGGAGTATCGCGACGGCATGGCGCACGCCGAAGTGCCGGGCGCTCGCAGCTGGACGCAGGAGCTCATCGTGTTCCGGGCCGCTGACGCGGCCGGCATCAAGGCCGAAGCCGAGCGAGTGCTCGAACTCGCCAAGGCCGGTCCGCGACTCAAGCTCGCGCTGCTCGCGGCGAGCCTGGCTCGCGAAGCCGACCGCAAGCGCGGATCGCGTGCGCTGCTCGCGTTTGCGACGCGCAATCGCGGCACGCTGATCGCCGATCTCGAGCTCGCGCTCGCCCGGCTCGCGGGCGATGCGAAGCCGCTGCCGCCGCACATCAAGCTCGCGCTCGAACGTCCGGTCACGGCGCCGGCGCTCGCCTTCGTGTTTCCGGGGCAGGGCGCGCAGTACGTCGGCATGGGCCAGGAGTCCGCGCTGTTCGTCGAAGAGCTGCGCTCCGCACTCGAACGTGCCGATCGCACGCTTGCGCCGCTGTTGCCTGAGCGCCTGTCGCGCCGCGTCTGGCCGGAATCCGCGTTCAATGCGGCCACCGAGCTTGCACAGCAACAGCAACTGACCGACACCCGCTACGCGCAGCCGGCGATCGGCGCGCTCTCGCTCGGCTATCTGAATCTCGCCCGCAGGCTCGGCTTGCAGGCGATCGCCACGGCCGGGCATAGCTACGGTGAATTCGCCGCGCTGCATGCGGCCGGCGTGATCGGCGAAGCGGATTTCCTCAAGCTTTCGGCCACGCGAGGCAGCGTGATGGCCGCCGCCGCGAGCAGCGGAACGCCCGGCGGCATGGCGGCGGTTTCGGCGTCGCGCGACAAGGTCGCGGCTGCGATCGCGGCATTCGCGGGCGTGAAGGTCGCCAATCACAACGCGCCCGAGCAGACCGTCATTTCGGGCCCGGCGACGCAGATCGACGCGGCCGTCGCGGCCTTGTCGGCGTCGGGCTTGCGGGTCACCCGCTTGCCGGTCTCGGGCGCTTTCCATACCGAGCTCATGGAGCCCGCGAAAGCGCCGCTGTCGGCCGCGATCGCCGATGCGAGCTTCAGCGCGCCGACGATCGCGGTGTATTCGAACGGCAGCGGTGCGCGCTATCCGGAAACGATCGCCGCGATGCGTGCTCAGCTCGATGCGCACCTGCTGTCGAGCGTCGAGTTCGTGCGCGAGGTCGAGGCCATGTACGCCGACGGCGTGCGCGTGTTCCTCGAACTCGGTCCCAAGAGCATTCTGAGCAACATGATCGGCGCGACGCTGGCCGGTCGCGACGCGCGATGCGTGTCGCTCGACGGGCAGGGCGGCGGTTTGCGCGGCCTGCTGTCGGGACTCGCCGATCTGCTCGCGACGGGCGTCGATTTCGAGCTGTCGCGCCTGTTCGCGGGACGTCCGCTCGAAGCTTTGCCGCTCGCCCGCGTCGCCGAGCTCGCCAAGCCCGAAGCGATCAAGCCGACGGCCTGGTATCTGTCGGGCGGCTATGCGCGCCCGCATGCGGACCCGATCAAGCGCACCGGCGTCGAGCCGCCGATGACGCTTGAAAAGGCGGCCGAAGCCAGGCAGGCGATCGTGCAGAAGATCGCCGATTCGCTGCCGAAGCCCGAGCCGGTCGTCGTGCAGGCGCCGGCGCCCGCTCAGGCTCCGTCGATGCCGCTTGCGGCTGTCGCGCCTTCGCAGGCGATGCCGCTTGCAACCGCAGTGCACAGTGGTGACGCGATTGCGGCGTATCACGAAACCATGCGTCAGTTCCTGAGCCTGCAGGAACGCGTGATGGCGCAGTTCCTCGGCGGCGCGTCTGCGCCTGCGGCGATGCCGATGGCGGCGCCCGTGCCGATGCCGGTGAGCCTGGCGCCCCAGGTTCAGGTCTCCGCTGCCGTCCCGATTCAAGCGCCTGCGGCCGTGACCGCGGCCGTGCCTGCCGCGGCTCCGATCGTGGTTGCGGCCGCCGCGCCTGTCCCGGCCGCGCCTGCAATGCCGACGTTCGACTCCGCAGCGCTCGCCGCGATGCTGCTGCGCCTCGTCGCCGATCGCACGGGTTACCCGGAAGACATGCTCTCGCTCGATGCCGATCTCGAAGCCGAACTCGGCATCGACTCGATCAAGCGCGTCGAAATCGCGGGCAGCTTGCAGAAGGCATTGCCGGCCGCGCTCGGCGAAGCGATGCAATCGCAGATGGAGCGCTACACGCGCGCCAAGACCTTGCGTGCGATCGTCGAGCCGCTCGCGAGCGTGGCCTCGACGCTGGCCCCGTCGGCGGTCGCGCCAGCGGTGGTGGTGACGCAATCCACCACCGCGCTGGTGATGGCCGCCCCGGCTGCCGCGCTCGCCTCGGTCGACGTGCAAGCCGTGCTGCTCAAGCTCGTCGCCGATCGCACGGGCTACCCGGAAGACATGCTCTCGCTCGACGCCGATCTCGAAGCCGACCTCGGCATCGATTCGATCAAGCGCGTCGAGATCGTCGGCGCGTTCCAGAAATCGCTGCCGGCTGCGGTTTCCGAGGCGCTGCAGTCGCAGATGGAAAAGCTCACGCGGGCGAAGAACCTGCGCAGCCTCGTCGATACCGTGCAGCCGCTGCTGTCGTCTTCAGCGCCGGTCTCGGCCGCGGTCACCGTGACGGCTACGGCGGCGCAGGTCTCGGTTGCGCCGGCCGTGTCGTTCGATGCCCGCGAGCTGCTGCTGACGATCGTCGCCGATCGCACCGGCTACCCGGCGGACATGCTCGCGCTCGATGCGGATCTCGAAGCCGACCTCGGCATCGACTCGATCAAGCGCGTCGAAATCGTCGGCGCGCTGCAGAAGCAGCTGCCGGCCGAGATCGGCGCTGCGATGCAGTCCGCGATGGAAAGCTTCACGCGCGCCAAGTCGCTCGCGACGATCCTCGAACGCCTGTCCGCGCTCGGTGCTTCGTCGCCCGCATCGGCAAGCGTCGCTGCGACTCCGGTCGTCGCGCGGGCGAGCGTCGCGACGAGCTTCGACGCGCGCGAACTGCTGCTGGGCATCGTTGCCGATCGCACCGGCTACCCGGCGGACATGCTCGCGCTCGACGCGGATCTCGAAGCCGACCTCGGCATCGACTCGATCAAGCGCGTCGAGATCGTCGGCGCGCTGCAGAAGCAGTTGCCGGCCGAGATCGGCGCTGCGATGCAGGCCGCGATGGAGAGCTTCACGCGCGCCAAGTCGCTCGCGGTCATTCTCGAACGCATCGGCGCTCTGGGTTCCGAGCCCGCCGCGGCGAACTCGCGGAGCGCGCCGACCCACACGGCAGCGAGCGAGCCGGTCGTCGCGCAGCTCGCCGAAGTGCCTCGCTACGTGATCCGCCCGTGTCCGGCCCCGCTGTCGGGCACCCGCGTGAAGCTGGCCGGCGCGGTCGTCGTCGCCGGCGGACGCGATGCCATCGTGTTGCCGCTGCTCAAGCATCTCGAGAGCGCGGGCCTGCATCCGCTTCGCGTCGACGCGATCGATGCGGAGACGCTCGCGGCTTCGGTCGCTCGCATTCGCGCGGAGCACGGCAACATCGCCGGCGTGATCCATTTGCACGGCTTGTCCGAAGATCAGCCGCAGACGCTCGGCGAATGGCAGCAACTCGGCGAACGCAGCGTGATCTCGCTGTTCCGTCTGCTGCAGCCGATCGGTGAAGGGCTCGCGAACATTCGCGTGATCGCCGCGAGTCGCCTCGGCGGTACTTTCGGCCGCGATGCGGTCGGCCCCGGCACCCCGCTCGCGGGCGGCCTCAACGGCCTGCTCAACTGCGTGCGCGACGAGTATCCGCAGGCGACCTTGCGCGCGGTGGATTTCAACGGCCAGAGCGACGACACCATCGCCTCGCATCTCGCCGACGAACTGCTCGCCGATGATCGCTGCGTCGAAGCCGGCCACACCGGCGATGCGCGCTACAGCGTGACCACGGTCGAGGAAGCGCTGGCCGATACGCCGTTCGCACCGAATCTGCAGCCCGCTGCGGATTGGGTCGTCGTTGCGACGGGTGGGGCGCGCGGCATCACCGCCGAGCTGCTCGAGGAAATGGTGGTGCCGGGCATCACGCTCGTGCTGCTCGGCCGCACGCCGGAGCCGACGCCGGAAGTGGGCGCGATCACGAGTGCGACCGATGTGGCCTCGCTCAAGCGCGTGCTGATCGAGCAGATGCGCGAGCGCGGCGAAATGCCGAAGCCGGTCGAGATCGATCGCGCCGTGCAGAAGATTCTGACCGAGCGCGAAGTGCGCGCGAACCTGCAACGCCTGCGCGCCAAGGGTGCGACCGTCGGCTACTTCGCCTGCGACGTGCGCAACGAAACGGCGTTCGGCAGCGTGATCGACGGCATCTACGCGAACTACGGTCGCATCGATGCGGTGCTGCACGGCGCCGGCGTGATCGAGGACAAGCGCATCGCCGACAAGACCGACGATTCGTTCTCGCGCGTGTTCAACACCAAGCTCGATTCGAGCTTCATCCTGACGCAGAAGCTCAGGCCCGAAACGCTCAAGCTGCTGGTGTTCTTCACCTCGGTCGCGGGTCGCTACGGCAATCGCGGACAGATCGACTACGCCGCCGCCAACGAGGCCTGCAATCGCCTGGCCTGGACGCTGTCGCGCCGCTGGCCCGAGACACGCGTGATCGCGGCGAACTGGGGACCGTGGGATGCCGGTATGGCGAGCGAAGGCGTGAAGCGGCAGTTCCGCGAGCGCGGCATCGAGCCGATTCCGGTCGACGGTGGCCGTCGCTACTTCCTGCGCGAACTCGCCTGCGGGCCCAAGCACGAAGTCGAACTCGTGATCGGCAAGGGGCCATGGCAGCAGTCCGAAGTGGCGAGCGTTTCGATCAAGGCGGCCGCTTCGCAGTATCCGCTCGTGCGCAGCCCCTTGCGCATGGGCGCGGGCGGGGCGCTCGTGCTCACGCATCGCTTCGGACTCGACAGCGATCCCTACCTCGGCGATCACATGATCGACGGCAAGCCGGTATTGCCAGCGGCGGCCGCGACCGAATGGGTCGCGCAGGTCGTCGGCCAGGGCTGGCCGGGCTGGCAGGTCGCCGAAGTGCAGGAGCTGCGCACGCTGGCCGGCGTGGTGCTCGAGGCCGGCGCGACGCGCGAGATCGAAATTCGCGCCAAGGCCACGAGTCATTCGGGGCCCGGCGAGCAGACGGTGACGGTCGACATCGCCGATCCGACCCGCAAGGCGCCGCTGTATCGCGCGTCCGTGCGGCTCGTCGAACATCTCGAAGCGCCCGTCGTCGATGTGCCGCAGCCGATCGAAGGCCTGCGCATGGACCCGCATCAGACCTATGAGCGCATGCTGTTCCATACCGGCCGCTTCCGCCTGCTGACCGAGATTGCGGCGGTGGCTCCGGCCGGCGTCGATGCGATGGTGTCGCCGAGTTCGCTGCCGGACTGGATCGACGCCGAAGGCGAGTGGCTGTTCGATCCGGGCCTCATCGACGTGGCCGCGCAGCTGGCCTGGATCTGGGGCCGCACGCACAAGCAGCAATCGGCGCTGCCGAGCCGCTTCGGTCGCGTGCTGCGTGTGCCGGGGCTGCCGAAGCCGCAGGGGCCGCTGTCGCTGCGCTTCCGCGTCAAGCCGGCCGATCACGATCAGTCGCTCCGCTACGACGCGGTGTTCGTCGACGAGGAAGGCCGCGTGCGACTCGCGATGCTCGATGCCGAGAGCACCTTGAGCGCGGCGCTCAATCGAATCGGCAACGAGAGCCTTTGATGGCCGCTCCGGTCGACATCGCGATCATCGGCCTGTCGGGCTGCTACGCGGGCGCGGGCAATGCGCAACGCTATTGGCAGAACATTCTCGACAAGGTCGATGCGGTGGCGCCCGCGGACGAGGAGTGGACACGCCACTTCCTCGATCACGATCACTGGCAGCAGCGCAACGATCGCATCTACACGAATCGCGGCGGCTTTTTGCGCGATCTCGCGGTGATCGATCCGACCGAATACGGCGTGATGCCGAACCAGGCCGACGGCGGCGACCCGGATCATCTGCTCGCCTTGAAGCATGCGGGCGATGCGCTCGGCGACGCGGGCTATCGCAAGAAGGATTTCGATCGCCAGCGTACCGGCGTGATCCTCGGACGCGGCACCTACACCAATCGCGGCCAGGCCAACGTGCTCGCGCATGCGCTGTTCGTCGACGAGCTGATGGATGCGGTGCGCGGCCTGCGCCCCGATTTTTCCGATGCCGAAATGCTCGAGCTGCACGCCAAGCTCAAGAAGCAGCTGCCGCCCTACAGCGGCGAACTCGTCGGCCAGCTCACGCCGAACGTCATCACCGGCCTGATCTGCAATCGCCTCGACCTGATGGGGCCGAATTACATCGTCGACGCGGCCTGCGCCTCGACGATGATGGCGCTCGACCAGGCCGTGCGCGAGCTCGTCACGGGGCGTTGCGACCTCATGATCACGGGCGGCGTGCAGGCGCAGACGCCGCCGCAGCTCTACGTGCAGTTCACGCAGATCAAGGCGCTGTCGCACGGCCAGCTGCGGCCGTTCCAGAAAGGCCACTCGGGTACCTTGCTCGGTGAAGGCGTCGGCATGCTCGTGCTCAAGCGCCTCGCCGATGCGGAACGCGATGGCGATCGCATCTACAGCGTCATCAAGGGCATCGGCGTGGCGTCGGACGGTCGTGCGAAAGGCCTGCTGACGCCGCGGCCCGAAGGCGAAGTGCTCGCGATGCGCCGCGCCTACGAGTCGAGCGGCATCGATCCGAACAGCATCGATCTCGTCGAAGCGCACGGTACCGGCACCGATGTCGGCGATCGCACCGAGATCGACACGCTCAAGGCGATCTATGGTGGGCGCGGTATTGGCCCGCAGATCGCGGTCGGCACGGTCAAGTCGATGATCGGTCACTGCCTGCCGGCTTCGGGTTCGGCCTCGCTGATCAAGACCGCGCTCGCGCTGCACCACAAGGTGCTGCCGCCGACGCTGTGCGACGAGCCCGATCCGGAATTGCGGCTCGATCAGTCGCCGCTCTATCTGAACACCGAAACGCGTCCCTGGGTGCACGGCAAGTCGCATGCGCGTCGCGCGGGTGTGAACGCCTTCGGATTCGGCGGCATCAACGCGCACGTGATCATGGAGGAATATCGCGGGCCGTCGAGAACGCAGGTGCAGGTGCTGCATCGTCCCGCGCCGACCGAGCTCGTGCTGCTCGCGGCGAATTCGAGTGCGGAGCTCGCGAGCAAGGCGGTCGCGATGCTCAAGCATGTCGAAGCCGGTGCCGAACTCGCGGTGCTCGCCAAGGCCAGCGTCGCGCAGGCGGCCGGCTCGCATCGTCTCGCGATCGTGGCCGATGACATCGCCGATCTCGGCAAGAAACTCGCGCAGGCGATCGACAAGCTGCAGCGAGCGGATTCCAAGCCGTTCAAGACGCGCTCGGGTCTGCATTACGGAACCGGCCCGGCGCCCGGGAAAATCTGCTTCGTCTACCCGGGCGAAGGCGCGCAGTATCCGAACATGCTCGCCGATCTGTGCCTGCAGTTTCCGCAGGTGCGCGACTGGTTCGATTTCATCGAAACCACCGCGCTCGCGACGGGCCGCGAATCGCGCGCCTCGGCGGTGTTCGCCGCGCCGACCGGCTACGACGATGCGCAGCGCAAGGCGCTCGAAGCGCGGCTGTTCGAAATGGACGTGGCGGCCGAAAGCGTGTTCGCCGCGAGCATGGCGATCCAGAGCCTGCTCGACGACCTCAAGCTCGCGCCCGACGCGATGCTCGGTCACAGCACCGGCGAGAACACCGCCGTGACCGCCTGCGGCGTGCGCCGTTTCAAGACGCGTGAGGAGATCGCCGAATCGGTGCGCGATCTGAACCTGATCTTCCGCAAGCTCGAAGCCGAAGGCCGCATCGCCGAAGGCACGCTGCTGACGATCGGCGCCCTGCGCCCCGAGATGCGCGAAGCGCTGCTCGCCAATCCGGGTTCGATGCAGGTGGCGATGGACAACTGCCCGAACCAGCTCGTGATGTTCGGCCCGCCCGAGGAAGCGCAGGCCTTGAGCAAGAGACTCGCGGAAGAGGGCGCGATCTGCCAGGAGCTGCCGTTCGGCCGTGCCTATCACACGCCGCTGTTCAAGCCGCTCGCCGACGCGTACCGCGAGTATTTCCGCGAAGCCGATTTCGGTCCCGGACGCACGACGCTGTATTCGGCGCGTTCGGTGGCGCCGTTTCCGACCGAGCCCGATGCGATTCGCGAGCTTGCGGCCCAGCAATGGGAAAACCCGGTCCGCTTCACCGAAACGCTGCGCAGGCTCTACGACGACGGCTATCGCGTGTTCGTCGAAGTGGGCCCGAGCGGCAATCTGACCTCGTTCGTCTCCGACACCCTGCGCGGAGCTGACGACGTGATCGCGGTATCGAGCAACAGCCGCCGCAAGGCCGACATGGCGCAGCTGCACGCGATGCTCGCGCAGCTGTTCGCCAGCGGCGTGAGCTTCGATCCGGCCGCGCTGTATGCGCACCGGCGCATCGACGGCGAGATCGATCTGCTCGCCGGGCCCGTCAAATCCACGCGCCGCACGATCACGCTCAAGCTGCAGATGCCGACGCTGCGCATGCCGCAGGACTGGGCTCCGGCGAAGCGCGTGTTGCCGGTGTCGGCGAGTGAAGCGCCGAAGCCCGCGCTTGCGGCCGAGTCCAGGCCGGTCGACGTGGCGCCGCCACAGGCCGCGATCGTCACGCCCGCGGCACCAGTCGATCCGCGCATGGCTGCGCTGAAATCGCATTTCGCGCTCATGCAGGACTTCATGCAATCGCAGGCGCGCGTACTCGGCATCGGCGTCGCGGCCCCGGCCGCTGCTGCGCCGACGGTCGCACCGATCGCGGCGACGAGCGACGGTTTCGATCCTCAATATCCGCTGCTCGGCCGCATCCTCGAGCACGACGCCGCGCATCTGCTCAGCGAACGCGTTTACGGCATCGCGACCGATCCGTTTCTGCTCGACCACGCGATGGGCGAGAAGCCATCCGCGCGCAACGCGAAGCTGCTGCCGCTGATCGTGGTGCCGTTCACCTTCAGCGTCGAGATCATCGCCGAAGCCGCCTGCCGGCTCTGCGGCGATGCGCTCAAGGTCACGGCGGTCGAGAACGCGCGCGGCCATCGCTGGCTGGCGCTCGACGAACTCGGCAAGCTGTCGCTGCGCATCGTCGCTGAGCGCCAGCCTTCGCCGGATGCGACGCCGCGCGTCGCGGTGAAACTGTTCCAGCTCGATGCGAACGAGCCCAAGCCGCTGCTCGTGTTCGAAGGCCATGTATTGCTCGCGGATCGCTATCCCGTCGCGCCGGTGCCGATGCCGGCGCTCGCGCAGCCGCTCAACGCGGCGCGCAACAATCCGGCCGGTGAGCTCTATCGTCACGGCATGTTCCACGGTCCGCGCCTGCAGGGCGTCAAGCGGCTGCGCGGCTGGAACGAGCAGGGCATCGAAGCCGACATGGCGACGATTTCGACGCACGATTATTTCGGCTTCACGCAGGCGCCGCGCTTGCGCACCGATCCGGCGCTGCTCGATGCGGCCGGCCAGCTCGCAGGTTTCTGGCTCACCGAGAAACTGAGCTGGGAGTACAACTGCTTTCCGTTCCAGATCGGGCGCTATGAGCAGTACGCCGATCCGCAGCCGGCGCAGCGCGCGATGCTCGGCCGCGGCGAATTCCGTCTCGAAGGGCTCAAGCTCGATTGCCAGTTCGATCTGCTCGATGCCCACGGCGCGCTGCTTTCACGCGCGACGGGCTGGGAGGATCGCAAGTACGCGGTGCCGCAGAACCTGTTCCAGCTTCGTCTTGCACCCTTGCAGCGCTCGCTGTCGGTGCCCGCGCTGCAGCGCGAACTCGCATCGTCGGGGCTCGTCGTACGGCGCATCGATGCCTTCGACGAGGGTTATCTCGAACAGGGCGGCGCGGTATGGATGCGCCTGCTCGCGCATCTGACGCTGACCGAGCGCGAGCGTCACGAGTTCTACCGCGTGCTGCCGCGCAGCGGGCCGCGTCGCGAGGAATGGCTGCTCGGCCGCGTCTGCGCGAAAGAGGCCGTGCGCGAATGGGCGGCCCGCGAATGGCAGTTGAATCTCGCCGGGGCGGACATCGAGATCGGCCGTCGCGACAGCGGTGCGCCTTGCGTCGTTTCGGTGCTCGGCTGGCCCGAGGGCGTGGCGCTGCCGGAGATTTCGATCAGCCATAGCCGTCGCTCGGCGGTCGCGGCCTGCGGCGCCAGCGCGATGCTCGGCATCGATTTCCTGCCGCATCAGGCGATCGAGCGCGTCAGCGTGGACGACCTGATCGCGGGCGCGTTCACGCCGGCCGAGGCGGAGTTCTTCATCCACGGCTGGCCCAAGAGCGATCAGCGCCGTGCGGCGACGGCGCTCTGGTGTTCGAAGGAAGCGGCGGCCAAGGCATCCGGCACGGGTCTTGAAGGAAAACCGCAGGAGTGGACGATCGCGAGTGCGAATCTGGAGCGTCGAGCCTCCAATCAACCGCTCGTGAGCGTACGCAGAGGTGGAATCGATTACGACGTCGAGCTTTATTTCGGCGGCGATGCCTTGATCGCGCTGTGCCGAAAGGCCGGCGCGGCGATGGTGAAGATGGCGGCGCAGCCGCGTGAGCTGAACGATGTCGCGGTGCAGCGCATCAACTGATCGCCGGTCATCATCGAGCGATACACGATGTGCGAGGAACCCATAACGAGATGGATAACGGACCACCAAGGAACCTGCCCATGAGCGCGCAGAACAGCAAGACCAAGACACTCTTCATCGGCCTCGACGGCTGCACCTACACGGTGCTCGACGAGATGACGCGCGAGCTTCCGGACGTGGGCGTGACCATGCCGTTTCTCGCCAAGCTGCTCAAGGGCGGCGTGCGCGCGAAGCTGCGGTCGACGCCGAACCCGCTGACCCCGCCGGCCTGGACCAGCATCATGACCGGCAAGAATCCGGGCGCGCACGGCGTGTTCGATTTCATCCGCGCCGAGGACAAGGGCGGCGAGGTCTACTGGACGCTCTACGACAGCCGCGATGTCGACTCCGAGATGATCTGGTCGATCGCCAATCGCAACGGCAAGAAGATCGCGGCGCTCAACTTTCCGCTCACCGCGCCGCCGCCGCCCGAAACCAACGGCGTCGTCGTTCCGGGCTTCATTCCGGCCAAGCATCTGCGCCGCAACAGCCATCCGAGCGGGCTGTTCGAGACGCTCAAGAGCGAGATTGCGGGCTTCGATCCCAAGGAGCTGGCCTGGGATTTCGACAACGAGAAGCAAGCCACCGAAGTGCTCTCGGACGAAGAGACCTACAAGTGGGTGAGCTATCACCTGCCGCGCGAGCATCAGTGGTTCCAGGTCGCCGAGTACGTGCTCAAGAACGAGCAGCCCGAGCTCATGGCGGTGATGTTCGATGGCACCGACAAGATCCAGCATCAGGCCTGGCCGTACCTCGATCCGGCGCTGCTCAAGAGCGATCCGTCCGCGCACGATCTGCGCATGCGCGAGGTCTGCCTCGAATACTTCCGCAACGTCGACGACTACATCGAGCAGCTCGTCAAGCTCTGCGGCCCGGACGTGCAGGTGTTCTTCGCGTCCGACCATGGCTTCACGGCTTCGGTCGAAGTGCTGCGCATCAACGTTTTCCTCGAGGAAAAGGGCTATCTGAAGTGGGCCGTCAACGACGGCAGCGAACAGGCGCTGCGTCGCGAGGCCTCGGATTTCGCCAATCTGGACTGGAGCAAGACCACCGCGTATTGCCGCACGCCGTCGAGCAACGGCATCCACATTCGCGTGGCGAACAAGCCCGGTGAGCCGGGCATCAAGCCGGAGGAGTACGAGGCCTTCCGCGAGCAGCTCATCGCCGATCTCAAATCGCTGCGCAACGAGGACGGCGAGCCCGTGGTCGTCGACGTGCTCAAGCGCGAGGAGTGGTTCCCGGGCGCGCACATGGACAAGGCCTGCGATCTGACGCTGGTGCTGCGCGACAACGGCTTCGTCTCGATCCGCAACATCCAGCCGGCCGTGGTCAAGCGGCCGACGCCGGCCGGTACGCACCATCCGGATGGCATCTTCATGGCGGCGGGCGCGGGCATCGTCGCGGCCGACATGGTCGAGCGCCGCGATATTCGCGATGTCTGTCCGACATTGCTCTACAGCCTCGGTCTGGCGATTCCCAAAGACATGGAAGGCAAGGTCGCGGATACTTTCTTTACCGACGCCTACAAGGCCGCCCATCCGCAGAAGAAGGGCGCGCCGACCAAGAAGTCCCAGCGCCAGGCCGGCGAAGACATGGATGCGTCGGAGAAGCAGCAGATCATCGAGCAGCTGCAGATGCTCGGTTACATGGAATGAATCTATAGGGGAGCCAGCTTTGGCGGGTCATGGAAGAACATAGTGTGGGCGAGGGACGGCCTCTGTTCGAGGCCGGGTTGGGCGGGGTTGGGATCGGTGCGGGCCTGCATGGAACCTTGCGCTTCGAGCGGCCGTGCTGGCCGCAGGGGCACAGGCTCAAGCACTGCACGATGGGGGCCTTCACGTTCTTCAACGCGGCGGGCATGACGAGCGCGTTTCGCGTGCATTTCGGGCGCTACGCGCAGATCGGCGAATCGTCGATCCTCGGTCCGCCCGAGCACCCGCAGGACTGGTTCAGCTCGCACCCGTTCGCGTTCACGCGGCCGCGGTTCACGCCGGGCATGTACGAGTTCGAGGAGTTCACGCGGCTCGCGCCGGAGGCCGAGGGCGGGCCTTCGTACGTCGATACCGTGCCGTCCGAGACCTACATCGGCCACGAGGCCTATATCGGGGCCGGCTGCTTCGTGAAGCGCGGAGTGACGATCGGTCCGGGCGCGACGATCGGCGCCCGCTCGGTGGTCACGCGCGACATTCCGGCTTATGCGATCGCGGTCGGCTCTCCGGCGCGTGTGATCAGGCTGCGCTTCGCCGAATCCATCGTCGAACGCCTGCTCAAGCTGGAGTGGTGGCGTTACGACCTGGCTCCGTTCAAGAAGCAGGTGGATTTTTCGAAGATGGAAGCGACACTGGCCTTCTTCGAGCAGAAGCTCGCGGACGGCGAACTCGAAGCGCTGCGGCCGCCGAGCTACTGCATCAGCAGGAGCGCAGAGGGCATGCGGATCGATAAACTGGCGACACCTCTTTACTACAACGATTAGAACTCTATGAGCGCCACGAGCGAGGAACTGGTCGGCAAGCTGGCCGAACTGCTGCAGGATTTCACTCAGGACTGGGACAACGAATTCGAAGGCGAGATGACGCCGCAGACGCGGCTGCTCGCCGACCTGGGCTTCGAGTCGATCGACATCATCCAGCTCGTCGTCGCCATCGAGGAGATGGTCGGCAAGCGCAAGCTGCCGTTCAACGAGCTGCTCATGAAGGACGGTCGCTACGTCGACGACCTGTCGATCGGCCAGATCGCCAGCTTCCTCGCCACCAAGCTCTGAGTCGCGGCCACTTGAAGCTCGCCTGGCAGCAGATCGGCGAAGGGCCCGATCTGGTCTTCGTGCATGGGCTCGCCGCGAGCCGCGCGTTCTGGTTCGCGCAGTACGCGCTGCCGCTGGCGCAGCGCTATCGCTGCACGCTCTACGACCTGCGCGGTCACGGCTACAGCGAGGCGGCGGATTCGGGCTATTCGGCGAGCGCTCAGGCCGATGACCTGGCCGCGGTGCTCGACGAGGCCGGCATCGAGCGCTGCCGGCTCGTCGGGCACAGCTATGGCGGCGGCGTGGCGCTCGAATTCGCGGTGCGCCATCCGCAGCGCGTGAGCTCGCTCTGCATCATGGATACCAAGGTCAACGCCCTGCAGCCCCGGCAGATGCTCGCCGACATGCCGCATCTGTCGGCCTTCGAAATCGAAGTCGCCCGGCGCTCGGGCATCGACTGGGAGGCCGAGGAGCAGATCGGCCTGCGCTTCCTCGAGGCCGTCGCACGGCTCAAGACCTCGGGCGAGGAGATTCCGACGCGCGATTCGGTGACGCCGTTCGGCGAGGGCCGCGGTGCCCTGCGCACGGCCAAGGCCTGGATCGAGCTGATCGACAAGCCCGGCGTGCGCGAGGAACTGCTGGTGCCCGGCGCCGATGCGCAGACGATCGCAGCGCGGCTCGCCGGGATGCCGCTGCTGCTGATCTACGGCGAGCTGTCGCGCTGTCTGCCCTCGTGCCGGAGCCTGCAAGGCTTGCTGCCGAAGGCCGAGGTCGAGATCGTGCCGGGCGGCGGGCATTTCTTTCCGCTTTCGCATGCGGCGAGCGTGCGGGAACGCCTCGAGCGCTTCCTCGCGATCTGAGCGCGCGGAGCGTTTGCGGGCTCGCTTATGCTGTGGGCCTTGCATCCGCCTGATCGCAGAAGACATGAACGTTCCGAACTACCGCGCTTACGTCCCGGTGCTGATCGGCCTCTACGCCGTGCTCTGGGCCGCGCTCGCGATCGCCCCGTTCGATCGCGCCGACTGGCTGATCGAGAACGTGCTCGTGCTGCTGTTCGGCGTCGGCATGTTCGCCCTGCACAAGCAGTTCGTGTTCTCGCGCGTTTCATACACGCTGATCTTCGTCTTCATGTGCCTGCACGCGGTCGGCAGCCATTACACCTACGCCGAGGTGCCGTACGAGCAGGCCTGGCGGGCGCTCACGGGGCACAGCTTCAACGCCATGCTCGGCTGGGAGCGCAACAACTTCGATCGGCTCGTGCACTTTTCGTACGGCCTGCTGCTGGCCTATCCGCTGCGTGAAATCTTTCTGCGCGTGGCCGATGCGCGCGGCTTCTGGGGCTACTTCCTGCCGCTCGATTTCACGCTGTCGACCTCCGCGCTCTACGAGCTCATCGAGTGGGCCGCGGCCGAGTTCTTCGGCGGCGACCTCGGCGTGGCCTATCTCGGCACCCAGGGCGACGTCTGGGACGCGCAGAAGGACATGGGCTGCGCGGGAACCGGTGCGCTGATCGCCATGCTGATCACCGCTGCGCTCAACTTCTGGCTGCAGCGGGATTTCGCGCGCGAATGGAGCGAGAGCCTGCGCATCAAGAGCGACCGGCCGCTCGGCGAGAACGAGATCGCGCGCCTGCTCGAGGACAGGCGGACCCGCATCGACTGAAGGCTCCGGCGTCGCTTGGGCCGGGCAATGGTAAATGCCCACCTAGCCGACCGCGGCTTCACCGCGCTTGGTATAGTTGAGAAGAATTCTCAATTGTCGGGGCGTCTGGGGAGATGGGTACGACGTGGAGGAGGGCCCGGACCTGGCCCGTGCTGATGTGCATCGCCTGCGCGGCCGCGCAGGCGCAGAACGCGGATGAGTCCGCACCGGTACCCGCCATCGCGCTCGAATCCGCCGCCTCCGAGCCGCTCGCGCGCTCGGACGACAAGGCGGGCGACTCGGTCGAGACGGTGATCGTGACGGGTGAGCTGCTGCGTCGCGAGATCGCCCAGACCACCAGTAGCGTCGCGGTCAAAAGCGGGGCCGAGATCGAGCGCAGCACCGCGCGCGATGTCTACGACGTCATTCGTGCCACGCCCAACGCGAGCCTCGAAGACAGCGACTACGGCGTCGGCGGCATGAGCTTGCGCGGCATCGGCAGCTACGGGGCCAGCGGCTCCGGCGCGTATGCGTCCTACGGCACCACCTCCGTCGTCGTGCTCGACGGCGTCGGCCTG
Source organism: Hydrocarboniphaga sp. FW305-C-57 (assembly GCF_058783045.1). Lineage (NCBI taxonomy): Bacteria > Pseudomonadati > Pseudomonadota > Gammaproteobacteria > Nevskiales > Nevskiaceae > Hydrocarboniphaga > Hydrocarboniphaga sp. FW305-C-57. The sequence continues at coordinate 25,429 of NZ_JBYSYG010000017.1, read as the reverse complement.
CCGCGCTCGGCGCTCGCGTATGCCGACCTGTCCGCCTTCGATCTCGATACGGTGGAAATCTTCCGCGGCCCGCAGTCGACCAGCCAGGGCCGCAATGCGATGGCCGGTGCGGTGATTCTCAACAGCGTCGCACCGCAAGCGCTGTCGAGCTTCTCGCCGCAGCTGCGCGGGCGCTTCGCCGCCGGCGAATACGGAGCACGCCAGTACGCCGGTGCCGCCGAAGCCACGCTGTGGCCGGACGCGCTGGCGATGCGCCTGGTCTACGACGATCGCCGCGACGACGGCGACATCACCAACGCCACACGCGGCGACGAGCACGCGGCGCGGCGCGACAGCCGCAGCCTGCGCGCGAGGCTGGCGTTTACGCCAGGCGGTGCGGACGGCGCCTACAAGGCGTTGCTGAGCGTGATGGACCTGCGGCGCTTCCAGGGCAGCACCTATGTTCCGCTCGCCAACGAGCGCAGCCGCGTCTCGCTGAGCGACGCGCCGCAGGATTACGACAACCAGGCGCAGCTGTACGCGCTGAACCAGTCGCTGCGCTTCGGCGATGCTTGGGAGCTGCGCGCCGTCAGCGCCTGGTTCCGATCCGAGACCCTGAGTCATTTCGATATCGACTACAGCGCCGAGTCCGGTGGCGCGGCCACGCAGTGGGAAGATTCCGACGGCTTTTCGCAGGAGCTGCGGCTGAGCTATCTCGGCGAGCGCCTGCACGGCACTGTCGGCGCGTACTACTACTACGAGAAGAACCGCGACGATTCGAGCGGCTTCATCAACATCAACTTCCTGATCGGCCTGCCGGCGCCGCAGATCGGCAACGTGGTGTACGACTCGGGCTCGCCGTCCAAGGTGAAGGACATGGCGCTGTTCGGCGAGCTCGACTGGCTGCTCACCGAGCGGCTCACGCTGACCGGCGGGCTGCGCGTCGATCGCGAGAAGAACAGCCGCGTCACCACCTCGAGCTACGACGGCGATTCGCTGGCCTCCAGGCTGCTGGTCGCCTCGCTGCAAGGCTCGGTGCTGCCGGCGGATGGCTCGGTGCCGGTGTCGCGCGAGTTCTCCGAAGTGATGCCCAAGCTCGGCCTGCGCTACGAGCTGTTCGACGGCTGGTTCCTCGGTGCCACCTATTCCGAGGGCTATCGTCCGGGCGGCGACGGCTACAACGCGGTGTCCGGACGCCAGTTCAGCTTCGACTCCGAACGCACGCAGAACACCGAGCTGTCGCTCAAGGGCAGCTACCGGCCGTGGCGCATGCAGAGCGCGCTGAACCTGTTCTACACGCGCTGGAGCGACATGCAGATCCAGCTCGGCGAAGGCGTCGACAACTACATGGGCAACACCGGGCCGGCCTACGTGCGCGGTGGCGAGTTCGAGTTCCAGTGGCGGGCGCATCGCATGCTGCAACTCATCGGCGGTTACGGCGTCACCTGGGCCCGCTTCGCGAGCGACATGGAGCCGGTGGCCAACGGCGCCGACTACTCGGGCAATCGCCTGCCGAAAGCGCCCGAATACACCGGCACCGTCGCGCTCGAGATCAACCCCTGGCGCAGCCTGCTGATCCGCCCCGATGTCACCTTCGTGGGAAGCGCTGCGGCCAATGCCGACAACGAGCCGGCGCACGAGCTGCCCGCCTTCCATCTGGTCAACCTGGCGGTGCGCTGGCAGATCGGCCCGGTCGGGCTGTTCTTCTCGGGCACCAACCTGACCGACGAGACCTATCGCCGGGACGCCAACCGCTACAACACCTCGCAGATCGACGTCGTGAGCCTCGGCGAGCGCCGGCGCATGGTCGGCGGCTTCGAGTTCCAGTTCTGAGCGCGTCCCGAGCATGAGCAAGCCCACGCAAAAAAGCGGCGCCTCGCGCTGGTTTCGCGCCAACCTCTGGCTGCATCGCTGGGCCAGTCTCGTCGCCACGCTGCCGTTCCTCGTGCTGTGCATCAGCGGCACCGTGCTGATCTTCCACGAGGAGATCGACCATGCGCTCGGCGTGGTGCCGACCGCGCAGAGCACGGGCGGCGACGCGCAATCGATGGCGCGCGCGATCGCCAGCGTGCAGGCCGCGTATCCGGACGAGCGCGTGCTTAGCACGGGTATCGACCCGGACGATCATCCGGGCGTGCAGCTCGTCGTCACCGGGCCGAAGGCGAATAAGGATTTCACTGGCGCGCAGCTGCGCTTCGTCGATCTGGCGACCGCGCAGCTGATCGGTGAAGCCGATCCGCAGAAGACGCTGACGGGCTTTCTGCTCGAGCTGCACGCGCAGTGGTTTCTCGGGCCCGCGGGCGAGCTGCTCGGCGCGCTGATCGCGCTGTTCGTGCTGCTGTCCCTGCTGTCCGGGCTCGTCGTCTACGCGCCTTACGTCAAGCGCATCGCCTTCGGCGTCCTGCGTCGTGGCAAGGATGCGCGGCTGTTGCAGCTGGACCTGCACAACTTCATCGGCATGGTGGTGCTCGGCTGGGCGCTCGTGGTGACGATCACCGGTTTTCTGCTCGGTTTCTCGACGATCGCGATCGGTGTCTGGCAGGCGACCGAGCTGCACGAGTTGCAGCGCATGGCCGATGCGGCCGAGCCGGTCGACGTGCTGAATCCGCCGGTCGACCTCGATCGTGTGTTCGCGGCGGCGCGCTCCACCGCCGAAGCGGGCTGGCACGTCGAGACGGTGATCTTTCCGGGCACCACGTTCTCGACGCCGCGCCACTACACCGCACTGCTCGTCGGCGACGAAGGCATTCAGCAGCGCTTGTTCCGCGTCGCGGCGATCGATGCGGCAACCGGCGAAGTCGCCGCCGCCGTGCAGCCGCCCGCGTATCTGAAAGCCATCGTGCTGTCGCAGCCGCTGCACTTCGGCGACTACGGCGGCTTGCCGCTCAAGCTGCTGTGGACGCTGTGCACCTGGCTGAGCCTGTTCATCACCGCGAACGGCGCCTGGCTCTGGTGGGATCGGCGTCGGCGGCGCTCACCGAAGGCGGCAGGAGGGTCGGCATGAGCGTACGGACTCGCTTGTTGCCGCTGCTCGCGCTCGGCCTGCTGAGCGCGGGCGCCATCGTCGGCATGCTGCTCGTCGACGGCGCCTGGGACACCGTGCTTCTGCTACTCGCGGCTGCACCCTTGATCATCGGCGCGGAACGCGCCTGGACGCAGCGCAGGGCACGGGCCAAGGATTCGACCTCGTGAGCACGGACATCACCGATGTCGCCGGCCTCGAAGCCTGCATCGGCAAGACACCAGGACCGATGCATCTCAAGGTCATCGATCATCTCGACGCGGGCGCGCAGCGTTGGGCGGCGAACTCGACGTTCTGCTTCGCCGCCTTCGGTGAACGCAGCGGGAGCGATCTACGCATCACCGCATGCGGTGGCGAGCCTGGATTTGCGCATGCGATCGATCGCTCGACGCTGGCCTTGTCGCGGGCCGCGATGGACGATGCGAGCGTCGCGCAGCTGGGGCAAGGCTTCGGCGCCTTGTTCCTGACGCCCGGCATCGGTGAAACCTTGCGCGTCAACGGCCGCGTCGCCGGCATCGAGGGCGAGCGCATCGAGATCGCGATCGACGAATGCTTCGTCCATTGCGCCAAGGCGCTGATCCGTTCGGGCTTCTGGTCGGCGCAGCCCGCAGCGCCGAACGACGACGAGGCGTTTCTGTTCGCGAGCCGTTTCATGGCGCTCGCGACGATGGATGCGCAAGGCCGCGCCGACGTGAGTCCGAAGGGCGATCCGCAAGGCGCCATGCTGCGTCTGCACGAAGGCGCGGTCTGGTATGCGGACCGGCCAGGCAATCGTCGTGCGGATGGCTTTCGCAACATCCTCACGCAGCCGCGCATCGCGGCAATGGCGCTGATCCCGGGCTCGACGCAGGTCGTGCTCGTGAGCGGCACCGCGCGCATCAGCACGGATACGCGCATGCGCGAGCTGTTCGCCGTCGAAGGCAAGACGCCCATCGTGGTGACGCGCGTCGAACATCCGCGCATCGAACTGCGTGAAAGCAAGGCTCTGGCGCGTGCGCGCCTGTGGCCGCTCGGAGAGATCGCGCAAGGCATCGACCCGGCTGCGCTGATGGTCGCGCACGTCAAGCACAGCAAGGGCAAAGGCCTGCAGGCCAGTCTCGTGCGCGCTGCGCTGTCGGTCCCGGGCTTCATGGAGAAGGGCCTGGAGATCGACTACAAGCGCAATCTGTACTGAGGCGCAACACCGACCGGCGGCGCCAACAAAAACGCCGCCCTTGCGGGCGGCGTCTGTATCTGCCGGTCAAGCTTTAGCGGTGATAGCCCACGTACTCGTAGCGGTCACGCTTGTGATCATGCTTGTGGTCGCGATGATCATGACGGTGATCGTGACGATGGTCATGACGATGGCCGTCGTAACGCGAGTAGCGATAGTCGCGGTGGCGCTGATCGTAGTAGCGGGCCTCGTTGCGACGATCCTTCTTCTTGTCGTCGTAGTGGTCGCCCACCGCCACGCCGAGGCCGGCACCGGCCACCGCACCGATCGCCGCACCCTGGTTGCCGCCGACGCTGTGGCCGACGACACCACCCAAGACCGCGCCGATCACGCCACCGGTGGCCTTGTCGCTGGCGAAGCTGGGGGCCGACACGCCGGCCATCAGAACGGCGGTCAGGACAATCGCGGGCTTGAAGATCTTGTTCATGGTCTTGCTCCTTTCTGCAATGAACCTCTCTTGAGGTTGAGTACAGACTAGGCCCGGACTGCGCAGACAATGTGCAGCGAATGTGGAATCGAACTGCAGCGTGCGGACAGCTGCAATTCAGCTTGAAAGCGATCGCGTCTCGACCTTCGAATGCGAACGCTTCACTCAGCGCAGCGCGAATCCCCGCGCGGTGACGAACAGACGCTTGAGATCGATGCCCTGGGCCATCAGCGATTCGTAGACCGAGCTCTGCAAGGCCAGCAGGCCGATCTGGTCGCCCTGTATCGTCAGCGCCTGGCGATTCGCGTTGGTCACCGCGGTGACGATGCCGAGCGTTTCCGACGATCGCTGCTTTTCGATGTCGGACATCAGCATGATCTCGGGGCTGCGCGAGAGCGAGCGCGCAATCTGGTTGCGCACGGCACGCCAGCGATCGGGCGTGACCACCGATTGATTCACGATCTCCCACGAGCCGATGTAGTACGAGGTCAGCACGTCGGCGACGTTTCGGCCCGAGTAGCCGAGCCGATTCAACAATGCATCGTAATCACGCCAGATCACGCCGCTGAGCATCAGCGACTGGATGCGCGGCGCCTGCTTGGGGTCGTAGCGCATCATGTGGCCGGCGATCTGCTGGTGCAGCGTGCGGCTGATGCTGTCGTTGGCCATGTAGAACAGCTGCGCCGAAGCCACCGGCGCCATTCCCACGGCCTGAATCGTCGAGGCCGAGGGCGGGGCGCTGGTGCCGAGCACGCCGCGCTGTCCGGCGGTGAGCATCTGCCGTCCGACCTTTTCCATCAGGCCCTTCTGGCAGGAGGCCGACAGATAGAGCGCCGCCTGATCGGTCAGCTCGGAGGGATTCAGCGGTGACGATGCGGGCCTCGCGGAGCCGACGGCCAGGGCCGCGGCAAGGGCCAGCACATAGGAAATTTTCATGGTTCTTCAGCGGCAGCGCTTTTCGGACCATCGCCATTGACGATCCTCGAAGTTCTAATGCAAGCCGTTTGCCGGCTCGTGACGGCTCGGTGCTCGAGGGTGATCCGGGAGCGCGGATTTTAAGCGCGGGAGCCGCCGGGCTGCCGATCAGGCCGCGGCGAAGCTCGACATCAGGCCGCAGATCAGCGCGGCGAAGACGACGGTCCGGGGGAATCGGCGCTGGTTCAAGGCCTTGCGTCGCACCGGAACCGTTACGGGGACGGTGCCCTGCATGCCGCTGACGATTTGGACGGTGGTCAGACCGATCATGGCCGTTCGCTCCCTTCGGCTTCGAAATCCCGGCCGCGCGGGGCGGCGTCGGATGATGCTGTACAGATGCTGTAGCGCTCCCGCTGTGAATTCAAGCTGAGCATCTCTGAAGCCTGGGCCGATCAGGGTGAAACCAGCGCAAGCCCCAGAGGTAACTCTTGCGGCGATCCTGAGGGTAATCCCTCTTTTGTAGGCATTTTCCTACGGATAGGCTCAGAAAAGCAGACTCATCGTTCAGGTTTTGAGGCTGCGCCGCCTCGGCCGACCGCGGCGGTACATCTGACTCAGGGAATCCGCCGTGAAGAATCGATTTGCCTGCCTGCTGCTTGCGCTCTCCGCTGTTGTGCCGTTCGCCGCGATGGCGTCGGACCCGGCCTCGCACGAGGTCACGCTACCGACCAAGGCCGGCGAATCGGTCACCGTCGAATGGACCGGCACGGCGCTGCCTGGGGTCAGCGGAGCAGGCGGCAGCTGTGTGCTGCCGGCCGACGATACGCACGCCATCGCGCTGACCGTGCCGAGCGGGCTCTACGACTCGGCGACCGTAATCGCCGACTTTCACATCGAATGGGCGCCTGGCACGCCGGTGGTGCTGACCACCGATCCGGACCTGGTCCTCAGCGTCACCGACGCCGAAGGCAGCGTGACCTCGAGCGACGGCGCGGCGGCCGAAGAGAACGTCCGCCTGACCAATCCGGTCGCCGGCACGCTGACGGCCGCGGTCTGCCCGTTCTTCGCGAGCGGCCCGACGGCCTACACGGCCAAGGCCACCTTCGAGGTGAAGGCAACGGCCTCCTGCGTCAGCGGCCCGTCGACCGCCAAGTCCAACGCGATGTCGCTGGCCGCCCCGAACGGCACGCTGCTCGCCGAGCTCAAGGGCCTGCGCAATTTCGATTCGCTGCAGAACCAGACCTGGAACCGGACCCGGAAGGCGACGCCGACGGTGGCCGAAAGCCGCATCCAGTCGACCATCTTCGATCGTCCGCTCGGAACCTCCACCTTCCTGTGGGCCCAGCAGGGCGCCAAGGCGATCGCGGTCGGCGCGCTGTCGAGCGAGCGCGACATCCTGATCGCCCGTGCGCGCGCCCAGCTGCGCGTCGAAGCCAAGAAGCTCGGCCTGACCGAGGCGATGATCTCGCAGGCCAAGGTCGTCAACGCCCAGTACAACGGCGGCGGTCCGGCCGTGGTGCGCTTCCGCCAGACCGTCAACGGACTGGAAGTGTTTCACCGCTATCTCAACGTGCTGATCGACCAGCAGGGACGCCCGGTCGCGGTTTCGGGCTACTTCGCGAGCGATTACGAGACGCCGTCGACGAGCTTCGCGCAGAGCGGCGCGCAGGCGATCGCCAAGGCCTGGGCCAATCTCGGCGGCACGCTCAATCCGCTGTCGCTGAAACTGGCGAAGACCAAGGGCGAATACCAGCTGTTCTCGCTGCTGAGCCCGCTGACCGGCAGCCACGTGTTCGAGCGCGAACCGCGCATCCGTCGCATGTATTACGAATCGTCCGGCAAGCTGGTTCCGGCCTATTACGTCGAACTGTTCTCGCGCGCCCGCGCCAACGGGGCCCTGTCGGCCTACGCGCTGATCGTCTCGGCCACCGACGGCGTGGTGCTGCATCGCGAGAACCTGCAGTCCGACGCGACCGCCTTCACCTATCGTGCGCACGCCGATGCGGCCGCCCCGTTCGAGCCCTTCGATTCTCCGCTCGGCAACGGCTACACGCCGTTCCCCGAGCAGTCGCCGAACGCGGCGATCGTGCGCACGCCGGCTTCCGACAACGTGGTCACGCTCGTCGCCGGTCCGATCAGCACGGCCGATCCGTGGCTGGCCGACGACGCCACCGAAACGCTCGGCAACAACGTCGACGCCTGCCTCGACAGCTTCGATACGCCGCTGTCCGGCATCATTTCGAACCCGCTGAACACCTGCACGCCGGAACTCGGCGACATGCGCGCGACGACGAGTTCGGACCATAGCTTCGACTACGCGGTCGTCGCCGACACCGATCCGAGCACGGCGTCGAACCAGTCTGGCGCGATCGTCAACCTGTTCTTCATCAACAACTGGCTGCACGACTGGTGGTACGACCACGGCTTCGACGAAGCCTCTGGCAACGCGCAGACCAGCAACTACGATCGCGGCGGTGAAGAAGGCGATCCGATCAAGGCACAGGGCCAGGATGGTTCGGGCCGCAACAACGCCAACATGTCGACGCCGGCCGACGGCTCGTCGCCGACCATGCAGCAGTATCTGTTCGATGGCCCGGTGACCGGCGACGTGCGCCAGCTCACGCCGATCGACAGCGGCTCGCTCAAGTTCACGGGCGCGAGCTTCGGCCCAGGCACCTTCAACGTCGAGGCCGCCGCGGTGCTCGCGGCCGATGGCTTCGGCGATTCGCCGACCGACGGCTGCGGCGTGGCGATTCCCGATCCGACCGGCACCGGTTTGATTCCGTCTCCGCCGGCGCTTCCGCAGGCTTCGCTGGCCGGCAGGATCGCGCTGGTCGATCGCGGCAACTGCAACTTCTCGACCAAGGCGCAGTTCGCGCTGGCTTCGGGTGCTTCGGCGCTCGTGGTGATCAACAACGCGGACACCGATCCGATCACGATGGGCAACGCCGACATTCCGATCAGCGTCGGCGCGAGCCCCACCGATGCGATCTACCAGATTCCGTCGGTGATGATCCGCAAGGACGCTGGCGACGCGATCAAGGCGCAGCTCGCGGCCGGCTCGGCGGTGACGATGCGCGTGAAGCGCGAAGCCTCGATCGATGCTGACGGCACCGTCGACAACCAGATCGTCTCGCACGAGTTCTTCCACTACGTGCATCACCGCCTGACCGATTCGAGCAACCAGCAGTCCGGCGCGATGAGCGAAGGCTGGGGAGACATCGATGCGTTGATGCTGTCGGTGCGCGAGAGCGACAAGCGCATTCGCGGCAACGACAAGTACCAGGGCGCTTATGGCCTCGCGGGCTACGTGATCTTCAACTTCTACAACGGTATCCGCCGCGCTCCGTACTCGACCGACTTCGCGAAGAACGCGTTCACGCTCAAGCACATCTCCGATGGCGAGCCGACGCCGGACGGCGGTCCGGGCACCAGCAACTCCGAGGTGCACAACGCTGGAGAGCTGTGGGCCAACCAGATGTGGGAGTGCTACGCGGGCATTCTGAATCGCCCGGGCGTGAAGTACGCCGATGCGCGCAATCGCATGAAGGACTACATCATCGGCGGCCTCAAGATGACGCCGGCCGATGCCACCTTCACCGAAGCGCGCGACGCGGTGCTGTCGGTGGTCTACGCGACCGACTACGAGGACTACAAGGTCTGCTCGGCCGGCTTCGCCAAGCGCGGCAGCGGCCTCAACGCGATCGCCCCGGCGCGCGACAGCACCGACCTGACCGGCGTCACCGAGGACTACACGCCGTTCGTTTGCGAGACGAGCGAGCCGGGTGAGCCGAGTGAACCGGGCAATCCGACGAATCCGGGCGGCCCTTCGGTCGACGGCAATTCCAAGCGCGGCGGCTCGCTCGATCTGGAACTGCTGCTGCCGTTCGTGCTGCTGGCCTTCTGGCGCCGCCGGGTTCGCCCGGCGTGAGGCTTGTCGTCTGATGCGGGCGTGAAAAAAGAAACCCTGCGATGAGCAGGGTTTCTTTTTGGGTGTCGCGGTGCGGCGTGCGGGTTTAGAACGAATCGCCCGGCACGCGCACCCAGCCTTCCATCAGCACGCGCGCGGAGCGGCTCATGATGGCCTTCTTGACGACCCACTGGCCGTTCTCCTTGACCGCCGCGGCGCCGACGCGCAGCGAGCCCGACGGATGGCCGAAGCGCACCGCTTCGCGCTCGCCGCCACCGGCCGCGAGATTCACGAGCGTGCCCGGAATGGCGGCGGCGGTGCCGATGGCGACTGCGGCCGTGCCCATCATCGCGTGATGCAGCTTGCCCATCGACAGCGCGCGCACGTTGAGATCGACATCGCTCGCCAGCACTTTCTTGCCGCTCGACGACACGTAGTCGGTCGGCTTGGCGACGAACGCGACCTTCGGCGTGTGCTGGCGCTTGGCGGCTTCGGACACGTCCTTGATCAGGCCCATGCGCAGCGCGCCGTAAGCCCGGATCGTCTCGAACCTGGAGAGCGCCTTCGGATCGTTGTTGATGCCGTCGCGCAGCTCGGTGCCGGTGTAGCCGATCTCGTCCGCGTTGATGAACACGGTCGGAATGCCCGCGTTGATCATCGTCGCCTTGAGCGTGCCGACGCCGGGCACTTCGAGATCGTCGACGAGGTTGCCGGTCGGGAACATCGAGCCGCCCTCGTCGCCTTCTTCGGCCGGATCGAGGAATTCGATCTGCACTTCGGCGGCCGGAAAGGTCACGCCGTCGAGTTCGAAATCACCGGTTTCCTGCACCTGGCCGTTGGTGATCGGCACGTGCGCGATGATGGTCTTGTTGATCTGCGTTTGCCAGATGCGAACGATGCAGACGCCGTTCTGCGGAATGCGCGCCGCATCGACCAGACCATTGCTGATCGCGAACGATCCGACCGCCGCCGTGAGATTGCCGCAGTTGCCGGACCAGTCGACGAAGGCCTTGTCGATCGACACCTGGCCGAAGCGATAGTCGACGTCGTGATCGGCCTTTTCGCTCTTGGACAGGATCACGGTCTTGGAGGTCGAAGACGTCGCGCCGCCCATACCATCGATCTGCGCGCCATACGGATCGGGCGAACCGATCACGCGCAGCAGCAGCTTGTCGCGCGCTTCGCCGGGGACTTGGGCCGCTTCGGGCAAGTCGGTGAGCTTGAAGAAAACGCCCTTGCTGGTGCCGCCGCGCATGTAGGTGGCGGGGATTTTGATCTGGGGGACGTGGGGCATGGGAATGTCCGGGAATTGAGAATGGGGAGGCGGGAATCGCTACAGGCACGAGAGCGGGAACGAAGTCGCTGGGCTACTACGATGCTCCGTTCCGGCTCTCGATTTCTGTCGCGACTTACGCCGCCTTGTTCGACGCCAGGAAGTCCACTGCAAACCGCTGCAGGACCCCACCGGCCTCGTAGACCGACACTTCTTCGTCCGAATCCAAACGGCAGGTCACCGGAATCTCGACCTTCTCGCCGTTCTTGCGCGTGAACACCACCGTCAGCGTCGCGCGCGGCGTGAGCTTGCCGATCACGTCGTAGGTTTCGGTGCCGTCGATGCCGAAGGTATGGCGGTTCTGGCCCGGCTTGAACTCCAGCGGCAGCACGCCCATGCCGATCAGGTTGGTGCGGTGAATGCGCTCGAAGCCTTCGGCGACGATCGCTTCCACGCCCGCGAGGCGCACGCCCTTGGCCGCCCAGTCACGCGAGCTGCCCTGGCCGTAGTCGGCGCCGGCGATGATGATCAGCGGCTGGCCGCGATCCATGTAGGTTTCGATCGCTTCCCACATGCGCATGACGGTGCCTTCCGGCTCCACGCGGGCGAGCGAGCCCTTCTTCACCTTGCCGTCGACGACGGCCATTTCGTTGATCAGCTGCGGGTTGGCGAAGGTCGCGCGCTGCGCGGTTAGGTGATCGCCGCGATGCGTGGCGTAGCTGTTGAAGTCCTCTTCCGGCACGCCCATCTTGTGCAGGTAAGCACCGGCGGCGCTGTCCATCATGATCGCGTTCGACGGCGACAGATGGTCGGTGGTGATGTTGTCGGGCAGCACGGCCAGCGGGCGCATGCCCTTGAGCGTGCGCGGACGCGCGGCGAGGGCGCCCTGGCCTTCCTTGTCCCAATACGGCGGACGGCGGATGTAGGTGCTCATCGGGCGCCAGTCGTACAGTGGGCTGACCTTGTCTTCGATCACCTTGAACGTGAACATCGGGTCGTAGACCTGACGGAAGAACTCGGGCTTCACGCTCTTGGCGATGGTCGCGTCGATCTCCTCGTCGGTCGGCCAGATGTCCTTGAGCGTGACCGGCTCACCGTTCTGGTCGAGGCCCAGCACGTCCTTCTCGATGTCGAAGCGCACGGTGCCGGCGATCGCATACGCGACGACCAGCGGTGGCGAGGCGAGGAAGGCCTGCTTCGCGTACGGATGGATGCGGCCGTCGAAGTTGCGGTTGCCGGACAGCACGGCCGTCGCGTACAGATCGCGGTCGATGATTTCCTGCTGGATTTTCGGATCGAGCGCGCCGCTCATGCCGTTACACGTCGTGCAGGCGAAGGCGACGATGTCGAAGCCTAGCTTCTGCAGATCCGGCATCAGACCGGCTTCTTCCAGATACAGCTGCACGGCCTTGGAGCCGGGCGCCAGCGAGGTCTTGACCCAGGGCTTGCGCGCGAGGCCCTTGGCCACGGCGTTGCGCGCGAGGATTCCGGCGGCGACGACGTTGCGCGGGTTGCTCGTGTTGGTGCAGCTCGTGATCGCCGCGATGATCACCGCGCCGTCGGGCATCTTGCCGTCGGCCGGCAGTTCCCACGGAGCTGCGATGCCGCGTTCGGCGAGCGCCGACGTCGGCAGGCGCTTGTGCGGGTTGGACGGGCCGGCCATGTTGCGCACGACGGTCGACAGATCGAACTTGAGCACGCGCTCGTATTCGGCCGTCTTCAGCGCATCGGCCCACAGGCCGGTGTGCTGCGCGTAGGTCTTCACGAGCTTCACCTGCTCGGCGTCGCGGCCGGTGAGCGTGAGGTAGTCGAGCGTGTTCTGGTCGATGAAGAACATCGCCGCGGTGGCGCCGTATTCGGGCGCCATGTTGGAGATGGTGGCGCGGTCGCCGAGCGTGAGCGCCGCAGCGCCGGGGCCGTAGAACTCCAGGTAGTGGCCGACGACTTTTTCCTTGCGCAGGAACTCGGTCAGCGCGAGCACCACGTCGGTGGCGGTGATGCCGGGCTGCGGCTTGCCGGTCAGTTCGACGCCGGTGATGTCGGGCAGGCGCATCCACGAGGCGCGGCCGAGCATGACGTTCTCGGCTTCGAGTCCGCCGACGCCGATCGCGATGACACCGAGCGCATCGACGTGCGGTGTGTGGCTGTCGGTGCCGACGCAGGTATCCGGGAAGGCGAGGCCGTCCTTGGTGTAGATGACCGGCGACATCCGCTCCAGATTGATCTGATGCATGATGCCGTTGCCGGGAGGGATCACGTCGACGTTCTTGAACGCGCCCTTGGTCCAGTTGATGAAGTGGAAGCGATCGTCGTTGCGACGGTCTTCCACCGCGCGATTCTTGGCGAACGCATCCTTCTCGAAACCGCCGTGCTCCACCGCGAGCGAGTGATCGACGATCAGCTGCACGGGCACCACCGGATTCACCTTCGCAGGATCGCCGCCCATGTCGGCGATCGCGTCGCGCAGGCCGGCGAGATCGACGAGCGCGGTCTGGCCGAGGATGTCGTGGCAGACCACGCGCACCGGGAACCACGGGAAATCGAGATCGCGCTTGCGCTCGATCAGCTGGCCCAGATAGGCATTTAGCTGCGCCGGATCGGCCTTGCGGACGAGGTTTTCGGCTTTGACGCGCGAGGTGTAGGGGAGCTTGTCGTAAGCGCCGGGCTTGATGGTGTCGACGGCGGCGCGCGCATCGAAGTAATCGAGCGTGGTGCCGGGGAGGTTCTTGCGGAAGGCGGTGTTGGTCATGGCTTGCACTATGAGCTGGCAACAACAATGAATGACGCATGGGGGAGTCGCAGCGCTGGTGCCTCACTGCGCGAGGCACCAGCGGCGCAGACTCGCGACGCTAGGATCCCAGCATTTGCACGCTGGGGCCCTCCACGCTGCTCGCTGCGCTACTTACGATCCTTGATCGGCACGAACTTCAGATCTTCCGGGCCCACGTAGTTCGCGGACGGACGGATGATCTTGCCGTCGATGCGCTGCTCGATGATGTGCGCGCTCCAGCCGGAGGTGCGCGCGATCACGAACAGCGGGGTGAACATGTCGGTCGGCACGCCCATGACGTGGTAGCTGACGGCCGAGAACCAGTCGAGATTCGGGAACATCTTCTTGATGTCCCACATCACCGTTTCGAGGCGCTCGGCGATGTCGAACATCTTGGTGCTGCCGGCTTCCTTCGACAGATCGAGCGCGACCTGCTTGATGACCTTGTTGCGCGGATCGCTGATCGTGTAGACCGGGTGGCCGAAGCCGATGACGACTTCCTTCTTCTCGACGCGAGCCTTGATGTCGGCTTCGGCTTCATCGGGATTGTCGTAGCGCTTCTGGATTTCGAAGGCGACTTCGTTGGCGCCGCCATGCTTAGGACCGCGCAGGGCGCCGATGGCACCGGCGATGCACGAATACATGTCGCTGCCGGTGCCCGCGATCACGCGGCTCGTGAACGTGGAGGCGTTGAACTCGTGCTCGGCGTACAGCACGAGCGAGGTGTGCATGGCCTTGACCCACGAGGCCTTCGGCTTCTCGCCGTGCAGCAGGTGCAGGAAGTGGCCGCCGATCGAATCTTCGTCGGATTCGTCGACTTCGATGACCTTGCCGTTGTAGGCGTAGTGATACCAGTACAGCAGCATCGAGCCGAGGCAGGCCATGAGCTTGTCGGCGATGTCGCGGGCGCCGGCGTGATTGTGGTCGTCCTTCTCGGGCTTGACGCAGCCGAGCACCGACACGCCCGTGCGCATCACGTCCATCGGATGCGAGGACGGCGGCAGCTGTTCGAGCGCGGTCTTGACCGCGGCGGGCAGGCCGCGCAGCGACTTGAGCTTGGTCTTGTAGGCGGCCAGTTCGGCGACGGTCGGCAGCTTCCCGTGCACGAGCAGGTGGGCGATTTCTTCGAATTCGCACTGGGCGGCGACGTCGAGGATGTCGTAGCCGCGATAGTGCAGGTCGTTGCCGCTGCGGCCGACGGTGCACAGCGCGGTATTGCCGGCGGCGGTGCCGCTCAGGGCGACGGACTTCTTGGGCTTGAAGCCGCCAGCGGCGGGTGCGGTGGTTTCGCTCATCTTGATCTCCGTTGGATGTTGGTCTTTACGGTGAAAGCGCAAAGCGGTGCTGCAGAGTCCTTACTTCTTCTTTGCAGCGAACAGGGCGTCGAGCTTGTTCTCGAAGGCGTGATAGCCGATGCGGTCGTAGAGTTCGGCGCGCGTCTGCATGAGGTCGAGCACGTCCTTCTGGTGGCCGTTGGTGCGGATCGAGGTGTAGACCGCCTCGGCCGCCTTGTTCGCGGCGCGGAAGGCGCTCAGCGGATACAGCTGGATCGCGACGCCGACGCTGGCGAGTTCGTCGCGCGTGAACAGCGGCGTGGCGCCGAATTCGGTGATGTTCGCGAGCACCGGGACCTTCACCGCGTCGACGAACTTCTTGTACGTCGGCAGATCGTAGGCGGCCTCGGCGAAGATCGCGTCGGCGCCGGCTTCGACGCAGGCGATGCTGCGCTCGATCGCGGCATCCACGCCTTCGGCCTGGATCGCGTCGGTGCGCGCGATGATGAAGAAGTCCGGATCGGTCTTGGCGTCGGCGGCGGCCTTCACGCGATCGACCATTTCGTCCTTCGACACGATTTCCTTGCCCGGACGATGGCCGCAGCGCTTGGCGCCGACCTGGTCTTCGATGTGGCAGGCGGCCGCGCCGGCCTTGATCAGCGTCTTGATCGTGCGCTCGATGTTGAACGCGCTCGCGCCGAAGCCGGTGTCGATGTCGACGAGCAGCGGCAGGTCGCAGACGTCGGTGATGCGGCGCACGTCGGTCAGCACGTCGTCGAGGTTGTTGATGCCGAGGTCCGGCAGGCCCAGCGAGCCCGCGGCGACGCCGCCGCCCGACAGATAGATGGCCTTGAAGCCGGCGCGCTTGGCGAGCAGGGCGTGATTGGCGTTGATCGCACCGATGACCTGCAAGGGCTTTTCGGCGGCGAGGGCGGCGCGGAAGGCTGCGCCGGCGGAAGTCGTCATGAGCGGCTCCGATGGTTGGGAAAGCAAGGCGGCCGGCCGGACCGTGCGGATGGCTGATCGCAGGTTCGCCGGGTGCCGTCGGGTTTCAAGCCTCGTGCCACTGCGGTCGCCCCCGGTCCCTTCGGTCTAACTGGCTGAATCTGAAATGACTTTGCCGTCGGACGGATCCATCGGACTTTCAGCTGATGTTTCAATATTGGTTCAATGAAACAATGAAACGTCAATTGCGACATAATCTGCGACATGCAAACCACTGACAGCAACCTCCCGATCATCTGGACCGTCAGCGTGACGCGCCTCTCGAGCCTCATGCGCGACGTGACGCCGGAGTTCGATGGGCGCGCTCAGATCGACACGATCAACCTGGGCTTCGAGGAGGCCGTCACGCTGATTCGCGAGCGCCTGCGCACCGAGGACTGCGACGTGCTGTTGTCCGCCGGTGCCAACGGCGAGTACCTGCGCAATCGCATCGACAAGCCGCTGGTGCTCGTGCAGCCCGACGGCTTCGACCTGATGCAAGCGCTCGCGCGTGCGCGACGCCATTCGAATCGCATCGGCGTGGTCGTCTACGGCACCGATCTGCCGGCGTTCACCGCGTTCAAGCAGCAGTTCGGCCTGCAGATCGAGTTGCGCTCGTACACGAACACCGAAGAGGCGCGCGATCTCGTTCCCGAACTGATCGCACTGGGCTGCGGCGCGATCGTCGGCACCGGCTTCATATCCGAGCTCGCCGAACGGCTCGGCGTGGTCGGCATCCTGATGTATTCGGCCGATTCGATCCGCAAGAGCTTTCAACAGGCGATCGATCTCGCGCGCATGCTCTCGGCCGCGCGCAGCGGGCCGCGCCGCGCAGCGGCGCCGCCCGCCGATGCGAAATTCAGCCTGCGCCGTCTGATCGGCAACAGCGAATCGACCACGGTGCTGCGCGACCAGATCCGCCTGTACGGAGCGAGCGATCGCACCGTGCTCGTGACGGGCGAAACCGGCACCGGCAAGGAACTCGTCGCGCAGGCTTTACACGGTGCGAGCGCGCGTCGTTCCTCGCCGTTCGTGGCGGTGAATTGCGGCGCGATCGCCGAATCGCTGCTCGAATCCGAGCTGTTCGGTTATGAAGAGGGCGCGTTCACGGGTTCTCGTCGCGGCGGGCGCGTCGGCCTGATCGAAGCGGCCAACGGCGGCAGCCTGTTTCTAGACGAAATCGGCGAAATGCCGCTGCCTCTGCAGACTCGCCTGCTGCGCGTGCTCGAAGAGCGCGAAGTGCTGCGCGTCGGCAGCGTTCGGCCCACGGCGGTCGACGTGCGCGTGATCGCGGCCACGCATGTCGAGCTCGATGCGCGCGTCGCCGATGGACGCTTTCGTCGCGATCTCTATTACCGGCTCAACGTGCTGCGTATCGCGCTCGCGCCGCTGCGCGAACGCGTCGACGACATTCCGCTGCTGCTGATGAACTTTTTGCGCGCGGCCGGGGCGGGGGCGATGGTGCTCGACGGTCCCGCACACGCGCTGCTGCAGCGTCACAGCTGGCCAGGAAACCTGCGCGAGCTGCGCAATCTCGCCGAGCGCCTCGCCGTGCTCGCGCATGCCGAATCGCCGCTGTCCGCGATCACGCGCCCGCTGCTGCTGCGCTGCGCCCCGGAGCTGTTCGCGGGCACGCCGACGACTGCGGAGCCGGCGGCTTCGACGCCCAGTGATACGGCGCGCCTGCAAGCCCAGGCGCTGTCATCACGCGTCGTGAAGCCCGACAGCGCCAGCTTGCAGCGCGCGCTCGCCGCCGTCGGCGGCAGTCGGGAGAAGCTCGCCGACCAACTGGGCGTTTCACGCACCACACTCTGGCGCTGGCTGCGCGAGCGCTCGCTCGGATGAGCCGATTGCAAGGCGCGATCAGAACAGCTGGGCTTCACCGCTTTCGTGCGCGAGCAGCCAGCGCTTGCGCTCGATTCCGCCGCCGTAGCCGGTCAGCGAGCCGGTGCTGCCGACCACGCGATGGCAAGGCACGATGATGCTGATCGGATTGCGCCCGTTCGCCAGCCCCACCGCGCGTGAGGCCTTGGCGTCGCCGAGTATTTTCGCGAGCGAGCCGTAGCTCACGGTCTGGCCGTACGGGATCCTGAGCAGCTCCTCCCAGACGCGTTTCTGGAACGCGCTGCCAATGATCGACAGTGGCAGATCGAAGTCGCGCAGCTCGCCGGCGAAGTAGGCGCGCAACTGCTGCTTGGCTCGGGCAAAGCGGGCCTCGTCGCGTCGCCAGTCGGCCTCCTCGGGCGGATAGCGCCGATATTC
The DNA here is from genome assembly GCF_058783045.1 of Hydrocarboniphaga sp. FW305-C-57. Taxonomy (NCBI): domain Bacteria; kingdom Pseudomonadati; phylum Pseudomonadota; class Gammaproteobacteria; order Nevskiales; family Nevskiaceae; genus Hydrocarboniphaga; species Hydrocarboniphaga sp. FW305-C-57. The sequence continues at coordinate 7,400 of NZ_JBYSYG010000017.1, read as the reverse complement.
CATGTACAGCGCGCGCAGCCCTACCTCGTCGGCGAGCAGCAGCAGCTCGCCGACCGGGCTGTCGAGTGTCGATGCGAACAGGGCGCTGCTCATTTCCGGGTCCAACGAAAAAACCGGGGCGCAGGATGCCATAGCGGCATCCCGGCCCCGGCGGGTAAAGCTCTGGAAACCTCGAAACCGGCTTAGAACTTGGCGCGAAGGGTCACGCCGTAGGTCTGCGGATCGCCCGGCTGGCCGACGTAGAGACCGGTGCTGCCCGAGGCGGCGGCCAGCAGTTCGAAGTAGTCCTTGTCGGTCAGGTTGCGGCCCCACAAGGTGATTTCCCAGCCGTCGTTGGCGCGGAAGCCGGCGCGGGCGTTGTACAGCGTGTAACCGCCGACGTTCAGGTAGGCCGATTCGGTCGCGGCCGACGAGAAGTCCGAGCGCGAGCTGGCGTCACCGCCGACGAAGAAATCACCCCCACGGCCGAGCAGGTGGCCGGCGATGACGTATTCGCCGCCGAGCGAGCCGGCCCACTTCGAGATGCCGGGCAGACGCGTGCCGGAAGCGTCGACGACCTGGGTCAGCGGATCGCTGCCGCCGCTGCGCTCGAGCGGAGCCGGCGCATCCTTGAACGAGCGGTATTCGCCGTCGGTGTAGGCCGCATTCGCGAACAGGTTGAAGGCACCGACGCGCGCGCTGCTGTCGAACTCGACGCCGCGCACGCGCACCTTCTTGGCATTGGCGAGATAGCCGCGCAGGGCGCCGACCGCATTGTTCTGAACCTGCGCCTGGAAGTCTTCGATGTCGGTATTGAAGATCGACAGATTCGCGGTCACGCCAGGCAACGGCTGCGTCTTGATGCCGGCCTCGTAGTGGTTGACGTCTTCGGGCTTCACGGTCGCCGCGTCGAGTGCCGGATTGCCGGCGGCGTCGGTCGGTAGCGCCGCGCTGTTCATGCCCACCGACTTGTAGCTCTTGGCGTAGGTCGCGTAGGTATTGATGGTGTCGGTGATCGAGTAGGCGAGCGTCAGCTGGCCGGAGACGTTGGTGTCATCGACGTCGGCCTGGTAGGCCTGCGGCGACAGCACGCTGCGCAGCAGCGCGATTTCCGCGGGCGTCGGGTTCGCCGGGCCGCCGTAGGTGGTGGCCGCGAAATCCATCTTCTTCTTGTCGTAATTGAGGCGCAGGCCCGGCAGCAGGTGCAGCTTCTCGGTGATGGTCCAGTCGAGCTGGCCGAACAGCGCCGCGCTCTCGGTATCGAAGTCGATACTGGTGTTCTGGCCGTAGCCGTCGAGCAGGTCGGGGCGATAGCCCGCGGCGCTCGGGTTCAACAGGAAGCGCGCAGCGGCGGCGCCCTGTTCCTGCACGTGGACCGGGTCGGACTTGATGTTCTGATAGAAGCCGAACACGCCGACGACGTAGTTCAGGCTCGGCGTGATGTCGCCGGCCAGGCGAATTTCCTGGGTCCACTGCTTCTGGGTCGACGGAGCGGCCGAGATCGTGGTGATCGGCAGGCCCAGGTAGTCGCGGTCGTTCGACGGATCCCAGTTCCAGAAGCGCCAGGCGGTGATCGAGGTCAGCTGGCCGATGGCGGTTTTGTAGTCGGCCGTCAGCGAGATGCCGCCCATGTCCTGGCGCGAGCGCCAGGCGGTGTCGGTGTCGGTCAGGCGATCGAACGGGTTGGTGCTCGGCACCGTGTAGCCGAGGTCGGCGGTGATCGCGGCGTACTGGCGGTTGGGCGCGCGCAGTGTCGGCGCGACGCCGGCGTAGACCTGGGCATAGCCTTCGGGACGCTGGCGCGTGAGGTCGCCGGCCAGGATGAACTGCAGGTCGTCGCTCGCGTTGTAGAGCAACTGGCCGCGGAAGCCGAGGTTGTTCAGATCGTTGAGATCGTCATCGGTGGCGACGTTGTGCAGAAAGCCGTCGCGCTGGGTGCCCGCGACCGACAGGCGCGCCGCGAGCTTGTCGCTCAGCGGGCCGGTGATCGAGGCCTTGGACTGGATGAAGCCGTAGTTGCCGAACGACTGCTCGATCTGGGTTTCGGGCGTGAAGCTCGGTTTCTTGGTCGTGACATTGATCGCGCCGGCCGTGGTGTTCTTGCCGTACAGCGTGCCCTGCGGGCCCCGCAGCACTTCGATCTGCTGCACGTCGATGAAGTCCAGCGTCGCGGCCGCCGGTCGCGCGTTGAACACGCCGTCGACGTAGAGGCCGACGCCCGGTTCCAGGCCGTCGTTGGTCAGGCCGTATGGCGCACCGAGGCCGCGAATGTTGATCGCCGAATTGCGTGGGTTGGTGGAGTAGAACTGCACCGTCGGAATCAGCTCCTTCAGTCGGTTCACGTTGAAGGCGCCGGTCTGCGTCAGCAGGGCGTCGTCGACGACCGAGATCGGAATCGGCACTTCCTGCACGCTTTCCTCGCGACGGCGTGCCGTCACCAGGATCTCTTCGACCTGCGAAGAAGCCTGCGCCGCCTGCGGGGCGACGGCGACTTCGAGATCGCCCGCAGCGCTTTCCTGGGCGAAACCCGGCGTAGCCCAGAGGGACAGCACGGCGACCGAGGCCATCGAGACGAGCGACGGAGCCCGGTTCGCGAATTCTTTAGTAATAACTTTTTGGTATTTCAAAGTGCCATTCCCCAATAAAAATGATCTTCCTACTGGGCGCGCACTCTAGGTATCTAAGAACTTTTCGAGAAATAACTTATCGAGCTATCTAAAGAGCCACTGGCGAAAAGCGAAGGGCCGCACGTCTTGGCTGCGAGGATGGCGGGCGCATAATCGGAACCATGCAATACCGGCTCGATCTCGCCGCCCAGCGGCAAGGCCGGGATGGCCCGTTCCATCCCGCCGTCACCCGATGGCTCCATTCCCGCTTCGGCCAGCCTACCGAGGTGCAGCAGCGCGCCTGGGCGGTCACCTCGCAGCAGCGGCACGCGCTGATCGCGGCTCCGACCGGCTCGGGCAAGACGCTCGCCGCGTTCCTCGCCGCGATCAATGAACTCGTCGAAGAGGGGCTCGAGCAACCGCTGCGGGATCGCGTCTACGTCTTATATGTGTCCCCGCTCAAGGCGCTGTCGAACGACATCCAGAAGAACCTGCAGGAGCCGCTGAGCGGCATCCGCGCCGAACTCGCGGCCATGGGCCTGCCGGACGTCGGTATTCGCGACGCGGTGCGTACCGGCGATACGCCGATGTTCGAGCGCGAGCGCATGCGCAAGACGCCGCCGCACATTCTGGTGACCACGCCGGAGTCGCTGTTCATCCTGCTGACCTCTCAGGCCGGCCGCGAGATGCTGCGCTGCGTGCGCTCGGTGATCATCGACGAACTGCACGCGGTCGCCGGTGGCAAACGCGGGGCGCACCTGATGCTCACGCTCGAACGGCTCGCGGCGCTGTGCGATCGCCCGTTCACGCGCATCGGCCTGTCGGCGACGGTCAAGCCGCTCGAAGCGATGGCGCGTTACCTGATCGGCGAACGCGACGAGGCGGTGACGATCGTCGACACCGGCCACGTGCGCCAGCGCGACATCGCGATGGAGCTTCCGAAGTCGCCGCTGACGCCGGTCATGTCGGGCGAAGTCTGGGGCGAAACCTACGATCGCCTCGCCGAACTCGTCGCCGCGCACAAGACCACGCTGATCTTCGTCAATCAGCGCCGCATCGCCGAACGCACGGCGCGTCACCTGGCCGAGCGCATCGGTGCCGAGTTCGTCACCTCGCATCACGGCAGCCTGTCGCGCGAGCATCGGCTGCGCGCCGAACAGCAGCTCAAGGCCGGCGAGCTCAAGGCGCTCGTGGCGACGAGTTCGCTCGAACTCGGCATCGACATCGGCGACGTCGATCTGGTCTGCCAGCTCGGATCGCCGCGTGCGATCAACGCTTTCCTGCAGCGCGTCGGCCGCGCCGGTCACGCCATCGGCGCGATTCCGAAAGGCCGCCTGTTTCCGCTCACGCAGGATGATCTGCTCGAATGCACGGCCTTGCTGGCCGCCGTCGGCGCGGGCGAACTCGATCGCATCCGCCTGCCGCAGCGTCCGCTCGACGTGCTCGCGCAGCAGATCGTCGCCGAGATTGGATGCGGCGAATGGGGCATCGACGAGCTTTATGCACTCATGCGCCGCGCCGATCCGTATCGCGGCCTGCTCAAGGAGGACTTCGAGCAGGTGATTCAAATGCTCGCCGAGGGCTACGTGACGCGGCGTGGCCGGCGTGGCGCGTACCTGCATCTCGACGCGGTGAATCGCCGCTTGCGCGCACGTCCCGGCGCCAAGCTCGCGGCCGTCATGAACGCCGGCACGATTCCCGATCAATTCGACTACGACGTCGTGCTGCAGCCCGAGGGCCATCGTGTCGGCTCGCTCAACGAAGACTTCGCGTTCGAGAGCATGGCCGGCGATATCTTCCAGCTCGGCAATACCTCGTATCGCATCCTCAAGATCGAAACCACGCGCGTGCTCGTCGAAGATGCGCAAGGCCTGCCGCCGAGCATTCCGTTCTGGTTCGGCGAGGCGCCGGGCAGGACCGACGAGCTGAGCCTTGCGGTTTCGAAGCTCAGCACGCAGGCGGAGGTCATGCTCGCGCAAGGCGTCGACGCCTGTGCGCGCTGGCTCGTGCAGGAATTTGGCCTGGCCGAAGCCGCGGCGCAACAGCTCGCCGAATACTGGGCGACGTCATACGCCATGCTCGGTGCTCTGCCATCGAAAAACTGCGTGATCTTCGAGCGCTTCTTCGATGAAGTTGGCGACACGCATCTGGTGATCCATTCGCCGTTCGGTTCGCGCGTGAATCGCGCCTGGGGCCTGGCGCTGCGCAAGCGCTTCTGCCGCACCTTCAACTTCGAATTGCAGGCGAGCGCGCTCGAAGACAGCATCGTGCTGTCGCTGGGGCCCACGCACAGTTTTCCGCTCGACACCATCCAGCACTACCTGAAGTCCGCCACCGCACGCGAAGTGCTCATTCAAGCGCTGCTCGACGCGCCGATGTTCGGCACGCGCTGGCGCTGGAACGCCACCGTCGCGCTCGGCATCCGGCGCATGAATGGCGGCAAGCGCGTGCCCCCGCAATTCCAGCGCTCGGATTCGGAGGACCTGCTCACGCTGGTGTTTCCGGATCAGGTTGCCTGTGCGGAAAATCTGGTCGGTGAGCGGCAGATTCCGAACCATCCGCTCGTGCAGCAGACCATCGACGATTGCCTGCACGAAACCATGGACGTCGAAGGTTTCGAGCGCGTGCTCGCGCGCATGGAGTCCGGCGAGATTCGCGTGATCTGTTGCGACCTCGCAGCGCCGTCGCCGTTGTCGCAGGCGATCCTGAACGCCAAGCCCTCGGCCTTCCTCGATGATGGCGCGGCAGAAGAGCGCCGCACGCGCGCACTCGCGATGCAGCCGCTGATGGATCTGCCGACCGCCGAGCGCTTGGCCAAGCTCGATGTCGAAGCGATCGAGCGCGTGCATGGCGAAGTCTGGCCGCTCATTCGCAATGCGGACGAGTTGCACGATGCGCTCGTCGTGCACGGCGTGTTGCTCGAAGGCGAAATGATCCGCGGCCGCGCCGGTGGAGTCGGCCGGCTCGACGAAACGAACTGGGTCGGACGCGCGTGGCTCGACACGCTCATCACTCAGAAGCGGGTGACGCGACTGCACCCCGCAGGCGGTGAGCCACTCTGGATTGCAGCCGAGCGCTGGCATGAAGCGCGTGTGGTCTGGCCGCACGTTAAACCTTCAGTGCCGATTCGCGCCGTCACGATGGCGGAGCCCGATGCAGCATCGGCTTTGCAGGAGCTCCTGCGCAGCCGGCTCGAACTCGTCGGCGTGATCGGCCTGCAGCAGCTCGCACGTCCGCTTGGCATCGATGCGTCAATGGTCGAAGCCAGTCTGTATGCGCTCGAGGCCGAGGGCGCAATCGTGCGTGGATACTTCACCGGAGCGGGAATCGAGGAGTGGTGCGATCGGCGCTTGATGGCACGCATCCATCGCCAGACACGCGACAAGCGCCGCGCCGAGATTGCACCGGTGCCACCGGCGGGCTTCATGCGTTTCTTGTTCGCCTGGCACCGGCTCGCGGGCAGTGCGGCCGAGCTCCGGTATCAAGGCGACAACGGCTTGCTTGCCTCGCTACAGCAACTCGAAGGCTACGCCGGCGCGACTTCTTCCTGGGAAGACGATCTGTTGCCCGCACGAATCGAAGAGTACAACCCGATGATGCTCGATCGGCTCTGCGCGAGCGGCCGCATCATCTGGCAGCGGCCGGCGAACGAACTCGACACGGGCAAGAAACGCAGCGGCCCGGTTCGCAGCACGCCGATCCTGTTCTGTGAGCGCGAGTTCCTGCCCATGTGGCAGCTCGCGGAAGAAACTCCATCGGGTGAGCGCAGGCTTTCGTCGAAAGCCGAGCGCCTGCTCGAAACCTTGCAGCAAAGCGGCGCGAGCTTCTTTGCCGACTTGCTCGCGGATAGTGGCTTGCTGGGCGCGGAGCTCGAAGAAGCGCTCGGCGAACTCGTCAGCCAGGGCCTCGTGAGCTGTGACAGCTTCGCTGGCTTGCGGGCGCTGACGATGAGCAGCGACAAGCGCGATCGCCTGCGCCGGCATTTCGGTCGCGGAGACGTCGCATTCGACGATGCGGGTCGTTGGGCGTTGACGCGCCATCGGCGCAAGCCCGCCGCGCAGCTCAATGCGCTGGCCGATCCGCGTGTCGAGCATGTCGCGCGCGTGCTGCTGCGCCGCTACGGCGTGGTGTTTCGCGCCTTGCTCGAGCGGGAAACCGGCTTGCCGCCATGGCGGGAGCTGCATTACGTCTATCGGCGACTCGAAGCACGCGGTGAGGTGCTTGGTGGTCGTTTCGTCAGCGGGTTCGCGGGCGAGCAGTTCGCCTTGAGCGAAGCGGCCGGGGCCCTGCGCCGTTATGGACAACAGGCTCAAGCCGGGCAGGGGGCGATCGAGCGCGTCTGCGTCGGAGCGAGCGATCCCCTGAATCTGGTTGGCGTCATCGTCCCCGGTGAGCGAGTGCCGAGAGTGGCCGGCAACCGCATCCTGTTCGAGGACGGAGTGCCTGTCGCGGTCCAGTCGGGCGGCGACACGCAGTATCTGAAGTCGGTCGATCTCCATGATCAGTGGGAGATCCGCAACCTGATGATCCGGCAGCGTAAACCGATCAGCTATCTGGCTCAGCCCCGCTTGCCGCAGTAAACGACGAAGATGAGCGGAAAATGACCAAGCTAGTCGGATAACAGCCCTCGATAGCTTCCCGAATGGCTTTCCCCGTGTCAGCTCGAAACTAAAAAACCTTCATATTCATGTAATTGCAATATTCGGCGAAATCTTCTGTTGACGGGTTCCGTCACTTCCGTAGAATGCGCCTCCCTGGTGACGGCGACGCGGTTTGAAGCGAAGCTAAAGCCCTGATCTTTAACAGAATAAGCAA
>NZ_JBYSYG010000016.1:0-120243 GCF_058783045.1 Hydrocarboniphaga sp. FW305-C-57 | reverse complement strand
GGCTGGGCGAGCTTGGCGGTGGTCATCGATTGCCACACACGCGAGCTGCTGGGCTGGCATCTGTCACGCACGGGCCGTGCAACGACGGCCAGTGCTGCCCTGGAGCAAGCGCTGATCGCTCGGTTCGGGACGCTGGGGCGCGTTCCGGTGCCGTTTCTACTGCGATCCGACAATGGCTTGGTCTTCACGAGTCGGCACTACACGGCGCTGGTTCGCAGCTACGGTCTGAAGCAGGAATTCATCACGCCGCACTGCCCACAGCAGAACGGCATGGTGGAGCGTGTGATCCGATCGCTGAAGGAGCAATGCGTGCACCGGCATCGCTTCGAAACCCTGCAGCATGCCAGCCGAGTGATCAGTAACTGGATCGCGTTTTACAACCATCGGCGCCCGCATCAGGCGCTGAAGATGAAAACACCCGCCGAGGCATTCGCCTTAGCGGCCTGACCTGCGCAGGTTTCGGTGGGTCATTACACCGATGCCGAGCGTGAGCTGCGAACGCGGCCCGCTGTCGCCGGAGAGGCGCGTCGCCGAGATCACCGGGTTGGCCATGCGGCTGGCCTCGTAGAGATCGGCCGCGGCGATGCCGAGCTGCGCGTTGCGTGCGCGCAGATCCGGATTGTCGAGCAGCGCGAGCGCGACCGCCGCCTGCGGCGTCAACGGCTGCGCGAGCTGTTCGCGCGTGTAGGCGGCGGCATCGGCGGCCTGCGGAAGCGCGCGCCCGCGTTCGGCGGCCAGGCGCGCCGCATCGGCGCGGCCCCAGTCGTCGGGCAGGCTCGCGCAACCCGATGCGGCGAGCGGCAGCAGCAAGGCGAGCACGCCGCTGCGAAAAGAGGAAACGAACAAGGGAATCTCCCAAAGCTGAAAACATCCGGCACTAAAGCGCCGGAGCGGGCGCGCGACAGCGCGCGGCGATGCTTCAGGAGCGACTGGGAGGGCGCATCAATTCGGTCGGAGAACCACTGCGCAGCGCCTGGGAGACGAACAGCGCATCGACGCGTGTCGAAGGCAGCTCGGCGCTCGCGGCGCTCGTCGGCGACAGCGCGAAGGCAACGCTGGCGCAATGACGATCGGCGCAGAGGCCGTCGCAGTCGTGCGCAGGCTTGGATGGCTTCGTCCGCTGCATGCCAGCGCAATGATCGGCATGCGCTGCTGCCTTCGTCTCGTGCGCTTCGTGCGACGCAGCATGAGCCGACATCGTGTGCGTTGCCGCGGGCGCCTGGAACCGGCAAGGCAAGGCCATCGCCGAAGCCAGCGACTGCCAGCCGAACAGCAGCGCCAGCAGCAGAAGCGCTGCGGGACGACGGACTGAACGGGACGAGCGACGGAACATTCGCGCTTTGTAGCGGCTCGTGCCCGGCAGGGCAAGTCTGGAGCGGCTCCAGACCGCTATCCAAAAGAGAAACGGCGGCCTTGAGGCCGCCGTTTCCAGACTTCACCTAGATGTCGTCGTAGAGATAACACTCCACGCCTTCATATACATAAGTCGATCCGCCGGTACCAAGTTCCGCCCATGACGGCGTGTACAGGTGGTTACTGTAAGTGCTGCTCCAGTATCTGTAGAGCAAGATCGGTGAGGAGTCGATGTTGCAGTAACCGACATTGGAATCACTCAAATAGCCGCTCGGATTTTCCGACGCATCCACCGTTAGAAGATGATCCTTGAGCGTGGGATTCCATAAACGGCGCAGTTCTCGATAGTCTTCATTGGGAAAGGTCAAACCATAACCAATGATGCCTAGGTAGCTGTAGCTGGTTGCCACTCCTGCCTGCAACTCGGTCCACTTGCTCGTGTAATTGCTGTCGGTATCGGCGCTGCTGTAGTAACGATACAACGGGGCACGCCAGCCATTTTTCTCCACCGAGTACGCCATATGGTTCGGTGAACCTGTACCCAGGCTTGTAACGTGCCCATATGAATTCTTTCCGACAACGTGATTGGTAACAGTATCCGGAGTGGCCACAGGTACCTGCTCCAGGTACAAAGCAGCGATGCCAGCTACATGCGGAGACGCCATGGACGTTCCGTTCATCGTCGCTGAAGCACTGTTGCTCGTGTGGCCTGCGGAGAGAATGTTGTCTCCAGGGGCAAATAGATCCAGGCATTTACCGTAATTTGAGAAGCTCGCTCGCGCGCTGGTGGACGTTGTGGCGCCTACGGTGATCGCAGCCGGAACGCGAGCAGGCGATACATTGCATGCGTCGGCATTGTGGTTGCCCGCCGCAACAACAACGGAGATCCCTCCTGCCACAACATTGTTCACGGCCGCGTCTACCGCTGAATTTCCGCCCCAGAACTGAAGGCTGATATTCACTACCGCAGGCAGAGTGCTGTTCAGCAGCACCCAGTCAAGGCCTGCAACGACGTCCGAAGCCGTAACCCCCCCACTGCAAGTAGCGACACGAACCGGCACGATGGTGGCCGCTTTTGCCACGCCATAGCTGGAGCCTGCTGCCGTACCGGCCACATGCGTTCCGTGTCCATGACAGTCACTGGTGCCATTGCCATCAGCAATCGCGGTGTAACCCGCCACGACGCGGCCGCCGAAGTCTGCATGTGTGCTTCTGATGCCCGTATCCACGATGTGGATCCGGACACCGCTTCCAGTCTTCGTATAGACATAAGTGGAGTTAAGGGCATTGCTGCGCTGGTCCAAACGATCCAAACCCCATGGAGGATTTACTTGCGTAGCATCGAGGCTTCCGATGTCATCCGGCACAACATCCACAACACCAGGCAGACGCTTGATCTCGGCCAGATGTGAGTCCGGAATGCGAAGTGCGGCACCGTTCAAGGCTTTCTGGTACTGCCGCTTGACGACAGCGCCGTATGCGGCCTTGGCGTTTGCGATGAAGCTGTCGCGGGCCAAACCATCACGGTAAATATCTGTCGATTGATCCAGAATCACGATTACATCGGAACACCGCTCGGTGTCGCAGATCGATTTACTTGCAGGTGCTGCGATCACGTTTTGTGAAACTGTGTAGAGCGCCACGAGCGAAGCGGCGCGCATAGCAGCAAAAACCAGTTGCGTTTTCAATTTACCCTCCCCAGTCAACGAAGCCAGAAGCTGGCTAGTCGAAGTTATGAGACGGTTTTTTCAGTGTTATTACGCAAGTTGGCCTGCGCGCGCCAAATGATGAAGTCCGTCACATAAGGCTTATACGCCGTAAACGAAAACGGCGGCCTTATGGCCGCCGTTTTCGTAACTCCGTTGAGCTACAGATTCATCCCAGCCTTACGGCACCACGGAGCCCGGAATCGTCCAGCCCGCCCACCAAGCCGAAGCCGCCGGCGTTCCCGGAGCAACTGCACCCACGTAGGTGGTCGGCGCGAAGGCGAACGACGAACCGGAGTTGGCCGGCGTGATCGTCGGGGCCGCAGTCAGCGTAGCGTTTGCTTCCGTCATCGCGATGGCGGCATCAAACGTGACCGTGCTCGCACCGGCATTGGAGCCCGCATCAGCCTGACGTGAACCGGAGTAGTAGAAGCCAGAGGCGCAGTCACCCAGCACGTTGGTCAGCGTCACGTTCGACGGCGTCACCGTGCCGTTCGCGTTTGCATCCTGAACACGCACGCAACCCGAGTTGAAACCTTTGATCGCCGAATTGACCATCGTCGCCTTGACAGCGCCGCGGAACAAGGCACCCGGCTGCACGGGGTTCGGAGCATTGGTGATCGGGCCACCGATCAGCGTGATGTTCGCCAGCACGCCTTCGGTCTGCGGCACCAAGCCCACATCGCCGGTGTTCGCTTCGATAGCGCGCGGATCGTTGGTGCCAGACGGCGTTTCCTTGGTCGGATTCTTGCGAACGATGGCGAACTGGATGTTGCCCTTCCAGCCCTGGTCGAAGTCAATGTCGTCGTCGTCGTTGTTGGTGAACACGAGGTGAGTCGCGTTGACCGTGCCGCCGAACCACTCGATACCGTCATCGAGGCTGCCGTGTATCTGGATGTAGTCCAGCGTGGTGCCGTAACCGACGCCCTGCAGGGTGATGCCCTGGATCTCGTTGTTCACGCCGGCCACGATGCCGCTCTCGGTGACGCGAACGTAGCGCAGGATGCCGCTGTTGTCGGCCGGCTCATTACCGCCGAAGAAGCCTACGTAGGTGCCGCCTTCGCCTTCGACGTTGCAGACCGTGCCCGAACCGTAGCAGGCGCCGGTGTTGCCCACGCCATATTGCGGAGCGAAGCCCTGCAGGATGATGCCGCCCCACTCGCCAAGACCGTCGAAGTTGTCGTCGGTGCTCGAGAAGGTGATCGGCGCATCGGAGCGGCCGTCGGCAATCAGCTTGGAACCACGCGTCACCAGCAGCACGCTGTTGGACGAGCCCCGGACATCGACACCTGGACGCACCGTCAGCGTGACGCCAGCGGCCTTCACTGATGCCACCTGGGCCGCATCGGCGATCTGGCCATTGCCGTTGCCAACCTTGACCACACCATTGAGCACCCACTGCCGGCCGGCCGTGAAGGTGTAGTTGGTATCGATCGTGCCCGTCACCGTGCAGACAGTGGGCGTGCAGCTGACGAACGACGCGGCAGCCGGGGCTTCTTCTGCCACAGCCAGCGTCCCCGGCAGCGTCCATCCCGCCCACCAGGCATTCGCGGCCGGCGTACCCGGAGCGACCGCGCCGACATAAGTCGTGGGTTCGAAAGTGAAGGACGAACCGTTGTTGGCCGGCGTGATGGAAGGCGCCGACGTCAGCGTGGCCGAACCTTCGTTGATCGCGTAGCCCGAGTTCAGCGTGATGGGAGTTCCCGTCGCGTTCGAAGCGGAGTCAGCCTGACGCGAGCCGACATAAAGACCAGCGGTGCAGTCGCCCAGCACGTTGGTCAAAGTCACGTTCGACGGCGTCGTCGTTCCGTTCGCGTTGGCGTCCTGAATACGCACACAACCCGCATTGAAGCCCTTGATCGCCGAGTTGACCATCGTCGCCTTGACGGCTCCGCGGAACAAGGCGCCCGGCTGCGGCGGATTCGGAGCATTCGAGATGGGACCACCGATCAGCGTGATGTTCGCCAGCACACCCTCCGTCTGTGGCACCAGGCCCACGTCACCAGTATTCGCTTCGATAGCACGCGGATCGTTAGTGCCAGACGGCGACGGCTTGATCTGATTCTTCTGAACGATGGCGTACTGGATGTTGCCCTTCCAGCCCTGGTCGAAATCGATGTCGTCGTCGTCGTTGTTGGTGAACACGAGGTGGGTCGCGTTGACCGTGCCGCCGAACCACTCGATGCCGTCATCGAGGCTGCCGTGTATCTGGATGTAGTCCAGCGTGGTGCCGTGACCGACGCCCTGCAGGGTGATGCCCTGGATCTCGTTGTTCACACCGGCCACGATGCCGCTTTCAGCGACGCGCACGTACTTGAGCGTACCGCTGCTGTCTTCCGGCAGGTTGCCGCCGAAGTAACCGACGTAGGTACCGCCTTCGCCTTCGACGTTGCAGATCGTGCCCGAACCATAGCAAGCGCCGGTGTTGCCCACGCCATATTGCGGAGCGAAGCCCTGCAGGATGATGCCGCCCCACTCGCCAAGACCGTCGAAGTTGTCGTCGGTGCTCGAGAAGGTGATCGGCGAAGCCGCCGTACCCTCGGCGACCAGCTTGGAACCGCGCGTGACGAGCAACACGCCATTGGTGGTGGCCTTGATGCTAGTGCCAGGCTCCACGGTAAGCGTTACGCCGTTGGCGCGCAGCTGTTCGGCGGCAGCGGCGTCTGCGATCTGGCCGTTGCCCGTGCCCACGCGAACCACACCGCTGAGCGTCCACTGGCGAGCAGCGGACATGGTGTAGTCCTGATCGACGTCACCGCTGATGGTGCAAGCATTGCCTTCGCAAGTCACGAAGCTGACTTCCGGCTCTTCCGGGAGTTCACAAGCATTGCCCACACCATCATTGTCGCTGTCAGCCTGATCGGGGTTTGCTACCGTCGGGCAGTTGTCGGTTGCGTCTGGAATACCGTCGCTGTCGGTATCGGTGGGCGGCGCGGTGCAGGCGTCGCCTACGCCGTCGTTGTTCGAATCGGCTTGATTCGGATTGGCGACCGTCGGGCAGTTATCCGTCGCGTCGGGAATACCATCGCCATCGGTGTCCGGCTGTACAGTGCCGTCACCATCGGGAACGAAGACATTGCCGTCGTTTCCGCAAGCCGACAACAAGAGGCTGGCGCCCACCAATACCAGCCACCAGGGATTGTGTTTCATGACCTCTCCCGAGGATTGTTCAAAAAGATCTGGTCAGCGATCGCCAACCTTCGGAACTACAGGACCGGCCAAGCGACTGCCTGGCCGGCCCGTGTAACTAACTAAAACTTGTACGTGTACGAGACCTCACCGTTGACGCCGATCCTCCAGCGCTCGATGACCTGATTGTTCTGTTCGAAGCGAATGTCGTCGTTGAGCAGATTGCGCAGCTTCACGCCAACGACCGAGCGGTTGGTGAACTTCTTTTCGTAGGTGAGGTTGAGGATCACGCGGGCCATTTCGTAGGCCGGGTCGGCGGATTGACCGCGGCCAGTGACGTCTATGCGATCGTCGAAATAGTTCGCGGTCATCGTCACCGTTTGCTGGGTCGGGAAATGCTCGTAACCAATTCGCGCATTCGCCAGCAGAGGCGACTGGCCCTGTAGGTCGCGGGTGTCGCGAGCTTCGAGTCGCGCGCCTTGCGCATCGAGCTTGATCTCGGATTCGATGTAGCTGATGTTGGCGCCGACCGTAATGTTGTGGTCCTGGTTCAGCAGCCAGGAAAGCTGGCCGTCGAGTTCAACGCCCGAAACCTTCGCGGACTCGCTGTTGCGGAATGTGAAGATGGGGTTGTCCGATGCGCCGCCCTCGGCATATCCGCGTTCCAGCGGCTTGTCGATGTCCTTGTAGAACAGCGCCAGCGAGATGCTGTCCTGACGGTTGAGGTAATACTCGACGCGCACATCGTAGTTATCGATAAGTGACGGATCGCAAGGAATGTAGCGTCCACCCGATTCGACCGAGCAGCCTCTGAACTCACGCCCGCGATCATCAAAGAAGCGCGACGGCGCCAGTTCGGTGATGCTCGGGCGCGATACCGTGCGCGCATAGCCCGTGCGAAACTGCCAGTCATCGCCGTAGCGATAGATGCCGGAGATGCTGGGCAGCAGCTCGTTCGACTTCAGGCTGGTTTCCCCGAGATTCGGCGCGTTTGGGTAGCTCAGCGAGGTCTTGAAGTTATCCTGGCGCACGCCCGCAACCAGTGTGAAACTCGGGCCGAAATTGGTTTCGGTGGTCACATAACCAGCGGTCGAGCGCTGCTCTGCTTCGTAGGTATCGGTTTCGGTTGTTCTCTCGAAGTTCAGAGAGAATGCACCGCTTTCAAAGGCATCCGGCGTCAGCAGGGCTTCCGGATCGTCGTTGGTGATTGCGTCACCCGAGGAGGTCACGCCGAGACGAATCAGTTCATTCTTGCGGTCACGATCGTTGTAAAGGCCACCGACTTTGACAGTCGTCTTGATCGTATCGCTGAACTGCAGCGGAATCGTGTAGTCGGCGCCGAAGTCGAGACCGTCTTCCTTCAAGTCCGCGAACAGACGCTGGAACTCGGACGGCAGGAAGCGAGTGCCGAAGTAGGTGTAGCTGCGACGATCGGGAACATCGTTGGTGGTTTGCGAAACACCGGCACGCAGATCGAGCGTCTGATTGTCGAATACCGGAATGCTGCCCTGCAGCTGCTGGCTCACGAACTGACGCTCGCGCCATTCCATCATCACATCAGAGCGATCGATTTCATCATCGACGTCACGACCCGATTCAACGGCCGTCGTGTCTTCGGTTTCGCGCAGCACTGTGGTCTTGCTGTAAGCCTTCCAGCCTGCGTTGGCTTCGATGCCGCCGACTAGGTAAGCATCGACCGCTGTGCGGAAGATGTCGCGATCGTAGACCGTCGCCACCGGCGCGATCACCGTATTGCGAATGCCGTCCTGGCGAGATTCGACGCTACGATCGTAGGACACGGTGCCATAGCCGCCGATACGACCGATGTCATGATCGAAACTGTTACCCAGTGCCCACGACAAGCCGAAGTCCGGAGCGGCCTCGCGCAGCGTGGGGTTGAGTTCATCGTCCATCAGCGACCAAAAGCGAGCCTGCTCGCTGCGGCTCAAGGTGGGACGGAAGCCCACGCCGCGAGGGTACTGGCGAGTGCCATCGTCGTAGCCGAGCAGATCGCGGCCGCCACCATGGTACGAGGCCATCTTCTCGCCGGTCGTGCCGGTGCTGCCACCGGCGCTGACCGACACGTTGTTGATGTATTCATCCGGCAAGCCCTTGGTGCCGATCTTGATGATGCCGCCGGTAGTGTCGCCGGGCATGTCGGCGGTGAAGCTCTTCTGGATTTCGATGCCCGACAGGATGTCGGCCGGGAACAGATCGAGTTCGACGTCCCGACGATACGGATCGGTGCTTGCGAGCAAATCGCCGTTGAGTGTGGTGGAGATGTATCGACCCGCCAGGCCACGCACGATCGCGAAGCGACCGCCCTGGATCGACACGCCGACGACGCGCTTGAGCGATGCCGCGACGTCGCTGTCGCCGGCCTTGAGCAGTTCTTCGACGCTGATCGCATCGGTCACCGCGACCGAGTTGCGTTTGATGTCGATCGGCGCGGCGGACCGCTTGTAGCTGCCGACGACGACGATTTCCTCGACGCCCGCCGTGGAGGGATCGGAGACGGCAGCGGCCTGCGGAGGCAGCAGCGTGATGTTGGCCGACAGGCCGACGCCGGAGACGATGCGAATGCCCGAGGTCCGCGCGGTCTCGAAGCCTTGCTTCTCGACGGCCAGATCGTAGCGGCCGCGCGGCACGTCGATCTGGAACAGGCCGTTCGCATCGGTGGTGCCGGTGATGTCCGAAGGCTGCAGACGCAGTGTTGCGCCTGCGATCGGCTTGTTGTCGCCGTCGAGCACGTAGCCTTGCAGCACGCCGGGCGCGCCCTGGCCGGGCTGGCTGGCATCGTACTTGTCGATCGAAGCCGCCGGCGGCTTTTCGAAATCGGTGAACGTGAGGCTCAGGTCTGCGCTTTCGCCTTCGGCGAGTTCGAACTGGTATTCGGTGAGCGTGACGCCTTTCGCCTTCTCGACGATGCGCACCGTGTGCGCACCTTTCTCGAGTTCGCCGACGACCGCGCCTTGCGCATCGGTCTTGCCGATGGAGCGTCCGTCGAGTTCAACCTCCAGATCCTTTAGAGGGTTGGTGCCAAGAAAAGTATTCAGATACAGCTCGGCCGACCAGGCCTCCTGAGCGGCCAGTGCGAGAGAGGCCGTACCAACGAGCTTGAAGAGCGATTTCATCTAGAGTCGAGGATCCGCCAGCGAACGAAATGCGGCTCATCGCTCGCTGTGATCGAACGAGCCATGGATGCATGTGTGACCGCAGAATCCCCCGCGCCGGTGGAGCCCCCCACCAGCGCCGGCTCGCTCGCACATGACGAGGGCCGGACTCTTTTGGCGCGGCAAGAGTAAGAGCCGGACGTGATCCTTTTGTGACAAGCTCGAGCGCGTGCGATGAAATGTGACAGCCGAAAAAATGGCGGGACGAGTTGACGCTCGAGTCGGCTTTTCGAGCCATTTCACCGGCAAAATCGGCGAATCGGCTGCGAAGGAAATGACGGCGAACCCGACGCGGCGCGGGCTGTCCGAGAGCTGCGACGGGCGATTGTGACGGTGATGAAACCCCTCGTTCGCGTCGCGGACTTGCCGGTCAGCGAGCGGCATCGATTGTGGGCTGCCTGCTTTCGCCTTGCCCTAGCTACTGCGCCCCGCCTCGATGTGGGGCGGCAGCTCATGGCCGATGTAGATGGTATCGCCGGCTCGGTGGCAGGAGCCCGCGTAAAATAAGTCGTAGCTGCGAACCACGCGGACGGACTTGAGCGCGGCCATTACCACGTCGTCGAGTACTCCTCGATTCAAGCTCGTGGCCTTGGGCTTGGGCCGGCTACCCCAGCTCATGACAGTTCACCATCGGA
Source organism: Hydrocarboniphaga sp. FW305-C-57 (assembly GCF_058783045.1). NCBI lineage: Bacteria > Pseudomonadati > Pseudomonadota > Gammaproteobacteria > Nevskiales > Nevskiaceae > Hydrocarboniphaga > Hydrocarboniphaga sp. FW305-C-57. Next base: position 110,247 of record NZ_JBYSYG010000016.1, on the reverse strand, counting down.
CCGGGTAAGAGACCGGACGCCGTAGGCGATCAGGAGTGCCGATCGGCCTTCTGCCGTGATTCGGCATGACGCAGAACCTTTTCGTAGCGCGACCGCAGGGCGTCGAGAGATTTCTGATCCAGCTTCTCGATATCGATCATGTCATCGCTGGCGTTGCTGAGGGCGAAAATGACCTCGTCCAACTTGAGCTGCAAGGCCTCCGAATCGCGGTTCTGCGAATTCTGGATCAGAAACACCATCAGGAACGTTACGATCGTCGTGCCCGTATTGATGACGAGCTGCCAGGTCTCGCCGAAGTGGAAGAGGGGCCCGGTGGCCGCCCAGATGAGGACGGATGCCCCAGCGATGACGAACGCATAAGGCGAGCCTACGGCTTTGGACGCCTTGCCGGAGAACTTTGCAAACGCCTTTTCCATGGACATGACCTGACCTCCCTTACTTCTTGATCACTGCGAGGCGGGCCTTATTCCAAACGCTGTCGAGTTGGCCCATGGCTGATATCCCTATTGGCGAGCGGGTATGTCGAACCTACCAGCCGCATCCTTAACGCTGGACACTGGCCTACACCGAGAGCCGCGCAAGCGTCGAAGCGTCAGCAGCCCCACCGAAGAAGCGCTGCAATGCAGAAGCGAAAAGAGAATCGCCGTTCGCCGCGGCGTCGAAAAGCGTCATCGAGGATCGGAACTTGAGATCGTCGGGATGGCCGAACAGAGCGCTGGCACCGATCGATGCCGAGGCGATTGCGAGCTGGGTGCATTCGACAAGACGAGGGCCGAGGATCGGATGGTCCAGATAGCTTCGAGCTTCAGCGAGCCCCGATAGGGCATAGCGCCTCGCCATGTGGGACGAACCAAGACCGGCGATTTGGGGAAACACGAACCACATCCAATGCGATCGCTTCTGGCCCTCGCGCAGCTCACGAACAACGTCGTGATAGACAGGTGCCTGGGCTTCGACGAATCGAAACAGGTTGAATGGATCGGACATAGGGCAGTCAGTTGGTGAACTGGATCGTCAACGCTGCCTGCGCCGTGCTGAACATCGGTAGAAGCATCGACGACGGCCTTGGAGTAACGGGAGGCGGTTGGTACAAGGGGAAGCATCGCGATCGCAGAAGCTCCGCCCGCCCTTTTTGTGGCGAATCACCGAACTAGAAGCGCAGCTTGAAAGGCACCTAGATCGTCAAGCAGCAGCGGCGTTCCAAGTGACTTAAGCTGTCTTTTGGAAGGGCGAATGGCTGATTTAAATCATCATGTTAAGAATAGGAATCGACCTCGGCGGCACCAAGATCGAAGGCGTGGTCATGGATGCCACGCACAGCATCCTCGCGCGCAGGCGCGTGCCGACTCCGCAGGGCGATTATTCGGCCACGCTCGGCGCGGTGGCCGCACTCGTCGGCGAACTCGAGCGCGAAGTCGGCCAGGCCCGGCTGCGTGTCGGCATCGGCCACCCGGGCTCGCTGTCTCCGTTCTCCGGTCTGCTGCGCAACTCCAACAGCACCTGCCTCAACGGCAAGCCGCTCAAGACCGATTTCGAGCACCTGCTCGGCCGCGAAGTGCGCATGGCCAACGATGCGAACTGCCTCGCGCTGTCGGAAGCCACCGACGGTGCGGCGGCCGGGGCGGCGAGCGTGTTCGCGGTGATTCTCGGCACCGGCGTCGGCGGCGGGCTGGTATTCAACGGGACGCTCGTCTCGGGCGCCAACGGCATCGCGGGCGAATGGGGGCACAACCGCCTGCCCTGGCCACGCGTGGAATGGGACGAGGTGCCGGGCCCGGCCTGCTGGTGCGGCCAGCATGGCTGTATCGAGACCTGGCTCGCGGGCCCGAGCCTGGCGGCCGACCACGAGCGCCTGCACGGCCGGACACTGGGCGCCGAGGCCATCGTCGAAGCCGCCGCCGGCGATGCGGCCGCCGAAGCCACGCTTGCGCGCTACGACGACCGCTTGGCCCGGGCGCTCGCCCACGTCATTAACCTGTTCGACCCCGAAGTCATCGTGCTCGGCGGCGGCGTCTCGCGCATCGGCCGGCTCTACGAGCGCGCGCCGGCGCTCTGGCGCGGCTGGGTGTTCTCGGACGAGGTGCGCACGCGGCTCGCTCCGGCCCTGCACGGCGATTCCAGCGGTGTGCGCGGAGCGGCCTGGCTCTGGCCCTGAGCGGCCGAGGCAGCGTCCGCGAGTGAATGCCATCTGAATCGATGGCCGGCATCGCGGCCCGCTTGGGTACACTCGCGATCCGACCCTCCGACCCCCCACAAGGCGACGTCCATGGCCCGACCGTTCAAACTCCTCATGATCCTCGTCGGGCTGGTGCTGCTCGTCGCGATCGGCGCCGTGATCGCAGTGATCGCCACCTTCGATCCGAACGACTACCGCAGCCAGATCGCGGGCCTCGTCAAGGACAAGACCGGGCGCGAGCTGCAGATCGGAGACATCGGGCTGTCGGTGTTCCCGTGGATCAAGGTCGATCTGGCTAAGGTGTCGCTGAGCAATGCGCCCGGCTTCGGCGACCAGCCGTTCGCCGAAGTCGGCAAGGCCAAGGTCGGCGTCGAGCTGATGCCGCTGCTGCGGCAGCGCAAGATCGTCGTCGACGGCCTGCAGCTCGACGGCCTGGTGCTCAACCTCGCCAAGAACGCCGACGGCAAGACCAACTGGGAAGACCTCGTCAAAAAGGAGGACAAACCCGACGAGCCCGAGACGCCCGAAGACGAATCCAAATTCAAGCTCGAGGACATCGACATCGGCGGCATCGAGATCACCAAGGCCGCGATCCGCTACCAGGACGACCAGGCCAAGCAGGCCTACCAGATCAGCGACTTCAACCTGAAGACCGGCGCGCTCAAGCCCGGCAAGGCCTTCGACATCGAAACCTCGGTCAAGGCCGCGCTCGAAGCACAGAAGCTCAACGTGGAGCTCAAGCTCAGCACGCACGTCGACCCGGACCTCGACACGCAGGACATCGAACTGTCCAAGCTCAAGCTCGAAGCCAAGCTCAGCGGCGCGCAGCAAGGCGAAGCGAAGTTCGAAGGCGACATCAAGGGCAATTTGAAAACCCAGGCTTTCGAGCTGCCCAAGCTCACGCTCGACGTGAAGGGCAAGAGCGGCGACATCGAGGCCGAAGCCACGCTCAAGGGCAGCATCAAGGGTGACATGATCTCGCAGCAGATCGACGTCTCCGGCCTCGACCTCGACGCCAAGGGCAAGCAGGGCGCGGCCAACAACGGCCAGGCCAAGCTCAAGGGCGCGATCAAGGCCAATCTGCAGACGCAGGTGTTCGATCTGACCGGGCTCGATGTCGACGCCAAGGGCAAGTACGGCGAATACGACATCGCCGCGCTGCTCAAGACCGCGGCGCATGCGGAACTCGCTTCCAAGCTGTTCACCGCCAAGGGGCTCACGCTCAACGCCACCGTCGGCGGCAAGGCGGTTCCGGGCGGAACGCAGAAGGTGGATCTCACCGTCGGCGACGTGAAGCTCGACCAGGCCAAGGGCAGCGGACAGGTCAGCAGCGTGCTGCTCAAGGCCGCGGGCCTCGAAGCCTCGACCAGCCTCGCCGTTTCCGCGCTCGACACCGATACGCCGCGCTTCTCCGGCCCGCTGGAGGTGAAGCCGTTCAACGCGCGCGAGCTGATCGCCAAGTTCTCGCCGGAATCGCTCAAGACCGCGGACGCCAAGGCGCTCACCTCGGTGAGCCTGAGCAGCAGGATCGATGGCAGCACCAAGAGCCTGAAGCTCGAAGACCTGCTGCTCAAGCTCGACCAGAGCAGCATCAGCGGCAGCTTCAATGTGCGTGATTTCGCGAGCCTGGCGCTGGGCTTCGCGCTCAAGATCGACCAGATCGATGCCGACCGTTACCTGCCGCCGGTCGAAACGCCACCGGCAAACCAGCCAGCCAAGCCCTACAACGCCGCCGAACTCAACAAGACCGAAATTCCGCTCGATGCGCTCAACGATCTGAACATCGACGGCACGCTGAGCATCGGCAAACTCAAGATCAAGGGCACCAACCTGAGCGATGTGAGGCTCGACATCGCGGGCCCAAAAGGGGCAGCGAAGCAGGCGAGCCTGGCCGGTAAGCTCTACGGCGGCTCGTTCACCGCGAACACGCGCATCGCCCCGGGCCCGCGTCCGACTTATGCGATCAAGACCAGCCTGCAATCGCTCTCGCTCGGCCCGGCGCTCAAGGATTTCATGGGCGACGACAAGGTCACCGGCGTCGGCACCGTGAACCTCGACATCACCACCGCCGGCAAGACCGTCGGCGACGTGCGCAAGGCGCTCAACGGCGATGTTTCGCTGAACTTCAAGAACGGCGCGGTGAAGGGCTTCAACCTCGGCGAGATGCTGCGCAAGGGCAAGGCGATGCTGAGCGGCCAGCAATACGCGGCGCCGGCCGGGCCGGTCGAAACCGATTTCGCGGTGATCGACTTCAGCGGCAAGATCGTCAACGGCGTGCTCAAGTCCGACACGCTCGATGCGCGCAATCCGCTGCTGCGCGTCGGCGGTTCGGGCGAGATCGACCTGGCGAACGAAACCTTCAACTACACGGCCAAGCCGACCATCGTCGAAAGCAGCAAGGGCCAGGGCGGCCGCGGCCTCGAGGATCTCGGCGGGCTCACTGTTCCGATCAAGCTCACGGGCACTTTTTCGGCGCCGAAGTACAAGATCGACTTCAAGGACATGGCGACCGCGAAGGTCAAGGCCGAGGTCAAGCAGCAGCTCGACGTGCGCAAGGAAGAGCTGCAGCAGAAGCTCAACGACAAGTACGGCGACAAGCTCAACCAGAAGCTCGGCCCCGAGCTCGCGCCCGCGCTCGAAGGCCTGTTCGGCAAGAAGAAAAAGAAAGACGCGCAGCAGCCGGCGCAGGAACAACCGCAACAGCAGCAGAGCGCTCCGGCCGAGGAGAAGAAGGAAGAGAGTGCGCCGGCCAATCCGTAACTTCGCCGTCCTGCTCGCAGGCCTGCTGCCACTGACGGCGCAGGCCGTGAGCATCGAATCGCTGACCGTCACCAAGACCGACGATCGCTATCGCGTGACGCTGCAGGCGCGTCTCGATGCGAGCGCCGATCGCGCGTTCACGGTGCTCACGCACTACGAAGCGCTGCCGGACATCAGCAAGGCCGTGAAGCTCGTGCGCATCGAGCCCGACGCACCACCCGACATGCAGCGCGTGTATACGCGCATGCGCGCCTGCTTCTCGTTCTTCTGCCGCACGCTCGATCAGGTGCAGGACATGCGCAGCAGCGCCTCGCCCAACGGCGGCAGCCTGTCGGCGACAGTGCTGCCCGAGAAAAGCGATCTGCGCTACGGCCAGGCCGACTGGACCATCGATCGCTGCGCCACCGCCAACGAAACCTGCCTGAGTTTCGTCGCCGTCGTGGAACCCAATTTCTGGATTCCACCCGTGATCGGCCCGTGGGCGATGGAGCGCAAGCTGCGCCAGGAAGCGCTGGAAACCACGCAAGGCATCGAGCGCCTCGCCAAAGCCGCGCCATGAGCACGCCGTTCGCCGACCGCCTGCTGCGCTGGTTCGACCAGCATGGCCGTAAGGACCTGCCCTGGCAGCACCCGCGCGAGCCGTATCGCGTCTGGCTGTCCGAGATCATGCTGCAGCAGACCCAGGTCGCCACGGTGATCCCGTACTTCCATCGCTTTCTCGAACGCTTTCCAAGCGTGCGCTCGCTCGCCGAAGCGCCGGTCGACGACGTGCTGCAGCGCTGGGCGGGCTTGGGCTACTACGCACGCGCGCGCAACCTGCATCGCTGCGCGCAGGCCGTCATGGAGCAACATGGCGGCGAGTGGCCTCGCGACATCGACGCGATGGTCGAGCTGCCCGGCATCGGCCGCTCCACCGCGGCGGCAATCCTCTCGCAGGCCTTCGGCGATCGTCATGCGATCCTCGACGGCAACGTCAAGCGCGTGCTCGCGCGTCACGCCGGCATCGCCGGCTACCCGGGCCTGCCGGCCGTGCAACAGCAGCTCTGGCGCGTCTCCGAATCGCATCTGCCGCAGGCTCGGCTCGCCGACTACACGCAGGCGATCATGGATCTGGGCTCGGCCGTCTGCACCTCGCGCAAGCCGCAGTGCGGCAGCTGCCCGGTCTCCGAAGACTGCGTCGCCCGCCGCGACAACCGCATCGCCGAACTGCCTGGCCCCAAGCCGCGCAAAGCCCGGCCACAGCGCGCCTCCTGGCTACTGCTGATCGAGAACGATCGCGGCGACCTGCTGCTCGAACGCCGCCCGCCGACCGGCATCTGGGGCAGCCTCTGGTGCCCGCCGGTGGTCGATCTCGCCGGTGACTGGCGCGCGGCGCTGGCAGAGCGCTACGGCCTCCAGGCGGGGCTGCCCGAGACGCTGGCCCCGGTCCATCACGCCTTCACGCACTACGACCTCGAGCTGCGCCCCCTGCGCGTCCGCATCGCCAAAGGAGCCCGAATCGCGGATGCCTCGGCCGCCTGGACTACAATGCGCGACCCCGACGCCCTGCCCGGCCTGCCCGCTCCCGTGCGCAAGCTCCTCGAAGCGGCGTATTTTTCGACACCCGATCTGCTGAGCCTCTAGATGTCCAGAACCGTTCATTGCGTGAAGATCGGCGCCGAGGCCGAAGGCCTCGACCGCCTCCCCTACCCCGGAGCGCTCGGCCAGCGCATCTACGACAACGTCTCCAAGGCGGCCTGGCAGCAGTGGCTGCAGCATCAGACGCGCCTGATCAACGAGTACCGACTGCAGCTCGCGGACGCCGAAGCGCGCAAGTTCCTCGCCAAGGAAATGGAGAAATACTTCTTCGGCGGCGGCGAGCTCGCGCAGACTTCCTACGTGCCGCCCCCGGGCGGCGACGAAAGCGGAAAAACTTCTTGACGCACAGCAGCTTCGCCGCTTTAATACGCGGCCTCGCGCAGCCTCTCCGGCTGGCAAACGCGAGATTCCTGTCCCGCTCCTAGCGCGCAGTTGCCCCAGGGGCCGAGTAGCTCAGTTGGTAGAGCAGGGGATTGAAAATCCCCGTGTCGGCGGTTCGATTCCGTCCTCGGCCACCATATCCATATTCACGCCCAAGAACAGCCTTAGCGCCCGTATAACCGCGCGACTATAGGGTTGTTCTTGTTGCCTTTTCTTTTTCTGGGGCGGCGACGCCCCCAGCTATCCGGCCCTTGTGCCGGTGAACACGCCGGGCGACTGAAGCGCAAAGTCGCTCCGCGGCGATTCCAAGGCCGACCGACGCTGCCGTTGTGAAATGCCCGAGGCTCAGAGCTTGCAGTGCAGGGACTTAAGGCATGGCGAGATAGAAGCCAAGCACACCGCAACAGACCCCCAGGATGCATGCCTCGAAGGCGATACGCAGAAGCAATGGCGCATGCCGCAGTTCCATGAAGTAAAGCCCGATCAATCGCATCTTGAACGCAGCAAGCGCGATCAAGCCGGTGTTCATCAGTGATGCCGACGGCGACAACTCGCAGACCGTATCGAGCCCGAGCAAACCGCTCCCCACGGTGGCCCCGATGAGCGCCATCCAGGCCAGCAGCATCCCGCGATCAACCCGATTGACGGATCTCATGCTTAGCGCAGCAGGTATAGCAACGGGAACAGCATGATCCAGAGCAGATCGACGAGATGCCAATAAACTCCGGCGCCTTCAAAGAAACGCGGATTGGGTTCGGGCTTGCGTGCGGCCAGCGCCAACAGCAGCAGCAGAGCCATCCCAACGAGCAGATGCAACAAATGAATGCCCGTCAGCATGAAGTAGAACGTGTAGAACTCGTTGGTTGTCAGGTCGATACCGGCCTGTACCTTGGCTCCGTACTCGAACACTTTGACCAGACAAAAGCCGCCTCCACATCCCATCGCACCGACGAAGAAGCGCGAAGCAATAATCGTTCGGTCGGCTCGCACCATCTGCACTCCGAGCGAGACAAGCAATGAGCTCAGTAGTAGCAGGAAGGTGTTCGTGAAACCCAAGCTACAATCGAGGGCTTCCTGCGACAAGCGATACAGGGAAAGATTTTGTGAGCGGTAAGACAGGTAAGTCATGAAGAAGATGCCGAAGACCACAATGTCACCGAGGATGAACACCCAGATACCGGCTTCTCCCGGAATTCGCTTGCTCGGCAGTGTTGCGGAACGATCCGCGTCTTCAGAAAAAAACATGTGTATGCGAGGTATCAACTTTTTCGAGGCAGGCACTGCCGTGGATGTCGCCAGCCGAGTTGAAGTGATACGGATGTTGTAGCGCTCCATCGCGCATGACCGCGACCCAGGTCTTATGGACGGGGCGCGGTGGCACTGCTATCGGATCGCGCCATTTTCGCGCCGTTGGGCGGCGATTGCGCGCAGCATGAGAATAGAGATCACGGTGATCCAGGTTCCAAAGACAAAAAATGGAAACCAGAAAACGAACAGCCCGTTCCAGGAGAAAGGCCCGGTTTTGGGGATGAACGCGCAGGCTCCGAGTTCGAAGATAAAAGCCGCCCAGAGCGTGAAGTAACCCATCCAGCGCGGGAATGGTGAATTGCTAACCTGCTTGCGGCCGAGGCAAACCCACGCAATCGCCACGAACTGGAAAATGATGTACTGATCCGTGGTGGTCAGCGTGAGCATGGCCACCTCATGGATGAGCGCAGTGACTTCGGCCGGCCGCGTCGGATTAAAGGCAGCCACTCCCCAGAACAGCGGCGGCAGCACCAGAAAAATCGACGTCATGATGCCGCCACCGAACTGGAGGATCGACCAGACCGGCACACCATCGTGCTCGACACGGCGCATCTGGACCGATATCGCGGTGGCAATCGGCATGGCGAACGCACTGCACCAAGAGCAAATAACGGCGCCAATACGAATCCGCAGGCTGTTCTCGGCATAGAAGGCGGCAACGGCTTCTGGGCCAAGCGCAGCAGAAGGCGGTGGCAGCATATGAAACAGGCCCCAGTACACCAGACCGAACAGGCACATGAAGATCATGCCCCAAACGATCAGGAAACTCTGTGCACGCTCGCTCATTGCAGCACTCTTGCATTGGTCGTTGCAGCCGAAGACAAACCAGCCCGCGGATTAGCGCGGCCCGTGCAAAGGCGCCTGCCTCATCACAGAACAGGCGCAAGCGCGCAACCGCAGGCCGTCATGCCCTGGGACTTCGCTGATCCGCGCCATCAGCCTCGATTCACGCGAGGAATCGCGGTTGGCCCAATAGCGCGTTGCCACCCGTACAGAAAACGATCTGACCAGTTTCGAAGTACTCGTCGCGGACGAGCATCAGGGCACAGGCAGCAATGTCCTCCACGGTAGCTGTGCGCCCCAGTGGTGTTAGATCGACGAAGCTCTTCTCGAAAGCTTCCGGGTCCGCGCCGTAATTGCGCATCCCCTGGCGAGACAGCTCCGTCAGGACGAGCGAAGGAACGAGCCCGTTGATGCGCAAGCGCTTATCGCGATACTCGATCGCGGCGCCCTGCACGATACGGTCCCCTGCCCGCTTTGAAGCCGCATAGCCAACAATGCCGGAGAGTGGGTCGTAGGCGGACAAGCTCGAAACGTTGACGATCGCGCCGCCCGGCACCATCGCTTCGGCCACGTACTTGATGAGCATCGCCGGCCCGACGAAATGCAGCCTGGACATTTCGATCAGATGCTCCTCGCTGAACTCGCGAAACGCAACTCGTGGAGCCTGTCCGACGACGTTGACGACGATATCGAGACGACCGTACTCGGACACCGCGACATCGACGAGGTCTTTGATCTGCTCGTGGCGCGTGATGTCCGCGTGCACCCCTAGGCCACCGATCTGCTGCGCGATCTGTTTCACGTCGTCTAGCTTGCGCGCGGCCACCACTACCTTGGCCCCCTCACGTGCGAAGCGCCGCGCGACGGCCTCGCCCATGCCACCGGGCGTCGAGGCACCGAGCACGATCGCTACCTTGTTCTGCAGCTCACCCATCGCCGTCTCCTTATCGTTGCGCTGTCTCGCAGTAGCCGGATATCCGCTAAAACTTGCCTTCTGCACTCATCCTCAGCTCGCGTTGCGCAGTCTTCGCAGACCGCGCGTGATTCACCGAATCTGCCAATGGAGCAGCCCGAACCAGCTTGGAAGTCGGCAGCAGGAAGTGGGACAGCGCCGGAATCAGCACGAGCGCTCCGACCATGTTCCAGAGAAACATGAAGGTCAGCAGGATGCCCATATCGGCCTGAAACTTGATCGGCGACCAGGCCCATGTCACCACGCCAGCCGCCAGCGTCACGCCGACGAGCGCAACCACCTTTCCGGTGAATCCGAGTGCATGCGCATAGGCTTCGCCGAGCGGACGACCGGCGCGCTGATGAGCAAGCTGCACGCTGAGCAGATAAAGCGCGTAGTCCACGCCGATGCCGACGCCGAGCGCGACCACCGGCAAGGTCGCCACCTTCACGCCGATGCCCAGCAGAACCATCAATGCTTCGCACAGTATCGAGGTGATCACCAAGGGAACCACCGCAACGACGACAGCTCTCCAGCTTCTGAACGTAATGAAGCAAAGCAGAGTGACGGCCGCGTAGACCAGCGCCAGCATGAGTCGGTTGGCCGACTTCACGGCGATGTTCGTCGCCGCCTCGATACCGGCTGAGCCCGCCGCCAGCAGGAACTGGATTTGATCGTTGCTGTGCGCCTCGGCGAACTCCGACGCCACCTTCACGACTTCGGCCAGGGTGTGCGCCTTGTGATCACGCAGGTAGGTGATTACCGTCCCGGTGCTGCCGTCCGAGTTGATCAGCTCGGGATTGTTCGTGCGCAGGTCATAAGTCGACTGGGACGAAAGCGAGTACGCGCGATTCAATGTGGCCCATTTCGGTGATCCCTCGAAGATGCCCGCCATCGCGGCGCGGGCCAGACCGGCAGCCGATTCGGTGGTCTGCACCGCAGGCATCTCGCGAAACTGCTGCTCGAGCCGGTCCTCCTCGATCAGCGCCTCGTAGTGGCTCAGGCCGTCCGGCGGCGTCTTGACGATCACCGCGAAGACATCGCTGGAAAGACCGAAGTTGGCGGAGATGAAGGCGTTGTCCCGGTTGTAGCGCGAATCCTGACGCAGCTCGGGGGCACCGGGATCGAGATCGCCCACCTGCAGTTGCAGGCTCAACGCGAACCCGATCACCGTGATCGCGGCACTAGTCCCGATCGCCGCAATCGCCCAGCGTCTGTCGGTAAAGCGCGATAGCGCCAGCCAGAAGCCCTTGAGATCACCGCCGTCGGCCGCTCCACCACCGAGACTACGTTGTGCGGCCGACGAGCTCACCCCGACGTAGGACAACAGAACCGGAAGCAGTACAAGATTGGTCAGAATCAGGACGCCCACGCCGATGCTCGCGGTGAGTGCCAGATCGCGAATGACCGGAATGTCGATAACCATGAGCACAGCGAAACCGACGACATCGGCCATCAGCGCGGTAAGCCCGGCGAGAAACAAACGCCGGAAGGTGTAGCGCGCCGCCACATAACGATGCGTGCCTCGCCCGATGTCCTGCATGACGCCATTCATTTTCTGCGCGCCGTGGGAGACCCCGATCGCGAACACCAGGAACGGCACGAGCATCGAATACGGATCGAGCACGAAACCCAGCAGCGCGATGATGCCCAACTGCCAGGCCACGGCCGCCGACGAACACAGCAGCACGAGCACCGTACTGCGACTGCATCGCGTGTATCCGAAAATCGCCAGGGCTGCAATGAGTGCTGCGATCGCGAAGTAGGACATCACGCGATTGAGACCTTCGATGAGATCACCCGCGAGCTTGGCGAAGCCAACGATGTGAATACGAACGCGGTCGGACTCCAGCGAACGCACCTGCTTTTCGAGATCCTGCGACAACGCCGCGTAGTCGATCGGCTGCCCTGTCGCCTCGATGCGATCGAGCAGCGGCACGAAGATCATGCTCGAGTGGTGATCGTTGGCGACGAGCCGGCCCGTGAGTCCGGCGATGCGAACGTTGTGGCGCACCTGATCGATCGCCTGCGGCGAGCCATCGTAGTCGTCGGGCATCACCGCACCGCCGCGATACCCTTCCTCGGTGATCTGCGTCCAGCGCGTCGCCGGCGTCCACAGCGACTTCATGAACGAGCGATCGACGCCCGGAATCAGGAACACGATATCGTTGATCTTCTGCAAGGTCTGCAGATAGTCGGCGTCGTAGATGTCACCGCCGCGGTTCTCGACCACGATGCGAATCGAATTGCCGAGACTGCGAAGATCGCCGCGGTTGTCGAGAAAGTGACGGATGAACGCCTGGCTCTGCGGCAGCATGCGCTCGAAGCTGGCATTCACTTGCAGCTTCGCTGCCTGCACGCTCAAAGCGACCGTCACGACCGCAATTACGGCAACGAGCGTAGCTCGGTAATTGAAGATGATCCGCTCCAACCAACTTCCGGAGCGACGGTCGAATGCCTCGATACTGCGTACCACCGGCATCTGGCCAGCGGCACCTTCGTTGATCTTCATGTGATGGACCGTATCGCGCTCATCGCGCGAGCTGTTGAATTCGGACGCCGCCATAACCGACGAGCGCGAGTCGACCGTCGTCCAAAGGCAGCGACGCGGCAGTCGCGAATCCCGGGCGCGTGAGCGGCTTTCCGCTGCCGCCCTCAGACGACGCGCGCAGAACCTCCCCTTCTTCGGTCACGATGTAGAAATCCGAAGTGCCGGGCAAAGTGCCGCCACTGAAGAGCGCGGACGTGGTCGGAAGCGTTACCGCAGTCCAGCTCGTGCCGTCGTCGCGGCTCGAATAGGCCGTTCCGCGCAGGCCGAAAGCCAGCAGCAGTCCAGGCTTTCCGACGATGTCGAACAGACTGCCCTTGTAGCCCGTATCGACCGCGATGAAGCGTCCTGCCTCGCGATCGTGGCGATAAACCATGCCACGCTCACCCGCGATGTAGAGCGCGCCACCAACGCGACGGATGGCATTGAGATTGAGTTGCTCGGGGTTGTCGATCAGATGCGAGGCCGGCAGCCAGTGACGACCACCATCCAGAGTCATCGCGATCTGGCCGAAAGTGCCGACCGCGTAGCCGCGATCTCGATCGAGAAAACAGACCGAGACGAACGGCAGCGCACTGTCGCCCTGGATGTTCGCGTTGACCTGCTCGAGATAACGCTGCTTCTCGGTATCGCCAGCTTGAATCAAGTTCTCGTAATAGGCTGGGAACTCGACTTTCATCGTACGCAGGTCGAACTGCTTTTCCCAGCTTTTCCCACCGTCTACCGACTTCAGTACGAGCGCATCGTGCCCCACGATCCAGCCGGTCTGATCGTCGATGAACTGCACGTCCGCCAGATCGGACTGCACCGGAGAATCCATCTGCGTCCAGCTCTTTCCCTGATCATCCGACATCACGATGAGCCCGCGGCTGCCGACCGCGATGAGTCGCTGCCCTGCCTTCGCGATCGCGACGAGCGGAAGCTCGGTGACTTTACGCGCGCTCCCGACGCGATGTGCCGGTGTATCGAGCGGGTCGGCAAACGGCACCGCCTTTTCCTTGGCCGCGGAGGCGAAGGCGAGCAGCAAGCCGGCGAGCAGAGCCAACCGCCTTGAATCGAGATGCGGCATCGTCACGAACTCCTGAAAAGGCACCGGGATCGAAGCGGTAGCGACGCCATTCCGACGTCGCTACCGCGCTCGCCTTGTCAGCGAATGCCTGTGGCGGACAATTGCTGCGGGGTAAACATCGCGTGATCGAGCGGTTTGTCGAACACCTTGACCTTGTTGTGAGCTCCGACCCAGGCGTTGAAGTACACGCCCTTGGTCAGATCCAGAAGGAAGTACGAGTAGCCGCAGAGGAAGGGCTGCTTGGCATCCGGCACCGCATACGGCAGTCCGAAGCCGACACGATAAAGCTTGCCCGCGCGATCGAAGCTGTCGGTGCCGAGAAGATTCCAGGAGTCTTCGTCGAAATAGAAAATCTTCTTCGGGTTGATGTGCCGCTTGCCGTCCTTGAGCGTCGCTTCGACGACCCAGACGCGATGCTTTTCCCAGCGCAGCAGATCCGGATTCGGAAAGCGCGGCGTGTTGAACTGGTCCGTCGTCACGCCCGCCTGATTCGGCTTTGCGACGTTGTACGGAACGATCATCTCCTTCTTGCCGATCAGCTTGAAGTTGAAGCGATCCGGACGGCCCGAATAGAGGAACACTTCGTCGTAGGTGAGTGCTCCACCGAAGTTCGCCGCCGGCGTGTCGTAGGTGAACTCGGGCGCGACGCGAACGCGACGCTGACCTGGCGTATAGACCCAGTTCAACTGGTTGGTCTTGCTGTAGTTGATCGAGAACTGCAACACCAGGTTGTAGCCCACCTGCGAAGACGGGGCGCGACCGACATCGAGCTGCTTGAAGAAATACGGATCCGACAGGCTGCTCTTGCTCTGGTCGTAGTACGCGAGCCCGAGGTAGTTGGCGAAATTGCCGAGCAAGGTTTTATGTCCGGGCGTCACCAACCAGCTGTCGTTGTCGAATTCCCAGAACGTCGGCTGGTAGCGCAGAAAATAATTCCAGATCGCTTCGTAGCCGTTTTTCGGAATCGGAAACGGCAATCCGCCGTATGCATTCTCGACACCGTCGCCTTCCACCGTGCCGGTGAGCTTGGCCGTGGTGGCATTCTTGACCGTGTTGTCGAGCACCCATTTCGGATACGCCGCGGTGCGATGCGTCGGATAGACGTCGAGCCTGAACTCCGGATACTGCTCGATCGTCGCGATCGCACCCTCGGTGAGCTGATCCTTGTACTGGCTGTAGTTCTTCGAGTTGATGCTGTAGAGCGGCTTCTCGGATGGGAACAGATCGGGGACCAGGCCGGCCGCCGGATTGAAACCAGACGGTATCGACGTGTAGCCGCCCTCGTAGGCCGGAATGCTGCCATCGGCATTGCCTGCCTTCTCGGCGCCGAACAGCGTGAGCTTGTCGCCGCCGAGCTGCTTGGCTTCTTCCGCCGAAACCGCAGCGTAGGTGCTGGCGGCGGACAGCAGCGTCGCAACGCCGAACGTAAGCTTCAAAGTATTCTTGATGATCGTCACGGGATCCTCCTTGGGATTCGTGCTGGTCAGAACGCGAACTGGACAGTCAGCGAGAGCCAGTCCTTGTCGTTGTAGAAATAGGTCCCGTTGCCGCTCGCGTAGTACGAGGGAAACCCTGGCGTTCCGATCGGGACCGGCGTGCCATTGGCAGTCGGGAAATTCGTCAGGCCGCCATTGGTGTGCGCGGAGTAGCCGTTGTACTGAAGCGTGACGTTGTAGCGGGCACGGATCAGCGTATGCAGGCCAACCGTGTAGTTGAAGGCCCCTTGGTTCACCGGGCCACCGAGGCTCGCCGCATTGCCGTAAACGCCGTACATCGCAAAGATCGGCATGTCGAGATCGATGCCCGGAAACACCTGCAACCACTGAGGCGTGAACAGGGCAGCGACCGAAACTGCGTCATCGGTCGCACAGCCGTTCCACTTGTTCCCGCTCGGGCAGGCGGATGCGTTGTCGGTCCCGTTGTAGAGGGCCTCGTTGGCGGTGACATCGAGCTTGCGCGTATAGACGACTTCGCCGAGCGCCGAGCCTGTCTGCCAAAGCGGTGTCGGTGTCAAACCGAACAGCACATTGGCCAGCACGTTGAGCGTGTCTCCACGTGCTCCCTCGCGGCCGTCCAGGTCGGACGGCAACGGGCCAGGTACGCTGTTGAGTCCGGTATTGTGGCGATACGAGACTTCGAAGCCCGTGCTCAGCGCCCCTAGCTGCTTGTCGAGGCTCAGGCCGATCAGGTCGACGTTCTCGGCATAGGCCAGATGAAAGTTGGGATTGCCCTGACTGTCCGCGCCGAACAGCGGAACCCAGGGCTGGGTTTCATCCAGGCGCCGATAATGCAGGCCCAACACGCCGCTGAGCCACGCGGGCGACCACGTCATTCGCAAGCCGAAGTTCGAGTTGATTTCGTCGGGCCTGAAATTGTCACCGCGCGGCACGCCACCGGGCCCCAGCAGGTAATCGGTATCGTTGAAGAGAAAACCCGTGATGCCCAGGTAAGTGCCGCCTTGAGGCAAGCGATTGCCTTGGAATTCCAGGAAGTATTGAGCCGTCAGAGCGAGGTCGGACGTGAGATCGGTCGAAAACAGCACCTGCGCGCGTGGGATGGCGAGTTCCTTGGCCTGCGTTCCGGGAGCGCTCGCGCCCTTGATGTTGTCTACGGCGTTCTGCGAGTAGTTGATGCCCGCGAAACCGAAGAACAGTGCGTTACCCCAATACGACGTCAGCCGACCCGCCTTGATCGAGCTCGCGTGGCCTCCGAGCGTGAAATTGGTGAACGCGAAAGCGTCCAGCAGCTGCCCGCCGCGCACGTGATATCGCTTGGTGTAGCTCGAATAGCGATTGCCCTCGTAGGACCCCAAGGCCTCATAAGGCACACCGGGCGCTACCTCGCCCGGATTGTTCTCGACCTTGTTGTCGTACGCGAAATCGCGAAAGCCCGATCCGCTCACACGCAAGCCCGCAGTGCCGAATGAAGCGCCCCGATATTCGGCATCGAATTCCGAAAGCAGCGAAAGGCGATTGGTGACGATGTCGCCCGCGCTATCGAACTTGTAATCGTTCTCCGAATAGACGGGGTTATTGCCGATGCGGTCGTCGACTCCCTTGACCCGCATACCGATGTTGTACTGCACGGTATTGTCCCAGTTGACGTTCCAATCGGGACTCAAATTGAGAGGCATTGCTACGGCCGTTCCGCCCGCCCCCAGACAAGCGCTGCCCATAAGGGCCGCGTACCAACGCATCGCATTTACACGCATGGTGTTTCTCTCTCCTCGCTTAGTTTTGGCCGAGCCTGGTTGCGATCCAGGCCAAGCCAACTGTTATCTATATATTATGATCATCTAGTTGATCTAACCTACCCGCAAAGCTTTCGCTCGTCAATGCATGACGAACAGCTAAAGAGAGGAGGTTTTATTCAGATCGGATGCAACCGTCGGCGCGTGGCGCAGACGTCAACTGCACCGCGCCGATATGGCGAGGCCTGACAGCAGAATCAGCTTTGAGCGGCGACGTCTTCGTGGATTTCGATCGCGCGCTCCGGACAGGCACGTGCTCCTCGCCTGGCCTGCGCTTCGAGACCCGGCGGCACCTGCTTTTCGGCAAACCCGATGTAGCCGTTGTCGTCGAGTTCGTAGAGTTCGGGTACCGCGGCAGCGCAACGTGCATGGCCCACGCATTTATCGGGGATCACGACAATTTTCACGATGAGGTTTCCTGGTAGCAGAAAAGAATAGGGCCGATGCGGATCACGCGGCCGGCCAGACCAGAGGCAGCGCATCGAGTCCGATCACGTCGCCGACATGCGCGCTGAGCTTGGCTCCGTCGCGAATGGAAAACTCTGGGATCCGCTGCAGCCATTCCTCGACCATGATCGGCAGCTGCGCACGCGCAATACCCGCACCGATGCAGAAATGCGGGCCGGCGCCGAATGCCATGTGACGCTCCTTGCGCTCGGCATCGAAGCTCTGTGCCTGCGAAAATTTCGAAGGGTCCATGCAAGCAAGTGGCGTCGACAGCAGCACGTTGTCGCCTTTCTTGAGCGTGACATCGCCGATCTGGATGTCCTGCTTGACGAAGCGGTTCGTCGACACGATCGAGTAGCGGCGCAAGGCTTCTTCGACGAAGGCTCGAATCGCCCCAGTGTCGCCCACCAGCCTTGTGCGCAGACTCGCGTCGAGCGCGAGATGGCGCAAGAGCCAGCTGGCCGTCGAGCCCATGGTGTCCATGCCCGCGAGGAACATGAAGAGGATGAGACCGGAGCATTCGGCCTCGGTGGGCTCGTTGCCGTCGATGCGACTATTGATGAACTGCGGGATCAGTCCCTTGCCCGGCTTGCCGCGGTATTCCTCGTAGAGCTTGCGCATTTCGGCGAGCATGTCGCGAGCGCATTGCAGGCGGATCATCGGGTCGTACTGATGAATGATCTCGAACAGAAACCGGATGTAGAGATCGGAGCGCTCGTAGGGCACGCCCATGAGTTCGCACCAGACCCCGGCCATCATCTTGAACCCGACCGGCACCACGTCGCAGCCGCCGCTCGGCGCGATCTCGTCGAGCACGTGTCGCACGCTCTGGCGCATCACCGGCTCCAGCGCCTTGACCGCCGACGGAGTGAAGTACGGCGCCAGTGCGCTGCGATAACGCGTATGCACCGGTGGATCGAGCTCAACCGGAATCAGCAGTTCGTCCATCCCGACCATCACGTTGAAGCCGGAGATGTAGTGGCTCGTGAAATGCTCGGTGTCGGTGAAGGCGTTGCGAATGTCGTCGTGGCGCGTGAGTACCCAGGTGCCGAACGGATTGCGGCCACCGGGGGGGATGTAGATGACGCGCGGGCCTTCGTAGAAAGCAGCGAATCCGGCGTTCGGATCCCCAGCCTCGTCCCGACGGCCGTACCACTGCTCCTGGCTCACGACGCCGGCCGGCACATGGGCCGGAATCTGGAACTGGTTCATGGACATTCTCGACAAGTGGAAGACGGAGTCGCGGCGATCAGGCCGAACCGGCCAGCTGTTCCATGAGTCGACGCTGGATCTCGAGCGTCGACAGCGCGCCATCATCAACCGGCAGCTGCGCTTTGGCCGCCTTTTCGATCTCGTGCCAACGCTGCTCGGCCACACCGGCAACATGGCGATGCGTGAAGACGAAGAAATGCTCATCCGCGACCGCCTTCACCACGAGACGGCCGGCTTCCTCAGGATCGATGCCGAAGGTCATCGCCTTCTGATTGATCGGATTACCTTCGAACTTGCCGCCGAATTTCTCGGGTCGGTTGCGGCCCGCGTTCCACATGCCGGTATTGACGATGCCCGGACAGATCACGCTGAAGCCCAGCGAGCCCGCGAACTCGATGCGAAACGCATCCGTCATTCCGATCACCGCATGCTTGGCCGCGGTATAGGCTGCCGTGCCGATGCTCGCAGCCGCCAGACCGTTCTCCGACGCGGTATTGCAGATCCAGGCCTTGATGCCCTTGTCGATGAAGCGGCGCGCGAAAATCACCGAACCGTTCCAGACACCGAAGACGTTGACGCCGAACTGCCACTGCAGGTCTCCGGGTGTCGTATCGAGCACCGGCGCTGCCGCGACGACACCGGCGTTGTTGAAAAGCATCGTCAGATGCGGGAGCCGTTCGAAGGCGAAATCGGCGAGCGATTCGATCGACGCCGGGTCGGAAACGTCACAGCGGAACGCGAGCACTTTGCGCCCCGTCGCTGCTGCGATTTCGGCAGCGGTGCGCTCGGCGCCCTGCAAGTCGATGTCAGCGACGACGACATCCACGCCTGCGCGAGCCAATGCGAACGCGATGCCGCGCCCCAGACCTCCGGCGGAACCGGTGACGACCGCGGCGGTAGCTTCGAGCTTCATGTCTTCTCCTCATGTTCTTATCTCGATGAACTCATGTTAGTCTAGATCAGCTATATGATCAATTGCATCGAACGGATCGTTGCGCAAGGATTTCCAGCGCCGATTCCGACCTAATAACAAGAGGAGAAAGCAGCGTGACGCAGCGATTCGAAGGCAAAGTGGCTGTGGTGACCGGCGCTTCCAAAGGCATGGGGCGAGTCATGTCGAAGGCGCTGATTGCGCAAGGAGCCCAAGTCGCCGCGCTCGCGCGCCCTTCCTCCGAACTCGAGACGCTTGAGGCCGAACTCGGCGACTCCGGCATCGCCCTGCCCTGCGACGTCGCTGACCCTGATCAGGTGCGCCGTAGCTTCGATGCGGTGATCGAGCGCTATGGGCGGCTCGACTTCCTCGTCAACAATGCGGCTCTCTGCGCTCCGCACCTGGTCGAGAAATCCACCGACACGCAGATCCGCAACGAGATCTCGGTCAACCTCATGGGGCCGATCTACTGCGCGCGCAGCGCGATTCCGCACCTGCGGGCGACCGGCGCGGGGCACATCGTCAACATTTCGTCGGAATCGGTCCGCATGCCGTTTCCGTATCTGGCGGTCTACGTCGCCACCAAAGGTGGCCTCGAAAGCTTCACCGAAGGCCTGCGCACCGAACTGCGCCCCGATCGCATCAAGGTATCGACGATGCGCCTCGGCAACGTCGGCGAGACCAGCATCATCGATAGCTGGGACGACGCCATCAAGGCCGAGTATTTCGCGCACGTCAGCAAGACTGGACACCTGGCGCTGGTCGGCGGACTCGCCAAGCCGGGCAGCATTGCGCAGGCGCTCGTCGATCTGCTGAGCCTGCCCGAAGACGTCAACGTCGATCTCGTCGAAGTGCGCTCGCGCTGAGCACGCTTCACCGCCCATCCATTCCAGTTCATTCGAGGAGAGCCGCATGCGTTTCAACAACAAAGTCGCCGTCGTCACCGGGGCAGGCCAGGGTATCGGCGCCCACTACGCCAAGGCGCTCGCCAGCGAAGGCGCCGCCGTGGTCGTCGCCGAGATCAATGAAGCCAACGGCAACAAGGTCGTCGACGAAATCGTCTCGGCCGGAGGCAAGGCGATCTTCGTGCGCACCGACGTATCGTCCGAGGCGTCGGCCAAGGAAATGAATGCCGCAGCGCAGAAAGCCTTCGGCGGCGTCGATCTGCTCATCAACAACGCGGCGATCTACGCCGGCATGCGCATGGAGAGCGAGCTCACGATCGATCTCGACTATTACAAGCGCTTCATGGACGTGAACCTGCACGGAGCGCTCATCGTGACGCGCGCGGTCTACCAGTCGATGGCGGAGCGCGGCGGCGGCGCGATCGTCAACGGCTCGTCGACGGCGGCCTACATCGGCTATGACTACTACGGCGTCGCCAAACTCGGCCTCAATGGCCTGACGATGTCGCTGGCGCGCGTGCTCGGCCCGATGAAGATTCGCATCAACGGCATCGCGCCCGGCCCGACCGATACCGAGGCGACGCGCACGACGGTGCCCGGCGCCGTGCTCGACGGCATCGTCGCGCAGCTGCCGCTCGCGCGGCTCGGCACCACCGAGGACATCGCGCGCACCGTGCTGTTCCTGCTCTCGGATGAAGCGGGCTGGATCACCGGCCAGACCTGGTGCGTCGACGGCGGCATGATCCGCCGGCCCTGACACGCATCGCGGGCTTGTGCACCCACGGATCGGCGTCCTCGCCAACAAGCATCTGGTGGGAGCCGATTCGTTTCTCACTGCATTGGAGCAATGAAATGCCGAAAGTCTGGCTCATCACCGGCTGCGCGCGCGGCCTCGGCCGCAGCATCGCCGAAGCCGTGCTGGAGGCGGGCGATTCGCTCGTCGCGAGCGCCCGCACACCCGCGGCGCTGCAAGCCCTCGTCGATCGGCATGGATCGCGCGTCGCGGCCATTCGCCACGACGTCACCGATCCCGCCGCCGCGCAGGCCGCCGTCGCGCTCGCCGTGAGCCGCTTCGGCCGGCTCGACGTGCTCGTCAACAACGCCGGCTACGGTCACATCGCCCCGATCGAGCAGCTCGGCGACGCGGCGCTGCGCGCCGAGATCGACACCAATTTCATGGGCGTCGCCTACACGAGCCGGGCCGCGCTGCCGGTCATGCGGCGCCAACGCAGCGGCCACATCATCCAGGTGTCCTCGGTCGGCGGGCGCATGGGCTCGCCGGGCTTCGGCGCCTACGTCGCGGCCAAATGGGCCGTCGGCGGCTTCAGCGAAGTGCTCTCGAAGGAAGTCGCCGCGCTGGGCATCAAGGTCACCGTGCTCGAACCCGGTGCGATGCGCACGGGCTTCAATTCAACGGCGCACGAGGACCCTGTCGAACTGCTGCCCGAATACCGCCAGAGCGTCGGAGCGGTCAAGGACATGCTCGCCGCTCACGCGGGTCAGGAGAGCGGCGATCCGGCGCGCATCGCGCAACTGGTGCTGCGCCTGGCCGATCATCCGAATCCTCCGCTGCATCTGCTGCTCGGCGCCGATGCCATCGAATACGTTCGGCCCTCGGAGCAGCAGCGCGCCGACGAGCAGCAGCGTTGGGATGCGGTGACGCGGAGCAGCGCCGTGGATGCGGGCGCGATTCCGGAGTTTCCGCGCTGAACAGCACGCGGTGCGCATCGCACCGCCGTGCATTCGCAGCTGGCGCCTTCAGGGTTCGCAACGAGCCCCTGCGTTAGCCGTGCTCGTGCATTCGCCGCAGCTCTCCAGCACGTCGGACTGCGTTCCGGCGAGCATTCGCGGCATTGATCCTCCGTTCGTTTCTATGATATTGATGAGCTATATGATCTAGTCGTCATATCGACAGTCCGAGCTGTCGAACCGGCCCGCCAGAGCGCCGGAAAGAACGAGGCTGGAGGAGAACGATCGGCATTGCCCCTTGCCCGGCGGGCGGGTGGCGTGCGCCCTCGATTTCCCTGCGGCCCAGACCGGGCCTCGCATTCGCCCATCCACCGGATGCAGTCAAGCGAAAGGGAACTCGATGATCAGACACGCCATCTTCATCAGCTGCGGCGGCTTGCTCGGCGCGGCGTCCGCCGCAACGGCACAGGCACCGGAACCCGCGACGGCCGACGTCGGCGCAGCGGCGGATGCCCAGGCGACAGCGCAACCGGAGCTCGACACCATCGCCGTACAGCCACCCGAACCGGCCGAAACGACCGCGGCGGCGCCGACGGAGAACAGGGGCTCGATGATCGAAGAGATCGTCGTCACCGCGCAGCGTCGCGAAGAAACCGCGCAGAGCATTCCGATCTCCATCTCCGCGTTCTCCGCGGACCAACTTGCGAGCGCTGGAGTCGAAGACACACGAGCCTTGCAGACTCTGACACCAGGTCTGCAATTCAGCGGCGCTGCCGGATTCGATCTGATCTATCTGCGCGGCATCGGCACCGAAGCTTTCCTGCCTTCGTTCGATCCCAGTGTCGCCACCTATGTAGACGGCATCTACATTCCCGCATCGCAAGGCCTGATCACCTCACTGACCGGCGTCGAACGCGTCGAAGTGCTCAAAGGTCCACAGGGCACCTTGTTCGGCCGCAATTCCACCGGCGGGGCGATCAGCATCATCACCAAGTCGCCGGACCGTTACTTCGAAGCCCAGGCCTCGCAAGAATTCAGCAATTTCGACGGACAGAAAACCAAGGCCTATGTGAGCATTCCGATCGGCGATACGCTCGCGATCGGGCTCTCGGGCCTCTACTCTCAGCGGGATCCCTATTACACGCTCGTCGATCGGCCAGGCGACATCTATCCGCCGCAGGACTATTCGCTCGCAACCGACCGAAGCAAGGTCGGGCGCATCAAACTGCGTTGGACCCCCACCGACGATCTCGACCTCTCGCTGACCGGTTTCGCGCTCGACAACTCGGGCAGCACGCCAGCGATCCAGCCGCTGCGCGAAGCGAGTCCGCTCGGCACGCTGCTCGGTGCGCGCCCCGACGCCAACGACTATGAAACCAGCGCCAATGCGCATCTGACCTATGGCACGCGCCAGACCATGCTCTATGGCAACGCCATCTGGTCGCTGTCACCGTTCGACATCAAGCTACTGGTCGCAGACCAGAAGATCCACAGCGATCTGATCGTCTACGATTTCGACGGCAGCCAGGCCAATCTCGTCGCCTTCCGCTCGCCGAACGCGCCGAACAACATCACCACCGCCGAGTTGCAGTTCGCCTCGAACGACAGCAGCTGGGGCTCGGACTGGTTCAACTGGGTCGGTGGCTTCTACTACCTGCGTCAACAAGGCGGCTTCGATCCTTCGAACTTCGTCGTCGCCGGCGACGGCACATCCCAACCTGGCAGCGCGCTCGGCGGTCTGATTCCAGCCGATATTCTTGAAAGGCTGCGCCTGGGTGAGTTGCCCCTTACGATTCCGACGCTCGAAGGCAACGGCGTCCGCCTGCTAGTGCACGGCTTGCTGCGTACGCACTCCTATTCAGGTTTTCTGCAAAGCACGATTCATCTGAGCGACCAGATCAACCTCACGCTCGGCGGCCGCTACCAGCGCGAGGATCGATTCCTCGTCAAGCAATACGTCGCCACCTCGAACTCGCAGGGCGAAGAAACCGTGCTGCTGCCGTTCAATCAACCCAAGGTCGAGAGCAGCAACTTCTCGCCGCGTGTCTCACTCGATTACCAGGCGGCCGATCGCATCCTGCTCTACACAAGCTTTTCGCAAGGTTACAAGAGCGGCAGCTACAACCTCGTGAGCATCTACACGCCGCCTGGCTACGTGAAGCAGGAGAAGGCAAGCGCTTATGAGGTCGGAGCGAAGTCGACGCTGTTCGACGGCAACCTGCGACTGAACGGCGCGCTGTTCCAAACCAAGATCGACGATCTGCAACAGCAGTTCATCTCGCTGCTCAGCGGTGGCGCAGTGACGGTAGAGAATGCTGGTGCGGCACGCAGCCGAGGCGCCGAGTTCGACTTCGTCGCCGTGCCCTTTCCCGGCTGGAACCCGAACCTCGTCGTCAATGGCGGCGCCACCTATCTCGACGCCATCTACACGCGTTATCCCGATGCGAGCGGCTTCGATCCTCAGAGCGGCCTCTATCGAGGCAATTTCGACTTCTCGGGCAATCGACTCGCACGCGTTCCGAAGTACACCGCGAGTCTCGGTTTCAGTCAGACCTTCGGCGTGCCCGGCGGCGAACTGAGTCTCGGAGTCGACGGCTACTACAACAGCGGCTTCTACTACACGCCGCAGAACACCGAGGCTGCGAGCCAGGATCGCTACCTGCTGCTCAACGCACGCATCGGCTACGAGTACGAGCCCTGGAATCTGAAGATCACCGCCTTCGTCGACAACCTCGAGGACGTGACCTACAGCGTCTCGAGTCTGACGACCGATTTCGGCACCGCAACGACGCTCGCGCCGCCGCGTCTCTACGGGCTTCGCCTGAGCTGGGAATACCGTTGAACCCCACAGACCGAAGGCCCCGCCGCTACATCCCGTCGCGACAGGGCCTTGGTGTTGACGCTCGCAGCACGGGCTACCTCAGCTGTACCAGTAGGGCGCTTTGAGATAGCTCGCGTAGTTGACCTCGTCGTGCGGAAAGAACACCTCCGCATCATGCTTTCGAGCGAGATCGCGAATCTTGAGGATCGACTGATAGCCGCGCACTGGATCGACATGCGAACTTGGCACGATGAGCTCGTCGAAGGACTTCTGCGTGTAACAGGCATCCGCCGGAAACAGCATCGGCCGCCGGCCACCGAGTTCGACGAGCAGGCTGTAATGGCCCAGCGTATGCCCGGGCGTCTCGATCAGATGCAGGCCCTTGGCGATCTCCTGATCGCCGCAGAGCGTCTCGAAGCGCGGCGTGTAGATGTCGATGTCGGCCCCCATGCCGCGCACCGGCTCGAAGCTGCGGTCCGAGTACGTCAGCGCCTCGAAGGGCTCGGGCTTGTAGGCCGCTTCCAGCTCGCACTTGTGGCAGAGCGTCTTTGCATGCCGGCAGTGCTTGTTGCCGCCGCAGTGATCGAAGTGATAGTGCGAGTTGACGACGAAGTCGATGTCGCCTGCATCGAGGCCGAGCAGCGAGAGCTGCGCCGGAATCGTCTGCTGCTCCGATTGCACCGCACCGGTCGGCGAAATCGCAGTCTGGAAGTGATGCAGATCGAAGCCGGTGTCGAACAGGAAGTAGCCGTCGGCGTGCTCGATCAGCACGCCGTAGGCCGGCATTCCGATCAGCTTTTCCGAGGCCCGGTTCCAGTAGACCTGATATTCCTTGGCGTACATCACGCCACCATCGAGCAACGCTACGCGTGTCGGCTTCATCGCGAACTCCTTGGATTGATTCAACGCCGACCGAGCTGGTCGACGACCTGGATGGCTTCTTCGGCGAGCCGGTCCATCAGCGTGGGCTCGATGCCCGCAAGCCGGCAGACGTCCTGAAACAGTCGCGTGTCCTTCTCCGTCATCGTCACTGCGTGACGTGCGAAAGCCGCATCGGGCAGAAGTCGATCGAGCAGGATGTCGAGATTGAAGCTGGCCGCACTGCCCGAGCGCAAAACCTGCCGCGCGGCGGTGTTTTCAAGCCCTAGCCGGTCCGCAAGCTCAAGCGCCAGATGCGCCATGCGCAGATTGGCGAAGCCAAGCACGTTGTTGAGCAGCTTCATCTTCTGCCCGCTTCCGCTGGCGCCCAGATGCAGAATGGACTCCCCGTAACAGCGCATCAAAGGCAAGACCCGATCGAACGCGGCCTTCTCGCCACCCGCCATGATCGAAAGGCGACCACTCGTCGCACGAATGCGAGCGCCGCTGACCGGCGCGTCGAGCACGGCGATGCCACGGTGCGAGGCCGCATTCGCGATCTCGAGCGTGGTCGCGACCGAAATCGTGCTGTGGATCAGCAGAATGCTGCCGGGCCGCATGGAGGCAATCAGGCCATTCCCACCGAGCGCCAGCTCATACACGTCGGCGTCTCCGAAGACGCAGAGCCCGACGATGTCGCTCGTGGTTGCGAGTGCCGCCGGACTATCCGCGAAGCGCGCAGCCGTATCACGAAACGCATCGAGGCTCGCGCTACGGCGTGCCCACAATGTCGTCGAAAAACCACCCTCGACGATGCGGCGCGCGATCGCGCCGCCCATGTCGCCGAGACCGATGAAGCCGACCGCCGGCGCGGGCGTGTTCATGCTTCGAGCGCCACCAACGAATCAAGGTCGAGAATCGCCTGTGCACCGCGACCGATGATGTCGAGGCAGGCGGCGCGCGGCTGCATTGCCGGCAACAGCGCCCCGGCGCCCATGACAGTCAGGAAACCGTAGTAGGGATAGATCGCATGCCGGCGATACGCGAGCCAAGCCTCGTCGAAATCCACCACGGGCCCGCCGCTGTCCGCAAGCCGCGCGAGATAGAACTCGAGCAGACCGCGCTCCCATCGACGCCGGTTTTCAATCGTGAGTCCCGAGATGACGGCATAGGCGAAGTCGAAAGCCCAGTGTCCCTTGAGCGTGATCTGCCAGTCGCAGGCGCCCATTGCACCGGTCTGCGTGCGGTAGAAATTTCGAATATGAGAATCACCGTGCAGGAAGCAGTGAGGTGCCTCGGCGTTGCCGATCAGCGAAGCGGCGAAAGCCCGCCAGATCCGATCTTGCTGTGGCATCAGCGTAGCTGGGATCACTTCGGCTGAGCGCTCCGCTCCCTTGTCGCAGAGCTTGCGGAAATCGAGCGAAGCGTTGGTCTGGCGCTGGAAATCGAGCGGCGTCTTGAGCCAGGAGAATTCGCGGTCGAGCCTCGGGCTGGCGTAGTACTGGCCGTGGCAACGCGCCAGGAGTCCGACGATGCCCTGCATGTCCACCAGCGAAATTTCGTCCGCCGTCGTGCAGAAGCGCGCGCCCTTGGCGGCGACGATATCGTCGAGGACGACGATGGAGCGATAGCTGCTCGGATCGTAGGCAGCGTAGTAGGCGCGCGGGGCCTCGATCTCGAGTTCCGAACGCACTTGATTGTAGAAGCCGATTTCGCCACGGATGATGCCGGAAAAACCGTTGAGCACGCGCGTCGTCAGCGTCGTCGTACTCTTGATGAACAGTTCTTCGGGCAAACCCGCTGCCTTGCCGGCCTGGTTGTAGCGGACCGCGAGATGTCGGCGGTTCGTGGTGCCGCTACTGCCCCCTCCGGGAATCACCTCGATCACCTCGGCTCCCTCGTGGCCGGCGCACAACACCGCGCTGGCCCATTGCTTCGAAATAGCATCGGCCGAGCGCGGGATCGCCGGCGGCGCCGAGGGAACCGGACGGGTCAGCTTTTCCACGAGCACGTGTCCTGCGATGCGCAGGACGCCGCCGAGCCGCTCGGACAGCGGCGCTGCCCTGGAAACCGGGAAAGCCTCGTCGACCTGAATCTGCACGCCCATGTGATTACTCCTCGTTCGTGAATTGGTGAGCTGATGAGTCAATTACGGTACTGCGCCGACAGCGCATTCGAGTCGACTCTGCACGGCCTGCGGGTCATAGGGACTCAAATCCCCGAAGCGACCATTGCGCACGTACCGCGGCCATTCCGGATTGGCCAGTAGCATGCGTCCAAGCGCCACCAGATCGAACTCGCCGCGATTGAGCATCCGGGTCAGGGCGTGAAGATTGGATTCGGAAACCGCGGTCGCACTCATCTCGCCGATGTAGTTGCCGTCGAGTGGGCCGCGAAGACCGACCGAGCCGACGGTCACGCTCGGCCTGCCCGTCAGCTTCTTCGCCCAGGCGGCCAGATTGAGTTCGCTGCCTTCGAACGCGGGTTCCCAGAAGCGCCGAGTCGAGGCATCGAAGAGATCGCAACCGGCATCGGCCAAGGGACGCAGCAGTTGCTCGAGTTCGAAAGGATTCTCGGCAATGCGGGCTTCGTAATGCCCGCCCTTCCACTGCGAAAAGCGAAGCATGATCGGGAACCCGGAGCCCGTCGCCGAGCGGATGGCAGCGACGATTTCGGCGGCGAAGCGGCTGCGTGCCGCAATCGAACCGGCGTAGCCGTCGGTGCGACGGTTGGTCCGCATCCAGAAGAACTGGTCAATTAGATAACCATGCGCCGCGTGAATCTCGACACCGTCGAAGCCGATCACCTGCGCGGTGCGCGCCGCTTTCGCAAAGGCGTCGATGACATCGGCGATATCCGCATCGCTCATTGCTCGTACCGGCCGCTTGCCGACTACCGACGGCGCGATCGAAGGTTCTTCTGGATTGTCGGTCTGTTCCTGCAGGCGGCCGAGCCCGCAATGCCAGAGCTGCACGAAGATTTGCGAGCGCTCCGCGTGCACCGCCTCGACAACTTCGCGCCAGCGTGCGATCGCCGCGTCACCATGGAGCTGCGGAACGCGGCGGCTCTGATGCGCGACCGCGTGCGGTATCGCCGTGCCTTCGGTGACGATGAGACCGGCGCCGCCGCGGGCACGCCTCGCGTAGTAGGCCGGCGCATCGACGCTCGGCACGCCGTGCGTCGAGAACTCGCGCGTCATCGGTGCCATCACGATGCGATTGCGCAACTCGAGTGCGCCGATCTGCAGTGGCTCGAACAGAACCGAGGCCAGATCGCCGGAGAAAGCCTCAGTCGACATCGGCGAGATCGACCCAGGCACGCGACAGCTGCGAGCGACGTGCCGCTTCGAGAATGCGCTCGACGGCCCACGCCTGCTCGAAATCCGGACGACAGCTCCCACCTTCACGAATCGCACGCAGCATGTCGTGAAAGGCCCAGGCCATCGATGCCGATTCCGGCGCTCCCGATACCGCGGACAGCGGCGAGCCGTTGGGCAGGCATCGCAGATCCGCGGGCATTTGCACTTCTTCCATTCGCAAAGCGTCGGCATCGCTGGCGAAAAGTCGCGTCGCGAGATGCTGGGGGAACGGCGGCTCGCTCGCCAGACGCAGCCGCCCCGCGCTGCCGTTGACCTCGATCATGCAGCCTGTCGGCGCGACCGAAACCCAGCTCGGCTGTACCGTCGCGATCATGCCGCTGGTGAAGCGCAGCATGAGCACCGCCGTGTCGGTGCTCTGCGGGGTTACACGCGATCCGTCCTCGAAGCTCCATTCCGGCAGGTAGCGCGCGTCGTGGCCGATCACCGATTCGACTTCGCCGAACAGGTACAGCATCGAATGGAGCAAATGGCTGCCGAGATTGCGCAGCGCGGAACAGCCATGCTCGCCATGCTGGAACCAGTTATAGGGGAAATCGACCCTGGGTTTGTTGAACAGCGAGAGCTGGAACTGCGCCTGGCAGACGAAGGGAGTGCCGAGAAAGCCCTCGTCGATCATCTCGCGCATGCGCCGGTACGCCGGCACCCATTCGCAGAACGCATCGACGCAGCCGACACGTCCACTGCGGCGCCACGCCTCGTGCAGGCGTCGCGACGACTCGAAGCTCTCGGAGAATGGAATGCCGTTGTAGACATGCTTGCCCGCATCCAATGCCGCAAGCACCATCTCGCGGCGCCAGTCGGGCCGCGTGCCGCAGTCGACGATGTCGATCTGCGGATCGCGCGACATTTCGCGATGATCCCAGAACGCCCGTTCGATGCCATGCTCCCTCGCCGCCTTCTCGGCGGTTTCCCGGCGCGACGTACAGATGGCGACGACTTCGACATCGTCGAGCGCCCGCCAAGCCGGCAGGTGCGCATACGCACCCCAGGCAGCACTGATCAAGCCGACGCGCAGCTTGCGCGCCGAAGCGTTCGCCTCGGCCATCGGGGAAGCCTCATCAGATGTTGAGTCGAAGCAGCAGTGCGTCCGCGTCGTCGTGGACCTTGGGATCGAGCACGGTCGCCTCCGGATTCGACGGGTCGTACGCCGGATAGTCGACGTAGCCCTCCGCGCCGAGCGAATAGGTGGTATTCATGTCGGGCTGCGAAATCGGCCAGCCGTGGCGCAGGCGCTCGACGAGATCCGGATTCGAGATGAACGCGCGTGCAAAACCGATGAGGTCGGCCTGCTGCTCGGCGACGAAGCGCGCATAGTCGATCGCGCGCAGGCTGCCTTCGGCAAGCACGAGCCCATGGAAACTCCTGCGAATGTCCTGATAGACGCTCGAACTCGCGAGATCACCGAAGTACAGATGCAGGAACGAAAGCCCTTTTCGCTTGTTGAGTTCGTCGACGAGATAGGCGTACTTCTCGGCGATGTCGTCCTCTTCGATGTCGTGCACCTGGAAGCCCGGCGTGAGCTTGATCGAGACGAACTCCGGCCCATTCACATCGATCACGCGATCGAGCACTTCGAGCGCGAATCGCGCCCGGTTCTGCGGCGATCCACCGTAGCGATCGGTGCGCTGGTTGACGTTGGTCGAGAGGAACTGGTGGATCAGGTAGCCCGAGTCGGCATGCACCTGCACGCCATCGAAGCCGGCGAGCACCGCGAGTTTCGCCGCACGCGCGAATTCGTCAGCGATCAGCGGCACTTCTTCTGTTTCGAGCGCGCGCGGCATCTCGTAGGGCGTGACGCGCGGAATGTTGATCGTGATGCGGCGCGAATTGCGCGGAATACGCACGGCCGACGGGGCGACCGGCGGGACGGTGCGCTGCAGGAACTGCAGGTTGTTCGCTCGTCCGACGTGATTCATCTGCAGCACGATGCGACCGCCTCGCTCGTGCACTGCGTCGGTCACGCATCGCCAGCCGAGCGCGTGCTCGGTCGTGAACATCGCCGGCGCGTTCATGAAACTGCGACCGACCGCGCTCACGGGCGTCGAGTCGGTGATGATCAGACCCGCACCCGCACGCTGGCGGTAGTGCTGCGCCATCAGTTCGTTGGGCGTGCCGTCGATTTCGGCGCGCACGCGCGTCATCGGCAGCATGACGATGCGATTCGGAATCCTAAGGCCGCCCGGTAGCGTCAGCGGCTCATAGAGTGAAGCGAGGTCGAAGGACATCGGAAGCGCCCTCAGTGCAGCAGGTTGATGAGGCCGAACACGTCGGGCTGCTTCTCGAGCGACATCACGGTCTCGATGCATTCGTCGATGCGCGAAGCGGCCAGGCCCTGGCAGGTCGAGTTGCGGAACTTGGCGAACAGGCTCGCATCGTCGAAGCGCGTGTCCTCGCGGAACGGATCGCCCGGTGCGTATTCGTCTGCGGCTTCGAAGGTCCGGCCCGCGGCGCGCAGCACGACGCGGCTGTGCGTACGCTCCCAGCGCCCCGCGAGCAACTGCTCGACCACCTTCTGGTCGATGTCACCATCGCGATGGCATTCCACCTTGGCCTTGATCGCTGCGACTTTCGGATCGTTCCAGTATTCCGGTGAAACCCACTTCGGGCCTGCCGGAATGCCGAGCGCCGACATCGCGATGAGGTGCGGCATGCTGAACTGGCAATCCGCCTCCGAGCCGACGACCGGACTGTCCATGTGATACGAGAACATCATCTGGTTGCTGTAGACGTCGACCTTCTCGATGTCGTCGGTCTTGATGCGATGCTGCTTCACGAGTTTTTCGAACAGCCCCAGCGGGCCGTGCGTGAAGCGACAGCTCGGATAAGGCTTGAACGAAGCATCGAGCGTGATCCAGCGCGAGCCGAGCTGGCCGACGGCGTCCTGCGGCGCGACATCGATGCAGCCGGCCATCTGCCACCAGTTGGCCTTCACCTCACCGATGTCGCCGTCGAAGATGTCCGGATCACCCGTGAAACCGTTCTGTGCAAGCAATGCGGCGAGCGTGCCGCTTTCGGCCATGAAGGCGTACGGGTTGTACTTGAGGTGGCTGCGCGGCGGCTGGTTCCAGCGGCCTCCGGTCGGAATCGTCGATGAGAAGCCGGCGATGCCGAAGGCCGACGCCATCTGCTGCGCGTCGAGCGCAAGCAGCTTGCCCGCACCGATGACCGCCGGAAACACAACCCAGTTGACGCCGCCGCCCGAAGGATTGAAGCGCATCTGCCCATCGGCACCGACGGCGACGTGGCGCGTCGCCGAGGCGATGCGGGCACCGAGTTCATAGGCCAATGCCGCGGCGACGAGAAAATCGCGCCCGCTGCGACCGGTCTGCTCGGCGATCGCGAGTGCCGGCATGAACGAGCATTGGCCGTGATGGCCAAGCTGCAGGCAGGTGTCGTCGGCTTCGAGCGCCGATGCAAGCGTCGCATTGCAGAACGCCACGCTCGTCGGCGAACTGCGCTGCCCGGTCACCAGGACCGTGCAGTCCGGCGTCCCACCGAGTTGCTGGCGCGTGCGCAGTGCGAGTTTGCCCGCACTCGTCGAAAAGCCGGCGACCGCATTGCCGAGCGTGTCGAGGATCAGCCGCTTGACCTTGTCGACGACCTCGGACGGCAGCGACTCGTAGCTCGCGCCGTTGATGTAGTCGACGAGCGTCCTGGTGTACTGCGTCATGGTTCTTCTCCCGGTGGTCCGCTGACGGACGACCGCGCTTATGATTTTTATCGATCGATACCGATCGGGCGTTACCAGCTCAACGGCAGATAGTCGACGCCGAAGACGATGCCGCCGTGCATGCGCGGCGATTCGCCCTGCTTGACCTTGAAAGCCGGAATTCGCTTGAGCCATTCCTCCATCGCCACGATCAGTTCGCGGCGTCCCAGATGCGAGCCCAGGCAGCGATGCACGCCGGTGGCGAAGGCCATGTGCCGGCCGATCGGGCGATCGATGTCGATCTGCGTCGCGTTCTTGTGCTCTTCTGGATCGCGGCTGCCGAACATCAGGCCGATGACGATCCAGTCGCCGGCCTTCATCTGAACGCCGTTGAGCACCGTATCGCGCAGCACGCGACGGCCCGTGGTGACCACCGAATGTGCGCGCAGCAGTTCTTCCACGGCCTGCGGAATCAGCTCGGGACGATCGCGCAGACGCTGCTGGGCGACGGGGTTTTCGGCAAGGAACTTGAAGAAGAAGCCCAGCGAGGACGCCGTGGTGTCGAGCCCTGCGATGAACAGCAGGTAGAGCATGCCGATGAGCCGGTGCGGGGGCAGCGGCTGGCCGTCGACGCGCGCATTGACGACGATGCTCGTCACGTCGTTGTCGCCGGGGGACTGCTTGCGCTTCTCGATGAGTTCGAGCAGGTAGTCGCGGATCGCGATGCCGCCGGCGACGCGGCCTTCGATCGTCGCGCTGCGCAGCAGCTCGTCGCCCCATTTGACGAAGCGATCGAAGTCCTCCATCGGCAGGCCCATGAGCTCGAGGAAGATCTTCACCGGATACGGCCGGGCGAAATCCTCCATGAACTCGACCTCACCCTTGGCAAGGGCTTCGTCGATGAGCTTGTTGCAGAACGAGCGCAAGCCCTTGTCGAGCGCGTCGATGCGCTTGGGCGAGAACACCGGATCGAGAATCTGGCGTAGCTGGCGATGCTCGGGCGGATCGACCTCCAGCGGGGCAAGATCCCAGCTTTCACCGATCAGCGCGGTGAAGCCGGATTTCGACTTGCTGCCGAACAGCGACGGATCGCCCATGACGGTCTGGATGTCTTCGGCACGCGTGAGCACCCAGGCGCCCGCGTTGCCGGAGTAATGCACTGGCGTGTAGAAAATCGGCGACTTCTTGCGCAGCTCGTCGATCGCGAGGAAAGGATCGACGTCCGTCGGCGTGGCCCAGATGTCGTAATCGACGATGAGCTCGCGCGGCACGTGTGCCGGCACGTTCGAGACGTCGACCCGCAATACGCTGTGATTACCCATGTGGTCTGCGTTCCTTGTTCGATCAGCCTGCGTGGAAGACGATCGACTTCACGTAGCTGTATTCGTTGAGTCCGTCGGCACCGTATTCGCGGCCGTAGCCGGAACGCTTGATGCCACCGAACGGAGCATGCGAGCTCATGCCGCCAGAGCCGCCGTTGAGATAAACCTCGCCGGTGCGGACCTGCAGAGCGATTTCGTAGGCGCGACCGACGTCGGCCGAGAAGATGCCACCGCTGAGTCCGAAGTCGGAGTCGTTGGCGAGCGCGACGGCTTCCTCGTCGGTGTCGAAGCCGATGATCACGCCGATCGGGCCGAACACTTCCTCCTGCGCGATGCGCGAGCGGTTGTCGACGCCGTCGAACAGCGTCGGTTCGAAGAAGAAGCCCTTGTCGAGTCCGGCGGGCCGCTTGCCGCCGGCGACCAGCTTGGCGCCCTGCGACAGTGCGACATCCACGTACTGCTCGGTGCGGCGACGCTGCGCATCACGGATCAGCGGTCCCATGCCGACGCTAGCATCGGCCGGATTGCCGACCTTCACCGCCCGCGTCATTTCGCCGAGTCGCTTCGCGTATTCGGCGCGCACCGAGTTGTGCACGAGATGGCGCGTATTGAGATTGCAGCCCTGCCCTGCGTGCCAGGTGAAGTTGAACAGGCCTGCGCCGAGTGCGAGGTCGAGGTTGGCGTCCTGGCGCACGATCAGCGCCGACTTGCCGCCGAGCTCGAGCAGCAGGCGCTTGAGCGTCGGCGCGGCCTGTGCCTGGATCGCGGCACCGACGGCATCCGAACCCGTGAAGGTGATCAGGTCGATGCGCGGATCGGTGGTGAGCATCTCGCCGACGTCCTTGCCACCTGTGACGATATTGAGCACGCCCCTCGGCAGGCCCACTGCGTCAGCGGTTTCGCCGAGGATCAAGGCCTCGAACGGCGTGTACGGTGAAGGCTTGAGCACGACGGTGTTGCCGGCCGCCATCGCCGGAAAAATCTTCGCCACGTTCATGAAGAACGGGAAGTTGTACGGGGTGATCGCCGACACCACACCGACGGGCTCGCGCACGGTGACGCCACCGCCGAGCATCTTCGCACCCGTCATCGTCGGATTGACATCGACCGGCAGCCCCTTGAGGGGGCTCTGGTAGCACTGATCGACGAAGAACTGCGCATGCTGCAGCGGAATCGCGAACTGCACGTACTGCGCCGGCAATGTTGCGCCGGCTTCGATCATGATCAGGTGCTTGATCTCGTCTTCACGCATGCGCAAGGCATCGAGGAAGGCCTGCAGCCTGGTTGCCCGCTCCTTGCCCGACATGCGCGGCCAGGGGCCTTGATCGAAAGCGCGCCGTGCCGCAGCGATCGCCGCGTCGGCCTCGACCTTGCCGGCCACGGGCGCCAGCGCGATGAGTTCTTCGGTCGCCGGATTGACGACGGCTTCATGAGCGCCGTCAGCGACGGGAACCCATTCCGCGTCGATGTAGAGCGACTCGGGATACGAACGGCCTGCCATTGGTTCTCTCCTCCTGTGCAGACATCGGGCGCGCGATCGCACGCCCGCTGAATTGTTCGGCCGCGGCGCGCACTGCGCGCCGCGCCGGATGGATCACATCGAGGTCAGCATGCGCTGGATGTCGCCCGACGTGATCTTGCGCTTGTCTCCGTCATGCGGTTTGGCGGCTCCGCCGAGGCCCGGAACCGGATCGGTGTTGACGTGCGTCGCCTTGGCGCGCAACGAGCCGACCGTGCAGTTCTCGCGACCGAGGATCGAGAACGGATCGAACGAGAACTCGCGCATCGCATTGAGGTGCGTGATCTTGTCGACCGTCGCTTTCGGTATGTCCTTGAGGCTGTTGACGAGCGCTTCGGGCGAGCGCGGCCATTCGCTGTCGGAATGCGGGTAGTCGCTCTCGTAAGTCACCATGTCCTCGCCGACGTCGGCAATGTTGCGCATGCCGAAGGCATCGTCGATGAAGCAGGTGATGAAGTGGCGGCGGAAGGTGTCGCTCGGCATCTCGTTGCCGAAATCCGCATTGGTCCAGGCCTTGTGATGCCGATGCGTCGCGTCCGCGCGCTCGAGGAAGTAAGGCACCCAGCCGATGCCGCCTTCGGACAGCGCGAGGCGCAGGTCCGGATAGCGCTGCCACATCGGTGCGTGCAGCCAGTCGCCGGCGCTCAGCGCGATGGTCATCGGGAAGGTGGTGATCCAGGCATCGATGGGGGTATCGAGCGATGCATGCGGCGGCGGCGATCCCGAGCCGATGTGAGCCGCGATCACCACCTTGTGATCGTTGCAGACCTTCCACAGAGGCTCCCAGTACGCGTCGTGAACGCTCGGCAGCTTCACGCTCGAAGGGCTGTCGGGAAAGCTCACCGCGTGCACGCCGTGCGGCACCATGCGCTTGATCTCCTGCACGCAGAGTTTCACATCCCAGAGCGGCAGCAGGATCAGCGGAATGTGGCGGCCCGGATAGCTGCCGCACCAGACGTGCACGTGCCAATCGTTGTAGGCGCGGATCACCGCGTACATGAGCTCCTTGTCCGCGACTTCGAGAAAGCCCGTCGCGGCGAACCCCGGAAAAGTCGGGAAGCACAGCGAGGCCAGCAGGCCGTTCGCGTTCATGTCGTCGATGCGCGCGTGGATGTCGTAGCAACCCTTGCGCATGCCCTCATAGGAGGTCGGCTCCATGCCGTACTCCTCGAGCGGACGGCCGGCGACGGCGTTGAGGCCGATCGACGGATAAACCTTGCCTTCGAAGGTCCAGAAGTCGCGATCCTTCTTGCTCTGGATGCGCGGGGCGCGGCTCTTGAACGGAGCATCGATGAATTGGGTGAACAGATCGGGCGGCTCGATCAGATGGTCGTCCACGCTGATCAGGATCAGGTCGTTGATGTTCATAGCTACAAGCAGCTCCTCGTCATGACTGGCCGCGATCGGAACGGATCATGTCCCGTCGCTCATGTTTGTATATATGATCTTAATGATCAATCATTGAAGCCGGGCGGTCAAGCGGTTGAATGCACCGCTTCGACACCCCGCCGACACCCCCACAAGATGCGCCCGACAGCGCCATACGACGAGGAGATATTCGAATGCGAAGAGTGGTTGCAATCACCGGTGCCTACGGCGCCCTGGGACGAGCCGTCGCCGCACGTTTCGCCGCGGATGGAGCGCGGCTGGCATTGATCGATGCGCAAGCATCGCCGGCCTCGTCGGAGCCCGCGGACTCGCTGCACCTGGGCAACGTGGATCTCGTCGATGCACAGGCCGCGAAGCTCGCGATCGACACCGCCGCGACGCGCCTCGAGCGCATCGACGTGCTCGTCAACGTCGCCGGTGGATTCCGTTGGCAGGCATTCGCCAACGACGAACCGCAGACCTGGGACACGCTGCATCGGCTGAACCTGCTGACCGCGGTCAACGCGAGTCGCGCCGCCCTGCCCTGGCTGCTGCGCAGCGGCTCGGGGCGCATCATCAACATTGGCGCACTCAGTGCCGAGCGCCCCGGCGCCGGAATCGCCGCCTACACCGCTTCCAAGAGCGCCGTGCATCGCTTCACGCAGAGCCTCGCCGACGAGTTCAAGGGCCACGGCCTGACCGTCAACGCGGTACTGCCGTCGATCATCGACACGGCGGCGAACCGCGAGTCGATGCCCGATGCCGATCACGGCAAATGGGTGCAACCCGAGGAACTGGCGAACGTGATCGCGTTCCTGGCCTCGCCGCAGGCCGGCGCGATCACCGGGGCTCTGCTGCCCGTTTGCGGAGGGCTCTGACCATGCGCATCGTCGTCATCGGCCGCGGCGTCATCGGCTCGGCGGTTGCAAGCCTGCTGCGCCAGCGCCACGAGGTCGTGCAGGCAAGCC
This sequence comes from Hydrocarboniphaga sp. FW305-C-57, assembly GCF_058783045.1. Classification (NCBI taxonomy): domain Bacteria; kingdom Pseudomonadati; phylum Pseudomonadota; class Gammaproteobacteria; order Nevskiales; family Nevskiaceae; genus Hydrocarboniphaga; species Hydrocarboniphaga sp. FW305-C-57. The sequence continues at coordinate 72,374 of NZ_JBYSYG010000016.1, read as the reverse complement.
GCAGCGGCGGCGATCTTCTCGTCGACGCCCGCTCGGAAGATTCGATTCGCGATTTCTACGAGCGCTGTGGACGCTTCGACGCGCTCGTCGTCGCGCTCGGCAGCGGCCGCATCTTCACGCCGCTCTGGGAGCTCTCGCCCGCCGACTATCTCGAAGCCTGGCAGGACCGCGTGATGTCGCAGATCAACCTCGTGCGCCTGGGCCTGCCGAACCTGCGCGACGGTGGCTCGTTCACGCTGTCGAGCGGCTTCATGAACAAGTCACCGCTGCCAGGCTTCAGCGCGATCACCGCATCGAACGGTGGCATCGATGGCTTCATCGTCGGAGCGGCGCGCGATCTGCCGCGCGGCATCCGGATCAACGGCGTCAGCGCGACTTTCGTGAAGGAGACGCTCGAAGGTTTCGGCATGACCGATCTGTCGGCGTACGCGGTGATGCCCGCCGCTGCGGTCGCTCGCAGCTATGCGCTCGCCGTCGAATCGGATTTCACCGGCCGCGACCTCGACACGCGCGAGCTCGCCTGAATCCCATCGCGGATTCGCGTCAGTACCGCGAAGGATCGAACAAGCGCTGCTGCAGCGGCGCCCACGCGGCGGGCTGAGCGCCTTCGATCTCGATGACGCGCAGCGAAAAGCGCCAGCGCCCGTCGGCGCAAAGCCGGAGTTCGTCGAGATAGCGTCCGAACACCCAGAGCTTGGGCTGCGCATCGTCGTCCTCGTCGACCCGCAGGATGTAGCTCTGCACACGCGCATCGCCGGATCTTTCATCGACCTCGATGCGATGCTGCGTGATCAGGTGCTTGTGCCAACGCGATGGTGCCTTGGTGTGCAGCGCGATGAACGGACGCAGCGCCGCCTGGCCTTCGACACGGAACGCCGGTGCGAGTCGCGGCCGCACTTCGAACACGCCATCCGGCAGGAAGCAGTCGAGCCAGTCTTCGTCGAGGCCGTAGTCGATGGCGGTCGCGTAGCGCTGCAGCGTCTCGACGATAGCCTGACGCCGCTCCAGCTGCGCGACACGGCGTTCGATCGCCTCAAGGCGGGCTGCGTCGCTCATGTGTCCCTTTTGCTCGCGATCCAGAACAACATCGCGGCGAAAAGATTGATCATCAAGGTGCAGGCCATTGCATGAGCGAGTGAATCCGCACCGCCGAGCGCGTCGCTGATCGTGCCCGTCAGCAGAGGCCCGAGGCCGACACCGACCAGCACGTTGCAGAGCTGTGTCGCCGCGAGCACGCCACCGCGCAAAGCTGCAGGCGCGTGGCCGATGATCAGGGCGTAACCAGGACCGAGCCAGCTGCCCAGCGTGAACCCGAGCGCAAGCGTACAGGCGATCGCGGTGTTCTCGTTCTGCGAGAACGCCATGCCGAGCCCGGCCGGCACCGATAGCGACACCGAAGCAGCTGCGAGCCATCCGCCCGCCCCGGGGCGCCGCGCCGCGAACCGGTCCGCGAGCGGTCCTGCGACGGCGGCGCCGAGCGCCTGGAAGATGCCCGCGGCCATCGCGACGACGACGCCCGCTTGACGCAGATCCATGCCATGCGCGCGAATCATCAGCGAAGCCGCCCAGGTCCACACTGAAGCCCCCACCATCGAAGCCAGCGCCATTGCCGCCATCGCGCAGCTCAGTCGCTTGAGCTTGGCGATCTGCCGCAACGCGGCGAGACCGTGATCCGAGCTGCCTGCGGACAAGCCGGTACGCACGGGCTCCTTGAAACTCGCGAGCAGCAACAGCGCGAGCAGCAGCCCGGGCGCACCGGCGATGAAATAAACCGAGCGCCAGCCATGCGCCGACACGATCGCGCCACCGAGCAGGAAAATCGCACCCATGCCGAAGGCGACGCTCAGGTAGAACAGGCCTATCGCGGTCGCGCGCCGACGCTCGGGAAACAGATCGGAGATCAGCGACAAGCTCGCGGGTGCCGTACCGGACTCCGCGGCGCCGATGCCGATGCGCGCGAGCAGCAGCATGGTGAAGTTCGTCGCGAAGCCCGATGCGAGCGTCAGCAGGCTCCAGACCGACAGCATCGCCGCGAGCAGCCGCGTGCGCGAATGGCGATCGACCAGCCAGCCCATCGGCAGCACCGCGAGCGCGAACGGCGCCGCATGCGCGAGACCGCCGAGCAGGCCGATCTGGCCGTCACTGAGCCCGAACTCGCGCTTGACGGGCTCGATGATCACCGAGATCACGCTGCGGTCGATCGTGTGGCAGGCGTAGATCAGCGTCAGCAGGCTCAGCGCCCACCAGGCGCGCGGAGCCGCATGCTCCAGCGGAGCTGCGGCAGCCCGGCTCATTCGTTCGGCAGCCCGGAGACCGGCACCGGCATCGCCTGCGAGGAATGCCGCAGGAAGCCGCCGTCGACGAGCACCGTCTGCCCGGTAATGAAGCTCGCGCTCTCAGACGCCAGGAACATCGCAAGACCGGCAACGTCGCCCATGCGCCCCTGGCGCTTGACGAGCTGCGCAGCGTGGATGCGTCGCTGGAAGACCGCGTTGACCTGTGCCATGGCGGCCGGAGAATCGATGAGTCCCGGCGCAAGGCCGTTGACGCGAATGCCGTCGCCCGCAAGCTCGTCGGCGAGCGTCAGCGTGAGATTGTTCACCGCAGCCTTGGTGAGGCTGTAGGCGCCGTTGGCCATGTAGGAGGCCATCGACGACATGTTGAGGATCACGCCGCCACTTTCGCTCAATGCCGCACGGCAGGCACGCGCACAATGCAGCACGCCGACGACATTGACCTCGAGCAGACGCATGAGCCGCGGCGATGGAATGCTCGTGAGCTGGTAGATGTCGCCATAGGCGATGCCTGCATTGTTGATCAGCACGTCGATGCGACCGAGCCTGGCGATCACTTGGCGCACGGCCGCTTCGACGCTGGCTTCGTCGGCGACGTCGAGCTGAAAGAAGCCGTGGCGGCTCGACGGCCCTGCGAGCCCTAGCGTGGTTTCGCGCGCTGCCTGCGCATCGAGATCGGCCGACGCGATCGCAGCACCTTCGGCCGCGAAAGCTTCACAGAGATGACGGCCGATACCGCTGCCGGCGCCGGTCACGAGCACGACCTTGCCTTCGAATCGCATCGCTAGCCTCCGATCAGCGAGCGGCCGATCAGCAGCCGCTGGATGTCGCTCGCCCCTTCGTAGATCTGGGCCACGCGCACGTCGCGGTAGTAGCGCTCGACCTGGGTTTCGCGCGTGTAGCCGCAACCGCCGTGAATCTGGATCGCCGCGGAGCAGACCGCCTCGGCCATCTCCGAAGCGAACAGCTTGGCCATCGAGGCTTCGGTCAGACAGGGCCTGCCGGCGTCCTTGAGGCTGGCCGCATGCCAGACCAGCTGGCGCGCGGCCTCGAGCCGCGTGGCCATGTCGGCGAGACGAAAGCTCACCGCCTGATGCTGTGCGATCGGCTGGCCGAAGGCTTCGCGTTGAGTCGAGTAGTCGACGGCCGCCTGCAGCGCCGCCCTCGCCATGCCGAGGCATTGCGCGGCGATGCCGATGCGGCCCGATTCCAGATTCGACAGCGCGATGCGATAGCCCTCGCCGGGCGTGCCGAGCAGCGCCTCGTCACCGACTCGGCAGTCATCGAAGACGATCTGCGCCGTGTCCGAGGCGTGCTGGCCCATCTTCTCTTCGATGCGGGCGACGGTGTAGCCCGGCGTGGAGGTCGGGACGGCGAAAGCCGAAATGCCCTTCTTGCCGAGCGCCTTGTCGGTGACCGCGAAGACGATCGCGAGATCGGCATGGCGGCCACTCGTGATGTAGTGCTTGACGCCGCGGATGACCCATTCGTCGCCATCACGCACTGCGGTCGTGCGCAGGTTCGCCGCATCCGATCCGGCCTGCGGCTCGGTCAGGCAGAAGCAGCCCAGCCATTCACCGCTCGCGAGCTTGCGCAGCCAGCGCTCCTTCTGCGCCTCGCTGCCGTAGCGGTTGAGGATGCCGCAAGGCAGGGAGTTCTGGACGCTCACGATCGTCGAAGTCGCGCCGTCTCCGACGGCGATCTCCTCGATCACGAGCACCAGCGACATCATGTCGAGCCCGGCGCCGCCCCATTGCTCGGGCACCGTCATGCCGAGCACGCCGAGTTCGGCGAGCCCCTGCAAGGCTTCGCGCGGAAAGTAATGCTCGCGATCCCAGTCGGCCGCATGCGGCGTGATCCGCGCGGCGACGAAATCTCGCACCGCGTCGCGAATCATCTCCTGCTCGTTCGTGAGGATCATCGGCAGCTCACTTCGCCGCCATGCGGATCGCACCGTCGAGCCGGATCGTCTCGCCGTTGAGCATCGGGTTCTCGACGATGGCCTGCACGAGTTGCGCGAATTCCGCGGGTTTTCCGAGCCTCGACGGAAACGGAATCGTTTTGCCGAGCGAGTCCTGCACGTCCTGCGGCAGGCCGAGCAGCATCGGCGTCTCGAATATGCCCGGGGCGATCGTCATGACGCGAATGCCATAGCGCGCGAGCTCGCGCGCGATCGGCAGCGTCATGCCGACGACGCCGGCTTTCGAGGCCGAGTAGGCCGCTTGCCCGATCTGGCCATCGAAGGCCGCGACCGAGGCGGTGCAGATGATCACGCCGCGCTCACCGCCCTCGTTGGCCGGCTGCTTCGATATGCGCTCGGCCGCCAGGCGCAACAGGTTGAACGTGCCGACGAGGTTGATGTTGATCGCACGCGCGAAACTGTCGAGCCGATGCGGACCCTCCTTGCCGACAACCTTCTCGCCCGGTGCGACGCCGGCGCAGCAGACCAGGCCGTGCACGCCTCCGAATACGTCGACTGCGGCCTGCACCGCCGCGGCAGTGGATTCCGCATCGGTCACATCGGTGCGCATAAAGTGAGCCGACTTGCCGAGTTCGGCGACGGCCGCCTCACCCGCCTGAACGTTGACATCGGCAAGCACGGCCTTGCCACCCGCTTCGACGAGGCGACGCGCAGCCGCGAGTCCGAGTCCACTCGCACCACCGCTGATCAGAAAGACACTGCCCTGAATATTCATGTCGGTTCCTTTCGCTTCGATCAAAGGCGCTCGACGATGGTCGCCGTCGCCATGCCATGGCCGATGCACATGAGCTGCAATCCGAGCGTGCCGTCGGTGGCCTCGAGCCCGGCGATCGTCTTCGCGAGCAGGCCTCCGCCACTGGCTCCCAGCGGATGACCGTGGGCGATCGCCCCGCCCCAGGGATTGACTTTGTCCATGTCGGCATCGAACTCACGCGCCCAGGCGAGCACGACGCTCGCGAAGGCTTCATTGACCTCGATCCAGTCGAGATCCGCGATCGATAAACCCGCACGCTGCAGGGCCATCCGGGTCGCCGGCATCACGCCTGTCAGTTGCAGCACCGGATCGGAGCCACAGGCGACGCGCGCCCTGAAGCGAGCACGCGGATGCAGGCCATCGGAGGTCGCCCGCTCGCGATTGGCGATCAACACCGCCGATGCACCATCCGAAATCTGGCTCGCGTTGGCGGCCGTCACCACGCCGCGTCCCTCGGGCCGCAACACCGGCAGCATCGCGCGCATGCGCTCGACGTCGACGAGATGGCGCACGCCTTCGTCGTTCGCGAAATCGATCGTCGTCCCATCGGCGCCAAGTCCTGCCAGACGCACGCGCCCGTCGGCATGCGCCATCGCGCGGCTTGCACGCTGGTGGCTTTCGATCGCGAAGCGGTCACAGTCCTCGCGCGTGACGTTCCAGCGCTCGGCGATGCGCTCCGCACTCTCGATCTGGTGGATCAGCGGATAGCGCTGCAGCAACGCCGGATTGAGATCCTCGAAGCCGCGGAACTCGCGCTGGCCGAGCGTGATGTCGAGAAACATCGGCACGCGCGACATGCTCTCGACACCACCTGCGATGACGTAATCCATGTCGCCAGCCGCGACCGCCTGCGCTGCGAAATGCACGGCTTGTTGGCTCGAACCGCACATGCGGTTGAGCACGACGCCCGGCACGGTTTCGGGCAAGCCCGACAGCAGTGCTGCGAGACGACCCACGTTGGCCGCCTGTTCACCGGCCTGGCTCACGCAACCCGCAATCACGTCCTCGATGCTCGCAGGCGCGAGGCCGGTGCGTTTCAGGAGCCGGTCGATGACCTCCGCCAGCAGTGAATCCGGGCGCCACTCACGCAGGGCGCCGCGACGACGGCCATAAGGGCTGCGCAGCGCATCGACGACGACGGCCTCGGCACTCATTTCACTCGCCCCGGACGCATCAGAACTGCGACACCGGCAGATGCACGACGAGTCCGTCGAGCTCGGGCGTCACCTTGATCTGGCAACTCAGGCGGCTACTGGCGCGCGTGTGCGTTGCGCTCTCGATCATCGAGACTTCCAGCTCTTGCGCGGGCGCGACACGTGCCGCCCACTCGCCTTCGATGTAGCAATGACAGGTCGCACAGCTGCAGGCGCCGCCGCAGTCCGCGACGATGCCCGGCACCATGTTGTCGACGGCGGCCTGCATGAGCGAGCTGCCATCGGCCACCTCGACGAGGTGCGATTTTCCGTTGTGCTCGATGAAGTTGATGCGTGTCATAAAAAGACTTCGATGCGTTCAGAGAAAGTAGGACGAGGCGACGCGCAGCTGCTCGCGGCATTCGGCGACCATGCGTTCGATGAGCTCGGCACAGCTCGGCACATCGTCGATGAGGCCGACCACCTGCCCGCCCCAGACGAGGCCGCCTTCCGGATCGCCACGCTCGAGCGCCTCGCGACCGCGCACGCCGCGGACCAGATGCTGTACGTCGGCGAACTGCGCGCCGCCGGGACGCCGCTCGATCGCAACGACTTCGTCCGAGATGCCGTTCTTGAGCACGCGCCCGGTGTTGTGCAGCGTGCGGAAAATCAGGTTGGTGTCGCGCTCGCTCTTGTCGACCATCATCTGCTTGATGAGCTCGTGGATCGGTGCTTCCTGGGTGGCGCAGAACCGCGTGCCCATGTTGACGCCCTCGGCACCGAGCGCGAGCGCCGCCGCAAGGCCACGACCATCGCCGATGCCGCCCGAGGCGATCACCGGAATGCCGAGCTTGCGCGCCGCCAAAGGAATCAGGACGAGTCCGCCGACATCGTCTTCGCCCGGATGTCCTGCGCATTCGAAACCGTCGATGCTCACGATGTCGACGCCATGTCGCTCGGCCGACAGCGCATGGCGCAGGCTCGTGCACTTGTGAACGATGCGCACGCCCGCGGCCTTGGCTTTGTCGATGAAAGACTTCGGATTGCTGCCAGCGGTTTCGAGCACCTTGATGCCAGAGCCGATGATGGCGTCGAGATAGGCCTCGTAAGGCGGCGGCGTGGCGCTCGGCAGGATCGTCAGGTTCACGCCGAACGGCCGATCGGTCATGCCTCGGCAGCGCTCGATCTCGGTGACGAGCGCTTCGGGCGTCGGCTGCGTGAGCGCAGTCAGAACGCCGAGGCCGCCGGCGTTCGAGACCGCCGCAGCCAGCTCGGCCCGCCCCACCCACATCATCCCGCCTTGCACGATGGGATAACGAATACCGAGCATCTCGGTCACGCGCGTACGCATAGTCGTCTCTGCAGAAGCGCTACTTAAGCGCGTTGAAAGGGAGATCGCGATCGAGTCTCAGATCCGGCGGCAGCCCGAGCACACGCTCGGCGATGACGTTGCGAAGGATCTCGTCGGTGCCGCCGGCGATGCGGAAGCCCGGCGCGAAGAGGTAGTGATGGCGAAAGCCACGCATGGGCTCGCGTTCGTCGTCTGCGATCGCCGCGGCTTCGAACAGGTCCATCGCGAAGGCGCCGATGTCCTGTCGCGTCTTGGCCATGACGAGCTTGCCGATCGACGCTTCCGGTCCCGGGGGCAAGCCTTTCGACACTGCGGTCTGCACGCGCATGCGGATGAAGTCGAGACCAGCGTCGTTGATGTAGAAATCGGCGATCGCCTGGCGTACCGCACTGCTGTCGAGCCGCGTGCCTTCGCCGTCCCGAATCGAGGATGCCAGCGCAACGAGTTCCTCCGCTCCAGGCGCATCGGGCGGACGTCCGATCGCGAGGCGCTCGTGCATCAGCGTGGTCAATGCGATCTTCCAGCCCTGCCCGACCTCGCCGAGACGCTGGGCGTCTGGAATGCGGACGTCGGTGAGAAAGACTTCGTTGAAGTCGCATTCGCCCGTCATGCCGCGTATCGGACGCACTTCGACTCCGGGCGTGCGCAGGTCGAGCCAGAACATCGTCAGGCCCTTGTGCTTGCTGAGGCTGGCGTCGCTGCGCGCGAGCAGCAGGCCGAAATCCGAATGGTGCGCCCACGAGGTCCAGACTTTCTGGCCATCGATGATCCAGTCCTCGCCTTCACGCCGTGCACGCGTGCGAATGCCGGCGAGATCGGAACCGGCCGCGGGCTCCGAAAACAGCTGGCACCAGATCGTCTCTCCACGCAGCGCCGGCGGCAGCAGGCGCTGCACGACCTCGTCGCTCGCGAAGCTGTAGATCGTCGGCAGGCACATGCCCATGCCGACCTGGAACGGCGTCAGCGCGAGCGAATAGCGCGCCTCTTCGTGCGAGAAAATGATCTGATGGATCGGGTCCTCGCCCTGTCCGCCGGCGGAGCGCGGCCAAGTGATGCCCACGTAGCCCGCCGCCTGCTTGCAGGCCTGCCAGCCGCGGGCGCGCTCGACGAACTGCGCTTCCGTCTCCTGCGTCTCGCGACGGCTCCAGCGTGGTGCGGCCTCGCGCATCCACTCGCGCACCCGAGTGCGATAGCTGGCCTCGTCGGGGCTGTCTTCGAAATCCATGTGGCCTCCTCAGGCCGCGGCGCGCTGGCGCAGCGCAGCGACGAGCCGATCCGACCAGCGACTGCGATTGCCAAGCTCGAGTGCGAGCAGACGCGCCCGGCGATAGTAGAGATGGCAGTCGTTTTCCCAGGTGAAGCCGATGCCGCCGTGCAGCTCGATCGCCTCTTCGGCTGCGAACGAGCAGGCTGCGGTCGCCGCGAGCCGCGCACCCGCCGCAGCGAGCGGCAATTCGGCGGAGCCGTTGGCGAGCGCCCAGGCCCCGTAGTAGCAGTGACCGCGTGCGAGTTCGATCCTGGTGTACATGTCGGCGAGCCGATGTTTCACCGCCTGGTTAGCGCCGATGAAGTTGCCGAAGGCGCGCCGCGTTTTCGCATAGTCGACGCAGGTTTCAAGCAGCATTTGCGCCGCGCCGATCTGCTCGAAAGCGGTGTACACGGCGACGATGTCCATGAGCTTCGCGGTCAGCGTCGCGCCCTCGCCGGGTTCGCCGAGGCGAATCGCCGGCGCCACATCGAAGCACAGGCGTGCGTGCGAACGCAGGCAATCGATCGTGTCGATCGGCTTTCGTTCGACACCCGCATCGCGCAGATCGATGAGCCACCACCCCCAACCGGTGCCATCTTCTTCGGCGACCGCGGAAACGATCGCGAAATCGGCGATCGGATCGGCAACCAGGGTTTTGTCGCCGCTGAGCCGCCCGGCTCTCACATACGCGGCAGGCTTCGCATCCCAGCTGCCGTGGCCCTCGACGAAAGCGAGCGTGCCGATCACACTCGCATTGGCGAGCTTGGGCAGCCATTCGTCGGCAATCGCGCCGCCTGCGAGCTTGAGCGCTTCGGTCGCGCGCAACACCGATGAAGCGAACGGCACCGGCGCGAGCCGGCGCCCGGTCTCTTCGGCGGCGACGCAAAGCTCGAGTGCACCCAGGCCGAGCCCATCGTGCCGCTCGTCGATGGCGGCCGCGGCCAGTCCCATATCGACGAGACTCGCCCACAGCTCACGGTCGTAGGCTGCCCCGCGCTCCATGACCTGACGTGGCGAGGCGCGATGTTCGTCGAGCAGGCGACGCAACTGCGTGCGCAGTGCTTCCTGCTCTTCGGAAAACTCGAAGTTCACACCGAGGCCTGCGTTGCTGCCGGGTGGAAGCGCTCGCCGCTCGCTGCTCGCCGATGCAGCCAGGCACTCGGACGGAAGCGCTCTCCATGCTTGTCCGCCAGTGTCTCGCATGACGAGACGAATGCGCGCAGGCCCATGGTGTCGATGAGCGAATAGACGCCGCCCGTGTACGACGGAAAGCCGATGCCGAGCACCGAGCCGACATCGCCCTGGGCCGCATCATCGATGACACCCTCTTCCCAGGCGCGCGCGGCTTCGAGCGCCTGGATGAGCAACAGCCGATCGCGAATGTCGTCGGCATCGAAGTCCGGGCGCGGAGCGTAGTGCTGCCGCAAGCCGGACCACGGCTTGCGCTGCTGGTCCGCGTAATCATAGAAGCCGGCGCCATGGCGACGGCCCTTGCGATCGAAGCGCTCGACGAAATCCTCGAACACGCGAAAACCGTAAGGCTCCTGCCACTTCGATCCAGCCTCCTCACGACGCTTGCAGGTCGCGCGATACGTAAGGTCGAGCGTCAGGTCATCCATCAGCGCGAGCGGCCCGAGGCCGAAGCCCGCGTGTCGCGCGAGATTGTCGATGAGCGCCGGAGCGTAGCCGTCGCCGACCATGCCGACGGCTTCGAACAGATAAGCCGTGATGATCCGCGTCGTGAAGAATCCCGGTGCATCGTTGACCTGGATCGGCGTCTTGCGCAATTGCTTCACGAAATCCAGCGCCTGCGCGAGTGTCTGCTTCGAGGTCCGGCTACCCGAGATCACCTCGACCAGCGGCATCCGATCGACCGGTGAAAAGAAATGTAGTCCAATGAAGCGTTCGGGCTTTTCGATCGTTCCGGACAGTTGCCCGATCGGCAAGGCCGAGGTGTTGCTCGCGACGATCGCGTCGGGACCCAGGACGGCGGCGAGCTTTTGGAACACCGTGGCCTTGACCTGGCGATTCTCGAACACCGCTTCGACGACGAGTTCGCAGTCGGCAAGTGCACGGTAGTCCGCCGTGGCGGTAATGCGCGAGAGCGTGGCATCCGCTTCGCCGGCCGCCATGCGCTTGCGCGCGATGAGCTTGCTGAACTGCTCACCGATTCGTGCGCGTCCGGCCTGGGCCTGTGCCTCGCTGGCGTCGAGCAGCACGACCTCGATGCCACGCTGCGCCGCAACCTGGGCGACACCGGTGCCCATGAGCCCGGCGCCGATCACGCCGATGCGGCGAAAGCTTTTCTGCTCGAAGCCGGCTGGTCTCCGCGCAAGACGATCACAAGCGTTGCGCGATACGAAACCGGTGCGCAGCAGGTTTCGCGAAACCGGATTACGCAGCAGGCGTGTGAACTCGCGCGATTCGACCCGCATGCCCGCTTCGAACGGCAGTGCAGCGCCGCGCACGACGGCGCTCAGCAGCGCGATCGGCGCCGGATAGTTGTGCCGCGTGTCGACGCTGATCCGGGTCGCGAGCGTATTGCTGAGCTGGTTGATTCCGGCATCGAAAAAGCCGCTTCCGCCCGGAATTCGAAACCCCTTGCGATCCCAGGGCTGCAAGGCCTGTCCGCCCGCGAGAATCCATTGCCGCGCCTCGTCGAGCAAGGACTCCGGCTCCGCGACCGCGTGCACGATGCCGCGCGTCAACGCTTCTTCGGCTGACAGGCGAGTCCCTTCGAGCATCAGCGTCACCGCGGCTTCGATGCCGATGAGCCGCGGCAAGCGTTGTGTTCCGCCCGCGCCCGGAAGCAGGCCGATGCCGACTTCGGGAAGCCCGAGCACGAGCTTGGGCAAGCGGGCGACGATGCGATGGTGGCAGGCGAGCGCCAGCTCCAGGCCGCCACCGAGCGCCGAGCCGTTGATCGCAGCCACGAACGGCTTGCCGCAGGTTTCGAGGCGACGCATCACGAGGCTGAACGGCCGCGCGATGTCCCGATAGACGCTGGCCTCGTCGCCGAGCCCATCGAACTGGGCGACCATGCCGTGAATGTCACCGCCGGCCATGAAGTCGGCCTTGTCCGAGGTCAGCACCACGCCGCGAATCGACGCGTCCTTGGCGACATGCTCGATCATGTTCGCAAGCTCGACACCGAACGTCAGCGTCGCGAGATTCATCGGGCGATCGACGCAGTTCATGCGCAGCACGGCGACGCCGTCGGTGCCGATGTCGAGGTTCAGCGAGGAAACCGGCACCTGCGTCATGACACTCTCTCGATGATCGTGGCCGTGCCCATGCCAAGGCCGACACAGGCGGTGATCAGTGCAGTGCTCTTGCCACGGCGCTCGAGCTCGTCGAGCACGGTGCCGAGCAGCATGGCACCGGTGGCGCCGAGCGGATGGCCCATCGCGATCGCACCGCCGTTGACGTTGATGCGCTCGTGATCGATGTCGAAGCGCTGCATGTACCAGAGCACGATCGAAGCAAACGCCTCGTTGAGCTCGAACAGGTCGATGTCGGCGATTGACATGCCCGCCTTGGCGAGCACTTTTCGCGTGGCTGCCTCGGGCCCCGTGAGCTGGATCGTCGGCTCGCTGCCGACCGAAGCTGCGGCGCGAATCCGGGCCCGTGGCTTCAGCCCGAATCTCGCTCCGGCCTCGGCGCTGCCGACGAGAACCGCAGACGCACCATCGACGATGCCGCTGGAATTTCCGGCGGTATGCACATGATCGATGGCAAAGACTTCGGGATAGCGCTGCAGCGCGACGGCGTCGTAGCCGCTTGCCCCCTGATTGGCGAATACCGCCGGCAATGCGGACAAGGATTCGAAGCTCGTATCGGCCCGCAGATGCTCGTCGCGATCGAGCAATACCTGCCCGAGTTCATCGACGACAGGCTGGACCGAGGCAGCGAAATAGCCTTCATTCCAGGCATGCGCAGCGCGCTGCTGGCTCGCGAGCGCATAGCGGTCGACGTCTGCGCGCGACAGCCCGGCACGCGTCGCGATCAGATCGGCACCGATGCCTTGCGGGGCCAGATGATTGTCGTAGACGAGGATGGGATCGCTATACCAGGCCCCGCCGTCGGAACTCATCGGCACGCGCGACATCGACTCGACGCCACCGGCGACGACCAGATCGCAACTCCCGCTGCGAATCTGACCGGCGGCGAGATTGACCGCATCGAGTCCCGACGAGCAGAAGCGATTGATCTGGATGCCCGGCACCGAGTCTGCGTAGCCCGCGCGCAACAGCGCGGTCCGCGCGATGTTGCAGCCCTGCTCGCCCACCGGGGAGACCACGCCGAGCACGACATCGTCGACGCCGCCGGCGGGAAGCCGATTGCGCGAGGCGATGGCCGACAGCACTTGCGCCGCGAGCTCGACGGGCGGCACCTCGTGCAAGGCCCCGTTGGGACGGCCGCGGCCGCGCGGGGTGCGAAGGTGGTCGTAGATGAATGCGTACACTGGGCGGCGTCCGGTCAGCGCTTGGCCAGCTGAATGTCGGACTTGTCGCGATCCCAGGTCGCCGCCGTGCAGCCTTCATCGCGCAGTTGATACTTGAGAATGCGGCCCACCGGATTACGCGGCAGTTCCTTGCGAAACTCGATGTAGCGCGGCACCGCGAAGTAAGGCAGACGCTCGATCGCCCAGCGGCACAATGCTTCCTCCGTCAGCACTTCGCCCGGCTTGAGTACCGCCGTGACCTTGACGTCGTCTTCGGTGAGGTCGGACAGGACCGCGTGCACCGCAATGTCCTCTATCGCGGGGTGCAGCCGGAACGTCGTCTCCATTTCGTAGCTCGAGATGTTCTCGCCACGGCGACGCATGTAGTCCTTCTTGCGGTCGATGAAGTAGAAGAAGCCGTCTTCATCGAATTTGCCGATGTCACCCGTATGCAGCCACAGGTTGCGCATGATCTTCAGCGTATCGGCCGGCCGCCGCCAATAGCCTTCGAACATCACATGAGGCTTGAGTGGCCTGACGATGACCTCGCCCGCCGTGCCCGGCGGCAATTCGCGATCGTCGTCGTCGACGATGCGCACGTCGAAGTCGGGCGAGCGAATACCCGAGGAGTCTGGCTTGGCCTGCACACCGCAAGGCAGCGTCGTCACGACGGAGGCCTCGGTGATGCCGTAGGAGTTCGCGCCGAGGATCTGCGCGCCGAAGCGTTGCTTCCACTTGGACTGCAGCGGCGCGGGGAACGGCGTGCCGAGCACCACGCGAACCTGATCGTGGCAACGCTTGGCAGACTCGTTCTCGGGAGCCTCGACGAGCAGCGGAATCATCGAACCTAGCAGGCTCACGATCGTCGCTCCGGTACGCTCGATCTCGGGCCAGAAGTTCGACACCGAAAAACGCTTGTAGACGGCAGCCTTGCCGCCGACGAGCAGGCTCGCCAGGATCGTGGTCGAGGTGGCGTTCATGTGGAACAACGGCAGCGCGGTCCACTGCACGTCGTCCTGCGTTCTGCCCGCGACGGTGACCAGCTGGCGCGCGAGATTGATCGCGTAGTTGTGGCTGACCATGCAGCCCTTCGACGGCCCGGTCGTGCCCGCGGTGTAGATCAGCATCGCGAGGTCTCCAGGCTTCACGCCGACCGCCGGCCGGCTGAGGTCGGACGAGCGATACGCGTCGAGCGGCGCCACCGTCTTGCCTTCGGCCGGAGTCATCGGCGCCTCGCCGCGATACAGTAGCGAGCGCAGATCGGGAAGCCCCGAGGCCACGCCGCAGACGCGGTCGGCATAGTCGGACTCGGCGACGACCACCGACGAGGCCGAATCGGCGAGCTGATGCCTCAGGAATTCCCCGCGATACGCGGTGTTGACCGGCACGCTGATCGCGCCGAGCTTGTTGATCGCGAACCAGACCAGGATCGCGTCCGCATTGTTGTCGAGGATGGTGGTGACCGTGTCACCGGCCTTGACGCCCAAGGTCGCCAGGCCGTTCGCCAGACCGTTCGCCTCGCGCTCCACTTCAGCGAAGCTGTACTCGCGTCCGTCGATATCCAGGAAGATGCGATCAGGCCAGTTTGCGACGGCGCGTTCGAGAGCCGCGTTGATGGTGTCCTGCTCGCCCGTTGTCCATTCGTTTGAAATACGCACGCAGCTTTCCTCCGCGGCGCCGACGCATGCCGGCACCTGCATCTTCGTTGTCTTGTGAGTGACGCTGGCGCCTGCTACCAGGCGAGCGGCAGATGATCGAGGCTGAAAACGACCCCGCCGTGCATCGTCGGAGCATCGCTTTCGGCAATACGGAATTCAGGCACACGCTTCATCCATTCCTCCAGCGCGATGACGAGTTCGCGCCGTGCCAGGTGGGAGCCGAGGCAGCGATGCGGGCCGTACGAGAAGGCGATATGCCGATTCAGCGAGCGACCGAAATCGATCGTCTCGGGGTTCTGCACATCGTCGGCGTCGAAGCTCGCGAACGTCGTGTAGATGGCGATGCAGTCGCCGCGCTTCATCGAGACGCCGGCCAGTTCGAGATCCTCGGTGACGAACCGGCTGACCATGACCACCGAATAGGCACGCAGGAGCTCTTCGATAGCTTCCGGAATCAGCTCGGGCTTTTCGCGCAGCAAGCGCTGTTGCTCCGGATGCTCGGCGAGATATTTGAAGTAGAAACCCAGCGAGGCGGCGACGGTGTCCAGGCCGCCGACGAAGAGCAGATAGCAAATGCCCAGGATCTCGTCGTCGGTGATCGGCTGCCCGTTGATCTGAGCTTTCACGGCAACGCTCGTGAAGTCGTCGACCGGGTTCTTCTTGCGTTCGGCGATCAGCGCGCGCAGATAGTCACGAATCGCCGCTGCGGCATCGATGCGTTCCTGCATGTCCTCGCTGAACAGCAGCGCGTTGTTCCAGCGGAGGAACTGATCGAACAGCTCCTGCGGCAAGCCCATCAGGTGCAGGAAGATCCTGACCGGAAATGGCCTTGCGAACGCCGTCATGAACTCGCAGCCGCTGCCCTCCTGCGTAGCGGCCTCGATGAGGCCAACGCAAGCGGCGCGGATGTTGTCCTGCAGCTTGGCGACCTTGGCCGGCGACAGCAGCGGATTGAGGATCGCGCGGAACAGCGCGTGACGCGGTGGATCGATTTCGAGCGGGATCATGTCCCAGGTTTCGCCGAGCAGGCGCGAAAAACCCGACACGCCGCTGCTCGAGAACTGTTGCGGGTTTTGCAGCACGTGACGGATATCTTCCGCCTTCGTCAAAACCCACGCCCCCCGCGCGCTCGAGAAGTGGGTCGGCGTATACAGTACGCGACCACGATCGCGCAGGCCGTTCATGACGACGAAGGGATCGTCGTGAGGTCCGGAGACGCGCAGCAGATCGTAAGGAACGATGCGGTCGACCGGGACATGCGAAGGCACCGTGCTGGTGCTCACCCGGGCCGATTCCTGCACGTTCAACATGGACTTCTCCTAAGTCAGTATTGCGGCGAACGCTTACTCGAACAGATCGAGTATCGAGGCGTCCGTTCCCGCCGAAAGCAGATAGACGGCGGCTTCCTGCAAGTGCGCTCGCCAGAACGATTCAGCGCCCGCCGCGTCTTTCTTGCCGATGAGGTCGATGAGCTTGCGCAGCGACTTCTGGCTCTTGCGCTGCAGCGTCGCCCACTCGCTGCCCTTGGCTTCACCGATGCGCGCCGAATGGCGTTCGAGAATCTCGTCGAGCAGGCGCGTCAGCAGCGAGACCGTGATGTTGCCCGCCAGGCTGATCATGTATTCGCGAATCCCGGTGATCGCGTGCGCATATCGCGCCGGCGAGCCGATGAGCTGGTCCGCTTCGGCCAGTCGCTTCTTGATCTCGCTGAGTTGTTCGGCCGTGATCACACGCGCCAGATCGGCCATCGCCGGCGGCTCGATGACCATGCGCGCCTTGTAGACATCGTCCACCGAAGCGCCGCGATCCTGCAGGATCAGCCCGAAATGACGAGCGGTCGTATCCAGCATCGGCCGCTTGACCACGGCACCACCGATACCGCCGCGACGCACCACGATCAGCGACTCCGACTCCAGAATCCGCAATGCTTCGCGCAGCGTCGGCCTCGATACGTTGTACTGCTGCATCAGATCGGTTTCGGTCGGCAGCGAATCGCCTTCCTGCAGATCGCCCTGCACGATGCGCTTCCGTATGTCGGCCGCCATCAGCTCGGGTACCTTCTTGGCGCGCACGAAGAGGGAGCGGTCGGCAGGACCGGACGACGTGGTAGGGGCAGCCTTGGCGGATCTGGGCATCAGTGGGTGTCCTGTCTCGGGTGAAGTGCCGGTCAGAGTGACATGATCGGGACCGCTTCTGAATGCCCCGTCTCGCAAAAGGCCGATTCCGCCCCCCAGCGACGCGTCGCCGCCACCTCGGCGTGCCAGGCTTTTCCGCCGCCTTCCAGGCTCAGCAGCTGCAATCGCAGTGTGGCGCGATAGAGGCCGAATTCAAGCGTGAAGCCGCGCGCTCCGGACAGCTGATGCGCTTCCAGACAAACCTGGCGCGCGGCGACCGCCGCGTAGTTCGCCGCGGTAGCGGCCAGCTCTCCATCGTCGTGCCAAGCCGCCTCGCGAAGCAGCACGCGGGCACTCTCGAGCGTGATGGCGATTTCGGCGAGCCGATGCTGCAGCGCCTGGAAGGCGCCCAGCGGGCGCCCGAACTGGCGCCTGCGACTCATGTAGCCGACGAGATTCTTGAGCGCGCTGTCCATCGCACCGACCATCTCGGCCGTTACCGCGAGTTGCCAGCGTCGCACCACGAGATCGCTGTCCCAGGTCGCGAGCACCGGGCTTGATGCGAGCGACGGCAGGCTGGCCACCGGATAAACGTAGTTGCTGCGCACCGGATGCGCCTTCGGCGGATCGAGCGCGTAGACGCGGCTCTGCGCTCCATCGACGAGGATCAGTGTCTTGGCCATGGCGGCGAAGCGGACCGGAACGTCCGAATTGACCCGCGCGATGGCCACCGGAGATTTGACGCCCGAGCCGAGCAGCGTCGGTACGAGCAAGGCGTGCAATCCGACGGGAATGAGACGATCACGCCGCGAAACCTCCTCGACCAGCATGACGGCCTCGAGCAGGTCGCCTCCGCTCACGAGCTCGCGAAAGTAACCCTCCTGCGTCAGCTGCTCCAGCAACGCAGCGTCGTAGCTGTCGACGACGGCAGGCTGACGGTCCAGCAGCTTGCAGACGGACTCGAGCCACTGCTGCTGCTTCGGGTTCGGCTTGAACTCCATGCTCAGCTCTCCTTGGGCAGCCGAAGCCACAATCTTGCGATGAGATTCAATTGCATCTCGTAGCTGCCGCCCCCCAGGCCGGCGATCATCGACGTGCGGAACTCGCCGTCACCGAGTGAACCGCTCGCCAACGCGTTCTCGCCGAGCACGTCGAGCGCCACTTCGGAAACTTCACGCTCGGCACGCACGATGGCGGCACGGCCGACGTAGGCTTCGGGTCCTGCGCCTGCGCCGCCGGAGCGGCTCTGGCGCACCTGATACGAGAGCAGACGAGCCGCATGGCAGGCGGCCCGCGCGTGGGTCGCGGCCTGCTGCAGACCCGCTTCGCCGAGGCGGCCCTGACCGCTCGCGATCCGCATCGCCTGATCGAGCACCGCTTCGGCGCGCGCATAGCGCGGGGTTCCGACCCGCTCATCCGACAGCGCGTCGCGGACGATGGGCCAGCCCTGGTTCTCGGGCCCGAGACGGCATGAAGCCGGCACTCGCACCTTGTCGAAAGTCATGCGATGGATGACGTGGATATCGAGCATCGAAGGCAGCGCCTCGACACAGATTCCGGGGGTCTTCATGGGCACCAGAAAGATCGAAATGCTCTGCTGCGGGTCGGCGTTACGCCGCGTCTTGGCGAGCAGGAAGCAGTATTCCGCCTTGGAAGCGTACGAAGTCCAGATCTTCTCGCCCTGGATGACGTA
The DNA here is from genome assembly GCF_058783045.1 of Hydrocarboniphaga sp. FW305-C-57. Classification (NCBI taxonomy): domain Bacteria; kingdom Pseudomonadati; phylum Pseudomonadota; class Gammaproteobacteria; order Nevskiales; family Nevskiaceae; genus Hydrocarboniphaga; species Hydrocarboniphaga sp. FW305-C-57. The sequence continues at coordinate 53,703 of NZ_JBYSYG010000016.1, read as the reverse complement.
GTCGTCGCCCTCGCGCTCGGCGAACGTCTGCATCGCGACCAGATCGGAACCCGCGTCCAGTTCGGAGAAGCCCTGGCACCAGAGCACATCCCCGCTGGCGATGCGCTTCAAGTGCATCGCCTTCTGTTCTTCGGAGCCCGCGGCGATGATCGCCGGGCCGATCCAGTTCACGTTCATGTACTGCGAGCCGCGAGGCTCGCCCGCTGCCCAGAGTTCCTCGCTGAGAATCGCGAAGACCCACGAAGACGCATTGCTGCCGCCGTACTCGGCAGGCCAGTGAGGCACCAGCCAGCCTCGTTCCGCGAGGCGGCGACAGAACTCGATGTTGGCATCGGAATAAGGCTCCTCGCCTGGAACCAGCAGGCGAGCCTCCTCGCTGACGAACTCACGGATGAAAGCGCGCAGTTCTTCCCGGAACTGCTGCTCCTCCAAATGCCAGCCGAATTCCATCGTTTCCCCTCTTTATGATCATCTAGTTGATCTAGCTTATTTAACACTGTCCAAAACGTCAATCCCAAAAGCTATGATCAGCATGATCATCTTATTGATCAAACCTAATCAATAGCAGGAGACAGCGAATGCGCAGGAAATTGGGCGTGGTAATGGGCGGAGCCACCGGCATCGGACGCGGCATCGCGCTTGCGCTCGCACGCGAGGGTCACGACGTCTGCATCGCGGACCTCGATCCAGCCGCCGCTTCAAAGGTCGCGGGCGAACTGACCGCTCTCGGCGTCGAGACGCTCGCGCTTGGCTGCGACGTGACCGACAGCGATGCCGTCGAAGCGGTTGCCGAGCGATGCTGGCAGCGGTTCGGACAGGTCGACTACGTTTTCAACAACGCCGGCGTCTACATCATGAAGCCGGCGCTCGACTACACGCCCGAGGATCTGCGCTGGGTTTTCGAAGTGAACGTCAATGGCACCTGGAACGGATGCCTGACTTTCGGCCGCCGATTCGTCCGTCACGGCGTGAAAGGACGCATCTGCAATACCGCGTCGGTCAATGCGCTCGGCATGTCGAGCGTGCAGTCCGCGTTGTACACGGCGACCAAGCACGCCGTGCTCGGTTTCAGCGACGTGCTTCGGCACGAATACGCGGAGCATTTCGCCGTCAGCGTGCTCTGCCCGGGCGCAGTCAATACCGGGTTCTGGGATAGCGAGCGGAACAGGCAGACCCAGTTCGGCAACGCCGGCACCTCGTCGGACTTCGCACGCCGGGCAATGCGCTACGGACTCGATCCCGAAGAGGTCGGGCGACTCACGCTCAAGGGCGTGGACGATGGGGAGTTCCTCATCTTCTCCTCGCCGATGGAACGGGAGATCGCGCAGCAGCGCTGGCTGGATATCGATGGAGCGTTCGCTCGCCAATGGCCCAATGGACCGCTGGCGCAGCATCGCTCCTCGGCGGAGATCCAGGCTCTCGTGCTCGAAGAGCTACGCAACGAAGCACGCTGAGCTTCGTTGCGCCTTCCGCTCAGCGCAGCGGCCGAAAGAAAGTCCGCAACTCATCGATCATGAGTTGCGGTTCTTCGGCGGCCCCGAAGTGACCGCCTTTCCCGGAACGGGTGTAACGGCGCAGGTCGAAGTAGCGTTCGGCCCAGCGCCGCGGCATGCCGATGATGTCGTGCTCGAAGACGATGACGCCGCTCGGCGCCTCCACGACCGGCTGTCGATCATGGCTTGCGCGCCAGGGCTGGTGGGCCGATTCGTAGTAGAAGCGCGCCGAACTGCCGTAGCTCTGCGTGAGCCAGTACAGCATCACCGAAGTCAGCAGGTCGTCCTTGCTGAAACGGCGCTCGACATCGCCCGCGCAATCGCTCCAGGTGCGGCGCTTCTCGACAAGCCAGGAGCACAATCCGACGGGCGAATCATTGAGTCCGAACGCCAGCGACTGCGGCTTGGTGGTCTGCAGCGCCATGTAGCCGACTTCCGAGGCGGCGAACGCCGCGTTGCGGGCGACGCGCCCGGCATCCTCGGGCGCGTAGTCCTCTGGCCTGGCGGCGCCGCCCTCGAAGAAATTCAGTGGCGAGGCGCCCTGCACGTGCAGGCCGATCAGCCTGTCCGCGTACTTGTGCCCGAGTTGCTCGGTCACCACGAGGCCGAAGTCCGAACCATGCGCGGCGAAACGCGCATAGCCGAGCACTTCGCACATGAGCTCGACCCACAGATCGGCGGTCTGGGTGAAGCCGATGCCGGTCCTGGCCAATGGCGTCGACAAGGCGAAGCCCGGCAGCGACGGCACGATGACGTCGAAGGCATCGTCGGCGGACCCGCCGTGCGCGACAGGGTCGGTCAGCGGCCCGATGAGGTGTTGGAAATCCCAGAATGTCCACGGCCACCCATGCGTCAGAATCAGCGGAATCGGCCTGGTTCCCTTGCCGGGTTCGTGGATGAAATGAATCGGCTGGCCCGCCACCGATGCGCGGTAGTGCGCATACCGGTTCATCTCGCGCTCTTGCGCCCGCCAGTCGTAGTGATGCAACCAGTGGTCCACGAGAGTTCTGAGGTAGTCGCCGTTGCTGCCGTACCGCCAGTCCTGATTGCCGAGTTCGTCGGGCCAGCGGGTGGCCTCCAGACGACGCCGCAGATCGGCAAGCTGGGCTTCCGGGAAATGGATCGTGAACCGTTCCGGCTTCATTTGAACTCCTGGTAATGATATATATGATCTACACTATCAAAATCGCCAAGAACGCGATATCACGGAGGACAACCATGGAAATCAGCGGTAAATCAGCGGTCGTGACCGGCGGCGGCAGCGGCATCGGCCGAGGCATTGCGCTCGCACTCGCCCGTCGCGGCGCCGACGTCGTCGTGGCCGACATCGACATTGCCGCCGCCACGGCGGTTGCAGAAAGCATTCGCGCACTTGGACGTCGCGCCGAGGCCGTACGCTGCGACGTCACCAGCGAGAGCTCCGTCGAGGCGCTCGCGGAAAGCGCATGGGCCAGCCTCGGCCCCATTCACCTGGTCTTCAACAATGCCGGCATCGTGGCGCTCGGCCCCGCCGTGGAGGCATCGTCGAAAGACCTCAAATGGTCGTTCGAAGTCAACGCCTATGGCGTCTGGTATGGCTCGGTCGCCTTCGCCAAGCGCATGCTCGCAGCCGGCGTCCAGGGCTGGATCTGCAACACCGGATCGGAAAGTGCGATCGGCGTCGCCAGTGTCGGCACCGCCATCTACTGCGGCTCCAAGCACGCGGTGCTCGGCATCACCGACACGCTGCGCAGCGAATACGCCGGCAAGATCGGCTTCAGCGTGCTGTGTCCCGGCATGGTCCGCACGAATCTCTGGGACGCCGGACGTGCGCGCCCGGCCGAGCACGGCGGCAGCTTCCAGGGCGACCCGGTCGCACACAAGGCCATCCAGTATGGGCTCGACCCCGAGCGCGTCGGCGAGCACGTCGTCGACTGCGTGCAAAAGGAGGAGTTCTACATCTTCACGCATCCACACGTGAAAGACGTCGCGGTCGAGCGCGCCAAGGAAATCGTCGCCGCGATGGATCGCCAATGGCCCAATGGCGCGGGCCCCGAGCACTACACGACGCTCGATGTGCAGAAAAAGATCATGGCGGAAATGGGCGGCTGAACGTCACCAGGCTCGCGGTAGTTCGGGCCGGCATGATTCCTCCAGTGCCGGCCCACCTTTTTGCGTCGGGCGAGCCTATCGGGCCAATACCATGCCGGCGCATTGCGGCCCCCACGACACCGTCACCACCGCGGCCTCGGCATCGGCAACCTGCCTGGCCCCGCCATCGCCGCGCAGCTGAACCACGGCTTCGGCCACCGAGGACAGGCCATGCAAGCGGCCTTCCGCGAGCTGACCGCCATTGGTATTGAGCGGCATTCCGCCACCGGGGCCGATTCGCCTGCCCTCGTCGATCCAGTCTCCGGCTTCGCCTGCCGCACAGAATCCCAGCGCCTCGATCCAGGTCAGCACCGAAAACGTGAAACCGTCGTAAACCTGGGCGAAATCGACATCCTCGGGACGTAAACCCGAACGCTGCCAGAGCCGCTGTGCGCAGCGCGGAGCGCCGCCGTGAAGAAAATCGGGTCCGTGTATCCAGTCTCCGGCACCGGTCGATTGCGCCGAGGCCAGCACGCGTACCGGACGATGGCGCAGATCGCGGGCACGATCGAGGCTCGTGAGGATCAAGGCGCAGCTGCCGCTGACCGGATAGTCGCAGTCGAACAGGCGCAAGGGCGTGCAAAGCATTTTCGATGCGAGGTAGTCGTCCATGCCGATCGGCTGGCGCAGTAGCGCACGCTCGTTGAGCGCCGCCCACCGTCGCGCATTGATCGCGATGTGCCCGTAATGCTGATCGCGCGTTCCGTACTCGTGACGCCGGCGACTCATGCGCAGAGCCGTCGATGGGATGATGCCGAACATTCCGTATGGCGCAACGATTTCGTCGTGCAGCGGTGAATGGCCGGCCTGGGCGACCGGGTCGCCGCTCGCGGAGCCGGTGTTGCCCGCCTGCTGCTGCATGCTGCGAAACACCAGCGCGACTTCGCAGGCACCCGACTCGAGCGCGGCGATCGCGGATACCACGCCCGCGAATCCCGACGCGCCGGTGCCCATGATGTCGGTGTAGGCCGCCAGATCCGAGGTGCCCAGCAAGCGCTGGACGTAGTGGCACTTGGGCGATTCGGTGCCGACCTGATACTCGAAAATCGCATCGATCTCGGCGGGCTTCACCCCGGCATCGGCGATCGCCTCCAGGCAGGCCGTGGCAGTGAGCTTTTCGACGCCAGGCCCCGGACCTCGATAGGCCGGCGAAAACCCGATACCTGCGATCGCAACCGAACGAAGGGCGCTCATCGTGAGACCTCGCGACGAAACACCGGCAGGCTCCAGTCGCCGAGCGGCTCGAAATCCACCTGCACCGGCATGCCGATCTCGACCTCCGCGCAATCACAGCCGACGACGCGGCTGAGCATGCGCAGATCTTTCTGCTCGGCCAGTTCGACGAGCGCGAGCGTATACGGCAGCTGATCTGCGAATCCCGGATGGAAGACGCGCTCGACGGAGGTGAACGCGTAGACGACGCCGCGACCGGACAGCACCGCCGTCTCCAGATCGTCCGACAGGCAGTGCGCACAAAGCGGCATCGGCGGATGCTGAAGCACGCCACATTGGCTGCAACGCCGGCAGGCCAGACGCCCCTCTCGCGCCTGCTCCCAGAAAAAACGATTCTCTTCGGTTGGGATGATCCTGGGCCTTGCCACTGTCATGCTCGAAGTCCTCTACACCTAATGATTGTCTAGTTGATCTATATTATCATTGGCCGTCAAAGCCGGTGAATACGTCGGCATTGCCGGCCACCCAGACCAGAACAGAACCGCTCGATGCGGTCCCGGAGGACGATTCGCGCATGAACTTTCACCTCACCGATCAACAGCGCATGCTGCAGGATCTGTTCGAGAAGTTGCTGCGCGAACAATCGTCGCCCGAACGTGTGCGAAAGGCCGAAGCGACCGCCGGGTTCGATCCCGTACTTTGGAGAATGCTCGCCGACAGCGGCGCGCTGCTGCTGAGAGTTCCCGAATCGGCTGGCGGAGGCGGAATGGGCCTGCTGGATGCCGCAGTGGTCGCCGAACAGTTCGGCCGCCATCTGGCCTCCGCTCCCCTGCTTGAAGGCATGGTCGCGGCCCGGCTGCTCGCCACCGTCGATTCCGCGGCTGCTGCGGACTGGCTCGGAAAGTTCGGCGGTGGCGATGCCATCGTCAGCCTCGCACTGCATGCCGGCGGCGAAGCGCAGATGGTTCCGGCCGGCGCCATCGCGAACGCCATCCTCTGGCTCGACGGCGACACCTTGCGATTGAGTGGCCATCAATCGGATGCCTCTGCCGGTGCGCCGGCGGTCTTCGGCTCGCTGCCGTACCGGCGCATGGACTTCTCGCAGCAAGGCTCAATTGCGCTCGCCAGCGGCAAAGCCATCCGCGAGCACTATCTCGCCGCGCTCGAAGAACTGAAATTGCTGACCGCAGCGGCCGTGGTCGGCGCGACCAAGGCCTCGCTCGAACTCGCGGCGCAGTATTCCTGCGATCGCCAGGCTTTCGGCAAGCCGATCGGCAGCTACCAGGGTGTCTCGCATCCGCTGGCGGATTCGATCACCGAGCACGATGGCGCCCAGCTGCTCGTCTGGCGTGCGATCTGGGCGATCGAACGCAAGAGCCCGGAAAGCGGAGCCCTGATATCGGCGGCGTTCTGGTTCGCATCGCAAACCTTCACACGCGCGGTGACGCGTTCGATGCGCGTTTTCGGTGGCTACGGCATGTCGATGGAGTACGACGTGCAACTTTACTTCCGACGCGGTCGCGGCTGGATACTCGGCTTCGGTGATCCAGCCGCCGAACTGCGCAGCACCGGACAGCGGCTCTGGGGCGGCGCTACGACCTCGCTACCCGAGCCCGGCGAATCCGGCCTCGATTTTCGCTGGGGCGAACAGGCCGACGCGCTGGCCAGCGAAATGCGCGCTTTCTTCGTCGAGAATCTCGAAGAACGTCATCGCGATTTCGCCTATCACTCGGACGATGCGCACGATCCGGCGCTGTTTCGCAAGATGGCCGCGGCCCGTCTGCTTTATCCGGAATGGCCGGAGCAGTATCAGGGACGAGCCTGCGATGCCGCTTCGATGGCCGCTGTGCAGGAAGTCTTCAACGAGTTCGATTTCCCGATTCTGGTTCCCGTCGTCACCGACATGGTCGGCAAGATGCTGCTACTGGCCGGAACCGAAGAGGCCCGGCAGGAGCTGTTGCCGAAATTTGCCAACGGCGATGCCTACTGCAGCCTCGGTTACAGCGAGCCATCGGGCGGGTCCGACTTGTTCGCCGCGAAGACGCGCGCAGTGCGCGAGGGCGATGACTGGATCCTAAACGGCCAGAAGATGTTCACGACGCAGGGCCATCTCGCCGACTACGCGATCCTGCTCGCGCGGACCGATCCCGATGCGCCCAAGCACGCCGGGCTGACGTTGTTCGTGGTGCCGCTGCGCCAGAGCGGCTACGAGTCGCACGAGGTGAAGACGCTCGGGCACGAACGCACCAACATCACCTACTACACCGACATGCGCATTCCGGATCGCTATCGCCTGGGCGAGATCAACGGTGGCGCGAAGACCATGGCCTCTGCGCTCAAGCTCGAACAGGGCGTGGGGCTCTACAACGTGGGGCCGATGCAGCGCCTGCTAAAGCACGCGCTGAAGTGGGCCCGAAGCACGATGCGCGACGGCGGTCCCGCCATCGATTCCGACGACGTCCGGAGTCGGCTCGCAAAACTCTACGTGAGCATCCAGGTTGCCGACGGCCTGACTCGGCGCAGCATCTGGGCCAGCGAGGAAGGCATCAGCCAGAAGTGGTACGGCTCGATGTCCAAGCTGTTCGGCAGCGAGGCCTGGCTCAGCAACGCAAGCGATCTCATGGATCTCGCCGCGCCCGACACGCTCGAGTGCCAGCCCAGCGATGCGGGGTGGATCGAGATCGAATATCGCCGCTCCGTCCCCAGTACTATCTATGGCGGCACGAGCGAGGTACATCGAAGCATCATCGCGGAAAGCGCGCTGAAGATGCCGCGCAGCCGCGCTTGAGCCGCCATCCTGGAGAGCAAGACGATGCCTGACCTGGACCCCAGCAGACTGCAGGCCGTGCAGTTCGAAGTTGGCAGCGACAAGATCGCGACCATCACCTTGAACCGGCCGGCGGCGATGAATTCCTTCGACAAGGCCATGGTCGATGAATTCGGCTTGTTATGGCAGCACATCGCGCGCAACGAAGACATTCATGCGGTCGTACTGCGCGCGGCACCCGGACGCGCGTTCAGCACCGGCGTCGATACCCGGGATCCGAATTTCCCCGACCCTCACCCCAACGACTGGGTGCATGAAGACCCGGGAGTCAAGCTCAGTCCCAAGCAGAATCGCTGCTGGAAACCCGTGATCACGGCCGTCCATGGCCTTTGCGCCGGTGGCGCGTTCTACTGGATCAACGAAAGCGACATCGTCATCTGCTCCGAGGATGCGCAGTTCTTCGAACCGCACGTGACGTACGGCCTGACTGCTGCACTCGAGCCGATCGGGCTCAGCTATCGCATGCCGCTCGGCGACGTATTGCGCATGGCGCTGCTCGGCAATCACGAGCGCATGAGCGCGGCCACCGCCCTACGCGTCGGGCTCGTCAGCGAAGTCCTGCCGTTGCCCGAGCTGTGGGAGCGAGCCCATGCGCTTGCCGCCCTCATCGCGGCGCAGCCGCCCACCGCCATTCAAGGGACGGTTCGCGCCATCTGGGAATCGCTCGACATTCCGCGCAGTTCGGCGCTGCAGGGCGGACTCCGATACACACAGATCGGCAATCCGAAAGGCACAGCCCAAGTCGATCTGGCGGCGGTGAAGGCGAAGACCAAGGCTTTCATGCTCAGGTAAGCCCGTGTCGATGAACGCGAGCAGCCACGGCATCTCACTCAGTGGCTTGCCGAGCCCAGACGCGCATACCACGATGTCGGGGAACTACCGGTCCAGCGGCGGAACGCCCGGGTGAAACTGCTGCTGGACGAAAAGCCGACGCGATACGTGACCTTGGAGATGTTGCCGCCGGATTCGCGCAGATGATGCAGTGCGAGTTCCCGCCGCGTCGCATCGAGTAGTTCCTTGTAGCCCGTGCCGTCGCCGGCCAGACGACGCTGCAGGGTTCGCACGCACATGTTGAGCATCCGTGCGACATCCTTTTGCGTCGGTTCGCCGTGCTCGAGCCGTTGGACCAGCACCGCGCGCACGCGCTCCCGAATGCCGCCTCGTCCCAGGCTCAACAGCATTTTCTGGACGATGGCGTCGTTGAGTCTCGCGAGTTCGGGATTGCCGCCGTCGAGCCTCCGTTCCAGGCTCCGCCGATCGAACACGATGCGATCCCGTTGCCGCCCATAGGCCAGCGGCGTCCGCAGGATGCGGTCGAAGCCTGGCCTGTCTTCGGGGACGGGTCTGCGCAGCTCGATGCGCAGCGGCGAGAATTCGCGTCCCAGGTGCGATCGGCAGAGGCGCACGTAGAGCGCCACCATCATGTCGATCGATTCGGGGGCGGGATCGAGTCCGTCATGCACCCGGATGACGAAATGGTATTCACCGCCCTGCGCGAGCAGTTCGTAGTCGACCGCATCACTGACCACCGCGCCGTATCGCGCGATCCGTTCGAAGGCCTCCTTGAGCGTGCGGCTCGCACCCACCGAAAAGCCGAGCGCATGGCTCGATGTCAGGGTGATGTGGCTCGCGGCGCGCAAGCCCAGCAACGGATCGCGGGTAGTCTCCACTGCCCGCTTCCAGAATCGATCCACGTTTGCGATGGGCAAGCGCAGGTTGGGCTCATCGAGGTCCTGCACCGACAAGCCCGCGCTTCGCAGCAAGGGCTCGCTATCGAAGCCGGCTGCGTCGAGACAGCGCTGCAGCGCCTTGACCCAGCTACCCAGCATGCTGGCCTGCGCAGCGGCGATCCCGTTCATGGCTCATCCTTGCATGGGAAACGAAAGCCCGAAGAGCTCGCCCGCGCCCGCGATGATCATGCGCAGCGCGACGAACAGAACGGCCGCGAGCCCCAGGTAGCCGATCCAGCGGTACCGGTTGAGCAATGCGGCGATCACGTTCGCGGCCAGGCCCATCAGCACGATCGACAGCAACAAGCCGAAAGCCAGCATCGCCGGATGGCGGCTGGCCGCACCGGCAACCGCGAGCACGTTGTCCAGGGACATCGAAACATCCGCGATGAGAATCTGCATCACCGCCTGCATCGGAGTCTTGGCTTTGCGGTGTGATGCGGCTTGAAGCTCGTTCGCCGGCGCATTCACCGTCCGCAGATCGGACCGCATCTTCCAGCAGACCCACAGCAACAGCAGGCCACCGACCAGCAGCAGCCCCGTGATCTTGAGCAGCTGCACGGTCATCAGCGCGAACACGATGCGGGCAATGACCGCCGCGACGAGCCCGATCAGGATCGCCCTTCGCCGATAACGGGCTTCGAGTCCGGCGGCGGCGAGCCCCACCGCGATCGCGTTGTCTCCCGCGAGGACGATGTCGATCAGCAGCACTTGCAACAGCGCTCCCGCGGCGGCGATCCATTCGGCTGGCAGCGTCATCCCAGCCGTCATCAATTGCGATACGACGGATCCTTGCGGTCCAGGCGCCGCAGCAGCCCCGGCCAGACCAGCCCGCCGCCCGCGCCGCGGGTGACCTGCCTGGCCTGCGCCTGTGCCGTCGAAATGATCTGCGGATGGATCGGCACGAGCTCGGCGCCTCCCGCCTGTGCCCGAACCTGGATCATGCAGGCGGCTTCGAAGAAGTACATCGAGACGAAGGCATCGGCGATGCTGCCGCCGATCGTCAGCAGGCCGTGATTGCGCAGCATGTAGAAGTTGGCCGCGCCGAGGTCTTGCACCAGTCGCGGCTTTTCATCGTCACGTAGCGCGACCCCTTCGTAATCGTGCGTCGCGAACGAGGACAGCACGAAGATGCTTTGCTGCGACAGCGGCAGCAACCCGCCTTTCTGCGCGCTCACGGCGACGCCGTTGATGCTGTGCACGTGCAGTACGCATTGCGCATCCCCGCGGGCCGCGTGTATCGCGCTGTGGATGGTGAAGCCGGCCGGATTGATGTCGTCCGGCGAGTCCATCACCTTGCGGCCGTGAAGGTCGACCTTGACGAGCGACGACGCGGTGATCTCCTCGAACATCCAGCCGTAGGGATTGATCAGGAAGTGGTGATCCGAATTCGGAACCCGCGCCGAGATGTGCGTGAAGACGAGATCGTCCCATCCGTACAGGGCGACGAGCCGGTATGCGGCCGCCAGGTTGACGCGCGTCTCCCACTCTTCCGCGCTGACCATCGAACGAACATCGCGATCTGCTGTGCTCATCTCATTCTCCTCGTCTTTTATGTTTCGAGCCGCCGAGCCGCTCAGGCTTCGATCAGCACGGCCCTGAAGTCGTTGACGTTGGTCAGCGTCGGACCGGTGATGATCGAATCGCCCAAGGCCTCGAAGAAGCCGTGACCGTCATTCTGCTCCAGCCGCTGCCGGGCGTTGAACCCGAGCCGGCGAGCGCGTGCCAGCGTGTCGGGCGCCAGATAAGCGCCGGCGATCTCGCGCGCGCCATCGACTCCGTCGGTATCGCCCATCAGGGCATACACGCCCGGATGTCCGTCGAGGGCGAGCGCCATCGACAACAGGCATTCCACGTTGCGCCCGCCGTTGCCCTCGCCCCGCACCGTCACCGTGGTCTCGCCACCCGACAGCAGCACACAGGGCCGCTCGAACGGTTGCCCATGGCGTGCGACTTGGCGTGCGATCCCCGCGAGCACCGTGCCGACGTCGCGCGCTTCGCCTTCGATGTCGTCACCCAGAATATGAGCCGCGATGCCGGCGTCGCGCGCGACTTTCGCTGCGGCTTCCAACGCGAGCTGCGGAGTGGCGATCAGGCGAGTCTCGCTGCGAGCCAGGCGCGAATCTCCAGGCTTGATCGACTCGCTGCGCCCTTCTTCGAGCAAGGCGGCGACCTCGCGCGGCAGCTCGATCTCGTATCGGCGCAGAACCTCGAGCGCATCGGCGCAGGTCGTCGGATCGGCCACGGTCGGACCGGAGGCGATGTCGATCGGCCGGTCACCCGGCACATCCGAAATCAGCAGGCTCAGCACGCGGGCCGGATGGCAGGCGGCGGCGAGCCGACCGCCCTTGATCGCGGACAGATGCCGGCGCACGCAGTTGATCTCGCTGATCGTCGCCCCGCAACCGAGCAATGCCCGATTGATCGCCTGCTTGTGCTCCAGCGTGATTCCGGGCGCCGGCAGCGACAGCAGCGACGAGCCACCGCCCGAGATCAGGCACAGCACCAGATCGCTTTCGTCGAGCCCCTGCACGAGTTCCAGCATGCGCTCGGAAGCGCGCACGCCGGCCGCATCCGGAACCGGATGCGCAGCCTCGACGACTTCGATCGACTTGCACGAAACGCCGTAGCCATAGCGCGTAACGACGAGTCCTCCGAGTTCACCGGGCCAATGATCTTCGACGGCGCGCGCCATCGCCGCCGCGGCCTTGCCGGCCCCGATGACGATCAGTCTTCCGTTCGGAATCGGCGGCAGATGCGGGGGCACGCAACGCGAGGGCTGAGCGCTCGCCACGGCCGCATCGAACATGCGCTTGAGCAGTTGCGCTTGCTGCGAACGCTCGAAGGCCGTTGCAAGGCTCATCCAAGCTCCACTTTCAGCGGCGTCCGTCCGCGACCACGCATTGCGCCGGCGGCTGCGCGCCGTCGAGCACGGCGACGACGCACTGCGCCGCCACCCTGTTGGTGCGATCGAGCCCTTCCCGGGTCGAGGCGCCCGAATGCGGCTGCGCGATCACGTTCGGCAGGGCCGCGAGCTCGCGGGTGACATCGGCATACGAGGGATCCGACTCGCTCACGAAAACGTCGAGCCCGGCACCGGCCAGCCGCTGGCTCTTCAGCGCATCGAGCAGATGCCGATCTTCCACGAGCCCGCCGCGTGCGGTGTTGATCAGAAAAGCGCTCGGCTTCATGAGCCGGATGGTCTCGTCGCGAATCATGAAGCGGGTTTCGGCCGTCAGCGGTGCATGCAAGCTCACGTAGTCGCTCAGCGCGAGCAGCGTCGGCAGATCCACGTACTGCACGCCGCCGGCCTGCTCGAGCGCCTCGTCGCGTCGAGGCGCATGGATCAGGATTTCGGTATCGAAGGCCCTGAGCCGCTTGAGCACGCTGGCCCCGATGCGACCGACGCCGACGACGCCGACCGTCTTGCGATACAGATCGGTGCCGAGCGGGATCGCGAGCGATCCCTGGGCCACATTGGCCTGTCCTTCGCGGAAGCGCCGGCCGAGCGCGAGCATCATGCCGATGGCCTGGTCGGCGACCGTCGCATCGTTGCCTCCAGCGGCGATGGTGGCGACACGGCCGAGATCGCGAATTGCAGCGACGTCGACGCGCTCGTAACCGACGCCGCGGCGCGAGACGACGCGCAGCTGCGGCAAGGCGGTGAGCAGCTCGCGCGTCACCCGCGCATGTCCGACGATCCATCCCGCCGCGCCGTCTAGCCAGCGCAGCAGCGTTTCGACCGGCACATCGCCGTCGCCCTTGCCGGCCGGAAGCTCGGCGATGATCACCTCGCAGCCTTGCGACTGCAGATAGGCGATCGTCTTTTCATCGAAGAACCGCTGCGTCACCACGACCCTGCGCGCACTGCTCATGCGTTCAACTCCATTTCGATAGCCGATCGCATGAGCGCCCTAGAGCTCGACGCCGAGCAGGCGCACGTACTGCTGTCCGCAGTGCATGTCCCGTTCGATCATGCCGCCCTGCGGAGACGTTCTCGGGTATGAAATCTTCACCACGTTGAGGCTGGCGACGGAGAAGCGCTTCACGAGCTTGGCATCGGTGCCGTACAAGGCGGCGATCCGCTCGGGCTGCAAGGCAGGGCTTTCGCTGTATTTCGCGAAGTTGTCGGGGCCGTCGAAGAACAGATCGATGGTGACCCAGAACGGTCCGGCCGCCTTGGAGCGCAAGTGTCGGCAAACGTCTTTGATCGTCGGCATCACGCGGCCTCCGCCTGCTTCAGGTCGACCCATCTCGTGCGCACGAGCTCCATCGGATCCTCGGTTTCGACGACGTGGTTGAGCTTGAATTCGTAGACCGCGCCGCGCTCGATGTCGGCTGGAGAGAACGCAAATCCGTACGAAGGCAGCTCTTCGTCCATGTTGATCGGATAGTGGAAGAAATACGGGTTGCAGGCCTTGGCGATCTGCGTCGCCATCTCCTGCGTATCGGCAGTGGCGACGAACAGCACGCCGACTTCGCGCGGCGGCGGCGTGCCGGGCGGCGGCTTGTCGCCCGATACGGCGTTCCAGCCGTACATGCGCAGCGAAATGTGGAAGTCGCCGGCGGCCGCGCCGATCGTGCGGCGTGTGCGCTCGTAGAGCGCGGCAAGCATCTTGTCGTGGAACTCGTCGATGCGATGCAGCACCTCCGGATCCTGGATGCCGACGAGCATGGTGGTCTGGTAGCGGCCGCGGCCCGCACCCTCGAGCTTCATCGTGTAGGGCATCGGTTCCCAGACCGAGCCCGTCACCTTCACCACGCGCGGGCTGATCTGTTCGTAGACCGACGCGGTCACGTTGAGCACGCCGCCCGGCTCGGTCAGCCGAAACGGATCGCTGTTCTCGTAGAGCATGTGCGCCGACACGCTTTGCGGGCTGCAGCGGAAGGACGTGTTCAGCGGCTCGGCTTCGAAGCCGTCGTCACCGATGCTGATGAGCACGCCCGCACCGCCGCGCTCCACCGAGCACTGTGCGCCGCATTCGGCGATCTTGGCGGCGTGCCATGAAGCGCCCTGCGGTGCGCCCTTCATGAGCGCATAGCAGGCGATGACCGCGGTGTCCGTGGTGCGGCCACCGAGGATGATGTCGGCGCCGCCCTGCAGCGCTGCGATGTAGGGCTCCGGCCCCATCACCGCGACGATGTGATCGCAGGCGTCGATCGTGCTGTCTTCCAGCGCGCCGAGTGGCGGCAGCGGGCGAATCTTGCCGGCTGCGTTCTTGCCCTTGAGCACCGCTTTTTCCTGCTCGGAATACAGCACCGCGATGCGCGGCTGGATCGCGAGTTCGCGTGCGACCTCGAGCACGATGTCGAGCGTCCAGTCGACGTTCTTGTCGCCACCGGCCTGGCCGCTGGTTCCGACGATCAGCGGAATGCCGGCTTCGGCGCCCGCCTTCATGAGAATGGTCAGATCGCGCTTCACCGCCCCGCGATTGTTCTTCGACATTCCCAAGGCCAGATAGGCCGCGCCGCTGTCGGTGGAGCCGGCATCGGTGGCGATGGCGTGCGCGCCTTGGGAGATGCCGTAGCGCACTTCCGCCTCGTCTGCGCCTGCGCCGAGGCTGCCGGTCGGAACGATGATCTTGATGGGATTCTGGAGCATGAAGACTTCACCTCGATGGCCACCGCACGTCGGAAACAATCCGGCTGGCGATGGGCATTCTATGTTTTGGGTTCAATAAGTGAAAGTTTTGGATTCAATTTTACCGGGCCCGACCTTGCCTGATGCAGGCGACGCTCGAAACGAAACGAGGCCCGCGGCGATCGTCACCGCGCAGCGTGCTAGGACGGCTCGCTGATCTCGGCGACGAGGTTCAGCTGCGCGTCGACGCCGACCACGCAGTCCGGTCCGACGCTGAAGGAGGACTCGCGCTCCTCGAACACCGCAGGCCCTTGAATGCGATCGCCAGGCTTGAGCGCGTAGCGGTCGTAGACCGCCGCGAGCCGCTCGCCCCAGCCGGCGAAGTGGATGAGCCGCTCACCGCGCAGGGCCGGCGTATCGACGAGCGAATAGGCCAGGCTGATGTCGCGTCCCGGCAACCGCGCCGACACGCGCCAGTTGACGATCTCGACCGGCAGATCGCCGATGGTCCTGTCGAAGCGCGCGGCATAGGCCTTGTCGAACGCGCTGCGGATGCCGCTTTCGAGACCGGGCGCCAGCGCTCCTTCGGGCAACTGCACTTCCACTTCGAAGCCCTGCCCGACGTAGCGCATGTCGGCCGAGCGTGTGACGACGATCTCCGCCTCGCTGCCACCGGCCTTCAGCAGCAAGCGCCGCGCACGCGCTTCCATGTCGTCGTAGAGCGCTCGCACGCGGCTCCAGTCGACCCTGGATAGCGGCGCCGCATGGCCGCGCACGTCGTCGACGGCCGGCGCCGCGACCAGAAAGCCGAAAGCCGAGATCACGCCGGCGCCCATCGGCACGATCACGCGGCGCAGCTTGAGCAGTTTGGCGAGCGCATACGCATGCACCGGTCCGGCGCCGCCGAAGGCCATCAGCGCGTACTGACGCGGATCCCTGCCCTTCTCGGCCAGATGCATGCGCGTCGCCGCCGCCATGCTCTCGGTGACGATCTGCTGGATGCCCACCGCCGCCGCTTTCGTATCGATTCCGAGCGGCTGCGCCAGCCGCTCGGACAGGGCCCGCTCGACCTGCTCGAGCGACAGCGCCATTTCGCCGCCGAGAAAGAAATCCGGATTCAGATAACCCACGACCAGATCGGAATCGGTGACGGTGGGTTCGGTGCCGCCCCGGCGATACGCGACCGGCCCCGGAACCGAGCTGGCGCTGCGCGGCCCGACTTTCATGAGCCCGAGTTCGTCGATCGCGGCGATCGATCCGCCGCCCGAGCCGATCTCGATCATGTCGACCACCGTGAGCCGCAGCGGCAGGCCGGAGCCCGGCTTGAACTTGTCGAGACGGCCCGCCTCGAACTCGTGCTTGATGTGCGGATGCCCGTGCTCGACGAGGCACATCTTGGCCGTGGTGCCGCCCATGTCGAACGAGATGATCCTGTCCTCGCCGATGTTGCGGGCCAGAAAGCCGGCCGCCATCGCACCGGCCGCAGGGCCCGATTCGAGCAGGCGCACCGGAAAGTTCTTGGCTTCCTCGATGGTGGTGATGCCGCCGCTCGACAGCATGATGTAGAGCTCGCCGTCGAAGCCGATCTTCGCCAGGTCGTTCTCGAGCCGATCGAGATAGCCATGCACGCGCGGCTGCACGTAGGCGTTCACGCAGGCGGTGTTGGTGCGCTCGTATTCGCGGATTTCGGGCGCCACTTCGGACGACAGCGTGATGAGCAGCTGCGGATAGACCTTGTGGATGAGCTCGCGGGCGCGCAACTCATGCGCAGGATTCGCATACGCATGCAGGAAGGCGATCGCGAGCGCTTCGATCTGGTGCTCTTCGACGAGCGTGCGCGCCGCCTTCAGCAAGGCTTCCTCGTCGAGCGGCGCATGTTCGCTGCCGTCGACGCGCAGGCGTCCACCGACGCCGAGCCGCCGCTGCCTCGGCACGATCACGGCCGCAGGCTGCGCGTAGAGATCGTCGACGTCGTAGCGGATCTCGCGGCCCATTTCGAGCACGTCGCGAAAACCTTCGGTGGTGATCAGGCCGACCTTCGCGCCGGTTCTTTCGAGCACCGTGTTGGTGATCAGCGTGGTGCCGTGGATGATGCTGTGCACCTGCGCAATGTTCGTCGCGGTTTCATCGAGCAGGCGCTGCACGCCTTCGACGATCGCCCGGCTCGGCGCTTCCGGCGTCGTCAGGCGCTTGCCGGTCCAGGTCACCGCACGAACATCGTCGTGCAGGACCAGGTCGGTGAAGGTGCCGCCGATGTCGACGCCGATTCTGGTGGTCTTTTCCATGATTATCGGCCTCCCGGTGCCGCGAGGTCGGATGCCGCGGGATCGAAGCCGTAGTCGCGCAGCGCGGCTTCGGCGGTGATGAATCCGGCATCGAGATCACGCGCGATCGCCTCGCGCTCGCGTTGCGCCGGCAAGCCGTAACCGCCTCCGCCCGCGAACGACAGCCTGACGCGCGATCCCGCGGGCATCGGCGAAATCGACTTGAGGCTCGGGACGCCGCCGTGACCGAACTCGGCGCGCGCGCTCGCACCCGCACCGCCACCGAGCACGCCGAGCGCCGGATGCCGCTCGCGATCGCCCAGCAGCACGACGCGCAGCGGACGGCCCGCGATGTTCTCGACCTCGATGTCCTGGCCGAGTCCGCCGCGATGGCGGCCGATTCCGCCGGAGTCGGCGCGATATTCCTTCTTCACGAACAGCAGCGGGGCGACGGCTTCCAGCGCTTCGATGCTGCCGCTGCCCGAATTCGACGGAAACGCGGTCGTCGCCAGACCATCGTGATGCGCCGAGGCGCCCATGCCGGCGCTCGCGAACAGGATCAGCGAAAACGGCTGCCGGTCCTGCGTTTCACCCGAAAACTGCACGCGCAGCGCCGGCGCGCCGCCGCTGTCCGCGATGATGTGCTCGGGCAGCACCGTGGCGAGCGCCTGGTAGACGACGCAGGACAGCAGATGCCCGGTCAGATGACGCGCCATCACGGGCGCCGGAAAGTTCGCGTTGACGATGGAACCGGCCGGAGCCGTCACCGTGATCGGCTTGTACGAGCCTTCGTTCCGGCGCGTGTGCGGATCGAGCAGGATCTTGACCGGATAGATCGAGTACGCGGTCGTGTAGTTGATCGTGCAGTTGATCGCATGCCGCACCTGCGGCGAGCTGCCGCTGTAATCGATGCGCATCTGATCGCCCGCGACGGTGACCGCGCATTCGATGTGCGTGGGCTGGCCTTCGACGCCGTCCGCATCGAGCGACGAGCGATAGACGCCGTCGGGAATCGCCGCGATGGCCCGGCGCATGACCTGCTCCGACTTCGCATGCACCGCATCGGAGATCGCGTTCAGATCCGCTTCGCCGGTCTCCTCGAGGAACTCGGTCACGCGGCGCCGGCACACCTCGTGCGCCGCCATCTGCGCCTCGAGATCGCCGAGCACCTGGCCAGGCAGGCGAACGTTGCCGAGCAGCAGATCGAGCATGCCGTCGTTGCGCTCGCCGGCACGCACCATGTGTACCGGCGGAATCAGCACGCCTTCGGAAATGAGTTCGGTCGCGCCCATCGTCGGGGTGCCGCCGATGTCCGGCGCATGAGCCGCGGTACCGGCGAAACCGATCAGTTCGCCGCGATGAAAAATCGGCGACAGCATCGCGATGTCGGGCAGATGTCCGGTCGCGATCCACGGATGATTGGTGATGACGCAATCGCCCGCACGCCAGCTTTCGAGCGGAAACTTGCCGAGCACGTGCCGCGTCATGACGCCCATGAGCGCGGCGAACGCCGGAATGCCGGCTCGGCATTCCGCAACGGTTTCTCCACGCGCGTTCAACAGCACGACGGTGTAGTCGTTGGCCTCGCGGATGATGGTGGAAAACGCGGTGCGCAACAGTGTGGTCGCGGATTCATCCACGATCGCGACCAGCCGGCTCCACCAGATTTCCAGCGTGATCGGATTGATCTCGGCACGCGGCATCGATTCTCTCTCCAGGCATGACGTCTTGTGTAATGCGGGAACGGCTCGCCAACGGGCTGCGTTCTCGATATTCGGGCAGCTTACATAATTGAATCCAATTTAACAAATTATTGGATTCAATTATGCTGACACCGACACGCTTGCCGCGTGAATACCGATTCCATACGAGAGGAGAAGCCATGCAGGCTCATTCAACGACGGTTGCAGGAGAAGAGTTGCGCGCACCGCATTCGACGGGCACGGCCCCGCCACGAACCGCGGCGCCGATCGATGCGACCGACTGTCACCATCACATCTTCGATCCGCGCTTCCAGAAGTACGGCGAGATCTACGTGCCTTCGGCGACGGTTGCCGAGTACCAGCTGTTCAAGCGCCGCCTCGGACTGTCGCGCTCCATCGTCGTCGCACCGTCGAACTACGGCACCGACAACAGCTGCCTGATCGATGCATTGCAGCAACTCGGAACGGCCGCCGCACGCGGCGTGGCTTACGTCGGCCCGCAGGTTTCCGACGACGAGATCAAGCGGCTGCACGAGCATGGCGTACGCGGGCTGCGCATCTATCTCGACAAGAATCAGGTCCCGACGCACGAGCAGGTTCGCACGCTCGGCAAGCAAGCCGCCGATCAGGGATGGTCGCTGCAGTTCGTCGGCACCGCGCGAACGGAAATCTTCGTCGAATGGCAGGACAGCATCCTCAACCTGCCCTGCTCGAGCGTGATCGATCATTTCGGCTGGTTGCCGCAACCCGCAGGCGTGAACAGCAAGACCGCCCAAACGCTCTACAAGCTGCTCGACAGCGGCAAAGTCTACGTCAAGCTCTCGGGCTTGTACCTGTCGTCCGCGATCGGTCATCCGACCTACTCGGATCTCGACGAAGTGGCGACGCGCTTCATCGCGCTTGCGCCGGAGCGCATCATCTGGGGAAGCGACTGGCCGCATCCGATGGCGATGGGAAAGCAGCAGATGCCCGACGGCGCGATGCTGTTCGATCGGCTCGCACAATGGGCGCAGCGCGACGAGGTCTTCCAGCAGATCCTCGTCGGCAATCCCAATCGGCTCTACTGGGCCGACTGAGGCGATCAGCGAGACGCCCCTACAGCCCTGCCTCTCGACGGAAGCAGGGCTGTACGCCGGACTAGAAAGCGAAGCGCCGGAAGCTGCCGTCGACCGGCAATACCACGCCCGACACGTAGGCGGCCTCGCTGGAGACGAGAAACAGGGCCGCGGCCGCGAGTTCCTCGGCCTCGCCGAGACGGCCCATCGGCAATTGCTCGGCATAGCGGCGCTCGTCGTCCGGGGTCGGCAGCCTGCGCATCAGTTGTTCGCTGCGGATGCGTCCGGGCTGGATGCAGTTGAGCGTTACGCCGTTGCGGGCGACCTCAAGGGACACGCCCTTGGACCAGGCGTGCAAGGCGGCTTTCGCAGGCGTCGAGGCGCTCAGGAACTGCGGCTCGGAAGTGCCGGTGATCGACACCACACGCCCCCAGTTCCGCGCGCACATGCCCGGGAGCAGTGCGTGAGTCAGTTCGCGCGGAGAGAAGAAGCCGATCTGCATCGCCTCGTTCCACTCCGCGTCGGGACTCTGCAAGGCGATCGGACGGCTCGCGCCACCGGCGTTGACCAGGATGTCGATCGCGCCACCCGCGAGGTCCACAGCCGCGGCCGCCAGGCTGCGGGACGCGCCCGGTTCCGCCATGTCGAAGCCCAGGCTATCGATCGGCCGGCCGCCGGCCGATTGGGCCTGCTCCGACAGCGCGTCGATCAAAGCGCTCCGCCGCGCCGCACCGATGACGCGGACACCCGCCAGCGACAACGCCAGCGCGATCGCGCGGCCGATGCCCTGGCTTGCGCCGGTGACCAGCGCGGTTCGTCCCTCGAAAGTCAGTTTCATGCTCACCCATGTCCTTCGTGATCGGCCACTTTCAGCCCAAGCGTGCGAGTCGGCCCGAGCCGATTCGCCGGATCAGGCGGTGCGCGCAGCGGGTTCCGGCAAGGCGCGGCGGAACACGCCGCGCCCACCGAGCAAGGCCAGCGTCGCGATCGCGAACGACACCGGCAGGACCACGCGCATCGACAAGGCGATCTTGGACGGGTCCATGAACACGTGGTCGTTCAGCACGCCGATCATCAAGGGACCGACGGTCGATGCGAACAGCATCGTCGTCAGCGAGTACAGCGCGGTGGTCTGCGCGCGCATGCGGTTCGGTACCAGTTCGGCGAGTGCGGCCTGGCACAGGCTGAAGCCCGATCCGATCAGGAAATTGAGCATCGCAGCGCCGACCAGCGCCAGGCCCGCCCACTGCAGCGTGAGCGCCAGGCTCGCCAGCACGCTGATCGCGGCGGCCCAGCCGCCGACCACGAACTTCGCATCCCTTGCGCCACGCCTGGCGATCGCATCGTTCAGCAGGCCGCCGGAGATCGCACCGACCGGTCCCATGATCAGGGTCAGGACGCCCAGCCAGATCGCCGCGTTTCCGGGCGCCCATTCGTGGGTGCGCACGAACAGGGTCGGGGCCCAGGATTGAATCGTCTGTCCGGCGACCGACATCGAGCCGAAACCGACGATCGCGGCGCCGATCGCATAGCGCTGGCGCTTGAAGACCTCCCAGACTTGCTGGGACGTGTACGGCGCTCCAGCGACTTCACCGCTGTCGTTGCGACGCATCGGTTCCTTGACGAACAGCAGCAGTGGAATCAGCACGTAGCCGAGTCCGCCGACCACCACGAACACGACACGCCACGGCGTCAGATCTCCGAGCACGGGCAGCGAGACCACCGTGGTCCCGAGCAGCTTGAGCAGGAATCCGCCTCCGCCGAGCGCCAGCGCCGCTCCGAGATACGCGCCGATCGAATAGAGGCTGATCGCTCGCACGCGTCGCCGCGGTTCGAAATAGTCGGACAGGATCGAGACCGCGCATGGAAACACGATCGCCTCGCCGACCGCGGTCATGATGCGGGCCGCGAACAGTTCCGGAACCGTGCGCGCGAGCCCGCAGAACACGGTCGCGGAGCACCAGACCAGCGCGGCGATCATCAGCAGGTTGCGGCGATTGCCACGGTCCGCGAGCCGCGCGAGCGGAAACAGGAACAGGCAATAGAACACGCCGAAGGCGGCGCCTTGCAGCAGGCCGAAAGTGGTGTCGCTGATACCGAATTCGTGCTCGATCGGCCCGACCACCGTGGATAGCAGCGCACGATCCATGTAGTTGAACGCGTACGTCAGCATCATCACGAAGCAGACATACCAGGAATAGGAATCGACGCGCGGACCGCCGGACACACTGGATTTCATGCGTGGGCTCGCTGAAGCTGAAGCCGGCTCATTCGACGGCATCCGCGATCGCCTGGCCGCAGGCGATCGTCCCTGCCGGCCCGCCGAGATCGCGCGTGCGCAGCGCAGGTTCGGCGAGTACGCGCTCGATCGCCGAGACGATCGCGGCGGCGGCCTCGCGTTCGCCGAGATGGTCGAGCATCAGTGCAGCCGACCAGATCTGTCCGACCGGATTGGCGATCCATTTTCCGGCGATGTCGGGTGCCGAGCCGTGCACGGGTTCGAACAGCGACGGGAACACGCGCTCGGGATTGATGTTGGCCGCCGGCGCGATGCCGATGGTGCCCGTACAAGCGGGCCCGAGATCCGACAGGATGTCGCCGAACAGGTTCGACGCCACCACGACGTCGAACCAGTCCGGATGCTGCACGAAGTGCGCGGTGAGAATGTCGATGTGGTACTTGTCCCAGCGCACGTCCGCATACTGCGGCGCCATCGCCTCCACGCGCTCGTCCCAGTACGGCATCGTGATCGAAATGCCGTTGGATTTGGTCGCCGACGTGAGATGCTTTTTCTCGCGCCGCTGCGCGAGTTCGAACGCGTACTTGAGCACGCGATCGATGCCCACTCGCGTCATCACCGTCTCCTGCATCACGATCTCGCGATCGGTGCCCGGAAACATGCGGCCGCCGATCGACGAATACTCGCCCTCGGTGTTCTCGCGCACCACGTAGAAATCGATGTCGCCGGGCTTGCGCCCGGCGAGTGGGCTCGGAACACCCGGCATGAGCTTGACCGGACGCAGGTTCACGTACTGATCGAACTCGCGCCGGAACTGGATCAGCGAGCCCCACAGCGAGATGTGATCCGGCACCGTCTCCGGCCAGCCCACGGCGCCGAAGAAGATCGCATCGTGGCTGCCGATCTGCTGCTTCCAGTCCGCGGGCATCATCGCGCCGTGGCGCAGATAGTATTCGCAGGAGGCGAAATCGAAATGGTCGTACTCAAGGCCGAAGCCGTAGCGCCTGGAGACGGCCTCCAGCACGCGAAGGCCTTCGGGAACCACTTCCTTGCCGATGCCGTCGCCGGCAATGACGGCGATTCGATGCCTGCGGACTGTACTCATGCAATTGTTCTCTCGAGTGCTACCGGATGGGCCGCTATAGATTCCACGTCAGCGTGACGCCGTAAGTCCGCGGCGGGTTGTATGCGGCGAACGTCGCTCCGAGGAAGGTTCCCTGGAACACGCGCGTGGTTTCGTCCGTCAGGTTCTGGCCCCAGAACGACACCGTCCAATGATCGGATGGGCTGATGTAGATGACGCGCGCATCGACGAAGTGGGTCGGCGGGCGGAACTCCGGACCGACGTTGGAATCGTCGTCGTAGATCTTGCTTTCGTAGCGGTAGTCGGCGGCCAGGCGAACGATCGCTCCGCTCGAAGCCAGCACATCGTACGAAGGCGAAACCACGACCTTGTTTCTCGGCAGTCGCGTCAGGCGATTGCCCGCATAGCTTTCTTCCGGCGAGAAGTCGTACTTGTCGAAGGTGCCGTCGGTCCAGGCGTACGTCGTCATCAGGTTCGCACCGGCGAAGGCACGCCAGTTGAAATAGGTTTCGTAACCCTTGATCGTCGCCTCACCCGCGTTCTTGGTGACCTTGGTGAGGTCGGGCAACACGTTGATGGTCTGCAGATCGGTGTAATCCATCCAGTAGAGCGTGTTGTTCCAGACCAGCTTGCCGCCGAAGAAACTGCTCTTCTGGCCGATTTCGTAGTTGGTCGCGTATTCCGGCTTGAAGCTCTGCGCGGCCTCCGCCGCGGCACCGGGCGTGTCGGAGAAACCACCGCTCTTGAAGCCGCGCGAAACCATCGCGTAGAGCAGATGATCCCTGGACGGCTTGAAGTCGCCGCCGACGCGATAGGTCACCGCATCCCAGCTGTCGGACAGTTGCAGGTCGAAGCGCTCGCTGGCGCGGAACAGGTTCGGCCCTTCGGTGTTCGACAGGTGGTAATCCTTGTCGTCGTTGGAATAGCGGATGCCGCCGATCAGATGCCACCTCTCGCCGACCGGAATCGTGACGTCGCCGTAGGCCGCGTAGCTGTCGAGCGTCGCCTGCTGGTGATAGATCTCGGTGCCCGGGCCGCGTCCGGTATCGAGTATCAGAGCGTCGCGACGATTGGTGTCGTTGGTGAACGTGAACAGGCCGGCGACCCAGCGGATGCTGCTCTCCGGCAGCGAGGAAAGCCGCAGCTCGTTGCTGTAGAAGTGGCTCTTTTCGGGCGCGCCGCCCGAGATCGCGATGCGATTGGTGCTCGGATTGCCGCCGTCGAAATCGTAGCTCTCGCGATAGTCCAGCTCGCGATACGAGCCGAGGTAGGTCAGCGTCGCGAACGACAGGTCGAGATCGCCCTGCAGGCGCGAGCCCCAGGTTTCCTTGTTCAAATAACCTTCGAACGAGCCTGCCGTGTAGTTCCGGTTGCGATCGACCGTCCACAGCGGCGCATACGGACTGCTGGGGTCGCGATCGACCACGTGCTGGCCCGGACCCGCGGCGCGGCTGCGCGTCCCATCCAGCGAGAACAGCAGGCGCAGGCTGTCCTGCGGGTTGTAGGCCAGCTGCATGCGCAGGCTGCGATCGTCCTGATCGTCCTGGCGGCCGCCGGTGAAATTGTTCTCGGTATAGCCATCGTGCTGCCGAACGGCGCCGGCCACGCGAATAGCCGCCTTGCCGTCGGCGAACGGCACGTTGACGAAGCCGGCATCCTCCGCACGCGCGTAATTGCCGACCGTGACCTGAGCACCCGCGTCGAACTTGGTGAAGTCCGGCTTGCGCGTGATCACGTTGACCGCACCGCCGACCACGTTGCGTCCGTACAGGGTGCCCTGCGGGCCCTTGAGCACTTCGACGCGCTCGATGTCGAAAGCATCGAACGCGACGGCGGCCGGCCTGCCGAGATAGATCTCGTCGAGGAACACGGCGGAACTCGGGTCACCCGCGGCCCCGCGATCCGACGAGCCGATGCCGCGGACGGCCAGGCGCGGCTGCGAAGACGGGAACGCGTCGAAGACCAGACCGGGCGTGCGCGTGGCGACGTCCTGCACGGCCACGATGCGCGCTTCGCTGAGCTGTTCGGCGGTGAAAGCCGTGATGGTCACCGGAACATCCTGCAGCTTCTCCTTGCGGCGCTGCGCGGTGACGACGACCTCCTCGATGCCGCCGTCCGCCTTCGCGTCGCCGGCGGCTTCGGCAGCAGCGGCTTCGCCGGCCTCCGACGCAGAGTCGGCGGGCGCTGCCGCTTCGCTCTGCGAAACCTCGGGCCCGAGCGGCGCGTCGTCGACCGGCGTTTGCGCCTGAGTGGTACTGCTCGCTGCGACGGCGGCCACGGCCACGCTCCAGGCGCAGGCCGCCAGCTTCACTGATTGCATATCCCCTCCAGGATTTATTTCTAGTAATCCCTGGCCGACACCAGGGGTGGAAGGAGAATAGGCAAAATGAATCCGTAATGTCAACGGATTGGATTCAATTCATGATATGTTTGAATTATGTTATTCCTGAGCAGCCCGCGGGTGGTCGTCGCGTCACCGGACGGTGGCGAGGGAGTGCACGCGCCTTTTCGTCGCGATGACGTGCTCGAACATGATTTTCTCGGCGCCCTCGGCATCGCCCTTGCGCATCGTCTCGATCAATTGCTCGTGCTCGGCCTGCGACTTGATGATGTGCTCGGGGGTGATTTTCGGAACCTGGCGCGCGCGCTGCGGAACGTGCATCGCCACGCTCGGACAAACCCGCACGACATCGCCGAAGACCGGATAGATCACCGTCATGCGCACGGCGTTCCTGAGCACCGAATTGTGGCCGGCGTGATAGATGGAACGATGGAACGCCCAGTTGAGGTTGTACCAGTCGAATTCGATCTGCTCCGACCAGTCACCACGGTCGACGATCTCGCGCGCCTGGGCGACGATGCGGTTCAAGCGATCGAGCACCGCTTCGTCCAGGCCGTGATCCGCGCAAAGACGGCAGGCCAGGCTTTCGAGCCGCGCGCGCACTTCGATCGAATCGAGCACGTCGCCGATGGTCACCGCACGCACGGTGTAGCCGCGGTTGACGCTGTACATCACCAGGCCTTCGGCCGACAGCACCGCGAGCGCGCTGCGCACGGGAGTTCTCGATACTTCGAGCTCGTCGGCGAGGCCTTCGGCGCGCAGGCGCGTTCCCGGCGCGATCTGGCCCGTCACGATCATCTCGCGCAGCCGCACGAGCACCGTATGCGTCGCGGGCTCGGTGTGCTGCGGATCCGCCAGGGCGGCATGATCGAGCGGTTCAGCCTTTTTCTTCATTCCTACCGCACTCCTGTCTGTTTTGTCGTCGCGCATCCGGACGTGCCGTGCGCCATCGCGGCGAACGCAGCGCGTGCACCTCTTCCCATACCCATAGCGGGCAATCGGACGTATCGATCAAGCCCGCAGTACTCGCCCGTTTCTGGAGGAAACCCGCTTGAACATCAGCCCGCTGCTGAATCCCGCGCTGGCCGGGACCCTGATGATCGTCACCTTCATGACGCTCATCATAACCAAGAGAATGTCGGCCATTGCCGCACTGATCGCGGTACCGATCGTTTTCGGGATCATCGCGGGCGCAGGTCCGGGCCTGGGCGCGATGATGATCGACGGCGTGCTCAAGGTGGCGCCGACGACCTTGATGCTGGCCTTCGCGGTGCTCTACTTCGCCGTGATGATGGACGCGGGACTCTTCGACCCGCTGGTGCGCCGGGTACTGGCGCTGGTCGGCACCGATCCGATGCGCATCAGCCTCGGCACGGCGCTGTTGACCATGATCGTCTCGATCGACGGTGACGGCACCACCACCGCGCTGATCATCATCGGCGCGTTCCTGCCCGTGTACCGGCACATCGGCATGAACCCGCTGATACTCGCCACGCTGCTGGGTCTGGGCAATTCGCTGATGAACTTCGTCCCCTGGGGCGGTCCGTCCGCACGCGCCGCGAGCGCGGTGCATGCCGACGTGCTCTCCGTATTCCTGCCGTTGCTTCCGGCGATGATCATCGGGCTGATCGCGGTGCTCGGCATCGCCTGGCTGATGGGCCGTTCCGAACGCGCGCGGCTCGCTCTAACTCCGGCCGGCGCGACGATCGGCGCGATGCAGGCAGACCTCATCGCGGACGACCGCTCGAATCCGGAGCTCGCGGCGAAACGCAGGCCGCAGCTGTTCTGGTTCAACCTGCTGCTGACGCTCACGCTCGTCGGCGGCCTGATCTCGGGATTCGCGCCGCTGCCCGTTCTGATGATGGGCGCTTTCGCCATCGGCATCACCGTCAACTATCCGCGCATGAAGGATCAGCGCGAAAGGTTCGCAGCCCATTCCGACAATGTGGCCAACGTCGTCGTGCTGCTGTTCGCGGCAGGCGCGTTCACCGGCATCCTCAACGGCAGCGGCATGGCCGACGCGATGGCGACTGCGGCGCTGTCGGTGATCCCTCACGATATCGGCCGCTATCTCGCGCCGATCACGGCGATCGTGAGCATGCCCTTGACCTTCGTGATGTCGAACGATGCCTACTACTTCGGCGTGGTGCCGGTGATCGCGCGCACCGCCGCGGAATTCGGCATCGCACCCGACGCGATCGCACGCGCTTCGCTGCTCGGCCAGCCGGTGCATTCGCTGAGCCCCTTGCTCGCCCCGATCTACCTGGCTTGCGGACTGCTCGGGGTCGATGTCGCCGATACCCAGCGTTTCGCGCTCAAGTGGGCCGTCGGGATCTGCCTCGTGACACTGCTGGCCGCATTGCTGACCGGCGGCGTTCCGCTGGCGGGCACCGGCGTGCCGCTGCAAGCCGCGGCGCCATGAGCCTGCGCCACAAGCGAGCGGCCTGGCTGCTGCTGGCGGTGGGATCGGTCGGCGTTGCGTCGCTGATGCGCGAGCTGCATGTGCCCGCAGCCTTCATGCTCGGCCCGATGCTCGCCGCGATCGTCGTCGCCTTGAGCGGCGCCGGCATCCGGCTGCACAAGAACTACTCGCTCGGCGCCCAGGCGGTCATGGGCTGCCTGATCGCGCACCTGATCAACCCCGCGCTGCTGGCGGTGTTCTCCGCGCACTGGTTCACGCTGATCGTGATCAACCTCGCGGCCATGCTGCTGATCGCGGCCCTCGGCCTGCTGATCACGCAGCGCCGCTGGCTGCCCGATACATCCGCGATCTGGGGGCTGTCGCCGGGCGCCGCGTCGGCGATGGTGCTGCTCGCCGACGACTACGGCTCCGACCCTCGTCTCGTCGCGATGATGCAGTACTCGCGCATCGTGCTCGTATCGATGGCCGCCATCGCGATTGCGTCCGGCCTGGATCATTCGCACGGCGCTTCGACGGCGGTTCCGGGCGTGCTGCAGGACAGCTGGTTTCCTCCGATCGCCACGACCGCCCTGCTCGAAACCCTGGCGCTCGCGCTCGCCGGTTACGCAGCCAGCAAGCTGACCGGCAAAGGCAACCTCGCGCTGTTCCTGCCCGCATTCGCGGGCGCGCTGCTGCAAGGCACCGGCCTGATCGACATCGAGGTGCCGCCACTGGCCTCCACGCTCGCCTTCGGCCTGACCGGCTGGTACGTGGGCCTGACGTTCACGCGCGAATCCGCGCTGCATTGCCTGCGCCTGCTGCCGCGCATGCTGGTCGCCATCGTCACCCTGATCTCGATCTGCGGCCTGCTGTCGCTGCTGCTCGCGCGGCTGGTTCCGGACACCAATCTGCTGACCGCCTACCTGGCCTTGAGCCCGGGCGGAATCGACACCGCCGTGATGATCGCCAGCGGGGCCAGCGTGTACCTGCCGCTGGTCCTGGCCTCGCAGTTCGTGCGACTGGTGATCGTGCTGTCCGCCGCGCCTTCGCTCGCAAAAGCCGCCGCGAGCCTGCACTCTGCGCGCAGGCCGCAAGAGATGACGAGATGAAAGCCCTGCTCTGCAAGTCCTGGGGAGATCCGGAGACCCTGGTTCTCGAAGAAACCGCGACGCCCGCTCCGGGCGATCATCAGGTGCTCGTTCGCGTGCACGCCGCCGGCGTCAACTTTCCGGACACCCTGATCATTCGCAACCTCTATCAGTTCAAGCCCGAGCTGCCGTTTTCGCCGGGCGGGGAATGCGCCGGCGTGGTCGAGGCGGTGGGCGCGAAGGTCGGCCACGTCAAGGCCGGAGACCGGGTCATCGCGTTCACCGGCTGGGGCTCGTTCGCCGAGTTCGTCCTGGCCGATGCGAAGGCGCTGATGCCGCTGCCGGCCGGGCTCGACGACGAAACCGCTGCCGCGTTCGTGATGACCTATGGCACCTCGTATCACGCGCTCGCCGATCGCGCGGCGCTCCAGCCCGGCGAAACCCTGCTCGTGCTCGGCGCCGCGGGCGGCGTCGGCCTGGCCGCGGTGGAAATCGGCAAGGCCCTGGGCGCGCGCGTGATCGCCGCGGCTTCGTCGGCCGACAAGCTCGCCACTTGCCGCGAGCACGGCGCGGACGAGCTCATCGACTACAGCCGTGAAGACCTGCGCGACAGACTCAAGGCACTCACCGGCGGACGCGGTGTCGACGTCGTCTACGATCCGGTCGGCGGCGCCTACACCGAGGCCGCCCTGCGCAGCTGCGCCTGGCGCGGCCGCCTGCTCGTGGTGGGCTTCGCCAACGGGGATATTCCACGCCTGCCCGCCAATCTCGCGCTGCTCAAGGGATGCAGCATCGTCGGCGTGTTCTGGGGCGACTACACCCAGCGCGAACCCGAACGCAGCCAGCGCGATCTCGAAACCCTGCTCTCGTGGATGAAGCAGGGTCGCATCCGTCCGCACATCGGCAGGCGCTATCCGCTCGAACGGGGCGGCGAGGCGATCCGCGCGCTGATGAACCGCGAGGTCGTGGGCAAGGTCGTCGTCACCGTGACGCACCGCGATCGAGCCGCCGGAGCGCCGCGATGAACCCTCACTTCGGCGACTATCAGAACGCGATCTACCTCGCCGGTCTCAACGGCGTGCTTCCGAAGTATCCGGTCGATTTCGCAACGCTCAAGGCGCGCGCCGAAGCGGCGATGCCGCCCGCCATCCTTCACTACGTGCAAGGCGGTTGCGGCGACGAGTACACGCAGGATCGCAACGCCTTGGCCTTCCACGACTGGGGCATGGTGCCGCGCATGCTCGTCGATACGAGCCGGCGTGATCTGTCGATCGAGCTGTTCGGCTGCAAGCTGCCTTCGCCGCTGTTCATGAGCCCGATCGGCGTGACCGGCCTCTGCACGCAGGACGGACACGGTGATCTCGCGGCGGCACGCGCCTCGGCGCAGACCGGCGTTCCGCTCACCGTCTCCACGCTCACCAACGATTCGCTCGAAGACGTCATCGCGGCCACTGGCGACACGCCGGCCTACTTCCAGCTCTACACCCCGAAGAATCACGAACTCGCCGCCAGTCTCGTGCGGCGAGCGGAGAACGCCGGTTACAAGGCGATCGTGGTGACGCTGGACACCTGGGTCACCGGATGGCGGCCGCGCGATCTGAACAACGCCAACTTCCCGCAGCTGCGCGGGCACGTGCTGCAGAATTACTTCAGCGACCCGGTGTTCCGCGAACTGCTCGGCGCCGATCCGGGCAGCGATCCGCGGGCGGCGGTGCTGCTCTGGGTGAGCCTGTTCGGCAAGGTGCTGACCTGGAACGATCTCGACTGGCTGCGCAGCCTGACCCGGCTGCCGATCGTGCTCAAGGGCATCTGCCACCCGGACGACGCACGTCGTGCGGTGGATGCCGGCATCGATGCGATCTATTGCTCCAACCATGGCGGACGCCAGGCCAATGGAGGCATCGCCGCGATCGACCTGCTGCCCGCCGTCGTCGATGCGGCCGGCGCTACGCCGGTGCTGTTCGATTCCGGCGTGCGCTCGGGCTCCGACGTCGTCAAAGCGCTCGCACTCGGCGCGACCGCCGTCGGCATCGGCCGCCCCTACGCGTACGGACTCGCGCTCGGCGGAGCCGAAGCGGCGGCCCACGTGCTGCGCTCGATCCTCGCCGAGGCCGACCTCATGATGGCCGTCAACGGCTATCCGACGATCGCCGACGTGCGCAGCGCCGGAGCGAGCAGGCGCTGAATCGTTCGCCCGCTCGCACGGAGCGCGTTCACGGCATCCGCTTGCCTGACGAGGCGGCATCGCGCAGATCCTTGCGCAGGATCTTGCCGACGTTGCTCTTGGGCAAGGCCGCGATGAACTCGATGGACTTGGGCCGCTTGTACGCGGTGAGCCGCTCGGCGCAGAAGGCGAGCAGATCGGCAGCGCTCAAGTCGGCATCGCGCCTGACCACGAACAGCTTCACGGCCTCGCCGGTGCGTTCGTCCGCCATCCCGATCACCGCGCATTCGAGTACGCCCGGATGGCCCGCAACCACCGCTTCGATCTCGTTCGGAAACACGTTGAAGCCCGAGACGATGATCATGTCCTTCTTGCGATCGATCAGCTTGACGTAGCCGTTCTCGTCCATGACCCCGATGTCGCCGGTGCGCAGAAAACCATCGTCGGTCATGACCTTGGCCGTCTCGTCGGGACGCCGCCAGTAACCGGCCATCACCTGCGGCCCGCGTACGGCGATTTCGCCGCTCGTGCCAGTCGGCAGCGCCTTGCCGTCGTCGTCGAGAATGCGGATCTCCACGCTCGGCATCGGCAAGCCGATGTTGCCCGTGAAGACTTCCGAGTCGGTGCGGTTGCAGGTGATGCCGGAACTGGTTTCCGACAAACCATAGCCTTCCACGATCGGGCAGCCGGTAACGGCGAGCCAGCGCCGGGCGACGGCTTCCTGCACCGCACTGCCGCCTCCGTTGCTCAGGCAGAGCTCGCTGAAATCGCAATTCGAAAATTCGGGCTGATGAAGCAGCGCTGCGAAAAGCGTATTGACCGCCGGGAAATTGTGGATGCGGTATTGCTTGAACGCATCGACGACCGCGCCGATGTTGCGTGGATCCGGAAGCAGGACGTTGACCGCCCCGATTCGGGCACCCAGCAGGCCGCAGCTGATGAACGCGAACACGTGATAAAGCGGAAGCGCGCAAAGGATCGTGTACTGCCCGGTGGTCGGACGCCGATGCAGGCCCGGCTGCATCCAGGCCTCGGAGGCCAGCAGGTTGGCGACGATGGTTTCGTGCAGCAGCACCGCGCCCTTGCTGACGCCCGTCGTACCACCGGTGTACTGCAGCAGCGCGACATCGACGGCCTGTATTTCCGGTGCCGTGAAGCGCGATGCCGAACCTTGCGCGAGCGCCGTATCGAACCGCGTGATCCGCGCATCGTCCGGATGCGATATGCCTTCGTCCTGGACCGCCGCCAGCGCGTCCGTCAGCGAAGCGAGCACCACATGCTCAATGCCGGTCTCGCCCGCGATCGCCTCCAGGGTCGAGGCGTGGCGATCAAGCATGACGATGGCGCGCGCACCCGAATCGACGAGCTGATGCCGAAGCTCGCGGGCGGTATAGAGCGGATTGACGTTCACGACCACGCATCCGGCGCGCAGCACCGCGGCGACCGCGACCGGATACTGCAAGACGTTGGGCATCATGATCGCAACACGCTCGCCCGTAGCGAGGCCACGCGACTGCAGCCAGGCCGCGAGCCAGCGCGAAAGCCGGTCGACGTCGGCATAGCGCAGCTCTCTGCCCATGCAAGCGTAGGCCTTGCGCTCCGCGTAGCGGGCAAAGCTTTCTTCGAGCAAGGCGATCACCGACGGATACGCGCTCGCATCGATGGTGGCGGGCACGCCCGGCGGATAGCTGGCAATCCAGGGATGGGTCATAGACGAGCGCGATTCGAAGGCGGAGATCATGCGCCCGGCCATCGATTCGGCACGGCCGATGGTCCACGCATCATTGCGCAGATGGTAAGGCATGCCCGCGCCGCGGCTTTGTCCCGCGGCGACAGCTTGTTGCCCTGGCGCGACAGGCTGCATTACGGCAACGCGCCGACGTGATCAGCCCGTCACTGTCGCCGAGAGACGACAGGCTTCAGTGAGGCCAGACAAAGCCAGTCTTGACCATTGGCGGAATCGAAACATATCCGACTCCTCGTGTGTAGTTCCCGACGTGAATGCAGAACAAGATGATCCACGCCAATAAAGCAAGAACAAGTACCGATTTTTTGATGATCTTCGCCGCTCTCAAAGCGCCCCCTCCTATCAACTCGCATTGATCTGGACGCAAGCCAAGAATGCCCACGGAACCGGCTCAATGAGCAGCATCCCCCGCACTGCGTTGGTCAGTCTGATTGCTCACTCATCTGCAGGATCACGTTGCAAAAGTGGATCGTGCAGACCCAATCGCTCAAGCAACAGCGGTACGCCTGATTGAAACGCCTTATTGCATCGACGCGATCGGCCCGATTCATCAGCACACCGTCAAGACTGCCGTCGACAGCATGTGAAGTTTCTCGGCGATATATTCAGCGGCTCCGGAGAAAATCCACCTGCCGTGCGCCTGCACTGATCGATCCTTTCGCGGATCTTTTTGAAGTTCTTCGAACGCAAGCCGATGAAACAGACATCCGCGTTCTCACAAGCGAAACCGGTCGCACTCCGAAGTTCCTGCGCTCAGGACCAGATCCATCACTCCGCAGGCAGCTTGCTATCGATGATCCAGGCGTCGCCGTCGGGCTTGATATAAATGCCTGTCGGGCCGGAGAAGTGCGATCCCAGCAGCAGTGCTTTGCGGCTCGATGCACGTTCCAGCACGAGTCTCCGCGTCGATCTCGCCATTTCATGATTCCAGCAGAAGTTGTCTCCAACATGTGGAATCGCAACTTGAACAGGGTGATGCAAAAGATCGCCTGTGATGAGGGCCTCTTGCCCATCGGAGGAAATCACGATGGAGCAATGACCGGGCGTATGCCCAGGTGTCGGCTCGAGCCTCACTTCTTCGACAATGAAGTGGCCCGGATCAACGAACTTGGCGAGCCCTGCTTCAATGATCGGTCTTACCGAGTCGTCCAGAACAGCGGGCGCATCGCCATGATCATCGACTTGCAGATGTTCATACTCGGCCTTGGCAAAGAGATATTCCGCATTGGGGAACGTCGGAACCCATCTCCCATCGACCAGCATCGTGTTCCACCCGCAATGGTCGGCATGCAAGTGTGTGCACAAAACACAGTCGATGCTCTCGCGCGGATAGCCAGCCTCTTCCAATCGTTTCAGGAAAGGGCCATCAAGCATGCTCAAAGCCTCGTAACTGCGCTTCTTGTCGTTTCCGATGCAGGGATCCACCATGATCCGCTTGCCGCCGGCCTCAATGATGAAGGCTTGAAAGTGCAGCTTGATGTTACCGTCCTCGTCGGAATAGTCCGGATACAGCCAATCTCTCCGCTGTTGAACTTCCTGCTTGTTCGTCTGGATGAAGATCGCAGGATCGGCACTGATCGGCGGCATCTCAAGCACTCGTGTCACCGTCGCAGCGCCAATCGACCATCGCATGAAGGGGGTTTTCTCTGTCGACTGTGCTGACACGGCAACGCTCCTCGGTCTTAGTCTTATATTGTTTAGGGCCGCCCCGCAGCACCGCGTGCATCACCCACTGCGTACCCTCTTCGCAAGATAGAGCAACGAGAGACGTCGATACATATGAATATGCTTATTTCATCCATAGCCAAAAGGCTATGTGACGGTTTTTCAGCCGGACTTCCGCCGTAGCGAGCAGGCGGGCACTTGTATGGCGGGACCCAATTCAGGAAACATCCTTGGCAAGCATGACGCCGGGCCACTCACCTGACTCCACGCGCAGACGAACGGCTTGATACAGCAGCTCTTCGAACGCCTTTACAGCTGAGCTGGGAGGACGAGTGCGCAGCGTGCTGACGGTCCAAGTTATTGAAAAATTGTTGATGGGCGCTGCCTCCAAGTCATACCGTCGAGAGCCCATCGCGCATCCAGGCATCGCCACGAAGCCAAGCCCCAGGTCCACCAGTTCCAGCATCATCGAAGCGCTGGTCTTAACCAGCACATTGAGTGGCTTTCCAAATCGCGAGAGTCGCTGATTGAGACGTTTAACGACCACCGTCGCATTGTGTTGGTGGATCATGGGTCGCACAGTAAGATCGGAAAGCGGAACCTCTTGAAGTTCGGCAAGGCCGGATCCCTTAGCTCCGAGTAGATAGATCCGATCGTGCACGATAGGTCGAGATTCGATTTCGGGATCGTCCTCCGTCATCGTCAGAACGGCGAAATCAATTTCCCTTGCTTTGAGCATGCCTTCGAGGGTCTCGCTGGAATCGGCGATGACCGTGAGCCGCACGTCCGGATACCGCTCATTGAACTGCTTGATAACCGGCGCCGTCATTCTCTCCGACCATGAATGAGGCATGCCAACCGCCAGCTCACCCTGGGGCTCCGGCTGCTGCGCCAGAAGCTCTTCGGACAACTCGTCGATGTCGGTCAGGATGGAGCGGGCACGAGTACTGAGCAGGTGACCCGCCTCGGTCAGGCAAACACCCCGTCCATGGCGCATCAACAGCTTGACCCGCAGCTCCTCCTCAAGATGGGCAACGTGCCGGGTCAGCGCTGGCTGAGTGATATGCAGCTCAGACGCCGCGCGCGTAATGCTGCCGTGCTCGGCGATCTTGAGCAGGTATCTCAAACTTAGGATGTTCATGACCTCTCCGTCGGGGGCCAGTAACAATCCGGAGCCCCCATCAAGCCATAACGACGATGTTATACCGCGAAGGCGGCGACTCGTGTCTTCGAAGCGGGATAAGCGCAGCCATGCCCGTGCTAAATCGCAAGAGCAACGGAGACTCGGCCGAGCGCATCCATAACCGAATCGTTATGCGGAAGATGCCGCTCAAGCGCTATTTCGGGGGGATTGCCCGGCGTAGCCTTTTTGGGAAAGGCACGCCTCCACAGCGTCTGGCGGGCCACGACGGAGCTGCGCATGGCCTCAATCCCGATGGGCGACATCCCTGCTTGGTATTCCAACAGCCTCGGGAGCGACCGGCTGTGTGTAGTGCATCAGGAAGCTCGCCTGTCCTGGGGCGAAATGGCCGTGCGGGCCAATCGTCGCGCCTGGGCGCTGAAGCGGCTCGGCGTGAACAAAGACGACATCGTTGCGTTGGTGATGTCCAACGAGAACGCCGTGTTCGAGTTGGCCTTCGCGATCTGGAAACTCGGCGCGACACCTTCCGTAATATCGGCAAGGCTGCCTATGGACGAACTCAAAGCGATCCTGGGACTTGCCCGCCCCAAGGCGATCTTCGCCACCGATTCGGCAATTCAGTCGAGCACGGGCGCGCTGCCGTCGGACTACGGACTTCGTGAGGGAAGCGACGAAGCGCTCCCCTCGGTCATTGGCAGTCACTGGAAAGCGATGACTTCAGGAGGCTCATCAGGCCGCCCCAAGATAATCATCGACCTCGGCCCCGGCGCGGTCGATCCGGACGAGCCGCCGCTCAACATGCCGCTAGGCGAGGCGGTACTCAACGCCGGGCCGCTCTGCCACAACGCGCCCTTCACCTTCATGTCGATCGCCCTGCATCATGGCAATAGCGTGATCAGCATGCCGCGGTTCGACGCAGAAGAAGCGCTGTGCCTGATCGAACGGCATCGCATCGCCTGGGCCAATCTGGTCCCGACGATGATGAGCCGCATCTGGGCGTTGCCCGAAGCGCTGCGCTCGCGCTACGACCTCTCCTCGCTGAAGGCGATTTGGCACACTGCCGCTCCAATGCCGGGCTGGCTCAAAGAAGCCTGGCTCGACTGGCTCGGGCCCGAGAAAATCTGGGAAATCTATGGCGGAACCGAGCGGCAGGGCAACACCGTCATCAGTGGCGTGGATTGGTTGTCACATCGAGGTTCCGTTGGCCGACCCGTCAACTGCCACATCCGCATTCTGGACGACAGCGGCAACGTCGTTCCGCAGGGCGAAGTGGGCGAAATTCACCTGCTTCCGTACACCGGTGCCGGCTCGACTTATCGCTATCTTGGCGCCGAAGCACGGCGATCGAGCGACGGCTACGAAACGATCGGCGACTTTGGCTGGCTGGATGAGGACGGTTATCTCTACATCGCCGACCGCCGCGCCGATCTGATCATTCGCGGCGGCATGAACATCTATCCAGCCGAAATCGAGAATGCACTGTCGGAGCATCCCGGTGTAGAGCTGGCCGTCGTAATCGGGCTGCCCCACCCGGACCTGGGCTCGGCGGTCCACGCCATCGTGCAGCGCCCGGCAGGGGGCGAACCCGTCAGTGCCGAAACACTCAATGCATTCCTGGCAACGAAGCTGACGCGTTACAAGCTTCCGGCGAGTTACGAGTTCACGCTGGAGCCATTGCGTGATGAGGCAGGAAAGGTTCGGCGCGGACAACTCAGGGCCGAGCGAATCGCCTTGCGCGAAAGCGGCAACACAATAGCCAGCACCGCTTGATCCCAACATCGCAACGCCGACTCCACAGCCAATACATCAGCCGGCATCGGTAGTTGTAATCCGCAGCGGCACCTCCGAATTCAGGGGCTCAACGCAGCGTGAAGCCGTCGATTCAAGCGATTCCAGCACCACAAGAGCAGAAAGCACCACAGTGCGAGAGAGGATTCCAACAATGACCGATCCAATTGGCGCGTACGAGTTCCTCGAGCTCGACCGCCCCCGAGCCTCGATTCTGAGAATCACGCTCAACCGCCCTGCAAAGCGCAACGCCATGAGTAGCGAGCTTCGTCGGGAGCTTTTCTCCGTCCTCGAGCGCGCCGATGTCGACAACGATATTCGCGTGATCATTTTGCGCGGTGCGGGCAAGTGCTTTTCGTCGGGTTACGACTTGAGCCAGGGGTCCGTCGAAGGCGCCGGCGCCCGGCCTACGCCCTACTACACCGCCCCAGGCATCGGCTACTGGGCGCGTCACGTTGTCGACGGCTGCTTTCGGATGTGGGACCTGGCAAAGCCGGTCATCGCACAAGTCCATGGCTATTGCCTGGCTGGCGGGAGCGAGCTCGCCGCATCGTGTGATCTTGTCTACGTCGCCGATGACGCCGAAATCGGCTACCCGCCAATTCGACTGATGAGCCCCCCCGACAACCAAGTGTTCCCGTGGTTGATGGGCATGCGCCACTCGATGGAGATGATGCTGACCGGAGATTCGATTAACGGCAAGCAGGCGGCCCAATTCGGCTTCGCCAATCGCTCGTATCCGCTCGATCAGCTCGAAACGG
This sequence comes from Hydrocarboniphaga sp. FW305-C-57, assembly GCF_058783045.1. Classification (NCBI taxonomy): domain Bacteria; kingdom Pseudomonadati; phylum Pseudomonadota; class Gammaproteobacteria; order Nevskiales; family Nevskiaceae; genus Hydrocarboniphaga; species Hydrocarboniphaga sp. FW305-C-57. The sequence goes on along the minus strand of NZ_JBYSYG010000016.1, from coordinate 15,328 downwards.
CGGTTCTGGATATTGCGGAGCGTGTCGCGAGAGTGCCTGCGCCGCTTCAGCAGATGAACAAGCGAGCCCTTCATCGCCAGATGGAAGCGATGGGAATACGCAATGGCATCCGCGTCGGCACTGAAGTGCAAGCGCAAGCCTGGTTCACGCCCGAAGTTCTCGCCTATGTCGAAGAGCTACGCAAAAGCATCACCGGCGCACTCGATCAGCGCGACGGCCAATTCGGCGACTACCGCACCAGCGGCCGCCCCTGATCTCCGACATCACTCACGAGGAAATGCAATGTCTGCGGGAATCAAATCCGAAAGCCGCCTGCCGCTCATTGATATCGAGACCCTGGAAGGAGCCGTCGGCGATGCGCTGCGCGCCGCGCCCATGCGACTCAACATCATCGCCATGATGGCGCACGCCAAGACCGCCGTTCTACCGCAACTGAATGTCGGTCGCGCCGTGATGACGGAGCTGTCTCTCGCGCCGCTTCAGCGCGAGCTGCTGATTCTGCTCGCGGCGCGGCTCGACGTGTGCCAGTACGTCTGGTCCCAACATCGTGCGATCGCCGAGAAGCTGGGCGCCACCCCCGAGATGGTGGAAGCAATCGATGCGCTCGACCTCTCATCCAAAGTTTTCAACGAAGCCAATCAGGCGCTGCTGCTGTTCGGCAAGCAAGTCATTCGCGGCGGCGACGTAGTCGACTGGGTTTTCGAACGAGTTTCCAGCCACTTCTCGGCGCAGGAACTCGTCGAGGCCATCATCGCCATCGGCTACTACATGACCATGAACCGGCTCACGCTCGCAACACGAACGCCGCTCGAATCCGGCATCGTCGGCGCCGCTATTCGAAATGCGAAGCCGGCCAACAACAACTAAACGCTGCATTTGAATGGAGGAATGAAAATGGCGACGGCAAGTGAAAATCACCAGCTTCTGACCGACTACTACGCCGCATACGGCGAAGGCGGCCCCGAGGGCATCGCTCGCATGGCCAGCTTCTACGCCAAGGACAAGCCCGCGTACATCGGCGGAAACTCTGAGTTCTCTGGGCACATCAAGAACACCGAAGAGGCCGTGAAGCTACTCCTGCGGGTCCAGGAGCTCAATAACGGCAACGTCAAGATCGTGGGAAAACCGACGGTGCTGGTCGCCGGCGACACCGTCGTGGCGACGCTCATCTACGAGAAGCATGCGCGCGTCGGACAGCCCGAGCTAATCGTTCCCCGGCTCTGCGTTTATGAAATTGCAGACGGCAAGCTCAGCAAAGCATTTGCCTGGCAAATCGAATCGAAAATTTTCGATGACTACTATCCGCGCGCCGAGCGACACCTCTAACCGCAAAATTGCACCAGGAGTTTCAGATGTCCGAGAGCAAGCTGTTCCATAACGTCGTCCGCAGTCGAAAATCCGCACGCAGCTTTCTGCCCGATCCGGTTCCGGATGCCGTTCTGAAATCTGTTCTCGAAGATGCGAGGCATGCGCCGTCGAACTCCAATGTGCAGCCCTGGGTAGTGCACGTTGCGTCTGGAGAAACCCGCGACAAGCTCAGCAAGGCGATGCTCGCTGCCGCCTTGGAGGAGCGCATCACGGCCGACTTCTCCTTCAACTACGACGACCTCTATGGCGTCTACAAGGAGCGTCAGCAGGCCCAAGGAGCCGCCTACTTCCAGGCCGCCGGAATCGCCCGGGATGCGGCTGAGCAGCGTCGCTACGCGATCCTGCGCAACCTGGAATTCTTTGGCGCGCCGCATGTCTGCCTGTTGTTCATGGCGCCCGTCTATGACCCCGTTCGTGTCGCTGGCGACGTCGGCATGTATGGCCAGACGCTGTTGCTTTCGCTGGCGGCCCACGGACTCGCCGGTGTCCCGCAAACCTTGCTGAGCTTTTTTGCCGAACCAGCCCGTGAGGTTCTCGGTATCGATCCCTCACTGAAAATGCTGTTCGGCGTTTCCTTTGGCTACGCCGAGCCCGGCAACCCGGTGAACACCTTCCCCGTCGCGAAGGCGCCGATTGAGGAATGCGTGAGCTTTCACCGCTAGTGATGAGCGTGGGGGCTTGGTAAGCCCATCAAGCCCCTGCTCGTTTGGCTTGCTGCCATGCGAGCGACATCAGCTCGGGCAATACGGCAACACGCTCGCGCGCCTGCGCCGACGAGGCGTTTCCGCGTAGATAGCGGCCCTTGATGCCGTGGAATATCGCGGCCAGGCGAAAGAAGTTGAATGCGACATAAAAGTCGTAGGCCGGCATTCCGGCCAGGCCACGGCGATCACAGTAGGTGGCGAGATAGTCCGCCTCGCTCGGAATACCGAGCGCATGCAGATCGGCACCTCCCAAGCCCGCGACAATGTGAGGCGGCATGCGGTACATCATCGCGTGATAAGCGAAATCCGCGGCCGGATGCCCCACAGTCGACAGCTCCCAATCCAGTACTGCCAGAATGCGCGGCTCGGTTGGATGAAAGATCATGTTGTCGCAACGAAAGTCGCCGTGAACGACGCAGCTGTCGTCGCCCGCCGGGACGTTCGCAGCCAACCACTCGACCAGGCGGTCCATGTCCGCATGGCGCCCGGCCTGACTGTCGTTGAGATACTGCTGACTCCAAAGCTCGATCTGCCGCTCGATATAGCGGCCTCGGCGGCCGAAGTCCTGCAGCCCAATCGCCTGATAGTCCAGCCCGTGCAGCATCGCGATCGTGGCATTCATCGCGTCGAAATGCCGAGCTCTCAGCTCCTTTGGCACACTAGAGAAGGTCGCGTCCCAGAAGATGCGGCCTTCGACCATCTCCATCACGTAGAACCAAGTTCCGATCACCGCATCGTCGGTGCACAGCCCGTGCACTTTCGCAACCGGGAAGCCCGCCCTGCCGAGCGCCACTAGAACCTTGCTCTCACGCTCGATGGCATGCGCGCCTTTGAGCAGCGCGCCGGGGGGTTTGCGGCGCAGCACATAGCAGCACGCCGAGGTTACGAGCTTGTAGGTGGGGTTGGATTGCCCACCTTTGAACTGCTCGACCGAAAGCGGCCCGCGATAGTCGGCAACGTTAACCCGCATCCAGGCATCGAGAGCCGCCACGTCGAAGCCGAATCCCTCTCGCACCTCGGTAGTGCCGAAGTTCTGTTCAGCCTCTGCACTCATGCCGACGCGCCCCTCCAATCTCGCTTGATCTTCTTGGCAAGCGCCCACTTGTGCACTTCAGTGGGACCGTCATAGATCCGGAAGGCGCGTATCTCGCGAAAAGCCTGTTCGACGATGGTGTCTCCACTGACGCCGTTACCACCCATGACCTGCACGCAGCGGTCAACCACCCGAAACAGCGCATCGGACACCGCCACCTTTGCCATTGAGCTCTGCGCGGTGCCCAGCGATCCCGAATCCAGCACGCTGGCACACCAGTCGATGATCAACTCCGATTGCTTGAGATCGACGAGATTGTCGGCCAGCATGAATCCCACGCCCTCGTGATCGATGAGCGGCTTGCCAAACGCCTGCCGGCGACAGGCGTAATCTCGGGCAAGCTCGTTGGCGCGGATCGCAAGGCCCAGCCAGCGCATGCAGTGCGACAGCCGTGCCGGGCTCAGGCGCACCTGCGTGTACGCAAAGCCTTCACCCGACGCTCCCAGCATCTGCTCGTCAGAAACCCGCAAATCGACGATCTCAATCTCGGCATGCCCGCCGGGCATCGAGCTGTCGAGGGTGTTCAGCACCCGAGTCGTGCGGATCGCGGGGTCGGGAAGGTCCACCAGAAACATGCAAGCACCGTCATCCGACTTTGCCATGACGATGCCAACCCGCGCTCCCTCCGCGCCCGTAATGAACTTCTTGCGGCCATTAATGATCCAGTGCTCACCATCGAATCGACAGGTGGTCTTCATCATCGAAGGATCAGAGCCGGCTCCGTCCTCCTCTGCCGGCTCAGTCATGAAGAACGCCGACCGCGCGTCTCCCGAGATCAGTGGCGCGAGGAAGCGCGCCTTCTGCTGCGGCGAGCCCACTTTGCCGAGCAAGTACATATTCCCCTCATCGGGCGCCATGGTGTTGCAAGCAATAGGCCCCAGCGGCGACAGACCACTTCGGATCAGCACCGTGGCCATCTCGCGCTGAGTCAGGTGACTGCCGTCATCGAGGATGTGCGGAGTCAGCACACCCGCCGCACGGGCTTTGCTTCGTAGCTCGACAACGAGATCCTCACTTGGGCCGTGAGGACCAAGCCGCGTGTCCTTCTCATACGGCGCAACCGTGCCACGCACGAAAGCCTCGACTCTCTCAGCAATCACGCGAGCCCGCTCGCTCACGCCTTTACTCAATCCCAGTTCCACGTTTCCTTTTCCCCCAATTTTCTTCGCGCTCAGGCGCTCCCCCTGCTCTCAGGGCAAGCAGCGGCGAATAAAAGCAATCGCCTTTTCGTGCGCATCGGCGGCAGCGCGACACGGCATCGCAACGAAGTTGTGAGGTGCTCCTGGGTAAACATGTAGCTCGCTGGGGTTTCCGGCCGCCAGCCAGCGCATGTGCATGAACAGCGAATCTTCCAGCAGAGCGTCATCGGTTCCCACGACGAACACCGCCGGACAAAGATTCGACAGTTCGGCATAGAGTGGTGAGACCTCGGGCGATCGCCGATCGAAATCGGGCCCCAGCAGCGCATCGACGAAGCCACGCAGGTCGCCAGTGCGCGGCATGCTGCGTACACCGCCGAATTGCTGCGCGCCGGGCGTCAGCGCCAGATCGAAGAATCCAAAGATGAAGTGCGCAGCCGCAAAGCGTACGGCCTCGCGCAGCTTCAGCAGTGTCAGTGCCGCCAGATGCGCACCGGCTGAATCGCCACCGATAACGAGGCGCTCACTGCCCCACAGGCGCACTGCGTTCTGAGCCAACCATGTGGCAGCCGCAACGCAATCTTCCAGCGCCGCGGGGTGCGGATGTTCCGGCGTCAGGCGGTAGTCGACGCTCACGCAGACGAGGTCGCCATCATCGGCAAGCGCCTCAAGCTTGTAGTCCTGCAAATCGGCCGCGCCCATAAACCAGCCGCCACCATGAATATGCAGGTAGAGTCCCTTGGGATTTGCCGAGGCGATCACGCGAAGATCGAGCGGGCCACCGGGGCCGGGAATGCGGATCGTCTGCGCTCGCGGTGAGCGGATGATGGCGGGAAAGCCGCCGACGCCCGCATGGCGAGCCTCGCGCAGCGGCCTGGCATGCTGCGGCGTCCATGCGGGGAAGGCAGGAATTCCCGCTTTGACGGCAGCGGCGATCGCGCGCGTGTCATCCGGAATACTGCTCGCTTCGAACAGACTTGAATCCAGTACGGCCATGGCATCCTCGCAAACGCATAGAGCGATTCCCGATCAGGCCCGACACGCGGGATCGCGGCGTCTTGCCAGCTATCACACTCAACGCTGAGCCTAAGTGGCGCTCCGGCCGACCATCCCGCGCGAGATCGCCAGATCAAGATGGGCCCCGGCATCCATGATCAAGGTTTCGCCCGTGATGATGGAGGCCTCTGGCGAGCAGAAGTACGCAATGCCGCCCGCGATATCTTCGGGTGATGCGGCGCGCTGTAGCGGCATATTGTCCGCAACCTGCTGCAGGGTCGCCGCATACTGATCTAGCGAGAGTCGGTCTTCGAACCAACGGGTTCCGACAAAACCTGGGCAGACCACGTTGACGCGAACATGAGGCGACAGGGCGCGCGCCAGCGTCTTCGTCAGATTGATCAGAGCGGCCTTTGAAGCGGCATACGCTGAGCAGGATCCACCACCGAACAAGCCCGCGATCGACGCCACGTTCACGACCGATCCACCGCCCGACGCCCTCATCCCCGGCGCCACAGCGCGGATCATCTGGTAGGGGCCGATGACGTTGGTGCGGTAGATATTGGCGAAGTCTTCGCCCGAGAGACCGTCGAGCTGCGCGTGCTGCACAAACTTGGTCGCCGCTGCGTTGTTGACAAGAATGTCGACAGCGCCGCCCAGTTGCTCTACGGCAGCGCCAACCAGGCGATGACAATCCTCGTCGTTGCCGACATCTGCCGCAATCGCAACCGCGCGCGCCCCCAAAGCCCTGCAGGCGCGTGCCGTGTCCTCGGCCTCGTCACGGCTCACGCGGTAGTTGATGGCGACGTGGGCTCCACAGGCCGCGAGCTTCAACGAAGCGGCGCGGCCGATGCCGGTTCCCCCGCCCGTTACGATGGCGATTCTTCCGCTCAGATTCACCGAGACTCTCCGGCGATCAATAGTCGAAGACGGCCGACACGTCGCCGAAGCCTTCGAAATGCGCGCTGATCACCGAGTTCGGCGGCGCAGTCAGCAAGGCGGAGGGCGATAGTGTCGCGAGAATCTGCCCCTTGCGTATGCCCTGGCGCTCGCGCGCCGAGTTGACGCCGACGAACACCAGGATGAAAGGATCGACGACGGGGTGTCCGCCGCGCGTGTCACCCACCGTTTCACCGTTCTGCTGGGCCACGAGCCGTAGCTTGCCGAAGTCGAGCGACCTCCAGTCCGGATAGGGTTCGCCGACCACGAAGCCGCCGCTCAAAGTGTTGTCCGCATAAGCCTCGAACACGCGATCGGCCAGCTCCTGCATGCCGGCGATATCGAAGCGGAAAGCAAGAAACTCGATCGCCGGCACCGCCTCGGTGGCTTGCGCGACTTCTTCATAGGTGTACGGAAGATCGCGCGGAGGCAGGTCCGTTTTGGCACGGAACACGATCTCCGGCTCCCAGATGCGGATACGCGACATCTCCTGCGTGATACGAGCACCAGAAGGCAGCAGATTGAAAATTGGCGCAAGCAGATTGGGCTGCCCGGCCTTGAACGGAAAGTAGAGCTTCCATCCCTTCACGGGCTGCCCGAGGCCGTTGACCAGGCCATCGAGAATGCTTTGTACGTCATAGAAGGAAGTCGGCCGGCAATCTTCCGGAAAGCGCTTTACAGGCTCTTTCGCCGTACCGCGAAATAGTGAGACCAGCAACTCCGCGGCTTTATCAGCACTCGCTTGATCCATTGTTCAATCCTCGGTTTCCTGGTGGGGTGTGTTTTCAGCGCTGAGAAAACGCGTGCACGCGCCTGCTCGATAGAACATCTGCGAACCGAGCCCTGAGTTCGGGCAGTAGTCAGCGCTAGTGGGCTACGAGTTAGCGCCGGCTCGACGAGCCTCATCGGGAGTCGAGATGCGCTTTTCGGCGATGTGAGATTCGACTTTCTTGCTGGTGCCTTCTCGCGGGCCTTTGTCACATGCTATCGCCGGCGCAACGCCGCCAACTAGGCCGAATTGCGACATCGCAGCCATAACACTGATGTTGATTGACGCCGCGACGATGCGGTGGCGATATGTCGTTTGATCGAGAGCCCGAGACACTCACGTGCATCGACAGCGATACCGGCGCTGTCGATGCACGATACCGACGACGGGCCACACCATTCTCACGCGAGGACTCGCAAGAACCATGAGCGACGCAGCCGCCACGAGGCCTCGAGCAATTTTCAAACGCGAAACCAAGGGTCTGATCACCGCTGCGGTGGCTGTTCAACTCGAACGCAGCCGCCTCTTACTGTTCGCCAAGCTACTCGGAGAGACCGCCCCGCTCTTCACCAACGTCGCTGCCGCTCGGGCCAGTGGGCACCCCGACATCGCCGCCGCGCCCTCATTCGCCGCGGTCATCGAGACCCTCGCGGAAGAAGAGCGATCTCGACAAGGCGGCGCGAATCTCACCGAGCTGATCGGTTGCGACTTTCGATACTTGCTGCACGCCGAGCAGCATCACACTTACGAGGGTCTGATGTACGCCGGTGAAGAGGTTCTCGTCAGCACTTTGGTCCTCGATTTCTACGAGAAGCGCGAGGGCTCGCTGGAGTTCGCCGTACTGGAATCGACGATCTCCCACGCCCAGCGCGGCGTGCTGGTCCGTGTCAAACGAACGCTCGTGCATCGGCTGGAGTGAGGGCGATGGAGAGCTCAGCACAATACGATGGCATTCAAGCAGGCAGCTTTTTACCCGAGATCGAGTTTGGCCCCATCTCACGCGCCCTGCTTGCGCTCTATGCAGGCGCATCGGGCGATCACGATCCGGTTCATATCGATATCGACTTTGCCAGAGACGCGGGGCATCCCGACGTCTTCGCTCACGGCATGCTTCCCTTCGGCGTCCTATCGCGCGTCGTCACCCAATTGTGCGGCCCGGAACGCCTACGAAGCTTTGGGGCGCGATTCGTTGCGATCACCCATGTTCACGATCTCATCCGCTGTCGGGGCCGCGTGGCCGAGCTCCTGGAGCGCGACGGCACTCGAGTGGCGCGTATCGAGCTGATCGCCTCCGCACAGGACGGCCGGCAGCTCATTGTTGGCGAGGCTGTAGTCGCGTTGACCTAAGAGCTCTCGGTCACTTTGAAAGTGCTCAGGACTGAACATCTAACGGCTTGATCCGCTGCCTGGGGTTACGACATGTCGACATTCTCGCTTCCAATCATTGGTGCTTTTCTGGTTTCGATGCTCAGTCAGTTCGCCGGCCTGGCTCTGATTCCAGCGACACGAGGCTTCACCGCCTTTTGGCCGACCATCGGCTGCCTGGCCGGCTTCGCTATCGGCATCGCGGTGTCGGCCCGCATGGTCAACGCCGGGGTGCAACTCAGCATCCTTACTCCCTTCATGACGGTCGCTCTGCAGCTCCTGGTCCTGATCGTTGCGGCGACCGTCTATGGCGAGTCGGCCTCCCTAGCGAAGATTGCTTTATTGGTATGTGCCGCCCTGATGATCGGCGTGGCCACGCGCGTGTAGATCTTGCGCAAATTGGACAGCAGACACGCACCCTCTGAGATGGAGCACAGATATGGCAGAAGAACTCAAGCTGTTGATCGCTGGCGAACTGGTGGGTGGCGACTCCTCCATGAACGTCATCGACCCTTCGACGGGATCTCCGTTTACGACGGCGCCGCGGGCCTCATCTCGCCAACTCGGGCTCGCCGTCGCTTCCGCAAAAGCGGCTCAACCGGCCTGGGCGGCGCTTGCGCTTAGTGCGAGGCGTGAGCGGCTGATCGCGCTGGCTGATGCCATACAGAAAAATTCGGCCGAACTCGCACGCACTTTGGTTCGTGAGCAGGGCAAGCCGCTGGCAGAGGCGATTGTCGAGCTGGCGTTTACCGAGGGGCTTGTTCGCTACTTTGCGGCTATCGACCTACCCGTCGATGTACTTCAGGACGACGAATCACTCCGCATCGAAGTTCATCGCAAGGCGCTTGGCGTGGTCTGCGGCATCACGCCCTGGAACTTTCCCCTGTTTCTCGCCGCGATCAAATTTGCGCCCGCATTGCTGCTGGGAAACAGCTTCATCCTGAAACCGGCGCCAACGACGCCGGTGAGCTCGCTCATGCTCGCGCGGCTGGCACAGCCGCTACTCCCTGCCGGCGTTTTCAGCGTGATCACGGATCTCAATGACCTCGGCGCGGAGCTCACTGCCCATCCCGATGTGGCGAAGATCGCGTTTACGGGCTCGACCGCAACTGGGAAGAAGGTCATGCAAGCGGCCGCCCCTGGCCTGAAGCGCATCACGCTCGAGCTCGGCGGAAACGACGCCAGCATCGTGCTGGATGATGTCGATGTCTCGGTCGTTGCACCCAAGATCCTGGCCGCCGCCTTTGCCAACGCCGGACAAGTCTGCATTGCGGCCAAGCGGGTCTATGCCCACCGCAACATCTACGACGCCTTGTGCAACGAACTGGCGAGATTGGCCGACGCGATGGTGGTTGGGAACGGGCTGCAAGCTGATACGCAGATGGGGCCGGTGCAGAACGCAGTACAGTTCGAGAAAACCAAAAGTCTGATCGAAAGCGCACGCCGCGATGGCCGGATCATCGCGGGCGGCAGCGTCGGCGATGGCAAGGGCTACTTCATCCGCCCCACCATCGTTCGCGACATTGACGATGGCGCCACGCTGGTGGACGAAGAACAGTTCGCCCCCATTTTGCCGATCGTCAAGTTCGACGACGTGGACGAGGTGGTAAGCCGGGTCAATCGCTCGATTCACGGCCTCGGCGGATCGGTCTGGAGTAGCGACCATGACCGGGCGTATGTCATTGCCCGCCAGATCGATAGCGGAACCGTTTGGATCAATCATCATGCCGACCTGCGGCCGCACGTTCCATTCGGAGGCGCCAAGCAGTCCGGCATCGGCTCCGAACTCGCGACCGATGGCTTGCTGGCGTTCTCGCAGACCTCGGTCATCAGCATCTCCAAACAGCTCGTGCGATAGCGCCGCGAGCCGATCCAGCCATAGTGGTTCGGTTATGCCTCCGATAACCGGACCATTCTAGTTAAGCCGCGCCTGAACCCGTATCGTGGGTTTGCGCCAGCTGGCGTTCCCGCCATTGCCGTGCAAGACGGTGGAGCGCATGGCGGTTCGGCTCATAGAGCGTCAACGCTCGCCCAACACGCACAAGGGCTCGCGGTCGCAGCGGCTATTTCACATACAAAAGGGACGAGGAGCCCCACATGTCAGAACTCAACGGAAGATCGGCATTGGTCACCGGCGCCGGAAGCGGCATCGGCCGAGCGACGAGTCTCGCGCTCTCCGCATGTGGGGCATACGTATGGGTGACCGATTTCGATGAATCAGGGGCCAAGGCTACCGTTGATTTGATCGAACGAGCCGGTGGCCACGCGCAGGCGATTCGCTTGGATGTCCGCAGCGAATCCGAGTGGCAGCAGGCGCTGTCTCTCACTGATCGTCGGGATGAGCCCTTGACGATCCTGGTCAATTGCGCAGGCAAATCGATGATCACCGATACTTTCTCGATGCCGCTCGAGGATCTTCGATCGATCATGGCGATCAATGTCGAAGGAACGTTTCTCGGGATGAAGCTCGCGATTCCGAGGATCGCTCGATCAGGCGGCGGCGCTGTCATCAACATCTCCTCGCTCGCAGGCCTGAAGGGCATTGCCGGCATGGCGGCCTATTGCGGCTCCAAGGGCGCGATCCGGATGATGACCAAGGCCGTCGCGCTCGAATGCGCCGCACTCCGCAACAAGGTACGCGTCAACTCCGTTCATCCAGGCGTTGTCGATACGCCTGCCTGGCAGAAGCACAGCGCAGATGAGGTTGCCCAGTCTGGCCATGGCTCGCCGGCAGTGAAGACGCTCGACCCTCACAAGGTGGCCGAGGAACTGGTTCCGATCGGCGTGGCTTGTACGGCCGCAGAAATTGCCGACACGGTCTGCTTTCTCGCATCGGACACTGCACGCCACATCACCGGGGCCGAAATTGCCATCGATGGTGGCATGACGGCGGGCTGATGCCGCCATGCTCGCCGTACACGGTGAGATTCAGCCGGTCAGAACCGCAATTTCCACGTAAGCAAGAAGAGGAATCCGCATGTCGGAACTCACAGGTACTGCAGCGTTCGTCACTGGCGCCGGCAGCGGCATCGGCAGGGCGATCAGCCTCGCACTCGCCGCTCGCGGCGCTTTCGTCTGGGCTACAGACTTCGACATCGCAAGCGCAATCGGCACGGCCGATTTGATCGCCCAGGCCGGCGGGCGGGCCGAGCCGCTGCGACTGGATGTTCGACACGAATCCGAGTGGCAGCAGTCGCTCGCTCGCACCGATGCGCCCGGTGCGGCTTTGACCGTACTGGTCAATTGCGCGGGGACGTCCGCCATCACCGACACTTTCTCGATGCCTCTCGAAGACTTCAGGCGGATCATGGCGGTGAACGTCGAGGGAACGTTTCTGGGCATGAAGCACGGCGTTCCGCGAATTGCGAAATCCGGCGGCGGGGCCGTCATCAACATCTCGTCTTTGGCTGGCCTGAAAGGTATCGCCGGCATGACCGCCTACTGCGGGTCGAAAGGCGCGATTCGGATGATGACCAAAGCCGTGGCACTCGAATGCGCGGCGGCGCGCAACCAGGTTCGCGTCAACTCCGTTCATCCCGGCCTGGTCGACACGCCTGCCCTGCGCAAGCATATCGACGACGCCACCCAGGCCAACCCAGCGGCAGGCCCGACGACGCTCGACCCCGACGAGGTCGCCAAAGCCGCAGTGCCGATTGGCGTTGCCTGCTCGCCCGCCGAAGTCGGCGAGACCGTTTGCTTCCTGACCTCGAATGCCGCTCGGCACATCACCGGCGCAGAGATCGCGATCGATGGCGGCATGACCGCCGATTGAGCCGTGGCCGCACCACTGCTTGGGCCGGCCTTACGTGAAAAAGGATGGGCATGAATCTGTTTGATCTCAGCGGCAAGGTGGCGATCGTCACCGGCTCGTCACGCGGCATCGGCCGAGCTATCGCACAAGCCTATGCGGCAGCGGGTGCGCGCGTCGTCATCTCGAGCCGCACCCAGTCGGCTTGTGAGGAGGTCGCGGCGACGATTAATGCAACACACGGTGAAGAACGCGCCATTGCCGTAGCAGCCAGTCTGTCCGACAAATTGGCGCTGGAAGCCCTGGTTGCTCAAACCCGGCAACGACTCGGCCAGATCGATCTACTGGTCTGCAACGCCGCGTCTAATCCCTACTATGGGCCGCTGTCAGGGATTACGGATGAACAGTTCCGCAAGATCTTCGACAACAACGTGCTGGCCAACCATTGGCTGATCAAGAAGGTGGTGCCGGAGATGGTCGCTCGGCGCGCGGGCTCGATCATCATCGTCTCGTCGATCGGCGGGCTCATCGGCTCGGAAGTCATCGGCGCCTACAACATCTCCAAAGCTGCTGACTTCCAATTGGTCCGCAATCTCGCCGTGGAACTCGGCCCGCATAACGTCAGGGTCAACGCGATCGCACCCGGCGTCATTCGGACCGATTTTGCTCGCGCGCTATGGGAAGACCCGCATGCCGAGACCGCGTTGCGACGCGCGACGCCGCTGGGCCGAATCGGCGAACCAGAGGAGATCGCGGGCGCCGCCGTATTTCTCGCCTCGAAGGCAGGCGCCTACGTCACCGGCCAAGGAATCGTGGTTGATGGTGGCTCAACCATCAAGGGGACACTCTGACGATTTAGATGGGGTCCGCTTCGACCCATCGATTTCGCAGCTTCATCAAACATCGGGCATCCCGCTACTGACTGCGCGAAGCCGGATGCCATCATCGCCTCAAGGTTTTCGTCACAAAGCTGGGCAACATGCTCCAGCTTCTCTGCTCATCGGGCACGCAGTCCAAGGGCTTCTGCTCGATTGCAAGCCAATATCTGTCCCTCGACACAGGAGTGCATCATGCCGCTGCGTTTCGCCGAGCGCTCGACCGAGTTCCATCAGTTCCCGTTGACGATCCGACGTTTGCTGGACGGTGTTCTAACCAAGGCCGCCGATCAGCAAATCATCTATCGCGACCAGCACACCTACACCTACCGGGAGTTTTACGGACGCATCAGCCGGCTTGCTTCACTGCTTGCAAGTATCGGAGCGGAGCAAGGCACAACGGTGGCGATAATGGATTGGGATAGCCACCGCTATCTAGAAGCCTACTTCGCCATACCGATGATGGGCGCGGTACTGCAGACCGTGAACGTACGTCTGCCTGCGCCGCAAATCACCTATACGCTGCAGCACGCAAAAGCCGAAATCCTCATCGTTCATCGGGATTTTTTTCCGATCATTGAGGCAATCCTGCCCACACTGCCAATGGCCAAGGCAGTGGTCGCGATCATGGACAGCACTGATGAGGCGCTACCCGCATGGGCCGATGGCGAATATGAAGCGCTCTCGTCAACGGCTTCATCCGACTATCGCTTTGTTGATTTTGACGAAAACGCGGTCGCCACAACCTTCTACACCACTGGCACGACTGGCAATCCCAAAGGCGTTTGCTTCACACATCGTCAGCTCGTTCTTCATACCCTGGCGGCCACCGGCCCATTCGGTGCTTCTACCGCATCGCCGAGCCTGGCTGTGGATGACGTCTACATGCCCCTTACGCCCATGTTCCATGTTCATGCCTGGGGAATGCCTTATATCGCGACAATGCTGGGAGTAAAGCAGGTCTATCCAGGACGCTATGATCCCGCGACGATCTGCCACTTGCGCAGCAAACACCGTGTTTCCTACTCCCACTGCGTACCGACGGTGCTCGAAATGGTACTCAGATCTGCCCAACAGACCGGCGTGGATCTGACCAATTGGAAGATGACGATCGGCGGCTCCGCGCTAACCAGGGCGTTATGCAGCGAAGGGCGCCGGCGTGGCATGTTGATTGGGGCCGGCTATGGCATGTCGGAAACCTGTCCCACGGTATTGAAAGCCGCGCTGCGGTTCCCCGATCGAGATGAAGGAGAGGATGCGATGCTCTCCATCTTCACAACATCGGGAATTCCCGTGCCCTTGGTCGATGTACAGATCGTCGATGAGGCGATGAACCCACTGCCTCACGATGGAAAATCGCGCGGTGAGCTGGTACTGCGGGCGCCCTGGCTTTCTTCCTGCTACGTCGGCGACCCCAAAGCATCCGATGCCCTGTGGCGTGGAGGCTGGATGCACACCCAGGATATCGCAACGATTGATTCCAATGGCCTCGTCCAGATTCGTGACCGACTAAAGGATGTGGTCAAAACCGGTGGAGAATGGATTGATTCGATTCAACTGGAAGAGCTGGTCGCAACCGCTGACGGAGTCGCCGAAGCCTGCGTGGTCGCGGTACCCGACGCGAAGTGGGGCGAACGTCCGCTGGCTGTAGTGGTGATCGAAGCTTCCGCTCGGCCGACGCTGGATACGATCAACGCGCCTGTTGAACGCGCTATCGCCAGCGGCGCGATCACACGCTACGCCAGGCTCGATCGCTTCGAAATCATTGATCAGCTTCCGCGTACCAGCGTCGGCAAGATTGACAAGAAGCTGCTACGCGCTCGCTTTGGTGAATGCTCAGGCTAAGCTGTGGCACTGACGAGGCGGGGCCGTACGGCGCTGCCTTGGTACGCTCCAATGATCAGATCGGCTTCGCTATTCCATTCGTGAGTTGGCAATGGAAAAAGGGCGCCGAGATTTTCCCGGCGCCCTTTTTCTCCACACGCGTATCGGGACTCAAAACGCTACCGATACCGTGACCCCGACCGTGCGGGGAGATGCAGGACTCGCTACATACCCCCCTGTGCCGGCCGGACCCGCTGACTCCTGTCCAATCAGGTAATACTGGACATTGCTCAGGTTCTTTCCCCAAAGGATGAACCGCCACTGATCCATCGAAGAGGGCACTAGGCTCAGCGAAGCATTCACCAGAGTCACATCCTCGGCCCAGAGTCGATTGTCCGCGGTCCACGGATACTTGCCCGTGTAGGACACCCCCGGCGCGCGTCAAGATAGTTGTCGCCTCAGTCATGCAGCCAATCGCTGTTTGGTTGTAGCGCCTGATGAGTTCGGC
>NZ_JBYSYG010000015.1:0-120978 GCF_058783045.1 Hydrocarboniphaga sp. FW305-C-57 | reverse complement strand
GTCAACCCAGTCTTCCAGCTCCGATGGCGGCAGATCGAACTGCCGAGACGCCTCCGCCACGGTCTTCTTCCCCTGGATGATCTCCAGCACCAGCGCACTCTTGCGCTTGGCCGTCCATCGCTTGATCTCGTCTTCCATCACAACGCTCATGGCTCACTCTTTTCAAAGTATCGCCTGAGCAGGTTTTTAGTGGGTCATTACATCGGCTTCGACGTGCTGGGCCTGCTGACGCTGCCGGCCAACCGGCGCAATGCGCAGGCCGGCGTCGAGGCCGCCAAGCTCGAAGCGGGCAGCGCGATCGTCGAACTCGCCACGCAGGCCGAACGCGCCTGGTTCGAGGCCGCCGCCGCTCAGCAGCGCGCGCAGGTGCGCGAACTCGCGGCGCGTGCGGCGAGCGCTTCGGGCGAGATCGCGCAGCGCTATTTCGACGCCGGCAACATCAACCGGCGACAGCTCGCGCTCGAGCAGGCCGAGGCCGGCAGCCTGCGGCTCGAATCGCTCGCCGCGCAGGCGCAGGCGGCGACCGAGCGCGCAGCGCTCAATCGCATCATGGGACAGCGCGAGGACAGCGCCTGGACGCTGGTGTCGCCCTTGCCCGAGCCGGCGGCGCAGGAGCCATCGCTCGATGCGCTGCTGCGGGAGGCGGTCGATTCGCGACTCGACATCGCCGCCGCGCAGCAGCAGGCGCGTGGCATCGCCGGGCGCTACCAGCTTGTGCGACGCACGCGCCTGATCGGCGACATCGAACTCGGCGCCGAACGCGAGCGCGAATACGACGGCGCGATCAACGCCGGTCCGAGCGTCTCGATGCGCCTGCCCTTGTTCGACTGGGGCAGCGGGCGCAAGGCGCGTGCGCAGGCCGAGCTCGACATCGCCGAAGCCCGGCTCGACGGCCTCGTGCTCGATGCGAGCAACGACGTGCGCGCCGCGTATGCACGCATGCAGGTTGCGAGCGAACGCGCGCGCACTTATCGAGAGACCGTGATTCCGCAGCGCGAAACCGTCGTCGAATTCCTGCAGCGCGAGGTCAACTACATGCTCGCGGGCGTGTTCGAACTGCTCGTCGCCAAGCGGCAGGAATACGACGCGTATGCGGGCTACATCGATGCGGTGCGCGATTACTGGATCGCACGCGCCGACCTCACGCAGGCGGTCGGTCGCACGCTGCCGATCGAAACCGCGGCGCAGGACCATCACCACGACCACCACGACACGACGTCGAACGGAGACGCGCCATGATGCGCCGTCGCAATCTGCTGCAACTGATCGGTGCGGGCGGCGCCGGCCTGCTCGCCAAACGCGCGAACGCGCAGCATGAGCATCATGCAGCGCCCGTCGAGAAAACCGAGTCGCGCGTGCGCCGTCACGCGCAAGGCTACATGCCCGTGCGCACGCTCAACGGGTGGACCTTGCCGTACGCGCTCAAGGGCGGCGTCAAGGAATTCCACCTCGTCGCCGAAGAGATCGAGCACGAATTCGCGCCAGGCTCACGGGCGAAATGCTGGGGCTACAACGGCACCACGCCGGGGCCGACGATCGAGGCGGTCGAAGGCGATCGCGTGCGCCTGTTCGTCACCAATCGCCTGCCCGAAGCGACCTCGGTGCATTGGCATGGCATCGACCTGCCGCAAGGCTACGACGGTGTCGGCGGGCTCACGCAGGCGCACATCAAGCCCGGCGAAACCTATGTCTACGAATTCACGCTGCGCCAGCACGGCACCCACATGTATCACCCGCACGTCGATGAGATGACGCAGATGGCCTTCGGCATGATGGGCATGTTCATCATCCATCCGCGCGATGGCGAAGCGGTTCGCATCGATCGCGATTACTGCTTCCTGCTGCACAACTGGGCGCTGCATCCGGGCACCTACCGGCCCGATCCTTCGATCCTGCAAGACTTCGATCTGTGGACCTTCAACTCGAAGGTATTTCCGGCGATCGATCCGCTCGTCATGGCGATGGGCGAGCGCATCCGCATCCGCATCGGCAACCTGTCGATGTGGAATCACCCGATCCACCTGCACAGCAATCCGTTCTGGGTCACCGGCTCCGACGGCGGACGCTGGCCGCAGGCGCTATGGCGGCGCGAAGCCACCGAAATCGTCGGCGTCGGGCAGGTGCGTGATCTCGAATTCGTGCCGACCGAGCCGGGCGACTGGGCGCTGCATTGCCACATGGCCCATCACACGATGAACGCGATGGGGCACGGCATTCCGAACAACGTCGGCGTCGACCAGCGCGGCGTCGCGCGCGAGATCAAGCAGCTGCTGCCGGGTTACATGCCGATGGGCAAGAGCGGCATGTCCGAGCATTCCATGCACGTCGGCCACGGCATGATGACGGGCCCGGAGAACACCTTGCCGATGATGACGGGGCAGGGCCCTTACGGCGCGATCGAAATGGGCGGCATGTTCACGGTGCTCAAGGTGCGCGAGGGTTTGGCCGCCGGCGATTTCAGCGATCCGGGCGCTTACGTCGTCGACGAGAGCAAGCGTGCCCGACGCGTGAGCAGCGATCCGGATTTCGGCAACCCGCACCGGCGTTCGCCGTATGCGGGCACGACGCCGAATGCGCCGACGGGCGAATCCGACGATCATGCGCAGCATCATCACCACGGTAGCGAGGCACCGTGAGCGAAGACGAGGTGCTGATGCTGTCCGAGCTGCCCGCAGGCGCGCTGCGCGCCTTGCTGGAGCCGCGCGGCATGCGCGTGCTGGTGGTCGCGCCGGACGCGCCGATTCCGGGCAGCTACTGGGGCGAGCGCGAAGCCGGGCTCATCGGCGATGCGCTCTACGTGCGCGCCGATACACCCGTGCATTCGGCGTTGCACGAGTCCTGTCACTTCCTCTGCATGGACGAACATCGTCGGGCGCGGCTGCACACCGACGCGGGTGGAGACGATGTCGAGGAATCCGCGGTCTGCTATCTGCAGGCCATGCTCGCCGACCAGCTCGCGGGCTACAGCCGCGAGCGTCTGTTCGCCGACATGGATGCCTGGGGCTATCATTTCCGCCTCGGCAGCACGCGCGCCTGGTTCGAGCAGGACAGCGAGGACGCGCGCGCCTGGCTCGTCGCGCACGGGCTCGCCTGAAAATGAAAAGCCCCGCTTCCGGCATGCGAAAGCGGGGCTTTCATGAGCGCTCGCGATGAGCGCGCCGAGGCTTACTTCTTCTTTGCCTGATTGGCGACCGCCTCGGCTGCGCGCTTGGCCGCTTCGGGGTCGCCGAGATAGCGGTGGCTCACGGTCTTGAGATTGTGGTCGAGCTCGAACAGCAGCGGGATCGAGGTCGGGATGTTGATCTCGAGGATCTCCTTCTCCGACACGCCCGTGAGGTACTTGTAGAGCGCGCGCAGCGAATTGCCGTGCGCGGTCACGAGCACGGTCTTGCCCGCCTTGATGTCCGGGGCGATGGCGTCGTGCCAGTACGGCAGCACGCGCACGAGCGTGGTGGCGAGCGATTCGGTGCCCGGCAGCGCGGCGGCGTCTAGCGTCGAATAGCGGCGGTCGTTGACCGGATGGCCCGGATCGGAGGCCGGCATTTCGGGCGGCGGAACGTCGTAGCTGCGGCGCCAGATCTTCACTTGCTCCTCGCCGTGCTTGGCCGTGGTCTCGGCCTTGTCGAGGCCTTGCAGGGCGCCGTAGTGGCGCTCGTTGAGGCGCCAGCTCTTGTACACCGGAACCCAGGACTGATCGAGCTCGGAGAGCACCACCTGCTGGGTGTGGATCGCGCGCTTGAGCACCGAGGTGTAGGCGACGTCGAACTGGTAGCCCTCGTCGCGCAGCAGCTTGCCGGCGGCGACGGCCTCGTTGCGGCCCGCTTCGGTGATGTCGACGTCGACCCAGCCGGTGAAGCGGTTTTCGAGATTCCACTGGCTCTGGCCATGACGCAGCAGAACGAGTTTGCGGGTGCTCATCGACATCGGTCCTCTTGTTGGTCGCTTGGTTAGGTCTTGGCCTGCAGGCTGTCCTGCAGATGCTGGTTCTTGACGCGCACGTAGTTCTGCGCGGAGTAGCGCAGGTTCTCGAGTTCGCTGGCGCTCAGTTCGCGCGCGGGCGCGGCCGGCGAGCCCTTGTAGAGCCAGCCCGACTTGAGTCGCTTGCCGGGCGAAACCAGGCTGCCGGCCGCGACCATCACGTCGTCCTCGATGACCACGCGATCGAGCACGATCGCGCCCATGCCGATCAGCACGCGGTTGCCGATCGTGCAGGCATGCAGCGTTACCGAATGCCCGACGGTGACGTCGTCGCCGATGATCGTCGGCACGCCGCCGGGCGTATACGGCCCATCGTGCGTGACGTGCACGACCGTGTTGTCCTGGATGCTCGTGCGCGCGCCGACGACGATGCGGTTGACGTCGCCGCGCAACACCGCGAACGGCCAGATCGAGGAATCGTCACCAAGCGTGACGTCGCCGAGCACGAGCGCGAGTTCGTCGACGTAGACCGCGCGCGCGAGCGTGGGCGCTATGCCCTGGTAGGTGCGGATCGCCATCGATCCCTACGGCGTGAACGGCGTGGTTTCGAAGCTCGGGCCGGTGTTGCGCTGATACGGGCTCGTCGTCCATTTGTCGAGGAAGCTCTTGATCTGTGCGAGCACGTCGCTCTGGTTGCGCATGTACGGTCCGATCGAGCTCAGGATGCGGGCGTGCGGCATCTTCGGGTAGATCACCGTTTCGACCGGGCCGCCCGCGCGGGCGACGCTGGCCGCGAGATTGCGCGTGTTCTTCACCGGGACGATCTCGTCGTCTTCACCGGCCATCAGCAGCAGCGGCGGGTTCTGGCCGTCGACGTAGAGGATCGGCTGCGACTGCTCGAACTTGTCGACCGGCCCGAACAGGTCGCGCATCATCGGGTCGGTCAGCGGCAGGAAGTCGTACGGACCAGCCAGGCCGACCATGCCGCGCAGCCAGGTGCGCGAGCCGCCGACGCCCTTGAGGAAGGCTTCGTTGAGCGCGAGCATCGCGGCCACGTGGGCGCCCGACGAGTGGCCCATGACGAAGACCTTCTTCGAATCGCAGCCGTAGTCGTCGATCTTGTCGTGCACCCACTTGACCGCCTTGGCGCCGTCTTCGACGAAGGCCGGGAAGCGCACCATCGGGTACTGGCGCACGTCCGGAATCACCGTGCAGTAGCCGATGCTCGCGAGCGCGCCGCCGACGAACTCGAAATCCTTCTTGTTGCCGCTGCTCCAGCGGCCGCCGTAGAAGAACACCACGGTCGGCCGATCTTCCTGGCCGTTGGGCTTGTAGACGTCGAGCGTGAGCCCGTTGGTCTTCTCGTAGGGCAGGTTGGTGCTGCGGTTGAAGCCCGAGGTCGAGGTCAGGCTGTTGAGCACCTGCTGGCCCGAGCAGCCGGCGACGGCGACGGGAACCAGCAGCACGGCAAGCAGTTTTCGAAGCGAAAGGGTCATGGCGATGGCGGAACGGTCCAAACGGGACTGGCAGAGCCGACATGGTACAGGGGTGAGGCCGGGAATCGGGAATCGCCGAAAGGCTGGCGCCTGGCGTCTCGCTTTCCCGATTCCCGATTCACTATTCCTGATTTCCGGTGTCTTCCGAATCCCGGCCTGCCGCTCCTTGCACCCGGACAAACGGCCCCTATGTCCTCGGAAACCTTTCGAGCCTTGCTAGGCTCAGACCCTTATCGCTCACCGCCAGGAATTCGATGATCGCCACCGACAACGCCCTGCTCGCCGCCCGTCCGCTCAACGAGCTGCCGGATTTCGCCCGCTTTGCTCCCGAACAGGCCGAGCCCGCGATCGACGCGGTGCTCGCCGAGAGCAAGCGCAAGCTCGACGAGCTGCTGACTTCGGATCGCGAACCGACCTGGGAAAGCTTCATCGAGCCACTCGAAGCGCTCGGCGAGCACCTCGGCCAGGTCTGGGGCCCGGTCTCGCATCTGTTCATGGTCCGCTCGACGGCCGAGTGGCGCGCCGCCTACAACGCCTGCCTGCCGAAAGTGACCGAATACAGCCTCGAGCTTTCGCAGTCCGAGCCGCTGTGCGCGGCCTATCGGCGCATCAAGGAGAGCCCGAATTTCGCGCAGCTCTCGCCCGTGCGGCAGAAGGTCATCAATGACGCGCTGCGCGACTTCCGCCTGTCGGGTATCGACCTGCCGGCCGACAAGAAGCAGCGCTACAAGGAAATCGCCCTGCGCTTGTCCGAGATCCAGACCAAGTTCGAAGAGAACCTGATGGATGCGATCAAGGCCTGGAGCAAGCTCGTCACCGACGAGTCCGAACTCGCCGGCATGACCGACGCCGCCAGGCAGCAGGCGCGCGAGAAGGCCAAGGCCAAGGGCCAGGACGGCTGGCTGCTGACGCTCGATTTCCCGAGCTACGACGCGGTGATCACCTACACCACGAATCGCGAGCTGCGCCGCGAGATCTACACCGCCTACAGCACGCGCGCCTCCGACCAGGGGCCGCAGGCCGGTCAGTTCGACAACGGGCCGATCGCCGAAGAAATTCTCAAGCTGCGCCACGAGGAGGCGCTGCTGCTGGGCTTCAACAACTACGCCGAGCTTTCGCTGGCGACCAAGATGGCCGACTCGCCCGACGAGGTCGAAAGCTTCTTGCGCGATCTCGCGCGCCGCGCCAAGCCACGCGCCGCTGCCGAGCTCGACGAACTGCGCGCCTACGCCAGGCAGCTCGACGGCCTCGACGACCTGCAGCCCTGGGACATGGCCTTCTACGCCGAGAAGTTCAAGGAAAGCAGCCTGGGCCTGTCCGACGAGGAGCTGCGTCCGTATTTCGCGCTGCCGGCCGTGCTCGACGGCCTGTTCAAGCTGCTCGGCCGGCTCTACGGCCTGCGCTGCGAGCGGCTGCCCGATGCGCCGGTCTGGCACCAGGACGTGCAGGCGTATCAGCTGCTCGATGCCAATGGCCTGGTCGGCCGCTTCTATCTGGACCCGTTCGCGCGCGACGAGAAGCGCGGCGGCGCCTGGATGGACGAATGCCACAACCGCCACCGCACGAGCGCGGGCGTGCAGACGCCGGTCGCCTACCTGGTCTGCAACTTCCGGCCCGCGGTCGGCGATCAGCCGGCCCTGCTCACTCACGACGAGGTCGTGACCCTGTTCCACGAGTTCGGCCACGGCCTGCACCTGCTGCTCACGCAGGTCGACGAGGCTGCGGTGGCCGGCATCCACGGTGTCGAGTGGGACGCGGTCGAGCTGCCGAGCCAGTTCATGGAGAACTGGTGCTACGACGAGACCACGCTCAACGGCTTCGCGCGCCATTACCAGACCGGCGAGGCCATTCCGGCCGCGCTGCTCGACAAGCTCAAGGGCAGCCGCGTGTTCCAGAGTGGGCTGGCCACCGTGCGGCAGATCGAGTTCGCGCTGTTCGATCTGCGGCTGCACCGTGACTACGAGCCGGCCGCCGGTGGCCGTGTGCTCGAAACCCTCAAGCGCACGCGCGACGAGGTGGCGGTGATGCAGCCGCCGGCCTTCAACCGCATGCCGATGAGCTTCTCGCACATCTTCGCGGGCGGTTACGCGGCGGGTTACTACAGCTACAAGTGGGCCGAGGTGCTGTCGGCCGATGCGTTCGCGGCGTTCGAAGAGAGCGATTTCGCGGCTGAAACCGGCCAACGCTTCCGCGCCACGATCCTCGCCAACGGCGGCTCGCGCGAGGCGCGCGAACTGTTCCGCGAATTCCGCGGACGCGATCCGGAGATCGCCGCGCTGCTGCGGCACAACGGCCTGGAAGTCGAGGCGGCGTAGTCGCGCCGGCGGGCGCCGGGGCTCGTACGTACGGCACCGGCCAACGGAAGCCGGCTGTGGGCTTCCGTGGCCGGTGTGCTCGCGTGAACGAGCTTGGGGCGGGGGGCTAGAGCGCCGGGCTGGCGATCGCGACGTTGCGCTTCTTGGCGGTGTCGAACACGGCGCTGTCGAGGCCCACGATCAGCGACTTGAGCCAGTCGCCGCCGCGCGCGTCGTCCGACAGGCCCACCGCGATGTAGCGGCGGCCATCGTGCTCGACGATCGCGCTGTCGGCGTGGAAGTTGCGCCAGGTGCCGGACTTGCGGAACAGCTTGGCGCCCGGGTACAGGTCCTGCAGCCCGGCGACGAACTTATGGTGGATGGCCGGCTCGCCCATGATCGCCTTCATCTGCTTGCTCGCCTCGGGCGAGACGAGCTGGCCGGTTTCGAGCATGTAGTAGAAGCGCGCGACCTGGAACGTCGTCGCGCCGTGCGAGAGGTTGTGCAGCGGGTCGCGCCTGGTGGCGTTGCCGGTCGCGTAGGGCTTGCCGACCCACAGGCCGCCGTTGAGCTTGGAGTCGTAGAGCCGGTAGCGGCTCGACTGCAGCACCGTGGCCAGGTAGTCGGTGCCGACCTTCTGCAGCATGTCGGAGGCGGCGATGTTCGACGAATGGCGAATCATCTGCTGCAGCTCGGCGATGGTTTCCGCGTCCATCTTGAGCTTGCCGGCGGCGGCTTTTTCGAAAGCGCCGAGCAGGATCGCGATCTTCGGCAGGCTGGCGGCGTAGAACATCTGGTTGCCGTTGACCTGCGCCATCATCGGCGCGGCGGTGTTGGTGATGTCGACGAGCGACACGGCCAGGTGGCCGCTGCGCACCGCGTCCTTGAGCTTGAGCTGGGCCAGGCAGTTCTCGAGCGAAGCCTGCAGCGACTGGTCGACCTTCGGCGACAGCTCCATGAGCATCGAATCGAGCTCGGCCGACGGCGGTTTGATCATCGCGGGGACGATGGTCGCGCTGGCGCTGGCGCTGGCGCTGGCGCTGGCGCTGGCGCTCGCGGCGAAGCCGGTGGCTTCGGGGCTCGCGGCGGGCAGCGGGGCCGCGAACAGGACCGCGGCGATCGAAAACGGAAGTGCGGCGCGGCGACCCCAAAAGGTCGTCCGGCTCCAGGAGTGAGTGGCGATCACGGAGCGATGGGTTCCTAAACGAGCGATAACGAAAACCGCGCTTCCGGGTTCTGTAGCGCCCGGGGCACGCGCCATTGGCTGGCACCTTAACCCGTGTTGAATGCTGAATGCCAGCTTCACGGGACGAGCGGAAGCCGATGTCGAACTTTCTCGAGCCTTGTTCAGGTTTGCGTGTCTTGCCCTATGATTCGGCTCGAATTTTTACCATCCAAACAGTCAGGAGCGCGCATGGGCCCGAGCCCGCGGCAGAACCAGGTTTTCCGCGATCTGGCGGCCGACACGGCCGGCATCGACGTCGAGGTCTACGAGCGCTTCGGCAAGGACCCGCTGGAGCCCATCGTCGGCCTCGGGCCCGACGATGCGCGCGTGGGCTTTTTCGGCCGCGATCCGGGCCGCGACGAGGTGCAGCACGGCGAGCCCTTCATCGGCGCCGGCGGGCAGCTCGTGCGCAAGGCCCTGTACCGGCGTCTGCACGGCGGCGCGGCGCTGCCGAACTTCGAGGCGTCGCGCGAGATCGGGCGCGACTTCTTCTGGGCCAACACGGTTCCGTACAAGCCGGTCGGCAACAAGGCCTGGTCGACCAGGGTCAAGCAGCGCTTCCAGCCGCCGATGGCGCAGTTGCTGGTCGAGCAATGGCGCGGCGAGGCGCTCATCACGCTCGGCCGCGAGGCTTTCCTGTGGTTCGGCCTGCTGCAACCGCGCGAGACGCGGGATCGGCTCGATGCGTTCTGGCTGCGCGAGGACCGCTTCACGAGTTCGATCGCGATCACGCTCGCCGCGCCGTCGGGCAAGTCGCGCGAGCTGCAGCTGTATCCGCTGCCGCATCCGTCGCCGCTCAACGCGACTTGGTACGGGCGCTTCCCGGGGCTGCTCGACGCGCGGCTCGAGCAACTCCAGGTCGGCGCGAAGACGCTCAGGATGCGAGCGTGAAGTTGCGCCAGTTCGAACGCTGCGCGTAGCCGCCCGGAAAGATCTCGTCGAGCAGCGATTCGGAAATGCCCGAATGCTGCACGAGCAGCTCGCCGAGCACCGCGCGGAAGTCGGTGGTCGGTTCGAGGTCTTCGCCCTGGTATAGCGCGCTCGCGTGCAGGCCTGGCCACTGGCCGTAGACCTGCGCACCAGCGACGCGCTTGCCCATCACGATCATCGACGAGGCGGTGCCGTGGTCGGTGCCGCCGAAGTTCTCGCGCGCCTTGCGGCCGAACTCGGTCATCGTCACGAGCGTGACGTTCTGCATGAGCTCGCCGAGGTCGTCGTGGAAGGCGCGCAGTGCGCCGGCGAAACGCGGCAGCGAGGTCGCGTGGCGGCTCGCCTGGTTGACGTGCGTGTCCCAGTCGTCGTCCGAGCTCACGGTGACCACGCGTGGCGCGTAGCCGGCGCGGATCGCCTGCGCGGCGACCTTGAGTCCCTGGCCCAGCGTTGTCGTCGGGTAGACGACTTCGCTGACCGTCGGCGGTTCGTCGGCGAGCGTGCTCATCGCCTGCGCGAGGCGCAGCGTGGTGAAGCCCGGATCGCCCGCGATCGTCGACAGCGTTTCGAGCAGCGCGGTGGCGCTCGCGCCGGCGATCGAGCCGTGATTGAAATCGGCGAAGTCGCGCACCGCGACCGCATTGGCGAAACCCTGCAGGCTCGCGGGCACCGAGGTCTCGGCCGCGATCGCGGACCACAGCGCTTCGTTGTGGCCGGTGTCGCGCGCCATCACGCGGCCGAGCCAGCCGCCCGTCACGCCGCTGCGCGCGCCGGATTCGGCGAGCGATTGCGCATAGAAGTGCGAGCGGTCGCGGCTGTCGGTCGGAATCCAGCCCGTCGCGGTGACGAAGCCGAGATCGCCGGTCTGATAGAGATGCTGCAGATCGGCCAGCGCCGGATTCAGGCCGAAGTAGCCGTCGAGCGCGAGCGGATTGGAGACCGCCAGATTCGGGCGCAAATCGGCGTAGGCGGAATCGCCAGCCGGAACCAGCATGTTGATCCAGTCGGCCGCGAAACGCTGGAACACCACGACGAGCGTGCCGGGCTCGCCGGTGCCTTTGCCGGGCGGCGGCGTGACGCCGCCGCTGCCGCCGTCGGGATTCGATGCGCTGTCGGACGAAGAACCGCCGCAAGCGGCGCTGGTGGCGGCGGCGATGAGCGGAAGCAGCAGTCGGCGTGAGATCGGCATGGTGCGCTCGCTCAGCGGGTCAGGAACCACGGGGAAGACAGCAGCACGAACACCAGGCCCTTGATGCGAGGCTCGAGTGTTTCGGCCGGCATGACGGCATCCGGATCGGCGCCTTGCGCGACGAAGTTCAGCAAGGCCTCGGTCGCTGTGGCCGGCAACGGTGTGAACAGAAGGTTGGCGATCGCGTTGTCGACGGCCTTGCGCGGCGTCTGCGCATCGACCACGCCGACCGCGACCGAAGTGCCCGACAGCACCTGCAGCGGATTGGCGAGGATGCGGCCGAAGGCCAGGCCTTCGACGAGCCCGACCAGGAATTTCTGCAGGTACAGCATCGAATTGGTGTTGGCCCAGAAACTCGCGCGATCCGGATAGCCGTCGGGCGGCACCCAGGCGAAGGGCTCGTGACCGGCCTGCTTGAGTCCGGTGAACAGGCTGCCGTTCGGCGCCGCCACCGGCAGGCCGAACAGCGTGGTGTTGAGCACGTCGAAAGGGTTCGCGCCGCAGGCGCGCATCGCCCCGATCATCGCCTCGAGCGGGCGCTTGAACTTGGCGCCGTTGCTCGCGGCGAATTCACTCGAATTGAAGATCAGCCGCAGCATCGTCTTGATGTCGCCGCCGCTGCTCGTGAACGCCGCGGCGACGCGATCGACGAGCGCGACCGGCGGCTCGTCGGCGACGAAGCGCACGCAGAGCTTGTGCGCGATGTGCTGCGCAGTGCCCGGATGATCGAGGATCAGGTCGAGCGCGCGGTCGATTTCTTCTTCGCCGCCGCCGGCCGCGAAGCGCTGGCCGAGGAAGGTCTTTTCGCTCGCATCGTGCTGCGTGGCGTCGAACTGCACGCTGCCGTAGGCAACCGCCGCGAGCGGCAGATCGCGAATGAAGCCGAGTCCCGAGAGGATCAGCGCGAGCGCCTTCATGTCGGCTTCCGTATAGCCGCCGTTCTTGCCGAGCGTGTGGAGTTCCAGCAGCTCTCGCGCGTAGTTCTCGTTGATCGCGCCCTTGCGGTTCATCCAGTTGTCGAGGAAGAACAGCATCTCGGCCGAACGCACGCTCGCGCGTAGCAGCGTCTTGAAGTTGCCGAGCGCGTTGGCGCGGATCACATTGCGATCGAAATCGATCTTGAGCGGGATCGGGTTCTTGCGGATGTAGGTGTTGAAGTGGTCGTTCCAGAAATCGACCATCACTTCATGCAGCTGCGCTTTCGAGAACAGCGCGCGATACAGCATCGCGCTCTGCAGATTCAGAACGTGCAGATCGATCGTGAAGCCCGCCGCGGTGCTCGCGAAGATCGCCGGCCCGGTCGTGGCGATCAGCGGATAGAGCGCGGTGGCACCGAGCTCGGCGCTGAGGTCGCTGGCCTTGAGCTGCTCCTCGACATAGGCCGCGCGCCCGATGCTGCGGACGCGCGTGAGCTCGGCGCTCGTCGGACCGAAGCTGAGGCGTCGAAGCAGGTGCAGATCCGGGTCGGAGCCGGCGATTTCGGCGGTGCTGAGCGCCCTGGCGCTCTTGGCGAGATCGCCGATCAGCCCGGCCCACAAAACCGCCTGCCCGCCGGCGGCGAGAAAAGTTCGTCTTTGCACTGATGGCCCCCCAAATGAGCCTCGACACGATCTGCCCTGCGGCAGGTGAATCCTGTGGACGCACTGTGGCATAAGCTTCGAGACCCGCCCGCGCGACCTGATTTGCGGTTCACTATGGCCGAAGTCTGGTCGGGCGGCACTAGAAAAATCGCAGGAGTGCGCCGTGAAAGACACCGCCGAAATCCCGATCTTTCCGCTCGGCACGGTGCTCTATCCACAGGGCATGCTGCCGCTGCGCATCTTCGAAGCGCGCTACGTGGACATGACCAAGGCCTGCATCGGGGACGACGAGGTGTTCGGCGTGTGCCTGATTCACGAAGGCCGCGAAGTCGGCGCTCCAGCGACGCCCGAGGCCTGGGGTTGCACGGCGCGCATTCGGCATTGGGAGGTGCCGACGCCGGGCCTGTTCTCGCTGCTGACGCAGGGTGAACGCATCTTTTGCATCCGCGAGCGCTACACCACGCCGAGCGGCATGACGCGTGCGCTCGTGCAGTACGCCGCGCACCCGGATCCGCAGCCGGTTCCGGCGCGTTACCAGCCGCTCGCGCAACTGATCGAAGACGTATCGGGCCAGATCGATCCGCGCCTGCTGCCGACGCCGATGCAACTCGACGACGCGGCCTGGGTGGCCTGGAGACTCGCGGAGCTGTTGCCGCTGCCGGCCGAGGACCGGTTGCGCCTGCTGCAGTTGCGCGACGGGGCGGCGATGCTCGCGCTGATCGAGCGGCACATCGGTTCGGCGCATGCGCCGTAAAACCTGGCGGTAGCGTCACGCGGTTTTCATGGGCGGCCGCTAGCGTGGCGGCTTTCCCGACCGCCAAAACTCGCGTGCGCCAGCTGCTGCCGATGTTGCTGTGTCTGTGTTCGCTGCCCGTGCAGGCGCAGCAGATCGCCATCGCCCATCGCGGCGCCTCGGCGTATGCGCCGGAACACACGTTTCACGCCTACGACCTGGCGCTCAAGATGGACGCCGACATGCTCGAATGCGATGTCTTCCTGACGCGCGACGAAGTGCCGGTCTGCATTCACGACGAAACCGTCGACCGCACCACCGGCGGCAGTGCCAGCGGCGCGGTGTCGGGTTTCACGCTCGCCGAACTGCGCGCGATGGATTTCGGCAGCTGGTTCAACGCCGCCAATCCAGCGCAGGCGAAAGCGGAATACGTGGGCGCGCGCATCGTGCCGTTCGAAGAGCAGCTCGATTGCTATCTGCGCCATAACGGCCGCATGCGCTTCCACGTCGAGACCAAGGATTCGGCCGAAGGCCGCGCCGAGCAGGTGCTCGTCGAGCTGCTCCGGCGCAAGGGACTGATCGCGACGGGCGACGTCGCCAACGGCAACGTGCGCAGTTCGACGATCCTCATGCAGAGCTTCGATGCAGCGAGCCTGGAGCGCATCAAATCGCTCGCGCCGGGCTTGCCGACGGCGTTCCTGTTCGCCGCTCCGAACGCGACCACGCTGCCCTGGTTTTTGAGCGGCGATGGCCCCGATTACATCGATGCGTTCGCTCCGAACTCGGCCCTGCTGCTGCTCGATCCGCTCGCGATCCAGCGCTTCCACAACGCCGGCCACGACGTGCACGCCTGGACCGTCAACGACGCCCGGCAGATGGAGACGCTGCTCGCTCGGAGTGTCGACGGCATCTTCACCAACAACCCCGATCTGCTGCGCAGCGCGATTGAAGCGCGTGGCAGCGGCACCACGGCGGCCGAGCGCGGCAACCCGGCGGAATTCGCGGCTGGCTGCGCCGGCATCGCGGGTCGCGTGACTTCGAAGGACGGACCCGGCGATGTCTGGCGCCCGACCGCCAGCCGTGGCGTCGAGCGCGTCGACAGCGGCCCAGAGCCGGAACAGCCCGATGATTCCTCGTCGGGCGGTGGCGCGCTGTCGCCGGCCTGGCTGCTGTTGCTCGGTTCGGCCGGAGCATTTTTGATGCTCGCGCGCCGCAGGCGCGCCTGAGGTCGCGGCGTGCTCAGCGCTGCCAGTAGCCGACGGCCTTGATCGAATCTTCGGCGTGGCCGCGCCGTTCGACGAACAGTGCGCGTATCGCCTGCGCACGCTGGCTTTCGGTGGCGACCCAGACGTAGCAGTCGTCGGCCGGCAGCGGTGTGTTGCTCAGTGCGGCCTGCAGGCGTTCGCCGGGTTCGGCCGCGCCGCGCTGCACCCAGTGCACGTCGGCAGGGCGCGAGCGTTCGGGCAGCGTCTGCTGCTCGGCGGCGTCGGCGATCTCGACGACCACCGTCACCGGCAGATCACCTGGCAATTCCTCGAGCCGGCGCGCGATCGAGGGCAGGGCGGTTTCGTCGCCCGCGAGCAGATAGCCGGCGAAATCGTCGGGCGGAATCATCGAGCCGCGCGGGCCGCCGACGTCGATCGCCTGGCCGATTTCGACCTGCGTCGCCCAGCGCGCGGCCGGGCCATCGCCGTGCAGCACGAAATCGATGTCGAGTTCGCCGGTTCCCGCATCGAAGCGGCGCGGCGTGTAGTCGCGCATCGGCACCGGTTCGGCGCCGTCCGGCTGCGGGAAGAACAGCTTCACGTGATCGTCCGGCGCGGCGCTGATGAAGCCGACGAGGTCTTCGCCGACCAGCGTGATGCGGCGCATCTTCGGCGTGATGTCGACGATGCGGCGCACCTGCAACTGCCGGCGCTTAAGTTCGTGGCGCACGCGGCGGAAGACGTGGCGCTCGACGGGCGCGTTCATTGGCGTTCTCCGTCGGAAATCGACGCAGCCGCCTGATCGATCAGCGCGATCACGCGCTGGATCTCCTCGTCGCTCCAGTGGCGGTCATGGCCGAGCAGCACGTGCTTGAGCCGATGCACGGATTCGCGCACGGCTTCGGGCACCGCGAGCTTGGCCATCATGCGCGACGACAGCTTGAGACGCTGCATCACCGCCGCCACTTCGACGCGATGCTGATCGAGATGCGCACAGCCTTCGGCGGTGATGCCGTACTTCTTCTTGCCGCTGTCGTCCTGCGGCTCGATCGCGGCCTGGCCGGATTCTTCGAGGAAGTTCAGCGTCGGGTAAATCGCTCCCGGGCTCGGCGTGTAGAGGCCGCCGCAGAGCTCCTCGATGGCGCGGATCAGCTCGTAGCCGTGGCGCGGCTGCTGTTCGATCAGCGCCAGCAGCAGCAGCTTGAGATCGCCCTGGCCGAACATGCGGCCCGGACGCCCGCCGCCGCCGAAGCGGCCGCGGCCTTCGCGGCCCAAAGCGCCGGCGAAATCATCGTCGCCGCCGAAGAAACCGCCGCCACGATGGCGGCCGATGAAGTCGTGATGGGGATGTGGGTGGTGATGATGAGAATGCGGTTGGTGGCCGCGGCGAAAGAAGGACTCAAAAGGGTTTTGCATGTGAAGCTCCAGCGGGATGATCGTTCGTAGCGATCACAAGATGTAGTCTTACGATATATCGTAAATGTGGGCAGAGCAAGCCCGCGAGGGTCTCGAAAAGCAGAAAAGTATCGGTCTGCTCCACGGAGCCTCGGGCGAGGCTCCGGCCTGACTCAGCGCCGTTCCGGCTCCGCCGACCAGCCGCCGCCGAGCGCCTGGATCAGCGCCACGGCCGTGGTCTGGCGCTGCAACGCCGACTGCACGAGCGAGCGGCGCGAGGACAGCGCCGAGGCCTGGGCGGTGACGACTTCGCTGTAGGCGACCTGGCCCGCGCGGTACTGGTTGACCATGAGCTGCTCGTTGCGGTCGGCGACTTCGGAGGCCTGCTGGCGCAGGCCGTACTGGCGCTCGAGCACGCGGGTTCCGCTGAGCTGGTCCTCGACGTTCTGGAACGCGGTCAGCACGGTCTGGCGATAGGTGGCGACCGACTGGTCGTAGGCCGCCCGCACCTGGTCCATGCGCGCGCCGCGAGCGCCGAAATCGAACAGCGTCTGCGATATCGAGGCGCCGATCGACCACAGCAGCGTTGACGCGTCGAACAGATCGCTGACCTTCTGCGAGGAGCTGCCGTACGAGGCCGACAGCGACAGGCTCGGGAAGTAGGCCGAGCGCTGGATGCCGATCTGCTCGTTGGCCATCGCCACCTGGCGCTCGGCCGCGGCGATGTCCGGGCGGCGTTGCATGAGCGTCGACGGCAGGCTTAGCGGAACCTGCGGCACCACGCCGTTCCACTCGGCCGGCTGCAACCTGAAGCTCGCCGGCGTCTTGCCGAGCAGCACCGCGATGGCGTGCTCGAGCTGATCGCGCTGCAAGGCCATGCCGGCCAGGTCGGCTTGCGTGCCGTAGAGCTGCGTCTGCGCCGACAGCACGTCGGACAGCGCGGCGACGCCGACCGAATGGCGATTCTTTGCGATCTGCAGCGAGCGCTCATAGCCTTCGAGCGTGGCTTTCAGCAGCTCGATCTCGGCGTCGGTCTCGCGCAGCGACAGGTAGTTGGTGACGAGTTCGCCCTGCGCCGACAGCGTCGCGCTCGCGAGATCGGCCGCGCTGGCCTGGGCCGAAGCGTTCGCGTTGTTGAGCGTGCGGCGCAGCCGCCCCCAGACATCGGGTTCCCAGCTTGCACCGATGCTCGCGCGAAAGCTGTTGCGAATGGTGTCGCCGCCCGCGATCACCGAGGTTCCGCCGTTCTGGTCGGTGACGATGCGGCTGCTGCCCGAGCCGCCGCTGTCCGCGCGCGTGGCGTTGCCGGTCAGCGACAGTGTCGGGAACAGGCCGGCGCGCTGCTCGCGCACGACCGCGCGCGCCTGCTCGTAGGCCGCCTGCGCGGCCGCGATGTTCTGGTTCGACACCTTGAGCTGCGCGGCGAGATCGTCGAGTACCGGATCGTTGAACAGCTTCCACCAGCCGTCGCGATCGATCGCATCGTTGGGCTGGGCCGCGACCCAGCCTTCGGCTTCCTTGTAGTTCTCGGGCGTCTTGAATTCGGGGCGCACGTAATCGGGGCCGACGGCGCAGCCGGCCAGCGCCGCCGCGAGCGCGGCCGCGCCGCCATGCAGCGCGAACTTCGACGTCGACGATCCCCATCTCTTCAGCATTCTGGTGCCTCCATCAAACCGCATTCGTCGACTGCTCGCCGTGGCGCGCGAGCCGGCTTTCGTCCGGGCGCTTGCGGCGCAGTCGATCCATGTAAACGTAGACCACGGGCGTGGTCAGCAAGGTGAGCAGCTGGCTCGCCACGAGCCCGCCGATGATCGCCACGCCGAGCGGCTGGCGCAGCTCCGAGCCTTCGCCGATGCCGACCGCCAGCGGCAGCGCGCCGAGCGCGGCGGCCAGCGTGGTCATGATGATGGGTCTGAAGCGCAGCAGGCAGGCTTCGCGTACCGCCTCGATCGCGCTGATGCCACGCGAGCGCTCGGCCTCGAGCGCGAAATCGATGATCAGGATCGCGTTCTTCTTGACGATGCCGATCAGCAGGAACAGGCCGATCAGCGCGATCAGCGAGAACTCCATGTTCAGCAGCATCAGCGCGAGCACCGCGCCGACGCCGGCCGATGGCAGCGTCGACAGCACCGTGATCGGATGCACGTAGCTCTCGTAGAGCACGCCGAGCACGATGTAGATGACGACGATGGCCGCGAGGATCAGCATCGGCTGGCGGCGGTTGGATTCCTCGAACGCGCGCGCCGTGCCCTGGAAGCTGCCGGCGACGCGCGTCGGCATGCCGATGCTCGCTTCGGACTGCTTGACCGCGTTCTTGGCGTCGGACAGCGAAGCGCCTTCGCCGAGGTTGAACGAGATCGTCGTCGCCAGCGTGGCGTCCTGGTGGCGCACCGAAGTCGCGGCCGCGCGTTCGCTGACCGTCGAGATCGCCGCGAGCGGCACCATCGTCGCGGTCGTCGTGTTGAGCGCGCTGCCGGTGGAAGGGTCGCGCAGCGCCGGGTTGGTGACCGCCGCCGTCTGCGTGTTCGCGCTCGTGTCGGTGATCCTCGCGGGCACGTAGACGTCGTTGAGCGCCTCGGGCCCCTGGCGATAGCGCTGGGCGAGCGCGAGCACCACGCTGTACTGGTTGATGTCCTCGTAGATCGTCGCGGCCGAGCGCTGGCCGAAGGCGTTGTAGAGCGCGTTGTCGACCGCGCGCGGCGTGATGCCGAAGCGCGAGGCGGTGTCGCGGTCGATGGTCACGAAGGTCTCGACCGCATTCTCCTCGAGATCGGTGTTGACGTCTTCCATGCCCGGATAGACCTTGAGCGCGTCGGCGAGCTTGCCGGCCCAGAGCTTGAGTTCGGCGGCGTCGTCGCCCTTGAGCGTGTACTGGTAGCTCGCGTTGCTCGATCGCCCGCCCATGCGCAGATCCTGCACCGGATTCAGGAAGGTGTTGACGCCCGCGACCTGCGCGAGCTGCGGACGCAGGCGCGCGATCACCGCCTGGCCGGATTCGTGATTGCGCTCGGCCTGCGGCTTCAGGTCGATGAACATGAAGCCGCCGCCGGCCCGGCGGCCGCCTGTGAAACCCACCACCGTCGATACCGCCGGATCCTTGCGGATGATGTCGACGATCTGCCGGAGCTTGTCGCGCATGAGCGTGAACGAAATGCTCTGGTCGGCACGCAGCCCGCCCATGATCTGCCCGGAGTCCTGCTGCGGGAAAAAGCCCTTCGGCGCGATCATGAACAGGTAGACGTTGAGCGCGACCACCGCCGCGAGCAGCAGCATCACGAGCGCGCGCTGGTCGAGTGCCCAGTCGAGCGATTTCTCGTAGACGCGCAGGGTCTTGTCGAAGCCCGATTCGGCCCAGCGCGCGAGACGGCCCGGCGATTTCTGCTTGTCTTCGCTGCGCAGAAAGTGCGCGCAGAGCATCGGCGTGGTGGTCAGCGAAATGACCAGCGAGATCATCACCGCCACCGATAGCGTGATCGCGAATTCGCGGAACAGGCGGCCCGGCTGGCCGCCCATGAACAGCAGCGGGATGAACACCGCGACCAGCGACAGGCTGATCGACAGCACCGTGAAGCCCACTTCGCGCGCGCCGAGCAGTGCGGCCTGCACGCGGCTCATGCCGGCTTCGATGTGCCGGCTGGTGTTCTCGAGCACGACGATGGCGTCGTCGACGACGAAGCCGGTCGCCACCGTGAGCGCCATCAGCGACAGGTTGTTGAGCGAGAAATCGAGCAGCACCATGACGCCGAAGGTGCCCATCAGCGAAGCCACGGTCGCAACGGCCGGAATCACGGTCGCGCGGAAATTGCGCAGGAACACGCTGACGACGAGCACGACGAGGATCACCGAGATGATCATCGTGAGCTCGATCTCGTGCAGCGAGGCGCGGATGGAGTTGGTGCGGTCGGAGGCGACCTGCAGCGTGATCTCGTCCGGAATCTGCTCCTGCAGCTGCGGCAGCTGCGCGCGCACCGCATCGACCGCCGCGATCACGTTGGCGCCGGGCTTCTTCCTGAGCAGCACGATCACGGCTTCCTGGCCGTTGAACAGGCCGATGGTGCGCTCGTCGTTCGGCCCACTCGTCACCGTGGCGACGTCGGACAGGCGCACCGGGGCGCCGTTCTTCCAGGCCACGACCATGTTCTGGTACTCGGCGGCGTCGCGACCGAGCGTGTTCGTGTAGATCTGGAAATGCTGGCCGTCGCCTTCGATGGCGCCCTTGGGCCGGTTGGCGTTGGCCGATTCGATCGCCGCGCGCACGTCCTCGAGGCTCACGCCGAACTGGTTCAGCGCGAACGGCACGAGGTCGACGCGCACGGCCGGCAGCGAACTGCCGCCGATCTCGATTTCGCCGATGCCGGGCACCTGCGCGAGCTTCTGCTGCAGCACGTTGCTGACGACGTCGTAGATCTCGCCGGTGCTCTTGGTCCCGGACGTGAGCGCGAGCACCATGATCGGCGAATCCGACGGATTGGCCTTGGTGTACGAGGGGTTGCTGCGCAAGGTGGCGGGCAGATCCGCGCGCGTCGCGCTGATCGCGGCCTGCACTTCGCGCGCGGCGCTGTCGATGTTGCGGTCGAGATCGAACTGCAGCGTCACTTCGGTGCTGCCGGTGCCGCTGCGCGAGGTCAGCTCGTTGACGCCCGCGATGGTGCCGAGCCGGCGTTCGAGCGGCGTGGCGACGCTCGTCGCCATCGTCTCCGGGCTCGCGCCCGACAGCGAGGCCTGCACGTTGATGACCGGAAAATCCACCTGCGGCAGCGGCGCGACCGGCAGCACGAAGAAGCCGACGACGCCCGACAGCGCGACGCCGATCGTCAGCAGCACGGTGGCGATCGGCCGGCGGATGAAAGGCGCGGAGAGATTCATCGCGGCGCGATCAGTGCGAGGCGGCCGGCTCGGCCGCGCGACGACGGTCGCGGAAGCGCTGGCCGAGACGATCGAAGGCCAGGTAGATCACCGGCGTCGTGAACAGCGTGAGCGCCTGGCTGACGACCAGGCCACCGAAGATCGCGATGCCGAGCGGACGCCGCAGCTCCGAGCCTTCGCCCATGCCGAACATCAGCGGCACCGCGGCGAACAGCGCGGCGAGCGTGGTCATGATGATCGGACGGAAACGCAGCAGCGCGGCCTGGTGGATCGCATCACGCGGAGCCAGGCCCTGGTCGCGTTCGGCCTCGATCGCGAAGTCGATCATCATGATCGCGTTCTTCTTGACGATGCCGATCAGCAGAATGATGCCGATGATGCCGATCACGCCGAGATCGCTGCCGGTGATCATGAGCATCAGCAGCGCGCCGACACCGGCCGACGGCAGCGTCGACAGGATCGTCAGCGGATGCACGTAGCTCTCGTAGAGCACGCCGAGCACGATGTAGACGCAGACGATCGCCGCGAGGATCAGCCAGAGCTGGTTGCTGAGCGACTTTTCATACGCGCTCGAGGCGCCGAGGAAAGTCAGGCCGACGCTGCCGGGCATCTTGATGTCCTGCGCGGTCTTGCGGATCGCCGCCACCGCATCGCCGAGTGCGACGCCGTCGGCCGTGTCGAAGCCGATCGTGGTCGCCGGATACTGCGCGACGTGCGTGACCTGCAGCGGCGATTCGCGCTCGGAGACCTTGGCGAAGGCCGACAGCGGCACCGGGCCGCCCGGTGACTGCAGGTGCAGCAGGTTCAGCGATTCGGGCCGCGTGAGCAGGTCGGGCTTGGCCTCGAGAATCACGCGGTACTGGTTGGTCTCGGTGAAGATCGTCGAGATGATGCGCTGACCGAAGGCGCTGTAGAGCGCGTCGTCGACGGCCGACGCGGTGATCGACAGCCGCGCCGCGGTATCGCGGTCGATGTCGATGTAGGCCGCGCGGCCCTTGGCGCCCGCATCGGTGATCGCGGTGCGCAGCTCGGGCACGTTCTGCAGCGCCTGCGTGAGCTTTTGCGCCCATTCCGTCACCGTCGCGGTGTCCGAGCCTTCGAGCGACACGCGGTACTGCGTCGGCCCGGTTTCGGCGTCGATGGTCAGGTCCTGCGTCGGCTGCAGGAACAGCTGCATGCCCGCGACCTTGCTCACGCGTTCGCGCAGGCGATCCATGATCTCGTCCTGCGAGTCGCTGCGGTCGGCCTTCAGATTGATCAGCATGCGGCCGGTGTGCAGCATCGCGTTGTTGGCGCCGTCGACGCCGATGAACGAGGCGAGGTTGGCCACGGCCTCGTCTTCGAGGATCGCGCGCGCGGCGGCCTGCTGCAGCTGCGCCATGCGCGCGTACGACACCGATTCGTCGGCCTGCGTGCGCGCCTGCAGCTGGCCGGTGTCCTGGGTCGGGAACAGGCCCTTCGGAATCACGATGTAGAGCAGCGCGGTCAGTACGAGCGTGGCCAGCGCGACGAGCAGCGTGAGCCGCTGATGCGCGAGCACCCAGCTCAGCCAGCCGTCGTAGCGCTGCACGATGCGATCGAAGCCATGCTGCACCCTGGCGCCGATGCCCTTGGTTGGATGCAGGCTCGTCGGCTTTAGCCAGCGCGCCGCGAGCATCGGCACGAGCGTCAGCGAGACGATCGCCGAGATCAGGATCGTGATCGCGAGCGTGACCGCGAATTCGCGGAACAGGCGGCCGACGACGTCGCCCATGAACAGCAGCGGGATCAGCACCGCGACCAGCGAGATCGTCAGCGAGATGATCGTGAAGCCGATTTCGCTCGCGCCCTTGAGCGCGGCTTCGAACGGCTTGGCTCCGCGTTCGAGATGGCGCGCGATGTTCTCGATCACCACGATTGCATCGTCGACGACGAAGCCGGTCGCGATCGTCAGCGCCATCAGGCTCAGGTTGTTGAGGCTGTAGCCGAGCAGGTACATGAGACCGCAGGTGCCGATCAGCGAAATCGGCACCGACAGGCTCGCGATCAGCGTCGCCTGCGGGCTGTGCAAAAAGAAGAAGATCACGAGCACCACCATCACCACGGCGAGCACGAGCTCGATCTGCACGTGGTGCACCGAGGCGCGGATGCCGGTCGTGCGGTCGGCGAGGATGTTGAGCTCGACGCTGGCCGGCAGCGTGTCCTGCAGATCGCCGAGGCGCGCCTTGATCGCGTCGACCGTGTTGATCACGTTGGCGCCCGGCTGGCGCTGCACGTTGATGATGATGGCCGGCTGCAGGCCGGCCCAGGCGCCGAGCTTCACGTTCTCGGCCGCCTCGACCACGTCGGCGACCTCGTGCAGCCGCACGGGCGCGTTGTTGGTGTAGGCGACGACGAGGTTCTGATAGTCGTCGACGGTCAGCAGCTGGTCGTTGGCGTTGATCGTGTACGCGCGCGCTGGACCGTCGAAACTGCCCTTGGCGCTGTTGGCATTGGCCGCGTTGATCGCCGATTCGAGCGTGGCGAGCGTGATGCCGTACGAGGCCAGCGCCTGCGTATCGGCCTGGATGCGCACCGACGGCCGCTGGCCGCCCGACATCGTGACCAGCCCGACACCCGAGACCTGGCTGACCTTGAGCGCGAGCCGCGTGTCGGCGAGGTTGCGCACCTCGGTCAGCGGCAAGGTCTTGCTCGTCAGCGCGAGCGTGAGCACCGGCGCGTCGGCCGGATTGACCTTGGCGTAGACGGGCGGGGCGGGCAGATCGGCCGGCAGCAGGTTGTTGGCGCCGTTGATCGCGGCCTGCACTTCCTGCTCGGCCACGTCGAGCGCCTCGGTGAGCCCGAACTGCAGCGTGATGATCGAGGCGCCCGCCGTGCTGACCGAGCTCATTCGCTGCAGGCCGGCCACTTCGCCGAGCTCGCGCTCGAGCGGGGCGGTGACGGTCTGGCTCATGACTTCCGGGCTCGCGCCCGGATACAGCGTCTGCACCTGGATGGTCGGGTAGTCGACTTCGGGCAGCGCCGACAGCGGCAGCAGCTTGAAGGCGACGAGCCCGGCCAGCACGATGCCGAGCATGAGCAGGGCGGTGGCGACCGGCCGCTCGATGAAGGGACGCGAGGGATTCATGGCTGGGGCGACGATCCGGCCGCGGCGCTCACGGAGCGCCCGGCGGACCGCCGGCACCCGGGCCACCGGGGCCTGCTTCACCATTGTTGCGGCGACGGCGGCGCTCGCCGTTGGGCCCTTGGCCCTGGTTCGGGCGCTGGCCCGGCGTGAATTGCCGCGGCTTGTCGCCCGGCAGCGTCACCTGCGCGCCTTCCTTGAGGCGGTCGCCGCCCTCGGTGACGATGCGGTCGCCCGGCGACAGGCCTTCGAGCACTTGCACCTTGTCGGTGGTGACCTGGCCGCGCTTGATGTTGCGCTGGGTCACGGTCTGGTCGGCCTGGATCAGCCAGACGAAATCGCCGTCGCTGCCGTTGCGCACGGCCGCGGCCGGCACCACCACCGCATCCTTGATCGTGCGCAGCGTGAGCCGCAGGTTCACGAACTGGCTCGGAAACAGCGTGTTCTCGGCGTTCTGGAAGCGCGCCTTGGCGCGCACCGTGCCGGTATCGATGTTGGCGACGTTGTCGAGGGTCAGGAATTCGCCCTGCGCGAGCGTGTTGGTGCGCGTGCGGTCGAGCGCGGCCGCGGCGAGCTTCTCGCCGCGGCCGACGGGTTCGAAAATTTCGTTCGCGCGGTCCTGCGGCACCGTGAAGGCGACATCGGTCGGCGCGATTTGCGTCACCACCGCGATGCCGTTCGCATCGCCGGCGCCGATGTAGTTGCCGATGTCGATCACGCGCAGGCCCACGCGGCCCGCGACGGGCGACTTGACCTCGGAGAAATCGAGATCGAGCCGGGCGGAGCCGACCGCTGCGCGATCGGCCGCGACGGTGCCTTCGAGCTGCTTGACGGTGGCCGCCTGTGCATCGACCTCCTGCTCGGCGATCGAATCCTGTCCCAGCAGCGTGCGGAAGCGTTCGAGCTGCAGCCTGGCGTTCTGCAGCTGCGCCTCGTCGCGCTGCAGCGCGCCTTCGGCCTGGGCCAGCGCCATCTGGAACGGCCGGCGGTCGATCACCGCGAGCACCTGGCCCTTGGTGACGAGCTGGCCTTCGGTGAAGCGGATCTCGGTGATCACGCCCGACACCTGCGGACGCACGGTGACGGTCGCGATCGGAGTGACCGTGCCGAGCGCCTCGAGCACCACCGGAATGTCCTGCGTGCTGGTTTCGGCGACGCCCACGGTGGTCGAAAAACCGCCCCCCGGAAAGCCCATGCCGCCCATGCCGCGCGGACCGTTGCTGTTGCGCTGGCCCAGATACCAGGCCAGGCCGGCGAGCCCCGCGATCACCAGCAGTACCACCACCAGACTGACGAGTCTGACCTTGCCCGATGTGCGCGTGAACGCGCGCGCCGCATGCACCGTCGTCGCCGAATTTCTTAGCATTGATTTTTCTCAGGGGAAGCTCGCACAAGGCCGTCCGCCTTGGCGACGCGCATCGTAGGCCGCAACTGTGCAGGAAATTTGCACCCGTCACGGGCACAATAGCGTGCCGACGCGTTACGACAGCTTGCCCGTCGGTAAAGTTTTGCAAACGTGCGCTTCACGAATCCTTACGAAGGCATGCTGCGGTTCACCGCGGAGAGATGGCAGAGTGGTCTATTGCGGCGGTCTTGAAAACCGCTGAACCGCAAGGTTCCGGGGGTTCGAATCCCTCTCTCTCCGCCATTTAGTTAATAAATCCTTTTAATTTCAGGTGGTTGTTTTAGCGACATTTCATCGTCCCATACTCTATCCCATATTCGTGGCGGTGCTATCTGTGGCCTTCTGGCGGGCGGCCACCAGGCTCTCAATCTCGCGGCGCACGAAGTCATCCACCTCAGTTGAAACCCAGAGTGCGGTTCCACCGCGATGCACTGGGGCCGGCGCTTTGCCGCGCGCAATGGCCTTGTACCAGCCAGCCTTGCTGTGGGTGGTGCGCCTCAGAACTTCGGGCATCGGCGGCAAGCTCGATGAGCAAGCGCAAGCCATAGAGGGTCAGGGCAAACAGCTCGACCGACTATCCGGTGATGTTGCAGGGCTCAAGAAGACGCAGGACGAGGCAGGGCGGCGGCTTGATGCGTTGAGCATGCAACAGAAGGCGCTGCAGCAGCGGTTGGAGAAGCGGTAAGCGTTACGGCTCGCGCGTGGTAGCGACAGCTGCTATCGATCTAATTCTTGTCGGAGGTTTGCTCGTTGGCCGCTTTTTGCTTCGCTTTGTTGTTTCTCTTTTCGATGGCTTCGCGCTTCGATTGAGGCAAGCTTTCGTAGAGGCCGTTTACTTTCCTGGGAATCGTGATCATCTGTTCGCAGATTAGATTGATCAAGCCAAAAAGCTGCAGCGCGATATCGCGGTTGTCATCGAAGTTAATCTCGCCTGGATGAACGGCCTCGTTGCCAATGACGCGCACGACATCAAGGGCTTGCTGAACGATTGGACTCAGCCCTTTGCTCACGAGGCTGGCGATATCGCTCTCGATATGCTTGCCGCTTTCTCCTAGGGATTTGCACAGATGCTGAACCGAAAGTCTTAGGAGGGCTGCGGCTCCTTTCGGGGAGACGCCAACAATCTCTCGCGCTTCTTCAAAGAGCGAGAGAACTTCTTCGGGTAGATCGGGATTTGGGTCAATCTCAATTTTCGTATTTGGATAGGCGATCGAGTTTCCGACCCAAATGGTGGGCTTGCCGCAGTTGAAGCACACCGAGGCATTGCAGTTGTGAATGGCTGCATGTGTGGTGACTTCGATCCCTTCGAAGAAGGGGGCTTCAGTGAGCATCTTTCGGGCCCACGTAGTTAGCGACTTGCGCACCTCCTCCTGGAGGTCGCGGGCGGTCGAGTATTCGTTTAAATCCCTGGCGGTTGGTCTCGTCGGTATTGGTGTTTCGCCGGAAATTCTGCGGCTATAGACCTGATGCCAACTCTGTGAGGCGTAAGCCCGGCAGTGCGGGCAGGCAAAGGCAGTTTTAGAGATAGATGGATTTGTGTCTGCGCTACTCATTTCGATCTGCCTAAGTGCTCGCCTGGTTGGTATCGCTTGCCTTGCTGCGTGACTCTGGGGTTGAGCGTTTCCTTGCGGTATCCATGCCGCGCGGGCGCGCACAGCGACGACCGGCAAAATAGTCATGCCGCCATTCGTCGTGTCTCGCTCTGGTGGCGTCAAAGCCCTCCGCGCCAAATTGCTGCTCGATGCCACTGAGCATGTAGTGCGCCGTCTCGATCATTTGATTTGCCCACTCCCTGCGCTCCTCTGGGCTTAGCGGCTTCTTCGGCGCGTCTCGGGGATGGTTAACGCTGTATCAGCACGCGAAAGTCATCCGCTAGGCAGCGGATTCCCCATTCATTCATGTGGTTGAACGTGCGTTTAAGTGGCATGCGCTGAAACTAACAAAATTGTTAGATTTTCAGCAACGCCGCCGTCTATAGAGCGCGTGGATCATTTGTTCCACGCGCATGGAGCTTTCAAAATTTGCGACTTGTGACTAACTAAATTGTTATTGATTTGACGATTGAATCGCTTGAAGTTGACAATCGCGAGTCCTGCCTGGGCAAAGCCCGGGCCCTCTTTGAGTCAGCGAATTTCGAATGATTCAGCCAAAAACAAAGGGCGACGATCTGTTCGACGAAGTTGCTCGCTATCAGGCGGGCTTTGAGCGCTCTG
This sequence comes from Hydrocarboniphaga sp. FW305-C-57, assembly GCF_058783045.1. NCBI lineage: Bacteria > Pseudomonadati > Pseudomonadota > Gammaproteobacteria > Nevskiales > Nevskiaceae > Hydrocarboniphaga > Hydrocarboniphaga sp. FW305-C-57. The sequence goes on along the minus strand of NZ_JBYSYG010000015.1, from coordinate 93,426 downwards.
ATATCGCGCTCATGAAATTGAAACAGAAAGTAGACAATGTGCTTAGGACCATGCCTGCTGATGGCAACGCCATCCTTGCGGGTTTAATGGTCGCCATTATGCGCAAGAAGAGGGCCGAATTCGACGCATTCGTTGACAGGCTTGAGCGCAACCCAGCCATTGCTAGCGTCGAGTGCGCCCTAAATGTTGTGATCGGGCTACAGGCCTTTGGCGAGTTCGCGAAGGCCCGGGAGCGGCTGGCATCGATGCTGGCTGTGTTTCCTCATAATCCTGCTTTGCTAGAGGCAGCGACTCTCGACGCGGTGAGAATTGGCCGTGCACATCTCGCGTTTGATTTTCACGAGCGTTACGTTCGTGCAACTGGCTCTCCGTCCAAGTCCTTTGAGAACAGTGGGATTGAACCCGTTCGGGACTTCCTCGACGAGCACGGGCTATCAGACGACGATGCCGCATCGGTGATTGAGCCATTCTTTGAGGTGCTTTCTGGAGTCTCGGATCGGCCATTCGATGGCCGTGCCGCGTGGCACATCATCTCGGAAACAGTGGATGGCTCGCCATTGTTGAACATGAGAATAAGTCCAGTGCTTGCGGAGGATGCGGTTTCTGCTGTTATTGATAGATATGGCGATCTGCTGGCTGAGCGAGATGTTTCGTTTGATACCCTGGCGCTAATAAATGTTGAAATCAGCGGACTTGCCGTTGAGCAAGATTTCCTAAATTTCACGGGGAGCTCCGATGCCGTGCACGCCTGAAGATTTTTTGGGTGTGGCAAAGTTTGTTGGTGCGAGCGCTAACGGCGAAGTGGGTGCGCTCCAAGTAAATCTTCGGAGGGCTGCTGTTAGCCGTTCCTACTATTCGTGCTTTCACGCAGCGCAGGCGCTTATAGCTGCGCGCAATCTGTCTGATTTATCGGAAGGCGGCGTTCATGCAAGAGTCATTGCGGCAATAAAAAACCTCCAAGACTCTGATCCTAAATTCAAGGCGCTTGCCTATAAGATTTTTGCGAATCTACAGTCTTTAAAAGCCAAGCGTGTAACTGCCGATTACGAATTGCACGGAGTGATCGATGGCTTGATTTGCATGCAAAGTATCGATATGAGCCAGCGGACTCTGGATTTAATTTCGAAGTGCATGCCTGTTTCGGCAGCTGATGCCGCTTCAACTGCCTAATAGGTCGTTGGCGTTGAGTCTCAGGACTGCAAGTAATTAGCCCACGCCTGTAATGACCCACTAAAAACCTGCTCAGGCGACACTTTGAAAGGAGTAAGCCATGAGCGTTGTGATGGAAGGCGAAATCAAGCGGTGGACGGCCAAGCGCAAGGGTGCGCTGGTGCTGGAGATCATCCAGGGGAAGAAGACAGTGGCGGAGGCGTCTCGGCAGTTCGACCTGCCGCCGTCTGAGCTGGAAGACTGGGTTGACCAGGCCAAGGCCGGGATGGAAAACGCGCTGAGAGCCAAACCTGAAGACGTTCGCGAGCAGTACGAGCGCAAGCTCAAGGATCTGCAGGAAGCGTACGGCGAGGCGATGCTGGAGCTGCGTGCTCGAAAAAAATTGCAGTCCCTGCTGGGCGAGGACGAGAAGTGATCGAAGCGATCCGCCAGGGACTCAAAGCTGATGGCTTCGAGGTATCAATCAGTCAGCTGTGTCGCTGGTTCGGGTTCTCACGGCGAACGATCTACTACCGATCGCAAAAGGCGGCGCCGAAGGTGGAGGCGCGCTTCGCCGAGCCAGTCAAAGCCTTGATCGAGCAGGAGCCGTCCTTCGGCTACCGCACGGTGGCCGCGCTGCTGGGCTTCGACAAGAACACCGTGCAGCGGCTGTTTCAGATCCAGGGCTGGCAAGTGAAGAAACGGCCGGTCGGTCGTCGGCCGCGAGTTGAAGCTTTGCCGTCGAAGGCACAAGCGCCGAATCAGCGCTGGGCAACCGACTTGTGCCGCGTCTGGGCAGGCCGGGATAGCTGGGCGAGCCTGGCGGTGGTCATCGATTGCCACACGCGCGAGTTGCTGGGCTGGCATCTGTCCCGCACCGGTCGGGCCACGACCGCCAATGCAGCGCTGGAACAGGCTTTGATCGCCCGATTCGGTACGCTGGGGCATGTTCCGGTGCCGTTTCTGCTTCGATCCGACAACGGTTTGGTTTTCACGAGTCGGAACTACACGGCGCTGTTTCGCAGCTACGGTCTGCAGCAGGAATTCATCACGCCGCACTGCCCGCAGCAGAACGGCATGGTGGAGCGCGCGATCCGATCGCTGAAGGAGCAATGCGTGCACCGGCATCGCTTCGAAACCTTGCAGCATGCCAGCCGCGTGATCAGCGACTGGATTGCCTTCTACAACCACCGGCGCCCCCATCAAGCGCTGAAGATGAAAACACCCGCCGAGGCATTCGCCTTAGCGGCCTGACATGTGCAGATTTCGGTGGGTCATTACAATTCAGCCATAAGAGCGCAACAGTGAACGACATCGTATCGATTGCTGAAACCAACGAAGCCAGAAGCTTCTGGATGACTCAAGGAATTGGCCAGCGGCATTTGGCCGAGATTCAAAGCGCTGATGTGCTGATCGTTCCGTTTAAGCGTGGCGATGAAGAATCTCGGTACCTGTTTCATCAAGACACCAGCGATTTCTACGAGTTTCTGACCTCCGCGCTGGAGGGACGGGCCAAAGTAGAGATTTGCGTAGACGACGATGAATATATTGAGATCGCGCTTCACTCAAAGACCATTCGTCTTAGCAAAGTTGTGGTATCCCATCTCATTGCCCCTGTCGTTGTTGGGCTTTTGACTAGTTACGTATACGACAAGTTGAAAGCTGCGCCTGAGGATCAGATTGAAGCTTCAATCGTGGTCGAGGATCACGAGTGCAAGGCCTTTGAGTTCAACTACAAAGGCGACGCAAAGGACTTCAGCCTTCTGGCGGACAAAGTGGGCGAACTAGCCCGCAACTGCGAAGACAGCAAGAAGAAGCACAAAAAGTAGAGGCCCGCCGATGGAAACATCGAGTGATTTTCTGAAACTGCTCGAGAATCCTGTCTATCCGGAGCCGATAGGATCAACCGCCGATTTCAAGCAGCAGGTAGCTGAAGCCAAGAGGCTGGCAGCTGAGGCTGGCGATGAAGTTGAAGCGACATTGCTATGGCAGTGCGAGACTATCGCATTGGTTCAGAGTCAGTTCGTGGCCGCGTTTACCGACTTGAAGCAGGGAAAATACTACGAAGCGTGGTGTATATTTGAGCGCTGCGAGATTGATCTTTCCAACTTGCTGGAACACTACTCAATCGAGGAATCCGATCTGCATTGGATCGGATACATTCAAGAAATGACTGCGCGGTGGCAGAAGATATTTCCTTACAAGGTTTTCTTTAGTCCGGAAATTGTCAAGAACAAGATCGTTTGCAGTGTGTGTGGATCACGCGTAACGCCTCGGCAACGCTGCGTGCATCGCAAGGGACAAGTCTACGGCGGTAGCATGTGCTACCACATCGTTGAGGATGCTGAATTCCTGAGCATCTCTATCGTCGACAAACCTGTTCAGAAGTATTCTGTCGCGCTGCATGCCGAAGAGAACGGTCAGAAGCGGGAGCTTTACAGGTATTCCGAAGTCAAGTTCGTCGTGGACAGGCTTGAGTCCCCATTTCATGGGTGGGCCTCCTGCATGACGACGCGGCTGGCAGTTCGGGCAGAAGTGAGTCATTTGAGTAGCTCGGACACATGCCCTTGCGTGAGTGGAAAGAAGTTCGGGGAATGCTGCTGGGAGAAGGAAACGCTGACGGTTCCGCATCTGCATATCGATTTCGCAGTGCCTCCAAGGCCTGATCTACCCTTGTTCCAGTCGGGTTTCTGATCGCTGACGGGTTCGCATTCCCCGTTCTGGTCCGCGCGTTGGTGTGCGATGACGGGTTCGGGTGTCGTCGTGGGCTCTGCCGTTACGTTGTTCCCGCAACTCCTTCAGGCACGAGGTAAGGGCTTCGTTCTGGATGATCTGCTGGTGCGCGATGTCCTGCTTGATATCTTGTGTCTGGCTCCGTTGTTCCTGCCGTGCAAGAACAATCTGTCGCTGTAGCACCCTACGTTCTTCGAGCGTCCTTCTCGATGCGATCACGGACTTGGGCTTGATGCGTCTCCTGTAAGCCTTCCCATAGTCTTGTCGATGCTTGTCACGGCTCGCTGCCGTGCGGCGCAGGGCGCTCAATTTCTCGCTTCACGAACCGCTCATCTCGATCGAATATCGAAGCGGATTCCCCGTCAGTGTCGACCAGCCACGTGCAACCTGGATTCCGGAAACCATGCACGCTTATGACGTGCAGCCTGTCGGCCTGAAAGCTGTGCCGGCGTCGCCCATGAGCTGCTCTCTCGAACAGGGAGTGCCCGCCATTTCGACGTCACGTTTTGATCAGGCCTTTGGCCACCATGCTCGTTGCGGCTGCTCTGATCGCCTCGTGCGGATCACGAGGGGTCCAATCGAGGAGACGCCGCGCCTTGCTGTTGGACGTTCTCTTGGCGTAGCCCAGGTCCGGCAGGATGGCGCGGATCTGGGGGTTGAAAAGTCCCATGGCGCGCAGCACGAAACTGGGGATCGATCGGCCGGGCACCCGCTTTGCGGCTTCCCCGAGTTCCGCTTTTATGGTGGCGCCGATCTCCTTCATCGACAACGCCCGACCGTTCGAAAGCAGCAAGCGTTCGCCCGCAGTCGCTGGATGGGTGAGCGCCAGGACGTGTGCACTCGCGACGTCACGGACGTCGACGATCGGGATGAACAGATCGGGAAAGGCGGGCATTCCGCCGTCCAGCATGCGCTGGACAAGATGGTTGGAGCCGGACACGTCCTGGCCCATCACCGGCCCCATGACCGCCACCGGAAGCAGGGCGGTCAGTTCGAGCGCGCCACCTTCGGCGGCAATGAAGTCCCAGGCCGCGCGCTCGGCAATCGTCTTGCTCTTGCCGTATGCGTCGACGCCGGGACCATCGAGGATCGTCCAGTTGGCCTCGGTGAAGACGTGGTCGCTATGCGGATGCCCCCAGCTTACCGCGTGAAACGCCGACGTCAGGATGACGCGCTTCACCCCCGCGTCGCGCGCCGCACGCAGTACGCGCAAGGTTCCCTCACGCGCCGGGACGATCACGTCGTCCTCGTTCTTCACATGTCCAGGCTGCACGGGGGACGCGACATGCAGCACGAAATCGATACCGGCGGTCGCGGGCGCCCAGCCGTCGTCGTGCAAAAGATCGGCCGCGACGAAGCTCAGGCGGTCTTCATGCGCCAGACCGGCGTCCCTCAGCACACGTCGCGCGGCCGGCTCTTTGGCGAGCGACCGGATGGTGGTGCGGACCGCGTAGCCCTGCTGGAGCAGCTGGAGAATGCAATGCCCGGCGATGAAGCCGGACCCGCCGGTGACGAGAACCTGCTGCTGACTCATCGCGTTCATTCCTGGTCGATCATGCGTGAGGCTCGGCTTGACGCGCGCGCCAGCGCGATGGGCTCGTCTGCTCCCAACCGCGAAAGGCACGAGCGAACGAGTTGGGCTCGGTAAAACCGAGCAGCATTGCGATCGCCACCGGATCGAGTTCGGTCGTGGCGAGCAGCCGGCTCGCCGTCGTGCGCCGCACGCTTGCGAGTTGCTCCTGGAAGCTCGTACTGCATTCATCGAGACGGCGCTGGAGCGTGCGAGTGCTGAATCCAATCCGTCGTGCCACAGCCGCGAGGCTGGGCCGGCGACCTTCGCTGAGCTGCCGCGCGATCGCCACACGCAATTTGCCGACGAGTGCCGAATATCCATCGCCGCGGGCGATCCGGCGCTCCAGCCCATCGAGCACATGGGCAAACGCACCGCCATCCGCAGTGACGAAAGGCATGTCGAGCGCGGCCTTGCCGAACACCATCGCATCGTGCTCCGCGCCGAGTACGACGGGGCAATCGAAATGGCTGCGCAACAGCGCGTGATCGGCCGCAGTGCGGGTCAGCTCCACGCGAACAGGTGCGATCCGACCGCCGGAGCCCCGCCGCGCCAGTTCGTTCAATGAGGCGAGGGTCAAATCGACGAGCAAACGCGGCACGGCACCCGTCGCCTGAAGCCAGCGATAGCGTACGACCGCCTCATCGCCGGCGATCTCGACCTCGACGAATTCGGGGCAGGTCAGGCTTTTGTATCGCGAGAGCGCGACCAGCGCTCCGCGGAAGTCGGGCGCGTGCAGTGCGACGATCGAAGCGACGCCATAGCCCTGGGCGATGCCGTCGGCGCCAAAGCGCAGGCCTGCAGCGGGATCGCTGAACTCGCTCTCGGCAGCCGCCCAGAGAGCGAAAAAGTCGCTCGTGACCCAAGCGTTGGATGGCGCCAGGCCCGCGCGATCGCATAGTCGCTCGAACTGCGCGCCGAACTTCGCCAAGACGTTTGGCGAGAACGAAAATGTGTTGGGGATCGGCATGGGCAGACCATAGGCTGGCTGCGCAACACCTACAAATCCGATCACGCCAAACGATTACTCGTCCGCGATCCTTCTTCTGCGATCCGCGGCGTGAGATTCCGACGCAGCGGATGGCATGGCTTGATCGCTGTCGCGGGGTCACAAGCGTAGGGCCGGTGCTCGGCTTCATCGGGCATGCCCCGCCACTTCACTCGCCGCCAAGTGAATCCGAAGTAATGGCCGCAGCCATCACCTTGTATCGGAGACTTGAAGCCTACGCGCGCATCTTGAATTCCGGATCGTCGCCGCGAGCCGCGACCGTCGTGTCCGGCTTCTTGCTTTGGACCGACACCGGCTTGATGCGCTGGCTGCAACTGGTGGCGGAATCGTCGGCCAGGCAATCGATGAAAGCCTGGGCCGATTGCTCGTCGGCGAAGTGATAAATCTTGTTGCCGTCCTCGACGGCGATTCCCTTGCGTACGGCCATGTCGCTCTCCCTGGTATGTGATCCCGCGCCGGCATCATAAACCCTGCAGTTCAGGGTTCAGTTATGGCTTTTGGCGTAGACCGGGGCCTACACCTGCCGTGAGGAGACCACCATGAAAATCACCACGACGATGCTCGCGGCAGTGCTTGCGAGCATGAGCTCCGGCGCCTGGGCTCAAGCCGGCGCGCCCGCGGAAGATCCCACCACCGCACCGAGCCCCGAGATGCTCAAGCTCGACAAGGATGGCGACGGCGTCGTCAGCAGGAAGGAGGCGGACGCCAAGCTCGCGAAGAACTGGGACCGGTGGGATGCGAACCAGGACGGCGTCATCGATGCGGCCGAGTTCGCGGCCAAGGGCATGCCGTCGCAGCCGCACGATGGCATGAAGCACTGAACCCTCCGCTGACAGCGCAAAGAAAAAGCCTCGCGATCGCGAGGCTTTTTCTTTGCGGCTCCAGGCGTGGCGCGAAACCGAAGCTCAGTCGCCCTGCAGCTGTTGCAGGATCGCCGGATTCTCGAGCGTGGAGGTGTCCTGCGTGATCGTCTCGCCCTTGGCGATCGAGCGCAGCAGGCGGCGCATGATCTTGCCCGAGCGCGTCTTCGGCAGGTTGTCGGCGAAGCGGATGTCCTTGGGCTTGGCGATCGGGCCGATCTCCTTGCCGATCCAGTCGCGCAGGCTCGCGGCGGTCTTCTTGGCTTCGTCGCCGGTCGGACGCGCGCCCTTGAGCACGACGTAGGCGCAGATCGCCTCGCCGGTGGTGTCGTCCGGGCGTCCGACCACGGCCGCCTCGGCGACCAGCGGGTTGGCGACCAGCGCCGATTCGATCTCCATCGTGCCGAGGCGGTGACCCGAGACGTTCAGCACGTCGTCGATGCGGCCCATGATCGTGAAGTAGCCGGACTTCTCGTCGCGGATCGCGCCGTCGCCGGCCAGATACAGGCGGCCGCCGAGTTCGGCCGGGAAGTAGGCCTTGGCGAAGCGGTCCGGATCGTTCCAGATCGTGCGGATCATCGACGGCCACGGGCGCTTGACCACGAGCACGCCGCCCTGGCCGTTCGGCAGGTCGTGGCCGGTCTCGTCGACGATGGCGGCCATGATGCCGGGCAGCGGCAGCGTGCAGGAGCCTGGAACGAGCGGCGTCGCGCCGGGCAGCGGGGTGATCATCTGGCCGCCGGTTTCGGTCTGCCAGAAGGTGTCGACGATCGGGCAGCGCTCGTGTCCGACCTCGCGGTGGTACCACATCCAGGCTTCGGGGTTGATCGGCTCGCCGACCGAGCCGAGCAGTCGCAGCGACGACAGGTCGAAGCTCTTGGGATGCACCTTGGCGTCGGATTCGCTGGCCTTGATCAGCGAGCGGATCGCGGTCGGCGCGGTGTAGAAGATGGTCGCCTTGTGGCGCTGGATCATCTCCCAGAAGCGGCCGGCGTTCGGGTAGGTCGGCACGCCTTCGAACACGATCTGCGTTGCGCCGGCCGCGAGCGGGCCGTAGGCGATGTAGGTGTGGCCGGTGATCCAGCCGATGTCGGCCGTGCACCAGAACACGTCGCTGGGCTTCAGATCGAAAGTCCAGTGCATGGTCAGCTTGGCCCACAGCAGATAGCCCGCGGTGGCGTGCTGCACGCCCTTGGGCTTGCCCGTGGAGCCCGAGGTGTAGAGCACGAACAGCGGGTGCTCGGCCTCGACGGGCACGGCCTCGCACTGTTCGGGCTGGTTCTGCACGAGTTCGTGCAGCCAGCGGTCCTTCGCGTTCCAGGCGATCTCGCCGCCGGTGCGCTTGTAGACAAGCACGTGCTCCACGGCCTCGCAGCCGCCGAGGGCGAGCGCTTCGTCGGCGATGCTCTTGAGCGGCAACGACTTGCCGCCGCGCATCTGGCCGTCGGCGGTGATCAGCAGTTTGGCGCCGATGTCGACGAGGCGCTCCTGCAGCGACTTGGCCGAAAACCCGCCGAACACCACCGAATGCGTCACGCCGAGGCGCGCGCAGGCCTGCATCGCGACCACGCCTTCGATCGACATCGGCATGTAGATGACCGCGCGATCGCCCTTGACGAGGCCCAGCGATTTGAGGCCGTTGGCGAACTTGCAGACGCGCACGAGCAGGTCGGCGTAGCTGACGTGCGTCACTTCGCCGCCGTCGGCCTCGAAGATGATCGCGGTGCGATCGCCGCGGCCGGCTTCGACGTGGCGATCGAGGCAGTTGTACGAGGCGTTGAGCTTGCCGTCGTCGAACCAGCGGTAGAACGGCGCCTGGCTCTCGTCGAGCGTGCGCGTGAACGGCTGGCTCCAGGCCAGCTGCTCGCGGGCGAGGCGAGCCCAGAAGCCGGTGTAATCGGCCTCGGCTTCAGCGCACAGGGCCTGGTAGCCCTCCATGCCGCGAATATTGGCCTGGGCGACGAAATCGGCCGGAGGCGGAATCAAGCGGGTTTCGTTGAGGACCGAGGTGATTTGACTCATGCAGCTTCTCCACAGGGCTGGCGGGCGCGGCGCGGACTCTCTATCTGGAGTCGCTGATCGCGGGGTTCTCTGGCGGCACTGCCGGCGCTCCGGCGTAAACCGGGCGCCGCGAGGGAAAGCTTACTACCCGATGGCGGACATATCGGCTGAATACGACTAACGACTAAGGAGGTCTACGGAGCCATTCTTCTGTCTAAGGCGTAGCGAGCGAAGGTAGATCGCGTCAGGACGGAGCGCAGGAAGCGGAGCGTACGAGTAGTACGTGAGCATTCCGAGCACCGCCCTGACGCGATCTGCCGAGCGCAGTAGCCTAAGGTTTACCCGAAGACCACCATGCTCTGCCGGCTCAACATCGCCGGGCTGCCGTCCGGAGCCCAGATCATCGCGGTCTGGCTCGTGTAGCCGTCGGCGGCCGACAGCACTTCGGCGTCGAAGCGCCAGCCCTGCAGCGGCAGGTGGTCGTAGCGGTCGGCGAGCAGCTCGAGCATCCAGGTCATCGAGCTGCCTGGCGCGGGTTTCCTGAGCAGCGTGATCGCCAGCGGCGGAATCACGTCGGCGATCGCGGGCAGGTGCAGTTCGTTGACCGTGCCGCCGTGCTTGAAGCCCACTTCGATGATCGCCTTGGCCTCGCTCGCGCCCGAATACGGCAGGCCTCCGTGCAGCCAGCGCAGGTCGAAATGCTGCAGAAAATCCGGCGTCACGCCCTTGATCTGCGGCAGCGTGATGCTCTTGCCGGCCGGCACCGGGGGGTGCACCGGGCGAATGCGGACGGCCGATTCGCGCGTGGCCCCGAACACGCCGACGACCAGGCACAGCAGCTGCTCGCCGAGCTTGAGACGGCCTTCGATGTGCGTGGCGTTCTTGCCGGCGCGCAGGATGTTCGCGCTCGCGCGCAGGTCTTCGTTGGCCGGCACCGGGGCCAGGAAGGTCACCTGCACGGTGCGCAGCGGGGCGCCGTCCGGAATCAGCGCGCGCATGGCCTTGAGCACGATCGAGACCTGCAGACCGCCGTAGGCGCTGCGGCCCTGTAGCCAGTCTTCGGTCAGGCGCAAGCCCCAGCCGCCGTCCACGGGGTGAATGCTCTGCATCAGGCTTTCGAAATCCATTTGGAAATTCCGGTTCATGGGGATGAGCCGCACGCTAGTGCAGTGGCCGAGGCGGCGGATTGGCCCCTCGGACAGCGGTTGCTATGATCGCTCCCGCATTTGATGGCCCGCCGACGCGGGCCATTGTCGTTTGTGGCGGTTGCCGCCGGGTAGTACGTTCTATTGGCTTGTTTCCGGGCGCTGACGTGCGCCTAAAGTGTCGGACGAGATCAAGAGGTTGTCATGCAGGTAACGCGCAAGACCTTCGATGAGGTCATGGTTCCCAATTACGCACCGTCGGACATCATTCCGGTCCGCGGCCAGGGCTCCCGCTTGTGGGATCAGCAGGGGCGCGAGTTCCTCGACCTGGCCTGCGGCATCGCGGTAACCGGGCTGGGCCATTGCCATCCCAGGCTGGTCGATGCGCTGACCGAGCAGGCCAACAAGCTCTGGCATCTGTCCAACGTGATGACCAACGAGCCCGCGCTCAAGCTCGCGAGCCGGCTCGTCGAGCTCACCTTCGCGGACCGTGTGTTCTTCTGCAATTCGGGCGCCGAGGCCAACGAGGCGGCGTTCAAGCTCGCGCGCAAGCACGCTTCGTCCAAGTACGGCGCGCACAAGAACCAGATCATCAGCTTCTTCAACGCCTTCCACGGCCGCACGCTGTTCACCGTCAGCGTCGGCGGGCAGGCCAAGTACACGCAGGGCTTCGAGCCGCTGCCGGGCGGCATCACGCACCTGCCGTACAACGACGCCGAGGCCCTGCGCGCCGCGGTCGGCGAGCAGACCTGCGCGATCGTGCTCGAGCCGATGCAGGGCGAGGGCGGCCTGACGCCGGCGACACCCGAGTTCATCAAGACCGCTCGCGAGCTCTGCGACCGCTTCAACGCGCTGCTGATCTTCGACGAGGTGCAGACCGGCAACGGCCGCACCGGCACGCTCTACGCCTACGAACAGTTCGGCGTGGTGCCGGACGTGCTGACCACGGCCAAGGGCATCGGCGGCGGCTTCCCGCTCGGCGCGATGCTCGCCAAGGCCGAGGTCGCCGCGAGCCTCGCGTTCGGCACGCACGGCTCGACCTACGGCGGCAACGCGCTGGCCTGCGCGGTAGGGCTCGCCTCGATCGACGAAATCGCCTCGCCCGCGCTGCTCGCCAACGTCAGCGCGCGCAGCGAGCAACTGCGCGAGGGTGTTCTCGCGAGCGCCCGCAAGCACGGCCTGTTCAGCGGCGTGCGCGGCATGGGTCTGCTGCTCGGCGCGCCGCTGGTCGACGCCTGGAAGGGCCGCGCCAAGGACATCGTCAACGCCGGCATGCGCCACGGCGTGTGGACGCTGGTCGCCGGCCCGGACGTGCTGCGCCTGGCGCCGCCGCTCAACATCACCGAGGCCGATCTGGCCGAAGGCCTGCGTCGTCTCGATCTGGCGGTCGCCGAACTCGCGGCGGCTGGCCCCGGCGGAGACTGATGCGGCCGGCCACGCCCATCGCGATCTCACCCGGGCGCCCCGACGCGTCCGGGCTTTCGACGTCATGCGGCTTGGCCAATAGCGAGGCAGCGTGAGCGCCGACGTCACCCACGATGGGGCGTCGGTTTCCGCCGAGTTGTCCCAGCGGCTCGCCGAGGCCTTGCGCAGCGTCTCGTCGCTGCGCCTGTCCGAATACCGGACCTCGACCCTGCTGCGCCATCTGAAGGCCCGCATGCGCCGGCTCGAACTGGCCTCGCTCGAAAACTACGTCGAGCGCCTCGTCGCCGATCGCGAGGAATGCGTCGCCCTCGTGCACGACCTGCTCGAATCGACGACGGTGTTCTTCCGCGATCCCGAGGCCTACGCGGGCCTCGCGCGCACGCTGCCGCACCTGCTGCTCGCCGCGCCGGTGCCGCATATCTGGGTGCCGGCCTGCGCGGCCGGCGAGGACGTCTATTCGATCGCGATGCTGGTCTCCGAAGCCCAGCTCGGCAGCGAAATCCCGGCCGATTTCTTCGTGCTCGGCACCGATATCGATCTCGAACTGCTGCTCGAGGCCCAGCGCGGCGGCTTCGGCTCGATCTCGGCGGCGCTGGTGCCGGCGCATCTGCGCGAGGCCTACCTGGAGTTCGACGACGGCGAATGCCGCGTCTCGCGCTCGCTGATGTCGTTCTGCTCGTTCGCCCTGCACGACGTGCTGACTTCGCCGGCGATCCAGGCTTTCGATCTGGTCGACTGCCGCAACCTGCTCGGCTCGCTGCAGCTGCATGCGCAGCGCCGGGCGGTCGAGCAGTTCGCCGCCGCGCTGCGTCCGGGCGGCCTGCTGCTGGTCGGTCGCAACGACGTCATGAGCGCGCACAGCGATCTGTTCGAGCGCAGCACGCTCGCCAATGGCCTGTTCGTGCGCCGCGAGCTGCTGCCGTCGATGTCGCAGGCCGACACGCTGCCGTACACGAGCTATCGCGAAGCGCTCGAAGTGTCGGCCACGCTCGGCGCGGTGCTCGACGAGCACGGCGGCCTGCTCGAAGTGAATCCGACGCTGCTCACCTTTCTCGGCAGCCAGGTCGACTGGACGGGCCGCAACGCCGAATCGCTGCTCGCCGCCGGCGAATGGGCGCGGCTGCTGCGCGCGCTCGGGCAGTCGGCGCGCGCCGAAATGGACCTGCATCTGCTCATCGACGGCCGCGCCTCGCCGGCGCGCGTCTCGCTGAGCCGCTGGCAGACTGCTCAAGGCCCGCGGCTGATCGTCGAATGGAGGCTCGAGCCGGAGCCCGGCGACGAACGCCTGCCGGGCGATCACCTGCATCTGCTGCGCACCAGCCTGCGCATCATGGGCGAGGGCGTCATCGCCACCGACGCGCTCGGCTGCATCGAGCTGATCAACCCGGCCGCTGAACGCCTGACCGGCTGGTCGCAGGCCGAGGCGCTCGGGCTCGGGCACGACAGCGTGCTCAAGTTCGTCCAGGGCCTTGCGGCCGGGACCAGCCCGGTCTGGCGCTGCCTGCGCCGGGACGGCGAGTCGCTGATCCGCGAGGAGCGCCAGCTGCTCGGCCGCGATGGCCGCCGGCTGCGCGTGCGACTGACCTGCGCGCGGCTCGTCGAGGACGGCGCCGTGCTCGGCGCCTTGCTGCTGTTGCAGGACATCACCGAGCAGAGCCTGCTGGTCGCCGAGCTCGCCTATCGCAGTGCGCACGACAGCCTCACGGGCCTCTACAACCGCGGCGAGTTCGAGCGCCGGCTGTCGACCGCGCTGAGCCAGGCCAAGGACGGCGCAGTGACGCACTGGCTCGCGCTGATCGACATCGACCAGTTCAAGGTCATCAACGACACGCTCGGCCATTACGCGGGCGACGAGCTGCTGCGCCGGCTTGCGCCGGTGCTGCGTTCGCAATTGCGCTCGGACGATGCGGTCGCCCGGCTCGGCGGCGACGAGTTCGGCGTGCTGATCTGCGCGACCGAGGCGGCCGAGGCGCGGCGCATCGTCGATCTGCTGCTCGACGCGGTGCGCGGCTATCGCTTCGCCTGGGACGAGCGCAGCTACAGCGTCACCGTGAGCGTCGGCGTGGCCGAGATCAGCGCCCAGAGCGAGGACATGGCGCGCGTGTTCGCCAATGCCGATGCGGCCTGCTTCGCGGCCAAGGACGCCGGCCGCGATCGCTCGCGCTGGGTGTTGCACGGCGACGCCGACATCCGCCAGCGCCACGCCGAAATGACCATGGTCGGGCGCATCGGCAAGGCGCTCGACGAGCAGCAGTTCCTGCTCTATTACGAGGACGTGATCGCCGCGAGCGGCTCCGCCCAGGTGCATTACCGCGAGCTGCTCGTGCGCATGCTCGACGACGACGGCACGCTGGTGCAGCCGGCCGCCTTCATCGCCGCGGCCGAGCGCTACTACCTGATGACCGCGCTCGATCGCTGGATCGTCGACCACGCCTGCGCGGGCATCGCGCGGCTGCCGGCCGACGGGGTGATCTACGCGATCAACGTCTCGGGCATGTCGCTGTCGGACGATCAGTTCCTGGCCTTCGTGATCGGCTGCATCGAGCGCTACGGCGTGGCGCCCGAACGCATCTGCTTCGAGATCACCGAGACCGCCGCGATTTCGCACCTGTCCGAAGCGATGCGCTTCATCAACCGGCTCGCCGAACTCGGCTGCCGCTTCGCGCTCGACGATTTCGGCGTCGGCATGGCCTCGTTCTCATACCTGAAGACGCTGCCCGTGCAGTTCGTGAAGATCGACGGCAGCTTCGTGCGCGCCATGCACGGCAGCGCGGTCGATCGCAGCATGGTCGAGGCGATCAACCGGCTCGGCCACGACATGGGCCTGCGCACGATCGCCGAGCACGTCGAGGACGCGCAGACCTTGTGCGCGCTCGACGCGATCGGCGTGGACTGGGTGCAGGGCAAGGCGATCGCGCCGGGTCGGCCGTTCAACGAACTGCTGGCTTGATGCGGCTTGCACGTGAGGCGTGAAGTGTGCGGAGTCGAAGCACCGGGTCGCCGTTGCGCCTCATGCCTCACTCCCCGCGCCGTGCAACTACACTGTCGGCTGACCACCGCCCGCCGCCTGCGCATGAAATCAGCCGTTGCCTGCTGCCTCGCCGCCGTCACCGCCTTCGCGCTCATGCCTGCCACGGCTCACGCCCAGGGCCAGCTGCTGCGCATCCAGGAACTGCAAGGCAAGGCCGAGCTGCAGCGCGGCGGGCGTTCGCAGGCCGCCGCCGAAGGCGCTGTGCTGCAGGCCGACGACACCCTCGTGCTCGTCGGCACGCGCGCGCGCGCCGCGCTCAAGCTCGGCCGCCACGGCCTGGTCGAACTCGGGCCGGGCAGTTCGGTGCAGATCGAGCGCCTGCCGTTCGCCACCTACGCGACCGACCTGCGCACCGTGCTGCGCCTGCAGAACGGCTATCTGCGCGTGATCTGGAAGCAGCCGCCGCTCGACATCAACTGGCCGCTGTTCGTCTACGTCGACACCGATAGCGCGAACCTGATCACCGGCGAGTATTTCTTCGAGAAGTCCGCCGAGCGCCGGGCGCTGTGCTCGGCCGAAGGCGATCTGACGCTGACCGGCTCCGGGCATGCCGACGGCACCAAGGTCGAGGCCGACAACTGCTGGATCGTCGCCCGGGGTTCGGCCGGGCTGCGCAAGGCGGTCGACATGGACGACTGGATCGCGGTCCGCCAGGCTCGGGCGCTCGGGCGCCTGGCCGATGCGCCGAAGACGGCCGTGGCCGCCGCGCCGGCGCCCGCTCCGGCGACTGCGAGCCCGGCGACGCCGCAGGTCGCGGAGCCCGCCGAAAAGCCCGCTGAACCGTCGCAAACTCCTGCGGCTCCGGCCGAGGCCACGGGCCCGACTTCGGTCCCGAGTCCAGGCGCGAGTTCCAACGCGCTCGCCGCCGCGCAGCCGACGTATACGCCCAAGCCGGCCACCGAGCCACCGAAGCCGGCGACGAGCGCTCCTGCGCCCGCGCCGTTGCCGGCGTACAAGCCCGCTCCAGCTCCGAGCGCCCAGGCCGTGAATCCGGATCCGCGCCCGCTGCCGTCGTATCAGCCCTCGTCGGCCGCCACGACGCCGCGCAATGCCCCGGCGACGAATCCGCCTGCGGCCCCGCTGCCGGCCTACAGACCGGCGACGCCGGCGCCGGCCGCCGTAGCCGAAGCGCCCAGGCCGGCTGCATCGAATGGCGGCGGTCGCTGGGCGGTCAACATCGCCTCGTTGCCCGATCGCGCCAGCGCGCAGAAGGAGCTCGTCAGGCTCGGCAAATCCGGCTTCGCCGGCGCGATCGCCGAGGCCGAAGTCAAGGGCAAGACCTGGTATCGCATCCAGATCCAGGGCCTGCAGAACCGCGAAGAGGCCAACGACATCGCCGAGCAGCTCAAGTCGGCCGGCTATGCCGCGCCGTGGGTGATCAAGCCCTGACGGCGGCGGTGCTGCGGCGAGTCGCCTGAGCGCTCAGGTCGCCAGCGCCAGATAGGCCGAGACGGTGGCGAGCGAGACCACGGTGGAGACCAGGATCACGCGCGACGTCACCTGGGCTTCGCGCCGGTACAGCTCGGCGAGCATGAACGGCCCGGTGCCGGTCGGCAGCGCGGCGAGCAGCACGGCCAGGTGGGTGAGCGTCGCGTCGAGATCGAACACGTAGTGCGCGAGCAGCCAGGCCACCAGCGGCTGCAGCAGCAGCTTGAAGCCCACCAGCAGCGCCGCGCCATCCTGCCGCGCCGCGCCGCGCGGGCGTTCGCCGGCCAGGAACAGCCCGAGCGCGATCAGCGCGCACGGCGAGGCGGCGCCTCCTAGCAGCTTCAGGAAGCTGTCGATGGCGGTCGGCGGCTGCCATCCGGCGATCGGGAACAGCGCGGCGACCAGCGGCGCGACGAGCAGCGGATTGCGCGCCAGCGAGCCGCCGACCTTGAGCGCGAGCCGGCCGCGGCTTGGCTGGGCCTGCAGGCTGATCTCGATCAGCACGATGGCGATCGCGAACACGCCGCAGACGACGATGATCGAGGCGATCAGCGTCGGTGCCAGTCCCTCGCGGCCGAAGCAGACGAGCACGAGCGGAAAGCCCATGAAGCCGGTGTTCGAATAGGACGCGTTGAGCGCATCGATGGCCGCGTCGGCCAGGTGCCGTCCGCGTCGCCGGCGCAGCCACAGCGTGAGCGCGAACATCAGCAGGCAGCTGATGCCGAACACGGCGATGAAATCCGGCAGCCAGATTTCGGCCCAGCGCACGTGGGCGACGATGTCGAACAGCAGGGCCGGCAGCGCCAGATAGACGACGAAGCGGTTGAGTTCGGTGGTGGCCTGGGCCCCGAGCACGCCGAAGCGACTCGCGAGCCAGCCGGCGAGGATCAGCGCAAAGATCGGCGCAACGACCGTGAGAATCGAAAGGATGGACAACGGCGGATTCGCAGCGAGCGGGGCGCGCCAGTGTAGAGGGGCCGCTCGCGGCCCTGGCAAAGGTCCGACCAGTGCGGGGCTCGGCCCGTGCTCAGTCGATGAAGTAGGCCTGCGGCCGGCTCAGCGCGGTCTCGCCGACGTGCAGGCCATCGGCCTCGGCCTGCGCCAGTTGCAGCACCACGCTCGCAACGAAACCGCCCTCGGCACCCGGCGCCGACTGCACCACCTCGCCGACGGACTGCTCCTGCGCGCCGAGGTGGATCGAAGCGCCGGCCTCGGGCGCCACGCCGGTGCCGCTGCACAGGAACATGCGCCGCTTGAGCTGGCCGAGGTAGTGCAGGCGGGCGACGATTTCCTGGCCCGTGTAGCAGCCCTTGTCGAAGCTGATGCCGCCGAGCCGGTCGAGATTGGCCATCTGGGCGACGAAACGATCCTGCGTCTGCGCGCCGACCACCGGTTCGCCGGCGAGGATCTGGGCGCGCGTCCAGGCTTCGAAGCCGGCGGCCTGCGCCGCATCAAGGCGCGAAGCCAGCGCCTCGATCGCGGCGGCCGGGCCGTGAATGCTGTAGCGCGGCGTTTCGCCGAAACGGCGCAGCACGCGCAACTCGCCGGCGACTGTATATCCGAGCGCGTCGGCGGGCGAGGGCAGGCCGGCCGCTGCGAGCGCGGCCGGCGCGTCCGCGCCGATCAGGCCGAGACTCGCCTCATCCTCCGCGATCGTCAGCGTGACCTTGGAACGCAGCACGAACATGCGCAGGCGTCTGGCGACCGGCTCGACGATGCTGCGCGGCAGCTCGAGATCGATGCCGCCCTCGCGACGCATCAGCGTGAGCACCGCGAGCATGCGGCCCTTGGGACTGTTGTAGGTCGACAGCTGCGCTTCGTCGCGCGAAAGCTTTGATACGTCGTTGCTGAGCTGGCCTTGCAGGAAACTGTCGACATCGGTTCCACGGGCCTGCAACAGAGCCGTGTCCGCATCGAGCCGGATGAGCGCCAAGTGTTTGTTCATGAAGCGTGATTCGTTTCGTGATGAGTCTTGATCCGGAATCGCGATGAGGCTGCGAGTACGGTTTCATTGCGACAGGTGTGGCAACTTTGTCACACTATGGCGGTTAAGGTATCCCGTTTAATCCAGTTCAATCGAAGACCGATTCAAGCGAACCGCAATGCATCCCGTGTCGAGCAGCACCTTGTCTCCCGCTGGTGAAAATGAGGCAACGGTGCGTCGCTTCAAGCCCGCCAGCGAAGCTGCGGCGACGGAAACCATCGTTCGCTTCGCGGGAAAGACCAAGTCCAGGACGGCTGCGCCAGGGGAGGCCGGAACATCGGTCGTCGCTCCGGCAACGACCGCAGAATGCGCGCCGGGAACGGTGCGTGAGATCGGGGGGCGCAAAGACGGGCCCGAACCGACACGTTATGGCGACTGGGAGAAGAACGGTCGCTGCATCGATTTTTGAACCCATGCTTCACGGCCCTGCGCCATCGGGCCGGCTGTAGCCGTACGCGACAAGCAAAGCTGCAAAACGCTGCAAGAACCGCTGTCACAACACAAGCCAAGCGCAAGTCAAGAAAGCGGCTGGCACTTCACGTCCCAGACCTCAAAGGGAGTCGGAATGAGCACAAAAAAGGCGTCGGTCGTCAGCCGGCCGTTATCCCCCTTCATGATCGGCCCGTATTACAAGCCGCAGCTCACTTCGATGCTGTCGATCACGCATCGTCTGGCTGGCCTGATTCTCACGCTCGGCTCGCTGTTCATCACCGGCTGGCTCGTCGCGCTCGCCGCCGGCCCGGCCTGGTACGGCGCCTATGCGGGTCACATGCTCGCCTGGTATGGCCAGATCCTGCTGTTCGCCTGGAGCTGGTGCGCGCTCTACCACCTCTGCAACGGCATTCGTCACCTGGTCTGGGATACCGGTCGCGGGCTCGACATCAAGTCGGCCTACACGATGGGTTACTCGGTGATCTTCGTCTCGACCCTCCTGACGATCGCGGTCTGGATCGTCGCCTACGCCGTCTGATCGGGAGCCACCAATGAGCCTTCGTTCTCCGCTTTCCCGCGCTCGCGGCCTGGGTTCCGCCAAGTCCGGCGTGCATCACTTCTGGGTCCAGCGCCTGACCGCCATCGCGCTGATTCCGTTGACGCTGTGGTTCGTGTTCTCGGTCGCCAATCTCGCGGGCGGCGACTTCGACGCCGTGCGCTGGTGGGTGAGCTATCCGGCCGTCGCCGTCACGCTGGTGCTGTTCATTGCGGTGTCGTTCTATCACGCCGCATTGGGCGTGCAGGTCGTCATCGAAGACTACGTCGGCCACGAAGGCGCCAAGCTCGCCATGATCGTGCTCGCCAAGTTCGGCCTCGCCGTGCTCGGCGCGATCAGCATCTTCGCCGTCCTCAAGGTCGCGCTCTCGTAAGAGCCGCCACCCAGAAAAATAGTAGAGATCGAACATGGCGCATCAAGCCGACATCAAATTTCCCAAGGTCCGTCCCGGTTACGAAATCGTTCATCACGAGTACGACGTGGTCGTCGTCGGTGCCGGCGGCGCCGGCCTGCGCGCGACGCTCGGCCTGGCCGAGACCGGCCTCAAGACGGCCAACATCACCAAGGTGTTCCCGACGCGCTCGCACACGGTGGCCGCGCAGGGCGGCATCTCGGCCGCGCTCGGCAACATGGGCCAGGACGACTGGCGCTGGCACATGTACGACACCGTCAAGGGTTCCGACTGGCTCGGCGACCAGGACGCGATCCAGTACATGTGCCGTGAAGCCATTCCGGCGATCATCGAGCTCGAACACTACGGCCTGCCGTTCTCGCGCACGCCCGAAGGCAAGATCTACCAGCGTCCGTTCGGCGGCATGACGACGCACTGGGGCGAAGGCACCGCGCAGCGCACCTGCGCCGCAGCCGACCGCACCGGCCACGCGATGCTGCACACGCTCTATCAGCAGAGCCTCAAGTGCAAGGCGCAGTTCTACGTCGAATACTTCGCGCTCGACCTGATCATGGACAAGGGAGAGTGCAAGGGCGTCATCGCCATGGACATGGCGACCGGCATCCTGCACCGCTTCCGCGCCCACACCGTGATCCTCGCCACCGGTGGCTACGGCCGCGCCTACTTCTCGGCGACTTCGGCCCACACCTGCACGGGCGACGGCGGCGGCATGGCGCTGCGCGCGGGCGTTCCGCTGCAGGACATGGAGTTCGTGCAGTTCCACCCGACCGGCATCTACGGCTCGGGCTGCCTGATCACCGAAGGCGCGCGTGGTGAAGGTGGTTACCTGACCAACAGCAAGGGCGAGCGCTTCATGGAGCGCTATGCGCCGAACCGCAAGGATCTGGCTTCGCGCGACGTGGTGTCGCGCTCGATGACGATGGAAATCCGCGACGGCCGCGGCGTCGGCGCCGAAGGCGATCACATCCACCTGCATCTCGAGCACCTCGGCGGCGACGTGCTGCATGCGCGTCTGCCGGGCATCTCGGAGACCGCGAAGATCTTCGCGGGCGTCGACGTGACCAAGGAGCCGATCCCGGTCATTCCGACCGTGCACTACAACATGGGCGGCATTCCGACCAACTTCTACGGCGAAGTGGTCACCGTGCGCGACGGCAACCCGGACAGCGTGATCCCGGGCCTGATGGCCGTCGGCGAAGCAGCCTGCGTGTCGGTGCACGGCGCTAATCGTCTCGGCTCGAACTCGCTGCTCGATCTCGTGGTGTTCGGCCGCTCGGCCGCCATCCGCGCCGCGCAGGTGGTCAAGAAGGGCGCTCCGCACAGCACCATCTCGGACGAATCCGAAGATTTCTGCCTCGACCGTCTCGACAAGCTCCGCTACGCCAAGGGCAGCCGCAAGACCGCTGAAATCCGCCTCGAAATGCAGAAGACCATGCAGAAGCATGCAGCCGTCTTCCGCACGCAGGAATCGATGGAGGAAGGCCTGGTCAAGCTCAAGAAGACCATCGAAACCTTCAGGGACGTACAGGTTTCGGATCACTCGCTGATCTGGAACTCCGACCTGATCGAGACGCTCGAGCTCGAGAACCTCATGGGCCAGGCGCTCGTGACGCTGGAGTCGGCCGCGGCGCGCAAGGAATCGCGCGGCGCGCATGCGCACGAAGACTTCCCGGATCGCGACGACGTGAACTGGTTCAAGCACAGCCTGGCCTGGCGCACCGGCGAGACCACGGTGAAGCTCGGCGATCGCCCGGTTCACATGTACACGCTCGACGACGAGATGCAGGTCGTTGCCCCGCAGAAGCGCGTTTACTAAACGCGCCTTCTGCAAGCCAGCTCACATGCGCAACGCTTAAGTTGCCGATCGAACAGACGTAGGAGCAAGCCAGATGGCCCAGTTGACGCTTCCCAAGAATTCGACCATCGACAAGAAGGCCGGCAAACACTTCAAGGCACCGGCCGGTGCCAAGAAGGTTCGCAGCTTCAAGATCTATCGCTATGACCCGGATACCGGCGCCAACCCGCGCGTCGATACCTATGACATCGACATGGCCGCCTGTGGCCCGATGGTTCTCGACGCGCTGATCAAGATCAAGAACGAGATCGATCCGACGCTGACTTTCCGCCGCTCCTGCCGCGAAGGCATCTGCGGCAGCTGCGCGATGAACATCGACGGCACCAACACGCTGGCCTGCACCAAGGGCTGCGACGAGATCAGCGGCGACGTGAAGATCTATCCGCTGCCGCACATGCCGGTGGTCAAGGATCTGGTGCCCGATCTCACGCACTTCTACGCGCAGCTCGCGTCGGTCGAGCCCTGGCTCAAGACCGACAGCCCCGCGCCGACGCGCGAGCGCCTGCAGAGCGAAGAAGAGCGCGCCAAGCTCGACGGTCTCTACGAGTGCATCCTGTGCGCTTGCTGCTCGACCAGCTGCCCGAGCTACTGGTGGAACGGCGATCGCTACCTCGGGCCGGCGATCCTGCTGCAGGCTTACCGCTGGCTCGCCGATTCGCGCGACGAAGCCACTGGCGATCGTCTCGATGCGCTCGAAGATCCGTTCAAGCTCTATCGCTGCCACACGATCATGAACTGCACCAAGACCTGCCCGAAGGGTCTGAACCCGGCCAAGGCGATCGCCGAGACCAAGAAGATGCTCGTCGAGCGTCAGGGGTGAGGGATTTCCGGAGTGCCGTGAATGGCACTCCGGAAATTTCGAACGCCCGTCCATGGATGGCCGGGCCGGGGCCCGAGAAGAGAGCTGCGGTCGCGCCAGGGACGGCAAGCACGCCCGCAATTCAAGAAAGAGCCCGGCTTCGGCCGGGCTCTTTCGTTTCCGATGACGCTTACAATGCGCCCCCTATGAGCACCGCCAATCCCCGTGTCCGCTGGCTGCTGCGTCGAGGCATGAAGGAACTCGACGTCGTCGTTACGCGCTATTACGAGCAGCATTACCCGAATGTCTCCGAAGCCGAGCAGGCCACGTTCGTGCGCCTGCTCGAAACCGTCGAAGACCCCGATATCTGGTCCTGGGTGATGGATTATTCGCCCACGCCGGCCGAGTACGCCGATGTCATCGAACGACTTCGAGTCCACTCTTGATGTGACGTTGCGGCCTTCGCGGCGTGCGCTCGGCTGGATCTACCTGCTCCACTTCGTTCCGCTCGTGCTGCTCGCGGTTTCGATGCGCGCAGGCAACGCAATGGTGCTGCTCGCGGTAGCGTTCGCGCTGTCCTGGTGGTGGCTGCGCCGGCACCCGGTGTTCGGCTACGGACCTCGCGCGATCGTGCGCCTGGTCTGGCAGCCCGGCACGGGCTGGCAGATTCACGATGCGAGCGGCAAAACCCACCGCGCGGTGCTCGCCGGGAGCACGACGATCGGCCGCTCGCTCATCGTCATGAACTTCAAGCCCGAGGATGCGCCGATGCGCACGCGCGCCCTGTTTGGCGGCGAACTCGGCGAAGAGCCGCTGCGCAGGCTGCGCGCACGCTTGCTTTCAAGCCCATCGAAACCGGATAGCGAATCCGGTTCAGCTCAGGAGTCGTAATGCGCTTCTAGGCTGCGCCGATGATCTCCATTTGCGACCCGACATGCGCCCGTTCCTGCTCTGCTCGTTCATCCTGCTCGCAATCGCGGGTTGCAGTCTCATGAGCCCCAAGCGCGAGCCCATCGCGCTGGCACCGGCCATCGACCTGCCGCGCTTCATGGGCGACTGGTACGTGATTGCGACGATTCCGCTCTGGCCCGAGCGCAACGCCTACAACCCGATCGAAACCTACACGCTGCAGCCCGATGGCAGGATCGGCGTGCGCTATCGCATGCGCAAGGGCGGCTTCGACAAGCCGCTCAAGGTTTATCACCCGACCGGCTTCGTCGAGCCGGGCACCGGCAATGCGCTCTGGGGCATGCAGTTCGTCTGGCCGTTCAAGGGCGAGTACCGCATCGCCTACGTCGAGCCCGGCGCGAACGGTGACTATTCGGCGACGATCATCGCGCGCAGCAAGCGCGACTACGTCTGGCTCATGGCGCGCACGCCGACGATCGCCGAGGCCGACTATCAACGCTACGTGCAGCGCATCGCCGCGATGGGCTACGACGTCGCCAAGCTCCGGCGCGTGCCTCAGCAGTGGCCGGAGCCGGCGACGGCGCCGTAGTCGCTCAGAGATTGACCGCTGCCATGCCGGCATCCGGATAACGCCGGCCCGCGACCTCGTGGTTCGTGAGCAGCGTATCGAGCGTCTGCCGTTGCGCCTCACTGAGCTGCACCTGTACAGCGCCGAGGTTTTCGTCGAGCCGCTCGATGCGCCGCGTGCCCGGAATCGGCACGATGCCGGCCGGATGCTGCAGCAGCCAGGCCAGCGCCACCTGCGCGGGCGTGCAGCCGAGTTCGTGGGCAATGGCTTTCACGGGTTCGAGCAGGCGCAGGTTCTGCGCAAAATTCTCGCCGACGAAACGCGGTGAGGTCCGGCGATGGTCGCCGTCGCCGAGGGCAGCCGGGCTCTGGAACGCGCCGGTCAGAAAGCCGCGCCCGAGCGGGCTGTAGGCCACCAGGCCGATGCCGAGTTCGGCGCAGGCCGGCAGGATGTCGTCGTCGAGATCGCGCGACCACAGCGAATATTCGCTCTGCAGCGCGCTGATCGGATGCACGCTCGCGGCGCGGCGCAGGGTCTTGGCTCCGGCCTCCGACAAGCCGAGGTAACGCACTTTGCCGGCCTGCACGAGCTCGGCCATCGCCCCAACGGTTTCCTCGATCGGCACGTTCGGATCGACGCGATGCTGGTAGTAGAGGTCGATTTGCTCGACACCGAGCCGCGCCAAGCTCGCATCGCAGGCCGAGCGCACGTAGTCGGGCCGGCCGTTGACGCCGAGGCGCTCGCCGTTTGGGCCGCGCATGAAGCCGAACTTGGTCGCCAGCACGATTTCGCCGCGGCGTTCGCGCAGCGCCGAGGACAGCAGGCGTTCGTTCGCGCCGACGCCGTACATGTCGGCGGTGTCGAGGAAGTTCACGCCGCTGTCGATCGCGTGATGCAGCAGCTTGAGGTTGAGCGCCTCGTCGGCCGGCCCGTAGAACTCGGACATGCCCATGCAGCCGAGACCGAGGGCGGATACTTCGAGGCCCTGGCGGCCGAGCCTGCGGCGTGGAAGAACGGAAGTCATGATGAGCTCCTGGCGTTCGTTCGTGAGTGAGCCGCCAGCTTAGGAAGCGCGGCGCGGCGAACGGTAGACCGTTCCTGTGGTCTTCTTGCCTGATCCTGCCTGCGCCCTGGTACGCGGCAGCGGGCTCGCTATGATGAGTTGCGCTCGCAAGGGCCCGGTGCGAAACGGAGTTTTCATGCACACCAATATTTCGGAGCTGCACTCGCCTGCATCGCCGACCGACGCGCGGCACAAGGAACTCGCCGCGCGCCTGTCGCTGCTGGCCCGCGTCGACGGCCTCAACCAGACGCCGTTCGCTCCGCTGACGCTGAGCCGCGCGACGACGCCGACGCAGCGCATGCCGACGGTTTATCAGCCTGCGCTGTGCGTGGTCGTGCAGGGCAGCAAGCGGGCGACGCTCGGCGAAGAGGTGTTCAACTACGATCCGCTGAACTACCTCGTCGTCTCGGTGGCGCTGCCGATGATGAGCCAGATCGTGCAGGCCAGCCCCGAGCATCCGTACCTGTGCCTGCGGCTCGCGCTCGACGTCGAGCAGATCTCGACCTTGCTGCTCGAACGCGACAAGACCCAGACGCCGGTCGCCTCACGCGCGACGCGCGGGCTCTACGTGTCGCGGCTTGGTGATTCGCTACTCGACGCGGTGCTGCGGCTCGTGCGCCTGCTCGATACGCCGCAGGAACTGTCGGTGCTCGGCCCGCTCGCGGTGCGCGAGATTCACTATCGGCTGCTGATCGGCGAACTCGGGCACCGGCTCGTCGACCTCGTCGCGGGCGGCAACACGCAGCGCGTGTCGCGCGCGATCAACTGGATCTCGGAGCGCTACACGGAGCCGCTGCGCATCGAGCAGGTCGCCGAAGCCGTGCACATGAGTCCGTCGACCCTGCATCACCGCTTCAAGGCGCTGACGTCGATGTCGCCGCTGCAGTACCAGAAGCAGCTGCGCCTGCATGAGGCGCGCCGGCTCATGCTGACCGAGGACCTCGATTGCGCGGTCGCCGCGCACCGTGTCGGCTACGAAAGCCCTTCGCAGTTCAGCCGCGAATACCGGCGCCTGTTCGGCGCGCCGCCGAGGCTCGAGATCACGCGGCTGCGCAAGTCGGCCTGAGCGCTGTGCGGGGCGCTGGCGCAAAGCGCGTAAGCCACCATCGGTCGTGTGAACGCCGGCCTTACAGCTTGCGTCCCGGCAGGATCGTCGGGGCGACTTCCTCGTTCGTCTGCGGATAATCGAGCGTGTAATGCAGGCCGCGTGATTCCTGGCGCGCGAGCGCCGAGCGCACGATCAGGTCGGCGCAGGCGGCGAGGTTGCGCAGCTCGATCAGGTGATGGCTCACGCGGTAATTGCCGTAGAACTCCTGGATTTCCTTCTGCAGCAGCGCGATCCGGTGCTGGGCGCGCAACAGCCGCTTGGTGGTGCGCACGATGCCGACGTAGTCCCACATGAAGGTGCGCAGCTCGAGCCAGTTGTGCGAGACGACCACGTCTTCGTCGGAGTCCGATACGCGCGATTCGTCCCAGGGACGCACCGGCCCTGGCGCCGGCATGCTCGGCAGGCGCAGCGCGATGTCGTCGGCCACCGCTTCGCCGAACACCAGGCATTCGAGGATCGAGTTCGAGGCCAGTCGATTGGCTCCATGCAGGCCCGTGCACGCGGTTTCGCCGGCTGCGTAGAGGCCGCGCACATCAGTGCGGCCGGAGAGGTCGGTCATCACGCCGCCGCAGGTGAAATGCGCGGCCGGCACCACCGGAATCGGCTCGCGCGTGATGTCGATGCCGACGCTCATGCAATGCGCGTAGATGCTCGGGAAATGTTCCTTGATGAAGTCCGCGCTCTGGTGCGTGATGTCCAGATGCACGAACGACAGGCCGAGCCGCTTCATCTCGTGGTCGATCGCACGCGCGACGATGTCGCGCGGAGCAAGCTCCTCGCGCGCGTCGAAGCGCGGCATGAAGCGTTCGCCGGTGGTCGGCAGGCGCAGCACCGCGCCTTCGCCGCGCAGCGCTTCGGTGATCAGGAACGAGCGCGATCCCTTGCCCGAGCCCGGGCTGTAGAGAATCGTCGGATGGAACTGCATGAATTCCATGTTGGCGACGCGGCAGCCCGCACGCCAGGCCATCGCGATGCCGTCGCCCGAGGCGCCGTAGGGATTGCTCGAATACAGATAGACCTGGTTCGCGCCGCCGGTGGCGAGCACCACGCACTTGGCCGACACCGCTTCCACGCGCTTGCTGTTGCGGTCGTAGAGATAGGCGCCGATCACGCGCTCGCGCGGGGCATCGAGGATCAGGTCGAGCGTGACGAGACGCTCGCGCACGCTGATCAGCGGATTGGCGAGCACCACGCCGGCCAGCGTGGTCTCGACCGCGTGCCCGGTGGCGTCGGCCGCATGCACGACGCGGCGATGGCTGTGGCCGCCTTCGCGCGTCAGGTGCAGGCCTTCGGGATTGCCGGCGCCGGTATCGCGCGTGAAGGCCACGCCGAGTTCGTTGAGCCAGCGCACCACGCCAGGCCCGCGCTCGACGGTGAACTTCACCGCCTGGTCGTCACACAGATCGGCGCCCGCGATCAGGGTGTCGCGAACATGCGCGTCGAGCGAATCGTCCTCGTCGAACACCGCGGAGATGCCGCCCTGCGCCCACAGCGTGGCGCCCGATTCGAGCTGGGTCTTGGAGACGACGGTGGAGCGGATGCCCATCTGCGCGAGCTTCAGGGCGCAGGTCAGGCCGGCAGCACCGCTGCCGATGATCAGGACTTCGGATTCGTTCATGAGCCGGGTAGACTAATACGCTTGTCATGCCGCGCAGGGCGGGCGCGGTCGTCCGTGCACCGAAGTGTAGCGGCTTGTGCTGTCGAGGCGGCATCATAGGCTCAAACCCCGTTGCGCCGTCGTCGAGGCTGGCAGTTGAAAAGGGCGCTGGTCGCCTCAATAAGCCTGAGCAATGGCTGTTCATTGATACGGCGCACCTTGCGTGTTCCGCGACTCTAGAAGATCCATTTGCTTGTGCCGTATCAATAACCAAGGGCGAAGGCCACACGGCCGGCGATGAGCGAAGATCAAGTCGACGAACAACTCGTAACCCGCGCTCAGAACGGCGATCAACGCGCGTTCGAGCTGCTGGTCCGCAAGTACCAATACAAGATCATCCAGCTGGTCGGCCGCCTGGTCGGCGAGGCCGATGCGCCTGATGTCGCCCAGGAGACCTTCATCAAGGCCTACCGCGCGCTCAACGGCTTCCGCGGGCAGAGCGCGTTCTACACCTGGCTCTACCGCATCGGCATCAACACCGCCAAGAACTACATCGTCGCGCGGGGCCGCCGGCCGTCGACGCAGGACATCGATGTCGGCGACGCCGAGCAGTACGGCCACACCGAGCAGCTGTCGGACATGGAAACTCCGGAGTCGGTGCTGCTGTCCGAGGAGATCAAGCGCAAGGTCGGCGAAACCATCGCCAAGCTGCCGCCCGACCTGCGCCAGGCGATCACCTTGCGCGAGCTCGACGGGCTTTCGTACGAAGAGATCGCGGAGGTCATGAACTGCCCGATCGGAACGGTGCGCTCGCGCATCTTCCGGGCCCGCGAGGCGATCGACGCAGTAGTAAAGCCGCTGCTCGGCTGAGCGTCTGGGTGGCGTGGCGGCGAATTCAGAGCGGCGTCCGTACAATTTGTAACAAACCGGAACTTTCGCTGTGTATTGTGGTTTAGCCTGTACCAAGTCTGAACTCAGCGTATCCCGCTAAGGTGCGATCGATGTCCAACGAATCCCTCTCGGCTCTCTTCGACGGCGAATGTAGCGACGCCGAAATCGACCGCCTGCTCCGGCAGATGGATGCCAGCCCCGAGCTGGCGCAGCAATGGGGCCGCTGGCACCTGCAGCGTGACCTGGCCGAGGGCGCTTCGATCTCTTCGAAGACCTGCATCTGCGCCGGCGTGATGGCCGGGCTCGAAGAGCCGGTTTCGCGCGGCCGCGTGGTCGATCTGTCGGCCTGGCGTCGCCGCGTGGTCGAGTTGCCCTGGAAGCCAGCCGTCGGCTTCGCGGCCGCGGCCTCGATGGGCGCCGCAGCCGTCCTGTTCATGGGCCCGCAGCAGGGCATCGGCAGTGTCCAGCCGGCCGCGGACGGGCAGGAAGGCGAGGCCTACGGCGCCAATGTGCGCGTGAGCAACCCGGTGGTGGTGCGTCCGATGGGGCGTCTGCAATCGGTTTCGCTGACCGGCGACAACTACGGCACCACCTTCGCCGACGAGGAGTACGCCGCGCTGCTGCGCGACTACATCGCGAGCCGCAACGGCGCGCTGGCCGAGCAGACCGCCGACGCGGGATATCCGGCGGCTTACTCGACCCGTTACGTCCGCTTCGATGCGGCCAACGAGAAGCGCTGAGCCTCGAGTCCCGGGATTCCCCGTTTGACCAAAGCCGGGCGCTGCAGCGCCCGGCTTTTTGTTTTGCTTCACTTCATCCGGCACTCCCCTAGAATGTGCTGACATTTGATCCGGTTACGTCCGGATAATCGGGAGTTCTCACCTCATGATTGATGCCGCGCGTCTCCTACGGCGGATGCTGACCGCCGTTGTCGCGTCGACTTTGGTGTTCGCTGCCGCCTCGTGCTCGAAGCCTTCGACGACGGGCGGATACCCCGATTTCGCCGATCTGGTCGAGCGCGTGAGCCCGTCGGTCGTCAACATCAGCACCATCTCGGCCGTGCCGGCGCCGGGCGCGCTCGATGGCGGCGGCGGTGGCGAAGCACCCGAGAACGCGCCCGACTGGCTCAAGCGCTTCTTCGATCAGCACGGCCAGGATCAGGGCGATGCCGCGCCCGAGGACGACAGCAGCCAGGGCGAAGGCTCGGTCGACCCCGAAGAGGGCGCGCCGGGCGCTCCGCAGCCGCTCGGTTCGGGCTTCATCCTCTGGGACGACGGCTACATCCTGACCAATTACCACGTGATCCAGGACGCCAAGGAAGTGATCGTGCGCCTGCTCGACCGGCGCCAGTTCTCGGCGCAGGTGGTCGGCTCGGACGAGCGCAGCGACCTCGCCCTGCTCAAGATCGACGCCAAGGGCCTGCCGGCGGTCAAGACCGGCGCTTCGAACAAGCTGCGTCCGGGCCAATGGGTGCTCGCGATCGGCTCGCCGTTCGGCTTCGACTATTCGGTGACCGCGGGCATCGTCTCGGCCAAGGGCCGCAACCTGATCTCCGAACAGTACGTTCCGTTCCTGCAGTCCGACGTCGCGATCAACCCGGGTAACTCGGGCGGTCCGCTGTTCAACCTCGACGGCGAGGTGGTGGGTGTCAATTCGCAGATCTATTCGCAGTCGGGCGGCTACCAAGGCGTTTCGTTTTCGATCCCGATCGACGTCGCCGCCAAGGTCGCGCGCCAGCTCAAGGACAAGGGCCGCGTCACGCGCGGCTGGCTCGGCGTGGTGGTGCAGGAAGTCGATCGCAACCTCGCCCAGACCTTCGGCATGGAGCGTCCGGTCGGCGCGCTCGTGGCGCGCGTGATGGCCGGCAGCCCGGCCGAGCGTGCCGGACTCAAGGCCGGCGACGTGATCCTGACTTTCAACGGCGAGGAGCTGCCGATCTCGGCCGCCCTGCCGCCGATGGTCGGCAACGTCGACCCGGGCCAGGTCATTCCGCTCGAAGTCCAGCGCGACGGCCGCAAGATCACGATCAAGGTCGAGGTCGGCGAGCTCGAGAACCAGGACCGTGACGTCGAGGACAACGGCGACGCCTCGGTGCCCGAGGCACCAGCACCGGGCTCCGCCCAGTTCGGCCTGACCGTGAGCCCGCTGCCCGACGAGCTGCGCCGCCGCTGGCAGGTGGTCGGCAACGGCGTGCTCGTCGAATCGGTCGCTCCGGGGCCGGCCGCGCGCGCGGGTATCCGGCGCGGGGACATCGTCCAGTCGATCGCGGGGCAGGAAGTCAGCTCGCCGCAGCGGCTCGGCGAGATCGTCGCGCTGCTGACGCCCGGCGTGACCGTGCCGGTGCTCGTCAATCGCGGCGGCACGCCGTCGTTCCTGCCGCTCGAAGTGCCCGGAGCGGCGGAGCGCTGATGCGGCTGCGGCTGATCGGGCGGCCGGGCTGCCATCTCTGCGAGGAGCTGCTCGAAGCCCTGCTGACCGGGTTTCCGGACCAGGCCTGGACCATCGAGCAGGCCGACGTCGACAGCCGCGAAGACTGGCAGCGTCGCTACGGACTCAAGATTCCGGTGCTGCTCGACGACGATGGCAGCGTGATCTGCACCACCTTCTTCGACGCCGAGGCCGTCGGCGACTGGCTGGCCCAGCAACGCAGGCGCTCCGCGCCGCCGGCCTGAGCACCGTCGCGGCGCCATCGGGGCCCGCCCCGAAGCCGGCTATACTGCGCCACTTCTCCTTTCCCCGAGGCCAGCGCGGCAGCTGCGCAGCCGCGGGCTTCGTCAGCGGTTTATGAAACAAGCGAACATCCGCAACTTCTGCATCATCGCGCACATCGACCACGGCAAATCGACGCTGGCCGATCGCTTCATCCAGCTCTGCGGCGGCCTGGAGGAGCGCGAGATGCAGGCCCAGGTGCTCGACAACAACCCGATCGAGCGCGAGCGCGGCATCACCATCAAGGCGCAGGCGGTTTCGCTCGATTACAAGGCGAAGAACGGCGAGACCTATCAGCTCAACCTGATCGACACGCCCGGCCACGTCGACTTCAGCTACGAAGTCAGCCGCTCGCTGGCCTCCTGCGAAGGCGCGCTGCTGGTCGTCGATGCCAGCCAGGGCGTCGAGGCGCAGTCGGTGGCCAATTGCTACACCGCGCTCGAGCAGAACCTCGAAGTGCTGCCGGTGCTCAACAAGGTCGACCTCAACAACGCCGAACCCGAGCGCGTGGCCAAGGAGATCGAGGACGTCATCGGCATTCCGGCCAACGATGCACTGCGCATTTCGGCCAAGACCGGCCTCAACGTCGGCGACGTGCTCGAAGCCGTGGTCGCGACCTTGCCGCCTCCGAACGGCAATCCGGACGGCAAGCTGCAGGCGCTGATCGTCGACTCCTGGTTCGACAACTATCTGGGCGTGGTCTCGCTCGTTCGCGTCATCAACGGCCGCATCCGCAAGGGCCAGAAGATGCGCGTGATGTCGACCGGCAAGGATCACGAAATCACCATGCTGGGCGTGCATACGCCCAAGCGCGTGGTCAAGGATGCGCTCGAGACCGGCGAAGTCGGCTTCGTCATCGCCGGCATCAAGGACATCTTCGGCGCGCCGGTCGGTGACACGCTGACCGATCCGTCGAACCCCTGCACCGAGCAGCTGCCGGGCTTCAAGACCGTGCAGCCGCGCGTATTCGCGGGCATGTTCCCGATCGACGCCGACGATTTCGAAGACTTTCGCGAATCGCTCTCCAAGCTGCGCCTGAACGATTCCGCGCTGCAGTACGAGCCCGAGAATTCCACCGCGCTGGGCTTCGGTTTCCGCATCGGCTTTTTGGGCATGCTGCACATGGAAATCGTGCAGGAGCGCCTCGAGCGCGAGTACAACCTCAACCTGATCACCACCGCGCCATCGGTGATCTACGAGATCACCGACAAGCTCGGCGAGACGCGCAAGATCGACAACCCGGCCGAACTGCCCGAAGGCAGCGAGTTCGAGGACATTCGCGAGCCGATCATCAACTGTCGCGTGCTGATGCCGCCCGATTACGTTGGCCCGGTGATGCAGCTGTGCATGGAAAAGCGCGGCATCCAGCGCAACCTCAAGTACCTCGGCAACACCGTGCAGATGGAAGTCGAGATGCCGATGGCCGAAGTGGTGCTCGATTTCTTCGACCGCCTCAAGAGCGTCTCTCGCGGCTACGCGAGCTTCGAGTACGAGTTCCTGCGCTTCCAGGAAGCCCCGCTGGTCAAGCTCGACGTGCTCGTCAACGGCGACAAGGTCGATGCGCTGGCGTCGATCGTGCATCGCGATGCGGCGTATGCGCGCGGCCGCGACCTCTGCGAGCGCATGCAGGACCTGATTCCGCGGCAGATGTTCGACGTGGCGATCCAGGCCGCCATCGGCGCCAAGATCATCGCGCGCTCGACGGTCAAGGCGCTGCGCAAGAACGTGATCGCCAAGTGCTACGGCGGCGATATCAGCCGCAAGAAAAAGTTGCTCGAAAAGCAGAAAGAGGGCAAGAAGCGCATGAAGCAGGTCGGCTCGGTGGAAATTCCGCAGGAAGCCTTCCTGGCCGTGCTCGGCGTGGAACGCAAGGCCGAGCGCAAGGACTAGGCCGGCGGCGGCAGTCGAAAAACAGGATCAGGATCGAAGGAGCAGGGCGAGAAGATGTCGGACGTCCATTTTGATTTCGCGGTGTTGCTGACCATCCTCACGATCGTGACGGGTATCGGCTGGTTTATCGACACGCTGTGGCTCGCGCGCCGTCGCCGCGGGATCATCGGCGGCGAGGACAAGCCGGGCTTGATCATCGACTTCTGCCGCTCGTTCTTTCCGGTGATCTTCGTCGTGCTGATCCTGCGCTCGTTCATCGCCGAGCCGTTCCGCATTCCGTCCGAGTCGATGCTGCCGACGCTGATCAAGGGCGATTTCATCCTCGTCAACAAGTTCACCTACGGCCTGCGCGACCCGGTGTTCCATCACCGCTTCTTCGGCAGCAACGAGCCCAAGCGCGGCGACGTGGTGGTGTTCCGCTGGCCCGGCGATCCGAGCCAGGACTACATCAAGCGCATCGTCGGCGTGCCGGGCGACAAGCTCGCGTATCGCGACAAGACGCTTTACGTGAACGGCGAAGTCGCCAAGCTCGAGGCCGACGGCGTCTATGCCTCGGGCGGCGAGGCGAGCAGCACCGCGGTGCGCTATCGCATGGTCGAGCACCTCGGCGACGTGGCGCATCACATCCTGGTCGATCCGAACCGCATGTCCGACGGACTCTGCGGCCCGACCATCGTCGGCGGCCCGAACGTGAACCTGCGCCTGTGCTCGGGGGACGAAATCGTGCTGCCGCCCGGCGAATACTTCGGCATGGGCGACAACCGCGACGGCAGCTCCGACAGCCGTTTCTGGGGCACGATCCCGGAGAAGAACCTGGTCGGCCGCGCCTTCTTCATCTGGATGAGCTGGGACGCGCAGAGCAAGCGGCCGCTGTTCTCGCGCATCTTCTCGTCGATCAACTAGGGACTGGCGCATGCGCACTCCGAACACACAGCGAGGGCTCGGCGGCATCGGTCTGCTGTTCGTGTTCGGCCTGATCGCGCTCGTGACGCTGATCGTCATCAAGTGCCTGCCGCTGTACCTGAACCAGATGAAAGTGGCGCGCGTGCTGCATTCGGTCAGCGAGGATCCGGAGCTGTCGGCGTCGGACTCGATGGCGATTCGCGAGCACCTGCAGCGCCGCTGGATGATCGAGGACATCGACGGGCTCAAGCCCACCGACGTCAAGATCAAGCGCAACGACCAGGGTCGCCGCATGAGCTACGACTACGAGGCGCGCGCGCACCTGTTCTACAACATCTCCGTGGTCGTGGATTTCAGCGACGACCTGCCGCTGCGCAGCGGGACCGGCAGCGGCGACTGAGTCTTCGTCTTGGCGAGCAAGACCCACAAGCCGCTGCAGAAGGCGCTCGGCTACGAGTTCCAGGATCTGGCCCTGCTCGACCGGGCGATCACGCATCGCTCGCACGCGGCCGCCAACAACGAGCGGCTCGAGTTCCTCGGCGACGCGCTGATCAATTTCGTGATCGGCGAATACCTGTTCCGCATGCGTCCGACCGCCGAGGAGGGCGCGCTGTCGCGCCTGCGCGCGAGCTTGGTGCGCGAGCCTTCGCTGGCCGTGCTCGCGCGCGATCTGAAGCTCGGCGATGCGATCAAGCTCGGCGAAGGCGAGCTCAAGAGCGGCGGCTGGCGGCGCGATTCGGTGCTCGCCGATACCTTCGAGGCGGTGCTCGGGGCGATCTACCTCGACGGCGGTTTCGAGGTCGCCAAGGACGTCTGCCTGCGCTGCTTCGACAAGCTGCTGCAGCAGTTGCCCGATCCCGAAACGCTCAAGGATCCGAAGACGCGCTTGCAGGAATGGCTGCAGGCGCGCTCGCGTCCGCTGCCGATCTACGAAGTGCTCTCCGAGGCGGGCCCGCCGCACCGGCGCCAGTTCGTCGTCCGCGCCCGCCTGCTCGACATGGAGCACACGGCCGAAGCATTCTCCAACAGCCGGCGTAGCGCCGAGCAGAAGGCCGCGGAGCTGCTGCTGCAGCGCCTGCAGGTTCCGACCACCTAGTTGCACCATCGATTTTCGAGCAGAACAGCATGCAAAGCGGCATCGTCACCATCATCGGCCGGCCCAACGTGGGCAAGTCCTCGCTGCTCAACGCACTGATCGGCCGCAAGGTCAGCATCGTGTCGCATAAGCCGCAGACCACGCGCCACCGCATCCAGGGCGTGCTGCACGAGGAGCGCGGGCAGATCGTCTTCGTCGATACGCCGGGCCTGCACCGCGGCGAGAAGAAGGCGCTCAACAAGCTCATGAACCAGGCCGCGGCCGGGGCGATCCACGACGTCGATCTCGTGCTGTTCGTGGTCGAGGCCGGCAGCTTCCGCGACGAGGACCAGGCCGTGCTCGATCGGCTCAAGGACGTGACGGTTCCGGTCGGCCTGCTCGTCAACAAGGTCGATCGCGTCGACAACAAGGAAGACCTGTTTCCGCAGCTCGAAAAGCTCGGTGCGCTGCGCGATTTCGCCTTCGTGGTGCCGATCTCGGCGACGCGCGGCAGCAACCTCAAGCCGCTCGTGAAGGAGCTGTTCGACCGCCTGCCGGAAGGTCCGCCGCTGTATCCGGAAGACATGATCGTCGGCTACGACAACGCCTTCGAAGCCTCCGAGATCGTGCGCGAGAAGCTCGTGCGCACACTGCATCAGGAGCTGCCGTACGCGCTCACGGTGTCGATCGATCGCTACCAGATCGAAGGCAAGCTGCGCCGCATCGCGGCGACCATCTGGGTCGAGCGCGACGGGCAGAAGAAGATCGTGATCGGCGAGGAAGGCACCACGCTCAAGCGCGTCGGCACCGCCGCGCGCAAGGAACTCGAATACCTCACCGGCGACAAGGTGTTCCTGCAGCTCTGGTGCAAGGTCAAGGAAAACTGGAGCGACGATCCGAAGGCGCTGCGCCAGTTCGGCTACGAGTCCGAATAACGTCTGATCCATGGCGCGGGCTCGCATCGAACTCGCGCTGGCGCACGTGCTGCGGACGCAGCCGTTTCGCGACACCAGCCTGCTCGTCGAAGCCTTCAGTCAGGATTACGGTCGCATCGGGCTCGTCGCGCGCGGGGCGCGTGCGCCCAAGTCGCGCTTGCGTGCCTTGCTGCAACCGTTCCAACCCCTGCTGCTGTCGTGGACCGAGCAGGGCGACCTCGGCTCCCTGACGGGCGCGGAGGCTGCCGCGCCTCCGGTGACGCTCGCCGGCGAGGCGGTGTTCTGCGGCTGGTATCTCAACGAGCTGCTGCTCACGCTCGTGCAGCGGCACGACCCGCATGCGCAGCTCTACGCCGATTACGCCGAGGCGATCGCGCAGCTGCCACAGGCGATCGAGCCCGCGTTGCGACGCTTCGAGCTGCGCCTGCTCAACGAACTCGGCTACGGCCTCGATCTGCCCGGCGATCTCGACGCCACGCTGCATTACCGTTTCGACGCCGAAGAAGGCGCGATTCCGGTGCCGGCCGTCGCTCCGCAGGTCTTGCACGTGTACTCGGGCGCGAGCCTGATCGCGCTGCGCGACGAGCGCTTCGACGATGCGGCGGCCCTGCGCGACATGCGCCGCCTGCTGAATCGCCAGCTCAAGCCGCTGCTTGGCACCCGC
Source organism: Hydrocarboniphaga sp. FW305-C-57 (assembly GCF_058783045.1). Classification (NCBI taxonomy): domain Bacteria; kingdom Pseudomonadati; phylum Pseudomonadota; class Gammaproteobacteria; order Nevskiales; family Nevskiaceae; genus Hydrocarboniphaga; species Hydrocarboniphaga sp. FW305-C-57. Next base: position 56,725 of record NZ_JBYSYG010000015.1, on the reverse strand, counting down.
GAGCTCGAAAGCGCGCGCCTGCTGCGGGCCCTGCGGGCACGCTCATCGGCACAGTAAGCCGCTGATTTCAAGGCAGTGATGCGGGTTTGAGGCCGTGTTATCTTCGCGCCGCTCGCGGAGCCGTGGGGACGGTTTCGCAGGTTCGGGCAGTGTCCATTGGCCCTTCCTCGGGCCGTACTCTTTGGGGGATTCATCAATGCGCAAGAGCTTTCTAGCGCTGGCCGCCGTGGCCAGTGCCGCCGCTTTCGTTTCGGGGCCTTCGCAGGCCGCCGCCGTTGCGGTCGGCGCCAAGGTCAGCACGCTCGGCCTCGGTGCCGAGGCCACGATCGGGATCAACGATTACCTGAACCTGCGCGTGCCGTTCAACACCTTCAGCTACGACTACGACGACAAGGACGGCGGCGACGTCGCCTACGAGGGCAAGCTCAAGCTCAACAGCTTCGGCGCCCAGCTCGACGTGCATCCGTTCAAGGGCAGCTTCTATCTGAGCGGCGGTCTGTTCGCCAACAGCAACAAGATCAACGCGCAGGCGCGCAGCACCGACGCGAGCGAGGCCTACGAAGTCGGAGACGAGGATTACTACACCGACCCGAACGATCCGCTCGCGCTCGACGGCCGCATCGATTTCAAGAAGACGGTTCCGTATCTGGGCCTGGGCTGGGGCAACGCGATCCAGGGCGATTCGAACTTCTACTTCCGCTTCGAGCTCGGCGCCTACTTCCAGGGCGCGCCGAAGATCGAGCTGACGCCGAGCGGCTCGGCGACCACCGGCCCGAACGGAACCGGCGACAGCTTCACCGTCGGCGACGGCAGTGCGGTGGACCAGCAGTTCCAGGCGGAGGTCGAGCAGGAGCGCGCCGACCTCGAAGATGACACCAAGGATTACAAGATCTACCCGGTGGTCGGTCTGGCGCTCGGCTGGCGCTTCAAGCTCTGAGCCGGCGCGCAGCGCCCGCGCTGCGGTGAGTGAATCGGGGCGGTCATGGCCTCGGATGCGAAGGCTCTACAATGCGCAGCCTTCGCAAACCGAGCCGCCATGACCGCCCTTCCTCTTCGCCTCGGCGTCAACGTCGATCACGTCGCCACCGTGCGCCAGGCGCGCGGCGTGAACTACCCTGATCCGGTCGAAGCCGCGCTGATCTGCGCGCAGGCCGGCGCCGATTCGATCACCGTGCACTTGCGCGAAGACCGCCGGCACATCCAGGACCACGACGTCAGCCGGCTGCTCGCGGTCTCGAAGATCCCGACCAATCTCGAAATGGCGGTCACCGACGAAATGGTCGGTATCGCCTGCACGCTCAAGCCGCGCTACGTCTGCCTGGTGCCCGAGAAACGCGAAGAGCGCACCACCGAAGGCGGGCTCGATGTCGCCGGCCAGCTGCCGCGCGTGCGTGAAGTCTGCGCGCGCCTCGCCGCCGCCGGCATCGAAGTGAGCCTATTCGTCGATCCCGACCTGCATCAGCTCGAAGCCTGCATCGCGAGCGGTGCTCCGCATCTCGAGATCCACACCGGGCGCTACGCCGAAGTCGAGGGCGATGCGTGCGCCGAAGAAGTTGCAGTGATCGCAGGCTTCGCCAGGGCCGCGCATGCGGCCGGCATCGAAGTGCACGCCGGCCACGGGCTCACGCTAGCCAACGTCGGGGCTATCGCGCGCATCGCCGAGATCGTCGAGCTCAACATCGGGCATGCGCTGGTCGGTCGTGCGCTGATGGTCGGCATGGCCGAAGCCACGCGCGAGATGATCGCGGCGATGCGCTCGGCGCGCGCCTGATCCGGCCATGATCCGACGCCGCGGCGGCGCGTATTCGGCGGGCTCCAGCGCCCCGCGTGTCGTCACGCCCGCAAACCGCGCCGCGCTCTACGGCGTCGGCGTCGACCTGCTGCAGATCTCGCGGCTCGCGCAGGTGCAGGCCCGGCATCCCGAGCGTTTCGCCCGGCGCCTGCTGCATCCGCTCGAAATGCAAAGGCTCGAATCGCTGCGCGAGGCTCAGCGCGATCCGGTGAATTTCCTCGCCAAGTGCTTCGCGGTGAAGGAAGCCTTCGTCAAGGCGCTGGGCACCGGATTTCGCGGCATCGCGCACGACGAAGTGGGCTGGGTGCGTGGCGCGCTCGGCAAGCCCGAGCTCGTGTTCTCGCCGAAAGTGGAGGCGGTGTTGCGCGCGCGCGGCATCGGCGCGCGGCACGTGTCGATCACCGACGAAATCGACTTCGTCTGCGTGGTGGTGACCTTGGAGCGTTGCTGAGGCTTCAGCCCGCCCGTCGCGCCTGCGCGCGCCGCGATTCCAGATCGACGACCACGGCGCTCTCGGCCGAATCCGCCGCCGAACTCTCGGCCGCGATGGTTCCGAGCGTGTCGTGCAGGGCCGTGCGCAGGCGCGCGAGCCCGCCGACGCCGACGCCCGCGAAGGCCGATGCGGCGAGCTGTTCTTCCATGTCGCGCGCCGCGGCCTTGAGTTCGTGCAGCTGGTAGAACGCGGCGGTGCCGTTGAGCGTGTGCGCGGCCGCGCGCGCCGCGATCGCATCGCCGCGGCTGAAGGCGTCTTCGAGCTCCTTGAACTGCAGCGGCAGCTCCTCGCGCAGCAGGCGCAGCAGCTCGGCGTCCTGCGCGAGGCGCGAGGCGCGCGCCGGGCTCGGCACTTCGTGCGCGAGCTCGGGCGTCAGCGCGCGCAGCAGCTGGTTTTCGTCGAAGGGTTTGATGAGCACCTGGTCGGCGCCCGCCGAACGCAGGCTGGCGCGCTCGTCCGGGCTCAGATGCGCCGAGGTCGCGACGAGCCGTGCGGGGCGCTTGCCGGGGATTTTCGCGGCGACTTCGTCGGCGCGGATCGCCCGGATCACCCCAAGCCCGTCGAGGCCCGGCATGCGGTAGTCGATCAGCGCGAAGTCGCAATCGTGTTCGCGCCAGCGCTGCAAGGCGGTGTCGCCGTCGTCGGCCTCGACGACCTGCGCGCCGAGCTCGTGGCCGAGCGCGACCAGATACCGCCGGTTGGCCGGATTATTGTCCGCGATCAGCAGCTTGCGGCCATCGAGCAGCGGCACCGAATGACCGCTGCGGACCAGTTCGCAAAGCTCGCGGTAGAGCTGCAGGCGGCTCACGGCCTTGGGCAGCGCGCGCGCGGCGCCGATGTCGATGGCCTGCTGCTGGTCGACCGGCGAGGCCGAGGACAGCAGCGCGAGCATCGGCGGCTGCGCTTCCATGCAGAGGGCGCCGAGCGCCTCGACGGCCGGGTCGGAGAGCTCGGCCGGCTTGAGTCCGACGATGACCACGTCGGGCCGGCTCTTCGGGGCGCTGTGGCGCAGGCGTGCGGCGAGCTGGGTGACGTCGTCGAACGGCAGCACCTCGATGCCCCAGAACTGCAGCGAATGGCTCAGCGCGAGCGAGGCCGTCGGATGCGTGTCGATGACCCAGATGCGGCGCCCGCGCAGATGTTCCCAGGCCGGCGATGCCTCGGTCAGCGAGCGCAGCTCGAGCAGCACGCTGAAGGTCGATCCGCGCCCGGGTTCGCTCTCGACCGAGACGCTGCCCGCCATCAGTTCGGCCAGGCGCTTGACGATGGTCAGGCCCAGGCCGCTGCCGGGTTGCACGCTGCGCCCGCCGGCCTGCTCGAACGGTTGGAAGATGCGCTCGCGCTGCGCCGCGCTGATGCCGACGCCGCTGTCGGTCACCGAGGCGCGCAGCCAGAAGCGGTGCCCCTGGCGGCGTTCCTTCATCACCCGCAGCACCACTTCGCCGCTCTCGGTGAACTTGATCGCGTTCGACAGCAGGTTGGTGAGGATCTGGCGCAGCCGCTGCGGATCGCCGTCGAGCTGCAGCGGAACGTCGTGATAGATGATGTGGACGAGCTCGAGGTTCTTCTCGTAGGCCAGCGGGGCGAGCAGGGCGACCACGTCCTCGACCGCGTCGGCGAGGTCGAAGCGCTCGACGTTGAGCGTGAGCCGGCCGGCCTCGATGCGGCTCCAGTCGAGCACGTCGTTGAGCATCGACAGCAGGCCGCGCGCCGAGCGGTCGAGCGTGGCGAGATAGTCGCCCTGCTCCTGGTCGAGCCGGGTTTTGCGCAGCAGGTCGGCGAAGCCGAGGATGCCCGTGAGCGGCGTGCGCAGCTCGTGCGTGAGCCCAGAGAACAGTTCGGATTGCTGGCGCAGCTCGCGCTGGGCCTCGGCCAGATGGCTCTGCGCCACGCGCAGGTCGGTGTTGGCGTGCTCGAGGTCGCGGCGCAGGCGGTTCACCGCGGCGCGCATGCGCTGCTCGAGCTGGTCGCGATAGCCGAGCATTTGCTGGCTGATCGCGTTCATCTGCGCCCCGAGGCGCGCAAACGCGGGCGGCAGGTCGGACGGCGCGCGCGCTTCGAGGCGGCCCGAGGCCAGGCCGCGCAGGGCCGTTTCGAGCCGGCTGATGATGTCGGCCCACAGGCGCATCTGGCGCAGGCCCATCGCGAGGCTCGCGAACGCGAGCACCAGCGCCGAGGTCCGGATCCACAGCGGAGTGGTCGTCGCCAGGCTGAAGAACAGCACCGCGATGAGGGCCGCGAGCATCGACGGGCTCAGCCAGAGCAGGGCGTAGAACAGCCGGCGGCCGCGCTCGCGCAGCGTCGGCGGTGCCTGAGTGCCCTGTCGCTCGATCGCCATCGGCTAAACTTCCCGCACCATGAATGCACCCTCCCTGGCCGATTTTATCGGCAACACGCCGCTTGCCCAGCTCAGACGCCTGCCGGGCGTCGGTTCCAACCGCCTGTTCGCCAAGCTAGAAGGCAACAATCCGGCCGGATCGGTCAAGGACAGGCCCGCGTATTCGATGATCCGGCGCGCCGAGGAACGCAGCGAGATCAAGCCCGGCGACACGCTCGTCGAGGCCACTTCGGGCAACACCGGCATCGCGCTCGCGATGGCCGCGGCGATGAAGGGCTACCGCATGGTGCTGATCATGCCCGCGCACATGAGCGCCGAGCGTCGCGCGATGATGAAGGCCTTCGGCGCCGAGATCATTCTCGTCACCAAGGAAGAGGGCATGGAAGGCGCTCGCGACCTCGCCATGAAGATGCAGCGCGAAGGCAAGGGCCGCGTGCTCGACCAGTTCTCCAACCCGGACAATCCGCGCGCGCATTACGAAGGCACCGGCCCCGAAATCTGGCGCGACACGCAGGGCACGATCACGCACTTCGTCGCGACGATGGGCACCACCGGCACCATCATGGGCACCGGGCGCTTCCTGAAGGAACAGAACCCGGACATCCAGATCGTCGGCGTGTATCCCAAGGGCGAATCGTCGATTCCAGGCATCCGCAAATGGCCCGAGCAATACCAGCCCGGCATCTTCAACCGCTCGCGCATCGATCGCATCATCGAAGCCTCGGCCGAAGACGCCGAAGCCACCATGCGCCTGCTCGCCAAACGCGAAGGCCTGTTCTGCGGCCCGTCGTCGGGCGGCTCGGTGTGGGCCGCGCTGCAGCTCTGCAAGGAACTCGAGAACGCGACGATCGCCTGCATCATTTGCGATCGCGGCGATCGGTATATCTCGACGGGCGTTTTTCCGGATTGAGGCGCGAACCGATCGTGGCTTTTCCGACCGAACCCGTACTGGTCTTCGACATCGAGACGATTCCCGATCTCGAGGGCGGGCGCCGTCTTCACGGACTCGACAACGCAAGCGACGATCAGGTCTGGACCGCGATGCAGGCGCTGCGCGTGGCCGCGCGCGGCAGCGATTTCCAGCCCGCGCATCTGCAGCGCATCGTCGCGATCTCCTGCGTGCTGCGTGCGGGCAACGATTTGAGAGTCTGGTCGCTCGGCGACGAGACCACCGGCGAAGCCGAACTGGTGCAACGCTTCTTCGACGGCATCGAGCGCTACCGGCCGACCATCGTGAGCTGGAACGGCGGCGGCTTCGACTTGCCGGTGCTGCACTATCGCGGGCTCATCCACGGTGTGCAGGCGCGCGCGTATTGGGACAACGGCATCTTCGATCGCGATGCCAAGTGGAACAACTATCTCAAGCGCTACGAGTTCAAGCACACCGATCTGATGGACGTGCTCGCGCTCTACAGCGGGCGCAACAATGCGCCGATGCACGAGATCGCGGTACTGCTCGGCTTTCCGGGCAAGCTCGGCATGGACGGCTCGCAGGTGTTCGGTGCGTACAAGCGCGGCGGCATTGCTGAGATTCGTGCGTACTGCGAAACCGACGTGCTGAATACCTGGCTGATCTATCTGCGCTTCCTGCGCATGCGCGGCATTCTCACGGCCGAAGAACTCGCCGACGAACTCGATCTGGCGCGCAACTTTTTGAGCGCATCGAGCGCATCGCACTGGATCGAATACGCGGCGAGCTGGGCTCGCTGACGCCTCCTTTTCACGCTGTCTTCTCAAGCTGCATTCAATGCCTTCCCGAAAAAGAAAACTGCCGCCCGCAGGAGAATTCCTTGCTGAAGTGACCGATCTGGCCGACGACGGCCGCGGCATCGCGCGCATCAACGGCAAGGTGACCTTCATCGCCGATGCACTGCCCGGTGAGCGCGTGCAGTTTCGCTACGTGCGTACCGGGCGTGACATCGATGAAGGGCAGACGCTGAGCGTCGAACAAGCCTCGCCCGATCGCGTGCAGCCCAAGTGCGAGCACTTCGGTTTGTGCGGCGGCTGCGCGCTGCAGCATCTGGCACCCGAGGCGCAGATTCGCTTCAAGCAGAAGCAGCTGTTCGAAGGTTTTGCGCGCATCGGAAAAGTGAAGGCCGATGAAGTGGCGCCGCCGATCACCGGCCCGGTCTGGGGTTATCGGCGTCGTGCTCGCCTCGGCGTGAAGTACGTCTTCAAGCGCGAGACCGTGCTAGTCGGTTTTCGTGAGCGCGAAAGCTCGTTTCTCGCTGCGCTCGAACGCTGCGTGGTGCTCGATCCGCGTGTCGGTGAAAAGCTGCGCGCCTTCGGTGAACTCATCGCATCCTTGAGCCTGCGGTCTCAGCTGCCGCAGATCGAAGTCGCGACCGCTGAACCCGTTGCACTCGTGCTGCGCGTGCTCGCGCCGCCGACCGAAGACGATCTGGCCAAGCTGCTAGCGTTCGCGAGTGAGCACGACGTCGACTTTTATCTGCAGCCTTCGGGCCCTGACTCGATCACGCCGCTAGGCGAAGTGCGCGAACTCAGCTACGCGCCGCTGGTCGAGCCCGATCGCCTGCGTTTTCGCCCGACCGATTTCATTCAGATCAACGCTGCGATCAGCAAACAAGCGGTCGCGCAGGCACTCGATTGGCTGCAGCTCAAGCCCGGCGAACGCGTGCTCGAACTGTTCAGCGGGCTCGGCAATTTTTCGATTCCGCTCGCGCGCACCGGCGCACACGTCGTCACCGTCGAAGGCGAAGCCTCGCTGGTGCAGCGGGCGCGCGACAACGTGCAGCGCTTGGGCCTCGACATCGAGGCGCACAAGGGCGATCTGTTCCAGCCGCAGAACGACGCGCCGTGGGCAAAAGCCGCTTACGACGCGGTGCTGATCGATCCGCCGCGTGCCGGTGCGCAGGAAATTCTGCCGCTGCTCGGCAAGATCGGGGCGAAGCGCATTCTCTACGTGTCCTGCCATCCGGGCACGCTCGCGCGCGATGCGGGGCTGCTCGTGCACGAGCATGGCTATCGGCTCGTGCGTGCCGGCGTGATGGACATGTTCCCGCACACCGCGCACGTTGAGAGCATGGCGCTGTTCGTGAAGGGCTGAGCGCGCTCGGTCTATCCATTCCGTTGCAATGTTTTTCTAATCGTAACGATAAAGAAACATCGATTACCCATCATCGCCCTTCACTCAAGGGAATGATGGAGTTGCAGCATGGGCAAGTTTGCTTTGACGTTGGTGGCCTCGATGATCGCGATGGGGCTCGGTGCCTGTTCGGGCGATGATGGTCGCGATGGCGCGCAGGGACCGGTGGGACCTGCCGGACCGGAAGGTCCGTCTGCTCCGGTTTCTGATCTGCCGACGCTGCTGTTCAAGGACGATCGCACCGTGCTCTCCGAGCCGATGCTGCAAAACCCCACGGCCGATTCGGTGAAAGTGGTCTGGTTCACCGAGTACCAAGGCGAGCAGCATCGCGTGCGCTACGGTGACAACTACGCCCAGAGCGCCGATGCGACGACGATGAAGATGTCGCGCATGTACGAGGACGCGAGCTCGGTGGTTTCGGGCCGCACCTATGCGGGCGTGCTCGAGCGCGATGTCTGGCGTCACGAGGCCACCATCAGCGGGCTCAGCGCGGGCCAGAAGCGGCCTTACGTCGCGGTCAGCGTGCACAACGGCGAAACGCGTCGCAGCGGCGAATACGAGTTGCAGCCGCTGCCCGCCGTGGGCCAGACCACGCGCTTTCTGCTGACCTCCGATCTGCAGCTCAAGAAGATGGCCGGCGCCAATTATCAGCAGGTGGCTGAGCGCTTCGGACCGATCGATGGCGTGCTGTTCGCGGGCGATCTGATCAACGTGCCGAACCGTGCTTCGGAGTGGTTCGATTCCGCGGGCGCCAACGCGCCGTCGTTCTTCGCTTCGCTGCAAGGTCAGCTCGGCAAGTGGCAGCCGACCGCGCAGTATCCGGGCGGCGAACTGCTGCAGAACGCCTGGCTGTTCCCGATCATCGGCAACCATGAAGTGATGGGCCGCAATCTGCCGGAGTCGGGCAACCTCAATGCGCGCTTCAACGATTCGCAGCCGCGCTGGTACGCCGAGATTGCGTACGAGAAGCAGAAGGCCGAAGTCAATCCGGGCAACGACGCGGCCGTGCGCGAGCAGTGGATCGCCGATCACTCGTACGAAACGGTGTCGTACGAAGAAATGTTCACGCTGCCGGAAGGCCCCGATGGCGAGCGCTATTACGCGCAGCGCATTGGCGATACCTTCCTGATCGCACTCGACGGCAATCGCATCTGGCGCAGCTGGAGCCCGAACATCAAGGGCAAGTTCACCGAGGCGCTCGCCGATCTCAACAAGCCGGAAAACTGGGGCTTTGGTGATCATCACTTCTGGCCGTTCGGCGCTGGCTCCACGCAGCATGACTGGCTCAAGACCGTGCTCGCGAGCGATGACTTCAAGAGCGCCAAGTACAAGGTGGTGATGGTGCATCAGTCGATCTTCGGCCTCGGTGACAACGCCACGCCGGTGATGGCGCAGAACGTCATGAGCCTCGATGTGGCCAACGAAGATGGCTCGCGCAGCATCGTCGGCCCGTTTACTTTTCCGATCGCGCCCGATGTGTGGAATGCGCAGATTCAGCCGCTGATCGATGGGGGCCGCATTCGCTACGTGAAGTACGACTATCCGCTCGAACAGGATTTGTGGAAGCGCGATGTCGAGCCGCTGCTGGTCGATGCGGGCGTGCAGCTGGTGCACGTGGGGCATTCGCATCTGTGGAATCGCGCCAAGGTTGGCAACCTGCACTACATCGAGACTTCGAACGTCGGCAACAGCTACGGCGCGGCCTGGGAAGGCTTCTACTCGCGCGCGCAGCCGAGCTGGGTCGAGAGCACTGCGGCGCACACGAGCTTCACCTGGGATCTGCTGAACTACCCGGCGCTCGGCGATCCGCAGGGCCGCGAGATCATCGGGCCGACGATCGCCAACCCGATGGCCGATCTGCTCGGCACCCAGCCGTATCCGTTCGTGTCGAGCAACGACGTTACTGCATTCAGCATTCTCGATACCTCGACCGGGGTGGTGTCGAGCTACGCCTTCGACACGCGTTATCCGGGACGTGAGGCCTACAAGTTCGACGAGTTCTCGCTGTAGCCGCCGGTAGCCGCGGCGACGAATCTGTAAGACCGCTGCTGCACCGTTGATTCAGCGAAGCGCCGGCCGAGAGGTCGGCGCTTTTTTTGTGCTGCGCGCCGGGTTCTCGAACGGCGATGAATCGGGCACCATGATCCGACACACTTCGTCAGAGATCGCGGCCATGAGCTGCGTCCGGCGTCATCGAGAGCCTGGAACCAGCGGCGCCGGCTGGGGTCAAGCTCAGGAAGCTTTCAGGGCTTCCGCATTGAAGTGCAGGAGCGAGACATGGACGAGACGCACAAGCACATTCGCGAGGTGCTCGAAGTTGTCGGCGGAGCGCCGAGCTTGCGTGATAGCGCGGTGCGAGCGAGCTGGCAGCGTTGCGTGGGCCAATACGGGCTCGATCCGTCGCGCATGCGCGACGCCTACGTGGTGCCAGACAATCGCCTGCGCGAGCATCGCGAACGGCTCGATGCGCTGATCCGCACGGCGCGCTTCGGGCTCGAAGGTTTGTATGGCCAGGTCAGCGGACAAGGTTACGTGGTGCTGCTGTCGGACGATCGCGGCGTGACGGTCGATCACATCGGTGATCGCAGCCAGGCGCAGGCGTTGCACGAGGCTGGGCTTACGCTCGGTTCGGACTGGTCGGAATCGCAGGCCGGCACCAATGCGGTTGGCGCCTGCCTGGCTTCGGGCGAGCCGGTGATCATTCATCAGGGCGATCACTTCGATGCGACGCATATTCCGCTGACCTGCACGGCCGCGCCGATCTACGACGCGCGTGGAGCGCTCGCTGCGGTGCTCGATGTTTCGGCGCTGCGTTCACCCGAATCCAAGCACAGCCAGGCGCTGGCGATGCAGCTCGTGCGATCGAGCACGCTGCGCATCGAGATGGCGCATCTGATGGCGAGTTTTCGCAGCAACTGGATCGTGCGCTTCAGCCGCTCGCAGGCCTTCGTCGATGTCGATCCCGAAGCGGCGATCGCGATCGACGACAGCGGTTGCGTGGTCGGCATGACGCACGCGGGCCGCAAGCTCATGGCGCATGCGCTCGGACTCGACTGGAGACGGGCGCCCTCGCTGCTCGGTCGGCGTTTCAACGAGGCTTTCGACGTCGAACTCGACGAACTGCCGAGCCTTACGCGCGCACTGCCGACGCAGGAGCGGCGCATCCAATTGCGCAATGGCGGGCTCATCTACGCGAACGCGGCGGCTCCGCAGCCGGTGCCGATGCGCAGCCGGCGCAACGGCGGTGAACCTGCAGAATCCCCAGCTCGAATCTCCGCGCCGCTGCAACAGCTCACCGGCGGTGATGCGGCAATGCAGCGGCTGCTGACGATGGCGACCAAGCTTGCCGACAAGCCGATTTCGATTCTGTTGCAAGGCGAAACCGGCAGTGGCAAGGAAGTGCTCGCGCGGGCCATTCACAACAGCGTCCACGACAGCGGCGGACGCGAGCGTCCCTTCGTCGCGGTCAATTGCGCTGCGCTGCCCGAGTCGCTGATCGAGAGCGAGCTGTTCGGTTACGCGCCCGGCGCCTTCACCGGCGCGCGTGCCAAGGGCAGGCGAGGGCTGATCGTCGAAGCCGATGGCGGCACGCTGTTTCTCGATGAAATCGGTGATATGCCGTTGGCGCTGCAGGCACGACTGCTGCGCGTGCTCGCCGAGCGCGAGGTGCAGCCGCTCGGTGGCTCGCGGCCGATATCGGTGAACGTGCGGGTGATCTCGGCCTCGCATCGCGATCTGTCCACGCTCGTGCGTGATGGGCAGTTCCGCGAAGACCTGTTCTTCCGCCTGTCCGCCGCAAGGCTCGCGATTCCGCCCTTGCGCGAGCGCTCGGACTTGGGATGGCTCATCGACGAGTTGCTGCGTCGCGGTACCAGCGACGGCCATGCCGCGAGCGTCCGACTGAGCGTTGCGGCGCGTGCAGTCATCGAGGCGCACGATTGGCCCGGTAACATCCGCGAACTCGTCAACGTGCTCGAACTCGCGCGCGTGCTGTGCAGCGATGGTGTCATCGAGATCGATGATCTGCCGGCGTTTTCATCGCCGACCATCGATATCGTTCCGGCGATGAAGTCCGAGCAATCTTCGGTGACGCAACTGCTCGCCGCGCTGCGCGAATATGGCTGGAACGTTTCGGCCGTTGCACGCAAGCTCGGTGTCGATCGCACCACGGTGCATCGGCGCATGCGCAAGCATGGCCTGGTGCCGCCGAATCGCCGGCATCACTGAGCGATCAGGCGCGCAAAAAAAGACGCCGCAGCCGAGTGCGAATCGGACTGCGGCGTTCAAGGCCACGAGAAGCTTTCAGCGATACACGAGTCCGCCGTCGATCATCGGCGCCTGTCCGGTCATGTAATCCGAGTCCGGGCCCGCGAGATACGAAACGAAGCTGGCGACGTCATCGGGTGTTTCGGCGCGTCCGAGTGCGATGCCGCCGACGAACTTCTCGTAAGTCGCACCGATCGCAGCGCCGGTGACTTCGGCCATGCGCTTGTCGATCTCGACCCACATGTCGGTGCCGACCACGCCCGGGCAATAGGCGTTGACGGTGATGCCATCGCTCGCGAGTTCCTTCGCCGCAGCCTGCGTGAGTGCGCGCACCGCGAACTTGGTCGCCGAATAAACACCGAGCAGCGCATAGCCTTCGTGGCCAGCGATCGAACAGGCGTTGATGATCTTGCCGCGACGCTTGCGCGACTTGAGTTGCGTGGCCGCGGCTTGAATGCCCCAGAGCACGCCTTGCACGTTGATGCGCAGGATGCGATCGACCTGCTCGGGCCTGACATCGAGCAGCGGTGCCACCTGCGCGATGCCGGCGTTGTTGACCATCACGTCGAAGCTGCCGAGCTTGTCTTCGGCATAAGCCACCGCATCGAACACCTGCTCGCGCTTGGCGACATCGGCGACGAACACCGTAGCGCGGCGTCCGAGCGCGGCTACTTCCTTGGCGACGGCATCGATCTGATCTTTCTTGATATCGACGAGTGCGATGTCGGCACCGTCGCGTGCGAGGCGCAATGCGATGCCACGACCGATGCCTTGTCCGGCGCCGGTGACGAGCGCGACTTTTCCTTGAATGCTCATGAGTTCTCCTGATGAGAGCGTGGATGATTCAGCTCAGGTGATGAACCGGCTGCAGGCCATAAACCGGCGTCTCGATGCCTTCCTTGCGCGCCTTGATCTGTAGCGAGAGATACAGCGAATAGTGCCGCGACTGATGCAGGTTGCCGCCGTGAAACCACAGCGCTTCCTGCTGCGTGGGCTTCCACATATTGCGAAGCTCGCCTTCCCACGGGCCGGGATCTTTGGTGGTGCTGCTGCCGAGGCCCCAGCACTTGCCGACCTTGTCGGCGACCTCTTGCGAAATGATCTTCGCGGCCCAGCCGTTCATCGAGCCGTAGCCAGTGGCGTAGATGATCAGATCGGCCGGCAGCTTGGTTCCATCGGACAGAATCACCGCGTCTTCGGTGATCTCCTGGATATCGACGCGAGATTTGAGCTTGATGTCGCCATTGGCGATGAGTTCGGAAGCGCCGACATCGATGTAATAACCCGAGCCGCGACGCAGATACTTGAGGAACAGGCCCGAGCCATCGTCGCCGAAATCGAGCATGAAGCCGGCCGATTCGAGACGCTGATAAAAGTCCTTGTCGCGCTCGGCCATCTCATCGAACGCAGGCTTCTGGAATTGCGGCAGGATCTTGTACGGAATCGATGCAAACGTCAGATCGGCCTTCGACGTGGTGACGCCGTTGCGCAGCGCTTCTTCCGAATACAGCGGCTTGAACACCAGATCCATCAGCGTTTCCGAGCGCGTGATGTGAGTGGACGAGCGCTGCACCATCGTCACGTCCGCATCGTGCGCCCACAGATCAGCGCTGATGTCGTGTGCCGAATTGTTCGCGCCGATCACCACGCACTTCTTGCCCGCGTAGGCTTCGCCGCCCGGATGGCGCGAGGAATGATGCTGCTGGCCCTTGAAGCGCTCGGCGCCCTTGAATTTCGGAATGTTCGGCATGCCCGACATGCCGGTGGCGAGCACCAGCTGCTTGGGCCGCAGCGTGATCGCCTCGTCGCCACGCTGCACGATCACTTCCCATTCCTGCCGGGTTTCGTCGTAGCGCGCCTGCGTGGCCTCGGTGCTGCCCCAGTAATTCACCTCCATGAGCTTTACGTACATCTCGAGCCAGTCGCCGACCTTGTCCTTGGGCGCGAACACCGGCCAGTGCTCGGGAAAATTCAGGTAGGGCAGATGGTCGTACCAGACCGGATCGTGCAGGCACAGCGAGCGATATCGATTACGCCAGGCATCGCCCGGACGCGGATTGCGATCGATCACCAGCGTCGGCACATCGAGCTGGCGCAGGCGCGCGGCGAGCGCGATGCCGCCTTGTCCGCCGCCGATGACGAGGCAGTACGGCTGCACGCTGTGGCCTAGCGAGGCTTCTTCCTCGCGACGCTTGTCGAGCCAGCTGCGCGGATGTTTTTCGATGCCGTGATGCGCACCGAGCGGTCGCGTGTCTCCGCGCTTTTCCTCATGGCCCTTGAGTTCGCGCATCGTCGTCAGCAGCGTCCAGGCGCGGCCATCGCGCAGGCGCAACTGGCCGTAGCCGCGTGCGAGCCGCGTTTCGAAGCTGAGCCAGCAGGAGATCACGCCGCCGTCTTCGCTGGCTTCACCGTCGAGCTTCCAGTTGGTCGGGGCCACGTCGTCGAGACGGGCGCGCAGCATGTCGCCGATCTGTGCGTGGCCTTCGCTGGTCTTGAGGTTCCAGGTGAAGGCGACCAGATCGCGCCAGAAGCCGTCCTCGGCGAACAGCTGCGTCACCGCATCGACATCGCGTGCCTGCAGCCTGGAATCGAAATCGGACAGCCAGCGCTGGGCTGTTTGGGTTGCATCAAGGCTCATCTGCTTCTCCTCATGGTTATGGATCGGGCGTTACCTGCGCCACGTCGCCGAACGACGCGGTGCGTGCTGGCGCGATCAATAGGGCGAAACCCGGGCCAGGCATGGGATTGCAGAAGATTCAAGGGCTTGCGTGTGGTGCCGCGGCGTGTCACGGGCGCATTCGAGGCGAAACTGTGGCGGGCTCCACCACAGGTGTGGCGCTGGCCTTGGCGCTCGCCTGGCCGCGACGACGGACTCAAGGGCTTACAATGAGCGCCGTTTCCAACCAAACCCTCCGCATGCCGCTCGAAATCGAACGCAAGTTCCTCGTCTCCGGCAGTGCCTGGCGTGAGCAGGCGCATGAGCGCATCGCGATGCGCCACGGCTATCTGACGGCGCTCGGTGCGCCTGCATCGGTGCGCGTTCGCGTCGAAGGCGATGTCGGCAAGCTCAACGTCAAGCAGGCCGTGGTCGGCAGCACGCGCGCCGAGTACGAGTACACGATTCCGGCCGACGAGGCCGACGAGATGATCCGCACGCTGTGCCGCGGGCTCATTCTCAAGACGCGCCACTATGTGAACCACCAAGGCCACTTGTGGGAAGTCGACGAGTTCGAAGGCGACAACGCCGGACTCGTGGTCGCCGAGATCGAGCTGAGCAGCGAGGACGAGGCTTTTGCGCTGCCGTCCTGGCTCGGCGAAGAAGTCACGCAGGAACAGCGCTATTACAACAACGCGCTCGCGAGTCACCCGTATTCACGCTGGTCCAAAGACGATGCAGCTTGAGGTCGATCTGCAGCGGCAGCGCATGCGCTTGATCGAAGGCGAACACACGCTGCGCGAGTTCATCGTATCGACGGCCGCCAATGGCGCTGGCGAAATCAACGGCTCGGGCTGCACACCGCGCGGGGCGCACATCGTGCGCGCCAAGATCGGCGGCGATCAGCCGCTTGCGGCGGTGTTTCGCGCACGTCGTCCGACCGGCGAAATCTGGACGCCCGAGCTGCACGCGCAACAGCCCGGCCGCGACTGGATCCTCACGCGCATCCTGTGGCTGTCGGGCACCGAGCCCGGACGCAATCGGCTCGGCCTCGTCGATACCTTTCGCCGCTACATCTACATCCACGGCACGCCGTATGCGACGCAGCTTGGACTTCCAGGCTCCAAGGGCTGCGTGCGCATGGACAATGCCGACATCATCGAGCTTTACGATCGCGTGCCGGTCGGCACCGTCGTTCACATCCATTAAAACAACTCGCGCCAGACTCAGGTTCTCACACCCATGCCCTCGAGCACCCCGTTGATCGGCCCGATCATGGCCGACATTCCCGGCCAGGAAGTCACCGCGGAAGATCGCGAACTGCTGAGTCATCCGCTGGTCGGCGGCGTGATTCTGTTCACGCGCAATTATCACGACCCCGCGCAGCTCGCGGCGCTGTGCAAGGACATTCTCGCGATCAAGAGCGCGCCGCGCCTGCTGCTCGCGGTGGATCACGAAGGCGGGCGCGTGCAGCGCTTTCGCGTCGGCTTCACGCGCGTTCCGGCGATGGCGACGCTCGGTCGGCTGTATCTCGAAGATGCGGCGCGTGCGCGCAGCGAAGCGCAGGGCTGGGGCGCGACCATCGGCCGCGAGCTCGCGAGCTACGGCATCGACCTGCCGTTCGCACCGGTGCTCGATGTCGATGCCGGCATGAGCCAAATCATCGGCGATCGCGCGTTTTCGGGTGACCCGGAGATCGTCATCGAACTCGCGCGCGCCGTTGCGGCAGGCCTGCGCAGCCAGGGCATCGCCTCGACCGGCAAGCATTTTCCGGGGCACGGCAACGTGGTCGCCGATTCGCATCTCGAACTGCCGATCGACCGGCGTCCGTTGCAGGATCTCGCGGCACTCGATCTGCTGCCGTTCAAGCAGCTCATCGAAGACGGTATCGAGTCGCTGATGATGGCGCACGTGCGCTACAGCGCCTTCGATAGCACGCCAGCGTCGCTGTCGCGCAAGTGGATCATGACGTTCCTGCGTCGCAAGCTCGGTTTTCGCGGCGCGGTGATCTGCGACGACCTGTCGATGAACGGCGCGGCCGTCGTCGGCGGGCTCGAGGATCGCGCGCGTCTGGCGCTCTCGGCGGGCTGCGACATGCTGCCGGTCTGCAACGATCGGCCGGGTTGCGCGGCCTTGCTCGACGCGCTCAAGGACATCAAGCCGCGACGGAGCAGCTCGCAACGGCTGCGCAAGCTCTATCGCAAGGAGATCGCCTCATGACGCAGGATCTGTCACGGCTCGCGCATGCGCGCGAAGTGCTCGCCGAAGCCGATTGCCTGCACAGCGCGGCGGCCGTGCAGGCCGCCTACGACAGGCTCGCGAAGGACATCACCGCGCGCTACGCCGAACTCAATCCGCTGATCCTCACGGTCATGAACGGCGGGCTGATTCCGACCGCCGAGATCGTCGGTCGCCTGAGCTTCGGTTTCGAACAGGATTACCTGCACGCGACGCGTTATCGCGGCGCGACGAGCGGCGGCGGCCTGACCTGGAAGCGCCAGCCCGATCCGGCGCTGATTAGTGGCCGTCACGTGCTCGTGATCGACGACATTCTCGACGAGGGCTATACGCTCGTCGCGATCCGTCGCGCACTGATGGAGTTCGCACCGACGAGCCTCGCGGTCGCCGTGCTCGCCGAAAAGCTGCACGATCGCCGCGCTGCGGGCGCGCATGCGGAATATATCGGCCTGTCGGTCGAGGACCGCTACGTGTTCGGCTGCGGCATGGACTACAAGGAATACTGGCGCCAGCTGCCCGCGATCTATGCCGTGAAGGGCCTGTGACATCGCGCGGTCATCGCGCTTTGAGACAACATCAGACAACGCATCGAGTGAAGAAGAGCGCATGAGCAACGCAGCACGTCCGAAGATCGCCGTCATCGGTGGCACCGGCATGAACAGCTGGCCGGGCCTGGTCATCGAAGAGCGCGTCGAGACGATGACGCCCTATGGCGCGGCCAGCGCGCCGCTGCTGTTCGGCAGCGTCTACGGCGTGCGCGCCTGCTTTCTCGCGCGCCATGGCGAAGGCCACAAGATTCCGCCGCACCTGATCAACTATCGCGCGAACCTCTGGGCGCTCAAGCAGGCCGGCATCGAAAGAGTTATCGCGATCGCCGCGGTCGGCGGCATCACCGAAGGCTATGCGCCCGCTCAGGTCGGCATTCCGCACGACGCGATCGACTACACCTACGGCCGCGATCACACCTATTCCGACGGCACCGATCGCTGGTCGCTGCACCACGTCGAAATGGCCGAGCCCTACAGCCAGTCGCTGCGTCGCGTGCTGCTCGATTCGGCGAATAGTGCCGGCGTGGCGATCACCGATGGTGGCGTCATGGCGATCACGCAGGGCCCGCGTCTCGAAACCCCGGCCGAGATCCGCAAGCTCAAGCAGGACGGCTGCGACCTCGTCGGCATGACGAGCTTCCCCGAAGCGCCGCTCGCACGCGAACTCGGGCTCGACTACGCCTGCCTCGCGGTCTCGGTGAACTGGGGCGCGGGCATCGGCAGCGGCGGCATCCACGACGAGATCGAGCAGTCGGTCGAGCAGGGCATGGCGAAGGTGCGCGCGGTGCTCGGCAAGGCGCTGCCGGCGCTGTCGTAGGGATGCGACTTTGGGCGCCGCCGCCAAGCGCGGCGCCTTTGAACTCGATGCGCGCTACTGCGCGATCGAATACAGCACGCGCTCGCCGTTGAAGTCGAGGATGAGACCCTGCTGGGCGATCTCGACGAGCCGGGGCCCCGCGGCGAGCGTGTCGCCTTCGCGGTAGCGGCGGCCGCCGACGAGCACGAAGCGCTTCTGCGGGTTCGAATCCCAGACGTGGACGTCGACCGACAGGGTCGGGAAGGCGGCCTGATAGGACTGCGGCATCGATTCGAGCGCGTTTGCGCTCATTGGCGCCGCCTCCGGCGCTGGCGACGACGAGGGCGGCGTGTCGTATGAGGACAGCCGGTTCGGGGCAGCGGTTTCCGGACTGGCCGGAGCGGACGGAATCGGCGTCTCGGGCGTGAAGTTCGCGGCGGCCGGCGGGTCCGGGCGGACGACGAAATCGGGGTGCGGCGTGGGCTCGGGTTCCGCGGCGGGCGGCTCCGGGGCGATGGCTGGCGGCGGGTTCGCTCCGGTGAGGTCGTCGAAGCTCGCGAGGTTGGCCGATTCGTCGATCGCCGGCGCCAGCGCTTCCGGCGACGCCGCAGGCTGCTCGGGCTCCGCGCCGACCGCGGCGGGCGAGGGCGCCGGGCCGCGCACGGTCGCGGTGATCTTGCCGGGCGGCAGCGCCGGCCGCTGCGGTGTGGCTTCGCGCTGCGGCTTGAAGATCATGTACAGGCCCAGGCAGACCAGCAGCACGAGCCCGGCGAGCACGAGCAGGCGCGGGGCGGCCTGGCGTGGTTCGCTGGTCCGCCGCGCCTCATCCGAGGCCAGCGCCACGTCCTGCAGGTTCGGCGCCTGGCCGAGGTTGCGGTCACGCTCGGCCTTGCGCAGGGCGTCGAGGATGAAGCTCATGGAGCGGTGCTCGTGGCGGGCGTCGCCAACATCGGCGTGTCGCTCGCATGGTCGCCGAGCGCGATCAGCGTGCGGATGCCGAGCACGCCGTCGGCCTCGAGCTCGTGCGCGCTCTGGAATTTCTTGAGCTGCTGGGCGAGGTCGGCGTCGAAACGGTCGGAGACCGGCGAGTTCGGCGCGCCACCGGCGAGTTCGGCCAGACGCGTGCGCAGCCAGACCACCGAGGGGCCGCGACTGCCCTGGGTCAGATAGGTGTCGGCCACTTCGCGGCGCCAGAGCAGCAGGAATTCGCCGGTCCAGAGCGCATCGATCTGGTCGAGTGGCACGCTGATCGTCCCGCGACCGGTCTCGATGCTCGCGAAATTGGCGGTGAGCCCGCGCAGCAGCACATGCTGCTGTTCGCCGCGGCCCGTGGTCAGCGACAGCAGGGCCGGGCGGTTCATCGTGCGCAGGTCGGCCCATTCGCCGGTGCCCTTGTAGCACTCGAGCTTGCGCTGCGAGAGCTCGCGGCAGACGTTGGCGCCCGAGGGCAGAACGATGTCGCGATCCCAGAGCCGGATCAGCCGGCTCATGACCACCGGCAGCGACTGCGACGATTGCAGCAGCGTGGTCAGGTCGGCTCCGGCCGGGGCGCTCGCGACGCCGAGCGCGTCCGGGGCCGGTGCTGCGTTGGTGGCCGCTGCAGTTTTCGCGGAGCCTTTTGCAGGATCGTTCGCCGAAGTTGCCGGCTTTTGTGCCGCTTCGGCACCGGACGGTTTGGCCTCCGTTTGGACGGATGCCGCGGCTGGCCCGGACGGTTCGGGGGGCGTCGCGCCTCCTTCGTCGGCCTGCGTGGCGGCCGCCGGATCGTGCGCCGCGGGCCGTGCCGAGCGTTCGGAGAAAAACGTCTGGTAGACCAGCGCGATCGAAATGATCACCGCGATGCAGGTCAGCACGGCCTCGATCCAGCGCAGGCGCGATTGCGGCAGCTGCAGCCAGCCGGGCTTGCCGAGCGACCAGCGCTCCGGTTGCGACGCGTTCGGCATCGCTCCGATCGATTCGCCGGCCGCCCGGCGCACGGTGTCGGGCTGCACCCGGCGCAGGCCCTGGCTGTAGGCCCCGAGCAGGGCGCGGTCGCAGAGGATGTTGACGAGCCTCGGCACCCCGCGCGTGGCCTTGTGGATCTCGTGGATCGCGGCGGTCGGGAACAGCTCCTCGGTGGTACCGGCGACGCGCAGCCGGTGGCGGATGTACTCGGCCGTTTCGGCTTCGGAGAGCGGCATCAGGTGGTAGCGCGCGGTGATGCGGCTCGCGAGCTGGCGCAAGTCCGGGCGCGACAGCAGGTCGACCAGCTCGGGCTGGCCGATCAGCATGATGCGCAGCAGCTTTTCCTTGTGCGTCTCGAGGTTGGTCAGCAGGCGCACCTGTTCGAGCACGTCGCGCGGCAGGTTCTGCGCCTCGTCGATGATCACCACGGTGCGCTTGCCGGCCGCGTGCGAGGCCAGCAGATGCACATTGAGCGCGTCGCCGAGCTGCTTGAGCGTCGGCGTGGCGCCAGCCTTGCTGTAATCGACGCCGAGCTCGTCGCAGATCGACTGCACGAACTCGATCTCGTTCTGGCTCGGGTTGTGGATCATCGCCACGTCGACGCCGTCGAGCTTCTGCTCGAGCAGCGTGCGCACGATGGTGGTCTTGCCGGTGCCGACTTCGCCGGTCAGCTGGACGAAGCCGCCGTACTGGCCGGTGCCGTACAGCAGGTGCCCGAGCGCCTCCTGATGCCGCGGCGACAGGTACAGATAGGCCGGGTCCGGGGTGATCGTGAACGGCATCTCCCGGAGATTGAAGAAGGAAAGGTACACGCAGCGCGGTCGCTAAGTCGGTGGGCTAGGGCGATGAGCTTTCGAGTATAGCCGGGCGCCGCATGTCGACATGGGCGATGCCGTCTTCAAGATACGGATCGCTGCAGCGCGAAAAACCGAGCGAGGCGTAGAAGGCTTCGAGATGCTGCTGCCCGGACAGGAACACGGTCTGGCCCGCGTAGCGCCGATCGCAATGGGCCAGCGCCTGTTGCATGAGCCGCCGGCCGAGGCCGGTGCCGCGCTCGGCGAGCGAAACCACGACGCGCCCGATCGCCGGCCCGGCTGGTGGCGGCGACAGGCTGTGCGGCCGGGCGACGCCGGGCGGCACCAGCCGCAGATAGGCCAGCAGCCGGCCGCCCGCGTCGGTCGAGCAGAGGTGTTCGCAGAGCGGGTCGATGCCGTCCATTTCCGAGAACACGCAGTTCTGCTCGACCACGAAGATGTCGCTGCGCAGCTTCAGGAAGGCGTAGAGCGTGTCGGGCGTCAGATCGCGCCAGTGGTGCCAGGTCCAATCGGTCATGGTCTGATCAGCGGCCGATCATCGTTGAAAGTCGTACACGCTGCCGATGCCGAGGATCTGCGTCAGCACGTCGAGCGCGGTGCGGGTTTCGTCGAGCAGCGCCGCATCGGCGAGGTCGGCGAGCACGAGGCGATCGCGGTAGTAGCGCATCACCCAGGCCGTGAGCGCGTCGTAGCGCTCGGGCGTGATCCAGCTCGAGGCGTTGACGGCCCCGCGCTCGGCGTCGCTCAGCACCACGCGCAGGCGCAGGCAGGCCGGGCCGCCGCCGTTGCGCATCGATTGGCGCAGGTCGAACACCCGCACCTGCGTGAGCGGGTTGCCGGCGTCCTCGACGATGCGCTGAATCTGCTGCCAGACGCGCGGGTTCTCCTGGCATTCGGATGAGACGATCAGCTGCATGCCCCCGTCGGGCGGACAGACGAGCTGGCTGTTGAACAGATAAGAGTTCACCGCGTCTTCGACGCTGACCGCGCTGCGCGGCACTTCGATGAAGACCGGCTTTCTGGACGGTTCGCGCGCGCTGGGCCAGTTCTGCGTGATCCACTGCCTGAGCGTGGCGGCGTCGGCGAACGCGTCTTCGTGATGCAGCAGCACTTCGCGGTTGCCGACCGCTATGACGTCGTTGTGGAACACGCCCTGATCGATCACGGTCGGATTCTGCAGCTGATGCCGCGTGCGCCCGGCTTGCAGTCCGTGCAGGCGGGCGAGCGCCTCGCAGGCGGCGCGTGTCTGTCGCGCCGGGAATTTTTGCGGGGCCGGCTCGTCGGCATTGCCCTTGCCGTAGACGAACAGTTCGAGCCCGGGCTCGCCGTAGTCCGCGCAGAGCCGCGTGTGGTTCGCCGCGCCTTCGTCGCCGAGCGCGGGTGTCGCGGGCAGGGGTTCGTGATGTTCGAAATGGTGCGCGTCCGGGAACGTGGCGCGCAGCACGCGGCCGCTGGTTTCGGGCTCGAACGAACGATGCAGGTTGCTGCACAGGTTCGCGGGCGTGAAGTGCACGCGTCCGTCGGCCGTATCGGCGCTCGGGGACACCGTGCCGGCGTTGGCCGTCCACATGCTCGAGGCTGAGCTGACCGCCGCGAGCAGGCCCGGCGCTTCGCGCGCCACCTTGGCGAGGATGTCGCGGTCGCGGCCCGAATAGCCGAGCCGTCGCAGGGCCGGCAGGTTCGGGCGCTCCTGCGGAGGCAGCACGCCCTGGGCGAGCCCGAGCTGCTGCAGGGCGCGCATCTTGGCGAGCCCTTGCAGCGCCGCTTCGCGCGGATTCGACGGTAGCTCGGCGTTCTTGGCCGCCGCGAGATTGCCATGCGCGAGGCCCGCGTAGTTGTGCGTGGGACCGACGAGGCCGTCGAAGTTCGCTTCGACGGCGGGGACTTGGGGAGTGCTCATGCGTCGCAGCCTATCATCGCGTCGAGCGCATCGAATCCGGGTTTTTCCGGGCTAGGGCAGGTCGGTCCGAACGCGCAGAAAGCGCGCGAAGCGCGGCAAGCCGTCGCGGGTCAGGCCGGTGTAGGCGTAGGTGATCGTGCTGCCGATCGCGGGCGGCTGTTTGCGATCGAGATCGCGCAGGCCGCTGCCGACGCGGAACTCGCGGCCGGCGGCGTCGCGCACGATCAGCGAGCCGACCTGGTTCTCGTACTTGCCCTTGCCGGGCACGTAGCCGATCACCACGGCCTCGGCATCGTCGTAGGGCTTGTACTTGAGCAGGTCGGCGCTGCGCCCGGCCTGATACGCCGAGGCGCCGCGCTTGAGCATGAGCCCTTCGCCGCCTTCCATGATCACGGAGTCGAACAGCTTGCGCAGCGCATGCATCGAGTCGATGCGGCGCTGCTCGACGACCTGTACCCACGGCTGCCCAAGCGCAGTCACCACCGTCGCGAGCTTCGAATTGCGGGCATCGAAATCACCGGCTTGCGCGGGCAGATCGAACACCAGATAACGCACGCGCTTCCATTCGGAGTCGACCGGCTGCTGTCGCCGAACCGTGCCCGAGACGAGTTCGAACTGTCCGCGCGCGATCCACAGTTCGCCGTCGAGCACGGTTTCGGGCCAGCCGGCCGTGAACCACGTCGGCGCCGCGATGACGTGGCCGTTGCGCGTGAGCAGGCGCTGGCCGTCCCACCAGGCGCGCACGCCATCGAACTTCTCGCTGACGCGCCAGGCGCGCAGATCGATCGCATCGCCCTCGTGATAGACCTCGGCGAGCATGACGGGTGGAGGCTCGTCGGCACTAGCCGCGGCCGGCATCAGTGCGAGGAGTCCGACGACGAGTAGCAGGGCGCGCATGAGGGAATCGATGAGGGAAAGCCTGAGCATGGGCGAGAATCACCCGGATGTCTGAGACCTGCTGCCCAGCCCGCTGCGAGCTTGTCGTGATTTTTGCTTCGACGAGCTTGTTTGCCCATCGATTACCGCATTAAATGGCCGATAGCCGACCAGGGGGCCGCAGGCTGCGGAGCAGGATCGGCCACGTTTGACGGGTGTTTTGCGTCTATTGGCATTCACGGGGAATTTCATGCGCGGAATCAGTAAGGCTGCCCTCATCGGGCTGGCTTCGATGTGGCTTGCAGCTTGTGGCGGCGGAGGGGGTGGCAGTAGCGAACCCGCCTTGCACCTGAGTCAGAAATCGATCGCGGTTTCTGCGACGACCGATGACTCGGCGCCGACCGCTGAGATCGGCATCGAGCTCGACAATATCGATGAAGAAACACCGGTCTATATCAGCTATGGCTACGACGGCGGCGCGATTTCGGCGCTCGATCTGTATGCCACCGACGTCGACTCCGGCGTGATGTTGCTGTACCTGTTGCCGCCGTCGGGCTTGACTCCCGGGACCTATCGGGATCGGGTGCAAGTGCAGTTCTGCAGTGACGAGGAATGCAGCAAACCGTTCAAAGGCAGCCCTGCCACCGTCAACGTCACCTATACCGTGACGCAAGGCACCCGACCCTCAGCGAGCATTTCGGTGCCGGCTTCGGCCTCGTCTTCGTCGGAGGTCGGCACGGGCCCATCGACATTGCGAGTTCCGATCACGATCGCCAACTCGCCGTCGGGCGGCCTGAGCTTCACGGCTTCGATCACGTCCGGCACGTCGACCATCAGCAACGCCTACATTTCCGCCGTCAACGCCAATACAGCCGAGCTGGCGATCGATTTCAATTACGGCCTGGCCGAAGGCATCTATCAGGGAACCGTCAGCATCACCGCCTGCTACACCTACGACTGCTCGCGCTACGCACAGGGCAGCCCGGCCACGGTCACCATCAACTACACCGTCACTCCCGATCTTCCGGCCCAGCCCGATCGCCCAGTGCTGCCGACGTCCAGCGTGCAGTCTCTTGGGCACGATGTGATCGATGCCGAATACAGCGCTGCCCTGGATGCGGTGGTGATGGTGTCGAGCTACCCGCGTAACCAGCTCTTTCTCTATAGCCTGGCCTCCGGTACCGAGCAGGCGCTGCCGCTCGACAAGGTGCCGACCTCCGTTTCGGTCGCTCCCAATGGTCTCACTGCGGCGGTCGGTCACGATGCGCTGATCACGCATGTCGACCTGACCAGGATCACCACACCGATTGCGGCCAAGAAGCTGCTCAATGTCAGCACCGGCGTGCTCGACATCGTGCTCGACGGCAAGGGCTGGGTGCATGCCTTCCCGCTGCAGGATCAGTGGGAGTCGATCTACTCCGTCGAGGTCGCCACGAACAAGGAAACGCCGAGCGCCTACGCGACGATCTACGCCGGCACGCGCGCCAAGCTGCATCCGTCTGGAAATGCAATCTATGGTGCGAACAATGGTCTCTCGCCCGATGACATCGAGCGCTACGACATTTCGACCGGCCCGGTGACGAGTTCCTACGACTCCCCTTACCACGGCACCTATCCGATGTGCGGCGACCTCTGGATGTCGGAGGATGGCGTGCATATCTATACGGCTTGCGGACGTACATTCCGCTCGTCGAACGTGCAGTCTCAAGACATGGTTTACAACGGCAGCCTGACGCTCTCCAGCGGCGATTATTACGGCTATCGAATCCGCTCGCTGAGCCAGACCGCCGAGAAGAAGGAGATTGCACTGGTCGAGTACGACATGTCCTGCGAGAGGGGCTTCGGCAGCTCCAGCATCTCGGACTGCCGCAACTACTACAACCTGTACGAAAGCCAGTTCTTCAATCGCACCGCCAGCTATTCGATCGCGCCGATGACCATCGCCGGCCGCAGCTACGCGCAGTTCGGGCAGTTCGTGTTCCACAGCAGCGATGGCAGCAAGCGCGTGCTCATCAGCAGACTCGTCTCGATGCCGGACCCCGCGTCGGAGTTCTACCTGAGCATCGTCGCGCCCTGAGCAATGTGAAAACCACGCCCGCGATCAGCTCTCGAAGATTGCGGGCGGGGTGGATCTTCGCGAGTCGCCAGAATCAAGGTCGTCAGCCGCATCGAGAAAGGCTGGGCGGCTGGATGCACTTGCAGGAATAGGGATCGGATAAAGACCGGTTTCCCAAACGAAGAACCCGGCTGGCGCCGGGTTCTTCGTTTGCAGCAGTGAAGATCGAAGGCCTACTGACAAGCCTCGCAATCCGGATCGAGGATCGAGCAGACCTTGGCGCTGCCGACATCGGTGGCGGCGTAGCTATCGACCGGAGCCGGCGCTGCGACGGCCGCCGCTGTCGCCGCGGTGCTGCTGCCCGAGGTGTTGCCGACCTTGTTGAGGCGCGTGTCGGTGATCGTCGTCTTCTCGGTGTGCGTCGCGCCCATCGTGCGCAGGTAGTAGGTGGTCTTGAGGCCCGACAGCCAGGCGTGCTTGTAGAGCTCGTCGAGCTTCTTGCCGCTCGGCTGCGCCATGTAGAGGTTCAGCGACTGCGCCTGGTCGATCCACTTCTGGCGGCGGCTGCCCGCATCGACGAGACGCTTCGGGTCGATTTCGAAGGCGCACTTGTAGAGGGCCTTGAGGTCTTCCGGAACGCGGTCGATCTTCTGCACGCTGCCGTCGTAGTACTTGAGGTCGTGGGCCATGACTTCGTCCCAGAGCTCGAGCTTCTTGAGATCGTTGACGAGGTACTCGTTGACCACCGTGAACTCGCCCGACAGGTTCGATTTCACGTAGAGGTTCTGGTACGTCGGTTCGATCGACTGCGACACGCCGGTGATGTTGGCGATGGTCGCGGTCGGGGCGATCGCCATCGTGTTGCTGTTGCGGATGCCGGTGGTCTTGATCTGCGTACGCAGGCTGTCCCAGTCGAAAGCGCCCGAGGCCTTGGTGTCCTGCTGCAAGTACTGATCGCCACGCGCTTCGGCGAGCAGGCGGATCGAGTCGATCGGCAGGATGCCCTGGTCCCACAGCGAGCCCTTGAAGCTGCTGTAGGCGCCACGCTCGACCGCCAGATCGGCCGAAGCCTTCAGCGCGTAGTAGCTGATCGCTTCCATCGAATAGTCGGCGAACGAGATCGCGCGGTCCGACTCGTAGGGCAGGCGCAGCTTGTAGAGCGCGTCGTTGAAGCCCATCACGCCGAGGCCGACCGGACGGTGGCGCAGGTTGGAGTTACGCGCGGTCGGCACCGAGTAGTAGTTGTACTCGATGACGTTGTCGAGCATGCGCATCGCGGTCGTGATGGTCTTCTCGAGCTTGGCCTTGTCGAGCTTGCCTTCGGCGGTGATGTGCGCGGGCAGGTTCACCGAACCGAGGTTGCAGACCGCGATTTCCTGGTTGGCCTTGGTGTTGAGCGTGATCTCGGTGCACAGGTTGGAGCTGTGCACGACGCCCACGTGCTGCTGCGGCGAGCGCAGGTTGCACGGGTCCTTGAACGTGATCCACGGATGGCCGGTCTCGAACAGCATCGACAGCATCTTGCGCCAGAGGCCGAGCGCCTGGATGCGCTTGAAGTTCTTGATGCGGCCTTCGTCGGCGAGCTTTTCGTACTCGAGATACTTCTTCTCGAAGGCCTCGCCGACGAGTTCGTGCAGGTCCGGCGTCTCGTCGGGCGAGAACAGCGTCCACGGCGCGTCTTCCATCACGCGCTTCATGAACAGGTCCGGCACCCAGTTGGCCGTGTTCATGTCGTGCGTGCGGCGGCGGTCGTCGCCGGTGTTCTTGCGCAGCTCGAGAAACTCCTCGATGTCGCGGTGCCAGGTCTCGAGATAGGCACACAGCGCGCCCTTGCGCTTGCCGCCCTGGTTCACGGCGACGCAGGTGTCGTTCGCGACTTTCAGGAACGGCACGACGCCGTTGGACTTGCCGTTGGTGCCCTTGATCCAGCCGCCCATGCCGCGCACCGGCGTCCAGTCGTTGCCGAGGCCACCCGCGAACTTGCTGAGCATCGCGTTATCGTGGATCGCGCCGAAGATGCCGTGCAGGTCGTCCGGCACTTGCGTGAGGTAGCACGACGACAGCTGCGGACGCGGCGTGCCGCTGTTGAACAGCGTCGGCGTCGAGCTCATGAAGTCGAACGAGGACAGCAGCGTGTAGAACTCGATCGCGCGCGTTTCGCGGTCGATTTCGTTCATCGCCAGGCCCATCGCCACGCGCATGAAGAAGGCCTGCGGCAGCTCGAAGCGGGTCTTGTTGCTGTGGATGAAGTAGCGGTCGTAGAGCGTCTGCAGGCCCAGGTAGTCGAACTTGGCGTCGCGATCGGCCAGCAGCGCCTTGCCGAGCGCGTCGAGGTCGAACAGCGCGAGCTTGGGATCGAGCAGTTCGAGTTCGATGGCGCGGTGGATGTACTCGCGGAAGTAGTCCGGGTAGATCGCCTTCATTTCCTCGAAGGTCGGACGCGTCTCGGACATGCGCAGGAACTTGAGCGCCTCGTGGCGCAGGCCGTCCATGAGCAGGCGCGCGGAAACGTAGGTGTAGTTCGGCTCCTTCTCGATGCGCGCGCGCGCGGCGAGCGTCACGGCCTGGGAGAGTTCGGCCTCCGGAATGCCGTCGTAGAGATCACGCAGGGCCGAGGACACCACTTCTTCGACGCTGATGCCGGTCAGGCCTTCGGCCGCTTCGGTGACCACGCGCTGGATGCGCGCGACGTCGAGCGCATGCAGGCTGCCGTCGTCGAACTTGACGTTGATTACCGGGCCGGCGGGCAGGTTGGGCTCGCTCTTGGCGGCTTCGGCGGCGCGCTCGCGGGCGCGCTCGGCGCGGTAGATCACATAGGCGCGGGCGACCTTGTGTTCGCCGGCGCGCATCAGGGCCAGTTCGACCTGGTCCTGGATGTCTTCGATATGGACGGTGCCGCCGCCCGACAGGTGGCGCGTCAGCGCGGCGACGACCTGGGCGGTCAGCGTCTGCACGGTCTCGCGCACGCGGGCGCTCGCCGCGGCCTGGCCGCCTTCGACGGCGAGGAAGGCCTTGGTCAGCGCGATGGCGATCTTGGACTGATCGAAGCCCGTGACCTTGCCGTTGCGGCGAATAACCTTGACGCCGCCCGGAGCAACCGCGGTGAGCTCGGCAGTGGAGGCAGGGCCCGCAGGAATGCGGCGCGATTCAGTGTTTTCAGTGACTTGTGTTTGCATGGCGCCCCTAAGGATTGAGTCGGTTCCGTCCGAGACGGTGGCGAACCGTCGAGAAACAATATCTAGTGGTTCGCCAGTGCGTCAACCCCAATATCCTGTGCCAGAAACGGTGAATAGCCTGTGCAAAAAGTGTGAACTGATCGCTGCAGAGGCCGTCGTTATTGGGTTTTTCGCCGACTCGGAAGCCGGCTTGCGGTGTGTCTGGGGAAATTCACACAATGTCAGCTGACGAACGGCAAAATGATTGGGCTAGTTTTGCTAAATCAGCGTGTACAGCCGGCAGTCAGCTTTCACCGCCAATTTGTATGGAAATCCGGATTGCGAGTCCGGCGAGTGTCCCGTCCTGCTAGCCCGAGAGACTTTAAACGCATGATCGTCCCTGTCCTGATGGCCGGCGGCTCCGGCACCCGCCTGTGGCCGCTGTCGCGCGAGCAGTACCCCAAGCAGTTTCTGAAGCTCCTGAACGAGCGCAGCCTGCTGCAGAACACCGCCCTGCGCGTCTCCCAGCTCGAGGATTCCGCCCCGCCGCTGGTCATCGGCGGTGATGCGCACCGCTTCGTCATCGCCGAGCAGATGCGCGAGATCGGCTTCGACCAGGCCACCGTCATGCTCGAGCCCGAGGGCCGCAATACCGCCCCGGCCGCCGCGGTCGCCGCGCACTACGCGAGCACGCATTTCGGCCCGCAGGCGCTGGTCTTCCTGCTCGCCGCCGACCAGGCCGTCGAGAACACCCCGGCCTTCGTCGCAGCCGTCGAAGCCGCCGCCAAGGTCGCCGCCACCGGCAAGATCGTCACCTTCGGCATCCAGCCCACGCATCCGGAAACCGGCTTCGGCTACATCAAGGCCGGCTCGGCCGCCGAGCACGGCGCCTTCGAAGTCGCGGCGTTCGTCGAGAAGCCGGTGCTCGAAAAGGCCCAGGCCTTCCTCGACGAAGGCGGCTACTACTGGAACGGCGGCATGTTCCTGTTCCGCGCCGATGTCTTCCTCGACGAATTGAAGCGCCTGGAACCCGAGATGTACGCGGCCAGCCTGCAGAGCTGGAACAACGCCGTGAAGGACATCGACTTCGTGCGCCTGGAACCGACCGCGTTCAAGAAGTGCCGCAACGAGTCGATCGACTACGCGGTGATGGAGAAGACCGCCAACATCGCCCTGGTGCCGCTCGATGCGGGCTGGGACGACGTCGGCTCCTGGACCTTCCTCGGCAAGCTGCCGGCCACCGACGCATCCGGCAACCGCGTGCGCGGCGACGTGATCGTCGAAGATTCCCAGGACAACCTCGTGCATGCGAGCACGCGCCTGGTGAGCCTGGTCGGCATGAAGGACACGGTGGTCGTCGAGACCGAAGACGCCGTGCTGGTGGCCCCGCGCGAGCGCGTGCAGGAGGTCAAGAAGATCGTGCAGCGGCTCAAGAAGGCCAAGCGCACCGAGGCCGAGACGAGCCCGCGCGTCTACCGGCCCTGGGGCAGCTACGAGACGGTGGCGCTGGGGGATCGATTCCAGGTCAAGCGCATCGTCGTCAAGCCGGGCCAGAAGCTGAGCCTGCAGATGCACCATCACCGCGCCGAGCACTGGATCGTGGTCTCGGGCACCGCGCGCGTGTACTGCGGCGAGAAGAACTTCCTGCTGACCGAAGACCAGTCCACCTACATCCCGCTCGGCCACACGCACCGGCTCGAGAACCCCGGCAAGGTGCCGCTCGAACTCATCGAGGTGCAGTCGGGGGCTTATCTGGGGGAGGACGACATCGTGCGCTTCGACGACGTCTATGGGCGCACACCAGCGGCGAAGGCCTGAGAAGCCGGGAGACGCTGGAAGCGCGGTGTTTCGGCTTCAGCAGGTCTGCGGATCGTCTCCCGCCTCTCGTCTCCCGTTCCCCGGCAGCTTCGTCGACGCTGCAGCAAAAATCTGCTCGGCGTTCGCGGCGAGGAAGTTGCGGAAGATCAGCGGGCTGCCGTCCTGCGCCCAGAGCTTGCCGCCCCAGGCGTTCACGGCCTGGTTGCGTTCGATGATCTCGACGAACTGCTTTTCGGTGCGCGCGCTGCCGAGCGAGCCGTCGGCTTCGAGCACCGGCGTCTCCATCGTCGCGGCGAGCGTCGCGGTCTGGCGCAGCAAGGTTCCGGGCGCCCCCTGGATCGCCGGCAGCATGCGAAAGCCGCGCCGGGTCATCGCCTCGGCCATCGCCTCGATGCTCGCGTAGGCCGCGGCGTAGACGTCGATCGTCACGTGGTTGAAGTCCGGGCCCAGCGCGAGCGCGCTCGCGGCTTCGCCCGAGACGGCGGCGACCGCTTCGAGCGTCGAGCGCTTCATCGGCGGACCGTTGCGGTGCATGAGTCGGTGGACGAAGTGCTCGACGAAGGCGTCGGCCTCGCGCTCGCTCAATCCGCCTTCGGCCTCGGCGCGCTCGATCAGGCCGAGGAACTCGCGATGATCGACGGCCCGGGCCTGCTCGGCGCAATCGGCCTGCACAAGCGCGGCGACTTCGGGCGGAAACGCGGCGAGGTCGACCTGCGAGACGAAGATCTTGAACTGCCGGCTGTCTTCACCGATGGCTTGCAGGTCGAAGCTCACGAGCTTCTTGGCCGGGAAGCGGTAGTCGAGCTCCTTGCGCAGCCCGAGCACGCCGGCGGCACGCGCGAACAGGGCGGTCACGGCCGGATCGGCCGTGCGGATCGCGCCGTGGTCATTGAGGAAAGTGCCGCCGTTGTCGGCGACGAGCTTCTGCAGGGCGACGAAATCGGGCACCTGGCTCGCGAACTTGGCGGTGGCGGCGGCGACGAAGCGTTCGCGCAGCTGCGCGGGCGTGAGTCTGGACGGCATCGGCTTGGACATGATCGGCCGGCTCGGATGGCGAATGGACGGCCAGACTAGGTGCTCCAAGCCAATGAAAAAAGAGTAGTTGTCCGCATGCCGGGGCGAGCGGACCGCGCTTACAATCGACCGATCATCCTTCGCGCGCGCCCGATCGTCTGGAATGAGCTTCCAAAAGCATTGTCCCGGTTGCTTCGCCGATAAGGGCGGCGTCGCGGTCTGTCCTGTCTGCCAGTACGACGAATCGGCTCCACGTTCGCCGCTGTTCCTGCCGCACGGCATCATCATCGGCGGCCAGTTCCGTGTCGGCCGCGTGCTCGGACAGCCGGGCGGTTTCGGCATCACCTACCTGGGCTGGGACATTCACCTGCAGCAGCGCGTGGCGATCAAGGAGTTTCTGCCGCGCGACATCGTCACTCGCCATCCGGGCGCGCTCGACGTCTCCACGCACACGCAGGAGACGCGCTCGGCGTTCGAGTTCGGCAAGGAACAGTTCCTGCGCGAGGCGCGCATCGTCGCCCGGCTCGACCATCCGAACGTGGTGCGCGTGCGCAGCTTCTTCAACGCCAACGACACCGCCTACCTCGTGATGGATTACTACGAGGGCCTGTCGCTCGGCGATTACCTGTCACGCGTGCGCAGCGTGATCGAGCCGGCGCTCGCGGTGCCGCTGATCCGCCCGGTGCTCGATGCCCTGCAGTACGTGCACGAGCACGGCGTCGTTCATCGCGACCTGAAGCCGCACAACATCTATCTGGCCACCGTCGGCAAGCCCATCGTGCTCGACTTCGGCGCCGCCCGGCAGGCCGCGGGCGAGCGCGTGCAGAGCATGTCGGTGGTGCTCACCGACGGCTACGCTCCGCTGGAGCAGTACCAGCGCCGGGCCACGCAAGGCCCCTGGACCGATGTCTACGGTGCCGCCGCCACGCTTTACCGCATGCTCGCCGGCGTGGCTCCGCCGACCGCCCTCGATCGCCTGACCGACGATCCACTCGAGCGCGGGGGCTGGGACAAGGTGCCCGAATCGCTGCGCGGGGCGCTCAGGAAGGCGCTGGCGCTGAAGCCCGAGCATCGTTTCCAGAGTGCGGGCGAATTCATCGCCGCGCTGTCGGACTACAGCCCGTTCCAGCTGGCCGCCGAGCCGCCGGTCGCCGCATCTCCAGCGGCGCCGGAGCCCGCGACCACGCGCCCGGTTCCGCCTCCGCCGACCACCGGGCCGGCCGCGCCGCCGCCCGAATCCGCAGTGGCCGCGACCAGCGTTCCGCCGCTGGTCGTTCCGACCCGGCCGGTGCCGCCGCCGACCGCCGAGAGACCTGCGGCGCCCGTCCCGGCCGCCGCCGCGCCCGCAGAGTCCGTCGCGCCAGCCGTCAAGCCGGTCGCTGCGCCGACCGCCGCGCCAACCGTCGCGGCGCCAGCGCCGGCTTCACCGATCCCGCCGATTCCGGCCGTGGTCCCCGAGGAGCCGGTCACGCGTAGCGAAAAGCCCGCGCTGACGCGCCGCCAGCCGCCGCTGCTGCCGCCCAAGGCTCCCGGCGAAGTGCCGCCGCAGGAGACGCAGAAGCCGCTTGCGCCCGCTCCGCGCGATGGCCTGGCGCTCGAGGGCAAGCGCTACAACGCGCTCGTGCTCGGGCTGCCGATCCTGCTGTTCGCGGCATTGCTGGCGGTGCTCGTCAGCAACTGGAACTGGGACCGCACGCCCAAGCGCAAGCCCTTGTCGCTGCGATCCAGCGACACGCCGCTGGTGACGGGCACGCCGACCGCTGCGAGCCCGATCACCGCATTGCCGGCGGTGCCGGCCGATGCCCCGTCCGCGCTGCCTCCGCTGCTGCCGGACATGATGCCGATCGATGGCGGCGAGTTCCGCATCGGCGAGGACGCCCAGGGCTCGGCCGCCGCGCCCGCGCACACGGTGAAGGTCGCCGCCTATTCGATCTCGACCACCGAGGTTACGGTCGAGCAGTTCGCCCAGTTCGTCAGCCAGACCGGCTACAGCAACCCGCGCTGGAAGAATTACCCCTGCGAAAGCGCGGGCAGCCGCTCGCCGAGCTGGGAGGAACCCGGTTTCCCGAACGGCAACTCGCGGCCGGTGGTCTGCGTGAGCTGGGTCGATGCCAATGCCTACGCCGAATGGCTCGGCCGTCAGACCCGCCTCTCGTTCCGCCTGCCGACCGAGGCCGAATGGGAATACGCGGCGCGCGGACGCAGCAGCGGCCGGTTCTGGTGGGGCGATCGCTATGACGATGGCAAGGCCACCTGCACGGGTTGCCCGGTGGTGCGCGTCGGTCCGCAGCCGGTCAGAAGCTGGCCGCCCAACGCCTTCGGGCTCTACGACACCGCCGGCAACGTGCGCGAGTGGACCTGCTCGAGCGGCGAGCCTTATGGCCGTGGGGCCGAAACGCGCTGCGTCGCCGTCGACGCGGGCGGCACCCGGGCGGTGCGCGGGGGCTCCTGGCTGCAGGGCGTCGATGCGCTGCGCTCGGCCCAGCGCGATGCGCTCGAAGGCGATCGCCGCGACGTACAGACCGGATTCCGCCTCGTGCAGGACGCACGCGGTCCAGCGCCTTGAGACGTCCTTCGGAACCGTCGTCGGCGCCGGAGCAAGCGGCCGACGAGCCGCGCATCCGGCCGCTCGACCTCGATGCGAACCCCGAGCCGCCACCGAGCGAGGCGATGCGCTGGGTGCTGTTCGCGGTGGCGGTGGTTTCGGTGGTCGCGGCTGTCTGGCTGACCTCGCTGCCGACGCCCGCGGGCGGGGATCGGCCCTGGGCGTCGCTGGGCTCGAGCCAGACGACGAACCTGCCGACGACCCTCGCGGTGCCGGCCGGCGTGCTGCCGTTCGCCGACGCCAAGGACGGCGGCTACGCGGTCGAGGACTTCGCGATCGGCCGCACCGAAGTGACCGTCGAGCAGTTCCGCCTGTTCGTGCAGCGCTCGGGGTATCAGAACAAGAGCTGGGCCGCGTTCCCGTGCCTGGGCACCGCCGTCGGCCTGTCCTGGCAGCAGCCCGGCTACGGGCAATCCGACACGTTTCCGGTGGTCTGCGTGTCCGCCGTCGATGCGACCGCCTATGCCGACTGGCTCAGTGCCGAGACCGGACGCTCGTTCCGTCTGCCCACCGAAATCGAATGGGAATACGCGGCGCGCGCCGGTGCGCAGACGCGCTTCTGGTGGGGCGATGCCTACGACGAGCGGATGGCCGACTGCAACGGCTGCGCCCCGAACTCACGCGCCCGGCCGACCTTCGTCGGCTCCTGGCCGGCCAACGCCTGGGGGCTGCACGATGTCTCCGGCAACGTGCGCGAATGGACCTGCTCGGTGTTCCTGGTGCCGATGCGCTCCGAATCGCAGCGCTGCGAGCGGACACTCGACGAAACCGTGAACCTGACCGTGCGCGGTGGCTCCTGGCAGGAGTCGGTCGACGCCCTCGCGCTGCGCGACCGCCGGCCCTACGGCGCATTCCAGCGCAACGTGTGGACGGGGTTCCGGGTGGTGGAGACGGCGCTGGCCTCTTCGAAATGAGCCGCGACGGAATCTCTGTGCAGGCTTAGCGAGCGACCGTCACCAGCTCCAGGGCAGCGGTTCCGCCTTCTGGAACAGCCAGCCCTGGAAGCGTGAGACGCCGAGCTCCTTGAGCGCCGCGAGTTCCTCGCGCGTTTCGACGCCTTCGGCGATCAGGGTGACGCCGAGGTGGCCGCCGAGTTCGCAGAGGTTGCGCACGATGAGCTGGTTGGTCGGGTCGCGGTCGAGTGCGCGGATGTAGGCGCGGTCGATCTTCACGGCCGAGAACGGAATCGCCTTGAGGTACGAGAACGAGGCGAAGCCGCTGCCGAAGTCGTCGAGCGCGAACACGCAGCCGAGCTCGCGCAGGCGCGAGACGAAGGCGCCGACCAGGTTCAGGTCGCCGACCGCCGCGGTTTCGGTGACTTCGAGCGTGAGGCGGCTCGCGGCTTCCGGATGGTCGCGGAAGAAGCTCGTCACGGTATCGCGGAACTCGGCGTCGGCCAGGCTGCGGCCGCTGATGTTGACGGCCAGATGCACCTGCTCGGGTATCTGGCCCGACAGCATGAGCCGGCTCGCCACGCCGAACACGAAGCCGTCGATGCGCGTCGACCAGCCGAGGCGCTCGGCCGCGTCGATGATGCGCTCCGGCGTGTTGATCCGGCCGCCCGCGTCGACCCAGCGCAGCAGCATTTCGTAGCCGAGCAGCTCGCCGTCGACACCGACGATCTTCTGGCCGTACGGAATCAGTCGGCCTTCCTTGAGCGACTGCAGGATCTCGCTGCGCCACTCGAACAGGCTGCGACGCTCCTCGATCTGCGCACGAATGTCCTCGAAGCGCTGGATGCCGCCGCCGCCGCGGCCCTTGGCGATCGAGGCCGCGAGGTCCGCGTTGTTGACCACCGACATACAGCTCGCGTCGCTCGCGCTCATGCAGGCGATGCCGATGCTGCCGCTGATGCCCGAGTAATCGCTCAGGCGGACCTGCGAGGTCGTCAGCTCCACCTCGATGCGCTTGGCGACCTCGAAGGCGCGCTCGGCATCGCAATTGATCAGCAGCACCGCGAACTCGTCGCCGCCCCAGCGCGCCGGCACGTCGCGCTTGAACACGGCCTGGCGGATCACGCTCGCGACCCAGACCAGCACGTCGTCACCGGCCTGGTGCCCGTGCCGGTCGTTGACGGCCTTGAAGCCATCGAGATCGATGAACAGCACCGCGCTCGGCGTGCCGTGCTCGACCAGTGCCGCGTGCGATTTCTCGAGGGCGGACTGGAATTGCCGGCGATTGCACAGGCCCGTGAGCATGTCGTGGCTGGCCTGGTAGGCCAGCTCCTGGGCCAGCGTGTTCGATTCGGTGGTGTCGTGAAATACGAACACCGCCTCGCGCACGTGGCCGAGCGCATCCTTGATCGGCGCGGCCGAGCATTCCGCCGCGATCTCGCGGCCGCGCAGGAAGCGCAGCAGCGTTCCGCTCGGAAACTGCAGCGTCTGGCCGCCATCGAAGACCTCGGCGAGCACGTCGTCGCGCAAGGCGGTGCCTTCGGGCGATTCACCGACGATGCGGACGTACTCCGCGAACGGGCGGTGACGCAGCTCGTCGAGATCGAGCCCGACCATCTGGCAGGCGGCCGGATTGGCGTAGGTGATGCGGCGGCTTTCGTCGATGCGGACGACGCCGTCGGCGATCGACGACAGCGTGATCTGCGCGAGCTCGCGCTGCTTGGTCAGCATCTGCAGCTGCAGGCGCTCTTCGGTGCGATCGCTGATCGCGGCGATGAAGTGCAGTGGCGCACCGTCGCTGTCGCGCATCAGCGTCAGATCGAGCTGGGCGTAGATGACGCTGCGGTCCTTGGCAATGAAGCGGCGTTCCGAGCGGAAGCGCTCGCGCGTGCTCGCGAGGCCCGCCTCGAGCAGCTCGGCATCGTCGAGGTCGTGCCGGTGCGTGATCGCGCGGAAGTTGAGCTCCATGAGCTCGGTCTGCGAGTAGCCGAGCAGATCGCAGAGCGCGTCGTTGACCATGAGCAGGCGGCTGTCGAGCCCCACGATCGCGAGTCCGACCGGCACGGTGCTAAAGATCGCCTGGTCCTGTGCCGCGGCGAGCATCGCCGACAGCTGGGCCTGCTTGACGTCGTCGATGCTTTGCAGCGTGCCGACCACGCGTGTCGGCTCGCCGTTCTCATCGCACGAGATCACCGCGAGCGATGAACGCACCCAGCGATAGCGGCCGTCGGCGTGCAGGACGCGGTGTTCGAACTGCACGTTGGGCGTGCGCCGCAGCAGATGCGCCTGGAACCGTTGCGCCAGGGCCTCGCGCTCGTCGGCGTGGATCAGGTTCGTCCAGTACTCCATCGGATACTCGGCGGCCTCGCTGCCGGTGCCGATGATCTGCACGAGTTCGGACGAGCAATACAGCATGCGGCGCTGGAAATCGCAGTCCCAGACGCCGACGGGCGCGCTCTCGACGGCGTGGCGCCAGCGGTCGCTCCGCAGCGGATCACGGTCTCCCTCGCTCGCGTAAACCGTGGGAGATTCGGTCATGGGTGAAGCAACGGTCATCGGCAGATCAGATCGTGGGGCGGCTTGAGCGAGGCGTCTTGCGCACGCGTGACGAAAATTCCGGGGTGAACGATGCGCTTTCTGACGGCCCTGTCACAGTCGTAAAGACATACGGGGGGAGCCGGGTTTTCGATGCGCCCGGTTTGAAAAAAAGACCGTTGCCCGGCAGCGGCCCGCCTCAGGCGCCGCGCAGCGCCGTCGCGATCGGCTGGCGCGCGGCGCGCACGGCTGGAAACAGCCCGCCGACCAGGCCGATCACGCAGGCCCAGACGATGCCGTTGACCAGCAGCGCCGGTGTCACGGTGAGATTGAAAACCACTTGCGTGAAATTCGCGCCGAGCGTGTTGACGGTGCTGCCGTTGAAGAACACCCAGGCCAGTGCCGCGCCCACGCTGCCGCCGATCAGCGCGAGCACGAGTGATTCGACGAATACCGAAATCACCACGGGCAGCGCGCCGAAGCCGATCGCACGCAAGGTCGCGATCTCGACCTGGCGTGCGGAGACCGCGGTGTACATGGTGTTGAGCGTGCCGAAGATCGCCCCGAGCGCCATGATGCCGCCGACCCAGATGGCGATGAAATCGAGCAGCTTGCTCAAGTCCTTGGACTGTTCGGCGTAGTACTCGGGCTCGCGCTTGACGCTGACGCTGAGCGTCGGATCGGTGGTGAGCTTGTCCTTGAACGCGTCGAAGGCCGCGGGCGATTCGAGCATCACCGTGACCGACTGGAACAGGTTGCGGCGAAACGCCGACAGCACGGTTTCGATTTCGCCGAACAGCTCGGATTCGTGCGCATCGCCGCCGCTTTCGAAAACGCCGACGACGGTCCACTCGGTGTCGCGAATCTTGATGCGCGAGCCGAGATCGAGCCCGGTGAACTGCTTGGTCGCCGAGCGGCCGACGATGAGCTCGCGCACGGCCGTCTCGAACATGCGGCCTTCGACGATGTGCACTTCGGGCCGCAGCTGCGCGGCCTGCGGGCTGATGCCGCGCAAGGTCACGTTCGCATCCGAGCCGGTCGACCGCAGCGGCAGGTTGACGACCGCGACCATGTCGGCCGAGACGATCGGCTTGCCGCTCTCGTCGCGCTTGATGCCAGGCGCGTCGGCGATGGTCTGGGTGTTCTCGCGCGAGAGCGTGCTGCCGAGTTCGCTGTTGGAGCCGCCGCGCAGCACGATCGCGCGATCGGCGCGGCCGGTGTTCGACAGCGTCTTCTGGAAGCCTACCGACATCGCCATCACCGACACGAGCACCGCCACGGTGACCGTGATGCCGATGACGATGACGAGCGAGATGCCGCTGCGCTGCGGCAGGTTGCGCAGGTTCATGCCGGTGACCGCGGAGATCTGTTTGAGCATGTCCTTATCTCCCCGCCAACGCGTCGACGATATTGAGGCTGCGCGCACGCAGCGCCGGCGGCAGGCCGGTGACGAGCGCGAGCAGCACCGCCGCGACGAAGCCGCCGACGATCACGTCGGTGGGCAGCTTGACGATGCCGAGCATGTCCTTGAACGCCGGGAACATCAGTGTCGCCAGGCCCAGGCCGATCGCGGCCGACAGCACGCAGAGCAGCACCGATTCGGACAGCACCAGCACGAGCACGCGCGTGTCGGAGAAGCCCAGCGTCTTGAGCACCGCGAGCTCCGGAATGCGCTCGCGCACCGATTGCATCATCGTGCTGCCGGTCGCGAACAGCAGCGCCACGAACACCGCGACCAGGATGCGCGTGACGATGTAGTTGATGTCGGCGATCTGCTTCATGAAGCCCATCTGGAATTCCTTCTCGGACTGGGCCTTGGTTTCGTCGAGCGAATTGGCGAACAGCTTGTCGATCGCCGCGCCGACCTGCGCGGCCTGGCTCGGATCGCTGATGCGCACGGTGAACCAGCCGATCGTGCCGCGGCCGAAGGCGCGCGCCTCGTCGAAATACTCGTGCTGGAACAGCAGCTGGTTCTCCTGCATCGCGTCGCCGCTGTCGTGCGTGAAGATGCCGACGAGATCGAAGGTCCAGTCGCTCTGGCCGTCGGCCTTGCGCGTCCAGATCTCGGAATGCAGCGGAATGCGATCGCCGATCTTCCAGCCGTACTTGTCGGCCGCGGCCTTGCCGACCACCGCGCCCGAACGCGTGTTGCGGAAGGCCTCGAGCTGCTCGGGCGGCAGCTTCAGCTCGGGGAACATGTCGAAGTGGCGCGTCGGGTCGACCGGATACGAGAAGATCGGATTCTTCGGGTCCTGGTACCAGCCGCCGAACCAGCTCGCATAGCTCACGCCGCTGACGCCCGGCACCGCTTCGATCTGCTGCGTGTACGAGAACGGCAGCGATTCGGTCAGCGCGATCTTGCTGATGACGACCAGGCGATTGACGTTGGCGAGCTCGATGGTGCGGTTGAACGCCGAGTTCACGCCCTGCAGCATGCCGAACAGCAGAAACGCCATCACGATCGCGAGCAGCGTGAAGATCGTGCGCGCCTTCTTGCGCCAAAGCGTCGACCACAGCAACGGAAAATATTTCATCGTTCGCTCCCGAGGCTCGTACCGGGCGAGGTCAAGCCGCGACCGCGCCGACCAGCTGGCCCTTGTCGAGATGCAGCTGATGGCTCGCGTACTCGGCGGCCTTCGGATCGTGCGTGACCATGACGATGGTCTTGCCGTGCTCCCGGTTGAGCATCTGCAGCAGGTTGAGAATCTCGTCGGCCGTCGCGCGATCGAGATCGCCGGTGGGTTCGTCGCAGACCAGCAGGGTCGGATCGGCGACGAGCGCGCGTGCGATGGCGACGCGCTGGGCCTGGCCGCCCGACAGCTCGCTGGGCTTGTGCTTTCCGCGCTCGGCGAGGCCGACGACGGACAAGGCCACCTCCGCGTTCCTGCGCCGCTGGCTCGCCGACAGCGAGGTCAGCAGCAGCGGCAGCTCGACGTTGCGCTGCGCGCTCAGCATCGGCATGAGGTTGTAGAACTGGAACACGAAGCCGATGTGCCGCGCGCGCCACTTGGCGAGCCGCGCACCCGACAGGCCGTCGATGCGCTCGCCGGCCACCGCGACGCTGCCCGTGCTCGGCTGGTCTAGGCCGCCGATCAGGTTCAGCAGCGTGGTCTTGCCGGAGCCCGAAGGCCCCATGAGCGCGACGAAATCGCCCTGCTCGATCGAGAGGTTGATGTCGTGCAGCACCTCCACCGTCTGCTTGCCGCGCGTGTAGCGCTTGGTCACGTTCTGCAGGCTCACGATTGCGTTCATGGTGCTGTCCCCGTTGCTCTGTTACGGCGGCTGGCTGTGCCGCGCGGATTCGATGCGATCCTGCGATGAAGCGTCTACGGCTCGACGACGACGGCGAGTCCGTCGGCGAATCGGCTGTTGTCTCCGATCGCCACGCGATCGCCGGCCGCAAGGCCGCTCAGCACGATCTGATTGTCTCCCGACTTGGCGCCGAGCTTCACCGCGCGGCGCTCGAGCCTGTCGTCGCGGATCACGAAGACCACGCCTTGCGCGCCCTGCGCCTGCACGGCGCGCGACGGAATCTGCACGCCGGGCTTCTGCTGCTCCGCGCCGGCCTTCGGCGCTTCGTTCAGGAACGACACGCGTACGCCCATGTCGGGCAGGATGCGTGCATCGCGCTGCAGAAAGCCCACGCGCACTTTCACCGTGGCCTTGGCGCGATCCGCGGTCGGAATGATCGCGATGACCTTGCTCGGGATTTCCCAATCCGGATACGCATTGAGCTTGGCGCTCGCCGGCTGGTCCGGATGCACGCGGTTGATGAAGCTTTCGTTGACGTCGACTTCGATCTCGAGCGAATCCATGTCGACGATGGTGCCGATGCCGGTGCGCGTGAAGCCGCCGCCGGCCGACAGCGGCGAAACGATTTCGCCGGTCTGCGCGGCCTTTACCGTCACCACGCCCGAGAACGGGGCGCGCACCACGGTGTCGTCGAGGCTCTTCTGCGCGACGTC
Organism: Hydrocarboniphaga sp. FW305-C-57; assembly: GCF_058783045.1. NCBI lineage: Bacteria > Pseudomonadati > Pseudomonadota > Gammaproteobacteria > Nevskiales > Nevskiaceae > Hydrocarboniphaga > Hydrocarboniphaga sp. FW305-C-57. Next base: position 14,916 of record NZ_JBYSYG010000015.1, on the reverse strand, counting down.
GAGGCCTTCGCGCGCGACATCGACGTTGCGCGCCGCGGTTTCGAGCTGCGCCTTGAGATCGTCGAGCGTGGTCTGCGCGTTGTCGATCTCGGCCTGGCTCACGTAGTTCTGCGCGCGCAGCTGCTGCTTGCGTTTGAGATCGCGCTCGGCATTGGCGAGCTGCACCTTCACCTGCGAATGACTGGCCTTGGCGAAACCGAGCTGTGCCTGCGCCTGATTGAATTGGGCGCGGATGTTGGTGTCGTCGAGCCGGCCGACGATCTCGCCTTCGCGCACCGACTGGCCTTCCTCGATGAGCACCTCGGTGACCTTGCCGGTGATCTTGGCCGACACCGTCGCTGCTCGGCGCGCCACCACATAGCCGCTCGCGTCGAGCAGCGAAGCCGGGCCGCTCGCGGTAGCTCCCGCGTTCTGCGCGACCGCGGCCTGAACCCGCAGGCCGGAAGGTTTCGAGAACCACCAGATCGCGGCACCGATCAGCAGCAGAAGCAGCAATCCGATCGCGATCCACTTGCCCGGGCCGCCGCCGCCGTCGCCGCGATCGCGTTCGGGCTCGCGGTCGATCTTGAGCTGGTTCAGCAGTGCGGATTTGTCGTTCATGAGCCCAGCGCATCCCCAGCGCGAAACCGCTAGCTTTGGCAGCTTGACGCCAACCGTCAAGCGAAAAACGCGGCTGGCCTCGAGTCCGCCCGGGCCTGCGCGGAGCCGCGTGATCGGCTGCCGCGGATCAGTTGAAGTTTTCGGTCTCGCTGTCGCCGGAACCGAGGCTCACGTTGCGGGTGCCATTAACAAAGCTCAGCGAACTGTTGCCGCTGCTGTCGTCGCGGAACGGGTCTTCGCGATCGCCGAAGCAGGTCAGCGCCACCGTGTAGTCGCCGGGCGGCAGCGTGCCGAGCGTGTAGCGCCAGTTGCCCGACGAGCCGGTGACCGGAGCGCTCGCGACCGGGTCCGGATCGGCGCCGTCGAAATCGTCGGGAGTCACGTCGCGGCCATCGAAGGCATAGACGGCAATGCCGCTGTTGTTGCGGTTGCAGTTGTCGACGATGGAATTGCGCACCGTGCCGCTGACGCTGGCCGCGCGCGAATCGCGTGCGGCGCGCAGCGTGGGGCGCAGCCGCAGCCGGCTGGTCGAGCTGCTGTTGTTCTCGAGCGAGAACCGCAGGTCCATGCGCAGCTGCAGCAGGTAGCTCCTGCCGTTGTCACTGACCCTGAAATCGAGCGGGGAGAAAGTGTCGGCGCCTTCGATAGTCAACGGAATCTGGCCGTTGGTGTTGGTGACGGCGCAGTTGCCGCCGTTGCAGTTCTGCACGTCGCGGAAGTCGATGCGAATGCCGTCGTACCTGCCTTCGTCGAGCGATTCGTTGCTGATCAGCGTGTAGTCCGAGCCGTTGTAGCGCAGCAGGTCCACGCGCTGCTGCTGATCGAGCCGGATGCGCTCCTCGCTGCCGTCGTCGCGGCGCAGGGTGACGCCGTCGATCACCACGAACAGGTTCTGCAGGTTCTGCGCAGGCGCATCGGCCGACAGCGTCATGTCGACGCGACCGTCATCGCAGCCGCCGAGCAGGGCGCCGAGCGCGAACAGCGAGCAGAGTCGGATCAGGCGGCGAGGGGTGTTCGTCATGGCGTTGCGCTCTGGTTCGTGTGTGCGTCGTGCGGAACTGCGTTGGGCCTCAGCCGCGATCGCGCGCCGAAGCCGCGTGCGCCTGCAGCCCTTCGGCATCGGCGATGCGCCCGGCGATCGCCGCGAGCGGCCTGGCGCCCTCGGGCGTGCAGTCGATCAGGCTGCTGCGCTTCTGGAATTCGTAGACACCGAGCGGGTTCGAAAAGCGCGCCGCGCGCGAAGTCGGCAGCACGTGGTTCGGGCCCGCACAGTAGTCGCCGAAGGCTTCGGGCGCGTGACGGCCCAGGAACACCGCGCCGGCATGGCGGATCAGCTCGAGCAGTTCGCGCGGCTGTTCCACCGACAGCTCCAGATGCTCGGGCGCGATGCGGTTCGATACCTCGGCTGCCTGCGCGAGATCGCGCACGAGGATCAGCGCGCCGCGCGCCTGCAGCGAGGCGCGCACGATCTTTTCGCGCGGCAGCTCGGCAATGCGCTCGTCCATCGCAGCCGCGACGGCGTCGAGATACGCGGCGTCCGGGCTGATCAGGATCGACTGCGCGTCCTCGTCGTGCTCGGCCTGACTGAACAGATCCATCGCGATCCAGCGCGGGTCGGTGAGCCCGTCGCCGATCACCACGATCTCCGACGGTCCGGCGATCGAATCGATGCCGACGCGGCCGAACACGGCGCGCTTGGCCGCGGCGACGTAGGCATTGCCCGGGCCGACGATCTTGTCGACGGCCGGAACCGTCGCGGTGCCGTAGGCCAGCGCGGCAACGGCCTGCGCGCCGCCGATCGAGAACACGCGATCGGCGCCGGCCAGGTGCGCGGCCCCGAGCACGGCGTCGTTGAGCTCGCCGTCCGGGCACGGCACGGCCATGATCACCTCGGGGACGCCGGCGACCTTGGCCGGAATCACGTTCATGAGCACCGACGACGGATACGCCGCCTTGCCGCCTGGCACGTAGACGCCGACGCGGTCCATCGGCGTGACCTTCTGGCCCAGGCGGTTGCCGTATTCGTCGGTGAACTCCCAGCCTTCGAGCTTCTGCTGGCGCGCGTAGGCACGGATGCGCGCCGCCGCGGTTTCGAGCGCGGCGCGCAGATCGTCGGGCAGGCGCTTCCAGGCGCTCGCGAGCGCGGAAGCCGGAATTTCGAGATCGGCTGCGACGCTGACCTCACGGCGATCGAAGCGGTTGGTGTACTCGAGTAGGGCTGCGTCACCGCGCTGGCGGATGCCCGCGACGATGCCGTCGACGGCCTGCGTGACCGAAGCGCTCTGCTCGGGCGCGCGGTCGAGCAGCTCGCCGAGGCGGGCGTCGAAATCCGCGCTGCTCGCGTCGAGGCGCAGCATCTCAGGCATTGGTGGTCGCTCCGTTGCTCGCGAAGGCATCGAGCAACTCGCGCAGGGCCGCATGCTTCATCTTCATCGAGGCCTTGTTGACGACCAGGCGCGAGGACACGTCGCAGATCTTCTCGATCTCGACCAGGCCGTTCGCGCGCAGCGTATTGCCGGTGGCGACGAGATCGACGATCTGGTCGGCCAGGCCGACCAGCGGGGCGAGTTCCATCGATCCGTAAAGCTTGATGATCTCCACCTGCTGGCCCTTGGCCGCGTAGTGGCGGCGCGCGATCTCGGGGTACTTGGTGGCGATGCGCAGCCGGCGGTTGCGCGGCGGCGTGTGGCCCTTGACCACCGCGACCGACAGCCGGCATTTGGCGATGTCGATGTCGAGCGGTTCGTAGAGCCCGGTGCCGCCGTGCTCCATGAGAATGTCCTTGCCGACGATGCCGATGTCGGCCGCACCGTATTCGACGTAGGGCGGCACGTCGGTCGGGCGGATGATCAGCAGCGAGACATCCGGATTCTGCGAAGGCACGCGCAGCAGGCGATCGATGTCGCCGGCCGGGGCCAGGCCGATGCGCTCCAGTAGCGGAAGGCTTTCTTCGAGGATGCGGCCCTTGGAGAGGGCGAGGGTGAGACCGGTCATGAGGGGGCTGCGCGTCGGCCGGGTGGCCAAAAGGGTGTGGATTTTAGCGTTTGTGGGGGGAAGGGTGCTGGGGGGCTCGTTGGGGCTTTGCGCTGATGCAGCTATGCGCTGAGGTTTTTGGCCAATGGCCTACGCCTCGCCGCAGACTCTTTAGAGTTGAGCTGCCTTGCTGTTCCTCTCTCCCGCTTGCGGGAGAGAGTCCCGCCGGAGGCGGGGAGAGAGGGTTCCTCCGAAAAGTGGGCGCATTTTCCAAGCTTTCCCTCTCCCGGTCCTTAGGACCACCCTCTCCCACCAGTGGGAGAGGGGACCAGCAGCGCAGCGCGCGAGGGCACCCGCGCCGCGGTGGTCCCGTGTGTACTTTCTAGCTCGACCGGCTAGGTCAAGAACGCTCAGCGCGTAGCTGCGCTAGCGCGAAGCCAGCGCAAAGCTCCGACGGCAACCATTACCGCCCCGCAGCCCGCAAACTCTCCTCTCGCTTCGCCTTGAACTCCGACCCCGGCTTCCAGGTCGGCCAGATCGCGTCGTTCGCGACCTTGTCGCCGAGGTCGAACAAGGCCTGGGTGTCGGCGACGGTGCCGGATAGATCCCAGTCGCTGTGAATCTCGTCCGAGGGCTTGTGGTAGTCGGTCGCCGTGTAGGCCTGGCGCTTCTGCTCGCCGTAGCCGGGCTTGCCGATCACGTCGGTGCCGTCGTCGGCGTAGAGCGAGGGCACGCCCTGCTTGGCGAAGTTGAACTGGTCCGAGCGGAAGTACGAGCCCTTCTCGGGATGCTCGTCGGCGACGGTGACGCGGCCATAGCGTTCGAGCACTTTGGCGAGGTCGTCCTCGAGCGTGTTCTGGCCCATGCCGATCACCTGCAGCTCGCGTGTGCGGCCCCAGACGTTCATCGCGTCGATGTTGATCGTGGCGACCGTGCGCTGCAGCGGATAGAGCGGGTTCTCGGCGTAGAACTGCGAGCCGAGCAGGCCTTGTTCTTCGGCGGTCACGGCCAGAAACAGCAGCGAGCGACGTGGTTTGACCGGCAGCGACTGGAAGGCCTGCGCGATCTCGAGCACGGCCGCGGTGCCGCTCGCGTTGTCGACCGCACCGTTGTAGATCTGGTCGCCCTGCAGGGCCGTGTCCTTGCCGAGGTGATCCCAGTGCGCGGTGTAGATCACATATTCGTCGGCGAGTTCGGGATCGGAGCCGGTGATCCTGGCGATGACGTTCTGCGACTGCACCTGGCGGATCTTGTTCTTGATCGCGAAGCTGGCCTTGGCCGGCAGCGCCACCGGCGCGAATTCGCGCTTGAGCGACTGGCGCTTGAGCTCGTCGAAATCCTGTCCCGCGGCGGTGAACAGCTCGCGCGCCTTGTCGGCCGTGATCCACGACTGCACCGGCACGCGGCTCATGTTCTGGTCGGGATTGGCGAGCGAGAACTGTTCGCCGCCCCAGGAGCTTTCGACCACCGCCCACGGATACGCGGCGGGTTCGGTTTCGTGGACGATGATCGCGCCCGCGGCGCCGAGCTTCGAGGCGATCTCGAACTTGTAGGTCCAGCGGCCGTAGTAGGTCATCGCGCGGCCCTTGAACATCGCTTCGTCGAGATGTTCGGGATCGTCGGCCCTTGCGATCGGCGGATCGTTGATGAGCATGACGAGCGTCTTGCCCTTGACGTCGAGGCCCTTGTAATCGTCCCAGTCGTATTCGGGTGCCTGGATGCCGTAGCCGACGAACACGAGCTCGGAGTCGTCGACCTTCACCTCGGGCACGAAGCGCGTGGTGGCGGCGACGAAGTCGCGATTCGGCTGCATCTCGATGGTCTTGCCGCCGACGCTGAGCTTGAACGTGGCCTTGCCCTGGATGCCGACGAGCGGCACTTTCTGCACGTAGCTGCCGTCCGGATTGCCGGGCGCCAGGCCCATCTTCTCGAACTGCCTGCTCAGGTATTCGACGGTCCTGGTTTCGCCCGCCGTGCCCGGCAGGCGGCCTTCGAAGGCATCCGAGGACAGCGTGCGGATATGGCCGAGCAGGCCGGCGGTGTCGATCTGCGCGCGTGCCTGGTCGATCGAGTTGAGCGCCTCCGCGCCGGCCGACGGCGGTGGCGTGGGCGCAGCCTCGTGCTTGCCGCAGGCGGCCGCAGCGAGCGAAGTGACGAGCAGCAACAGCGAGGCGCGGAGCTGGGGCATGGGCATTCGAGTGTGAAGCCGCCTCGTGCGCCGTTCATGCGGCGCGCGAGGCGAGGGTGAACGACGGCGTCGGTCAGGCCGACGGCACCTTCTTCCAGTCGGCGAGGAACTTGGCCAGGCCGATGTCGGTGAGCGGGTGATCGTAGAGCTGCTGGAACACCTTGTATGGCAGCGTGCCGACGTGGGCGCCGGCCTTGGCGGCTTCGAGCACGTGGATCGGATGGCGCAGGCTGGCGGCGAGCACTTCGGTCGTGAAGTCGTAGTTCTGGTAGATCAGGCAGATGTCGCGGATCAGCGTCATGCCGTCCTGGCCGACGTCGTCGAGACGGCCCACGAACGGCGAGATGTAGGCCGCGCCGGCCTTGGCCGCGAGCAGGGCCTGCAGCGCCGAGAAGCACAGCGTGACGTTGACCTTGGCACCTTCGCTCGCGAGCGCCTTGGTGGCCTTGAGGCCTTCGCGCGTGAGCGGGGCCTTGACCACGATGTTCTTGTGAATCTTCACGAACTCCAGGCCTTCCTTGATCATGCCCGGCGCATCGGTGCTGATGGTCTCGACGCTGATCGGGCCGTCGACGATCTCGACGATCTCGCGCACCACGTCGTTGAGCTTGCGGCCGGTCTTGGCGATCAGCGAAGGGTTGGTGGTGACGCCGTCGACGAGGCCTGAGGCCGCGGCTTCGCGCAGTTCGCCGACGTCGGCGGTATCGAGGAAGAATTTCATCGCTGGAGTCCGTTCTGGTTTCGGGGGAGGAGTCTTTCGAAAATCACTTGAGATGCTTGCCGAGCCAGGCCTGCACGGTGTCGTACCACTGCACGCTGTTGTTCGGCTTGACGACCCAGTGATTCTCGTCGGGGAAATACAGCAGCTGGCTGTCGATGCCGCGACGCTGCAGTGCGGTGAATGCGCCAAGGCCCTGCTCGACCGGAATGCGGTAATCGAGCTGGCCCTGCACGACGAGCATCGGCGCCTTCCACTTCTCGACGAAGCGCGCCGGATTGAAGTGCTCGACGTTCTGCGGCTTCTCCCACGGCGTGCCGCCGTTCTCCCATTCGGAGAACCAGAGCTCTTCGGTGGAGTAGGCCATCATGCGGGTATCGAACACGCCGTCGTGGTTGACGAGGCACTTGAACGGCTCGTTCCAGTTGCCGGCGATCCAGTTGACCATGTAGCCGCCGTAGCTCGCGCCGAGCGCGCAGGACTTGTCTGCGTCGAGCCAGTCGTAGCTCTTGAGCGCGTGCGCATAGCCCTTCTTGAGATCCTCGAGCGGCTTGCCGCCCCAGTCGCCCGAGATGCTGTCGGTGAAGGCTTGGCCGTAGCCCGTCGAGCCGTGGAAGTCGATGAACACCACGCCGAAGCCCATGCCGGCGAAGACTTCCGGGTTCCAGCGGTAATGGAACAGGTTGCCCATGCTGCCCTGCGGGCCGCCGTGGATGATGAAGGCCACCGGATACTTCTTGCCGGGCTGGTAGCCCGCGGGCTTCATCGCATAGCCGTAGACGGTCTCGCCGTTCCAGCCTTCGAAGCTGAACTGCTCGTACGGCGCCATCTCGATGCCCGCGAGGCGCGTCGCGTTGTGGCGCGTGAGCTGGGTGGTGCCGCCGGTCCAGCCGATGCGGTAGAGATCGTCGGGTTTGTCGAGCGTGTTGTAGGTGTAGACGATGCCGTCGGGCGACAGGTCGAAGCCGCCCACGCTGCCGGCTTCGGTGAGCTTCTTGATCAGGCCGTTGCCGAGGTTGATCGCGAACAGCGGGTGCTGGCCGGTGTCGTCGGCGGTCGCGTAGAGCGTGCTGCCGTTGTCCGACAGCGCGATCTTCGAGGGCGAGCGATCCCACTTGGGCGCGAGTTCGCGGGTTTTGCCGCTGCGCAGGTCGCGCACCATGATGTGGAAGCGGTCGGCTTCGAAACCCGGACGCTTCATCGCCAGATACACCAGCGTGCGGCCATTGGGCGTGACCAGCGGCTGGGTGTCCCAGGCCGGATTGTCGGCGGTCAGGTTCTTCGGCTTGCCGGAGCCATCGATGTTGGCCTGGAACAGGTCGAAATTGGTGCTCCAGGCTTCGGTCTTGCCGGCGATGCGGGCCGAGAAGATCACCGTCTTGCCGTCCGGCGTGATCGTGTAGTCGGCGGCGTCGCCGAAGGGCTTGGACGGCACGTCGCCGTCGATCTTGGCGATCTGCTTGGCCTTGGTGCCGTCGCCGGCCAGATCGAGCGAGAACAGCTGCGAGCGCGCGCCGGTGGCCCAGGTGTCCCAGTGGCGCACGAACAGCTTGTCGTAGACCACGCCGCTGGCCTTGGGCTTGTCCTCGCCGCGCTTCTTGCTGCACTCGAGCGTGTCGCAGTCCGGGAAGACGTCCATCGACACCACCAGCTTGCCGCCCTTGGGCGCGACCGCGTAGCTGCCGACGTCGAGCGGCAGCTTGGTGACCTGCCTGGCCTCGGCGCCGACCGCGGACTGCTGCCAGACCTGCTGGCTGCCCGAGCGCGTCGACAAAAAGTAGAGCGTCTTGCCGTCGGCCGACCAGCGCGGGGTGTCGGAATTGCCGGCGCCGTCGCTGAACTTGCGCTGGGTCTTGGCCGACAGGTCGAGCAGCCAGATCGAGCGCACGCCCTTGTTGGCTTCGAGATCGGTGGCGCGCAGCACGTAGGCCACGAGCTTGCCGTCCGGCGAGACCTGCGGGTCGGAGACGCGCTCGAAGGCGACGACGTCGCGGATGTTGAGCGGCTTCTTGTCGCCCTGCGCCCAGGCGGGCGAGACGGCGAGGGCGAGCAGAGCCGAGATGATCAGGCGGGTCATGGTGGGTTCCAGGGCCTGGGAATCCCCGCAGGACCGCGCGCGTGCTCGCGCGGTCTTGGCGGGAAATCCCCGATGGGTCGGTCCGAAGCTCGTTCGGAAGCGGTCGTTTTCCAAAGACGGGATGGTAAGGAGTTTGCCAGGGCTTGGCACGCTTCGACGGTGTAGATTGCGCACACCCGGCCAGCGCCGGGGCCTGACAAACACGGGACAAATCAAGCTCATGCCCAGCACCCACGCTACGCCGGGGCCTGCCGGCCGTACGGCGGCAGACCCGGCCCACGGCCCGGCGAACCAGGATTTCCTCGGCCACCCGAAAGGGCTCTACGTCTGCTTCTTCACCGAGATGTGGGAGCGCTTTTCGTTCTACGGCATGAAGGCCCTGCTGCTGCTCTACGTGCTCAAGTACCACCTGTTCGGCGACGACGCCGGCTACGACCTGCTCGGGGCCTACGGCGGGCTGGTCTACGCGGTGCCGGTGATCGGCGGCCTCGTGGCGGACCGCTGGCTCGGCATGCGCAAGGCGGTGGTGTTCGGCGGCAGCCTGCTCGTGCTGGGCCACCTCGGCATGGCCTACGAGGGCCACGCGGCCAAGGTCGTCGACGGTGTGACCGTGCGCGACGACTTCGCGCTGCAGGTGTTCTACCTGTCGCTCGCGCTGATCATCATGGGCGTGGGCTTTCTGAAGCCGAACATCTCGACCATCGTCGGCCGGCTCTACCCCGAGAACGATCCGCGCCGCGACTCCGGCTTCACGCTGTTCGCGGCCGGCATTAACGTCGGCGCGATGTTCGCGAGCCTGATCTGCGCGTATCTGGGCGAAACCTTCGGCTGGAAGTACGGCTTCGGCGCTGCCGGTGTCGGCATGCTCGCGGGCCTGGCGATGTTCCTGTGGGGCCAGAAGTATCTGCTTGGGCATGCAGAACCGGCCAACCCGGCGCTGCTGCGCGAAAAGGTGGGACCGATCACGCGCGAAGCCGCGATCTACCTCGGCGGCATCGCCGGCGTGCTGGTGGTCTGGCAGCTGATCCAGCGCACCGCAACCGTGCACGGGGCCATGCACATCATCGCGGCCGGCTTCGCGGCCTGGTTCGTCTGGTTCCTGGTCCGCCACTGCGACCGCGTGCAGCGCCTGCAGATGCTCACGCTGGTGGCGCTGATCGTCGGCGTGCTGCTGTTCTACTCGCTCTACGAGCAGACCTACGGCGCCTGGATCACCTACACGGATCGGCTGTCGACGAAGAATTTCTTCGGCCAGCCCGGCGAGCACGGCGGCCTGCCGTGGGCGTTCTGGTCACTCGTGCTGTCGCCTCCGCTCATGATCATGGCGCTCAAGGCCAGTGACCGCGGACACAAGCCGCTCGCGGTCGCGATGGTCGTCGCGCTCTGCGCGGGCATCGTCGTCGCGATCGCGCACGACGTGGTGCTGGTGCCGCAGACGGCCGGCTCGCTGACCTTCCTCGGCGCGTTCTTCCTCGTCGTGCTCGCCCCGCTGTTCTCGTGGCTGTGGCCGTTTCTCGATCGCCACAAGCTCAACCCGAGCAAGCCCGCGAAGATGGCCTTCGCCCTGATCGCCTCGGGCCTGTCGTTCTGGCCGCTGCTGATGGGCGCCAACGCGGCCGCGGGCGGCGAACTCGCGAGCGTCTGGTGGCTGGTGCTGGCCTACCTGATCCTCGAGATCGGCGAAATCTGCCTGCTGCCGATCGGCATGTCGGCCGTTACCCAGCTATCGGTCGGGCGCGTGGTCGGGCTCATGATGGGCGCATTCTGGCTCGCGACCGCGTACTCCGAAGTGCTCGCCGCCCAGTTCAGCAAGCTCGCCTCGCTGAAGGTTCCCGAAGGCGAGGCGCTGAACTTCGCCGAGGCTTCGGTCCGCTACGGCGAACTGTTCGGCCAGATGATCGGAGTCGGCCTGGCGACCGGCCTCGTCGCGCTGCTGCTCGTGCCGCTGCTCAAGCGCGGCATGCACGGCGTGAAGTGAGGCGGCGCAGCCCGCCGAGCGCCGCGAGCGCGGCGAGCAGGCCGCCACCGAGGCTGCCGCCGCCGCTGCCGTCCTCCTCGTCGTCGGGGCCGGTGACCTCCCTGGAGTCGAGCCCGGCCAGGCTGGTGATGCCGCTGTTGTCCGGATCGAGCCAGGCCTTGAGCTGGCCGCTGCTCGCGCTGTTGGCCTGGTAAGCCGCGTTGAGGCGGGCGAAGTAATCGCTACCGCCCGTATTGGCGCACGAGGCATTGCCGCCCGACAGCACGCCGACGAGCCGATGGTCCTGGTTCCAGAGCCCGCCACCCGACGAGCCCTGCTCGGTGGTTCCGCGCGCCCAGTTGACCTGCCAGGCGCGCACGCGCCGCGTGCAGGCCTCGCCGTCGATGCAGACGGTTTGCGCGCTCGCCGACGAGGTATAGGTGCTGATGCGCTTCTCGTCGCCGGCCGGATGGTGGACGGCGACGCCCGAGCGCGGCGTCGCGCTGCCGGCGTCCCAGCCTGCGTAATAGACGTTGTACGCGGCAGGCGGCGTCGAGCTCAGGCGCACGAGCGTGAAGTCGCTGCCGACGTCGCCGGCCAGCAGGCTCGCACCGCTGATGGACTGGCTCAGGCTGCCGTTCGGCACTGCCCGGTTGCAGGTGCTGGTCTGGTAGTTCCAGTAAGTGACCACCGAAGAAGCCGGATAGGCCTGCCCGATCTCGCAATGGTTCGCGGTCAGCAGCAGCGGGCTGCGATCCCGCCGCGCATTGTTGACGAGCTGGCCCGAGCAGACGTACTCGTTGCCGATGCTCAGCAGGGCCACCGAGCGGATTTCGTTTCGCCAGTTGTCGCCGTCGCTGCAGATGACATCGACGTTGCAGGAGCCCGATTTGGCCGGTGCGTCGACGGCGGCCTTGCTGATGTCGAGATAGGCGTGGCTGAGCTTGCCGAGCTGCAGCCCCACGGCGGACTTCTGCGCCTCTGGAACACGCAGCTCGATCACCGCCTCGTCGCCCGGAACCAGCGCGGTCCAGAGCTTGCCCTCGGGCGTCTGGTCGCGCCGCGAGTACGGGCCCTGCACGAGTTCGCCCCTGGCGTCGTAGAGCCACAGCTCGGCGCCGGCCGGCAAGGAGAAGCGCGAGAACTCCAGCGCGATGGCGAGCGCTCCGGCCGAACTCACGCGCGCGCGCCAGCGGGCGCGGTCGTCGGGCGCGCGGTCCCACAGCCCGCCGTCGAGCGCGACCGGAAGATCGGCGAGCACCGCGAAGCGCAGCGGCCGGCTCTTGTCCGAGACCTGCGCGAGCGCCTTGGCGACGGTGGAGGCTGCGACCGCGTGGCGCGGCACGGCGTTGAGGCTGGACAGGTCGGGCTGCATCGCGGCCTGTACGTGCAGCGAGCAGGTCAGGGCGAAGCCGAATGCGAGCAGGCGGAGCTTGAGTTTCATGAGCTTGCGCTTGGACGGTGGGGAGCCTGGCGGCGATCCTACGCTGTCGGCCGCGATCGCGTTTCGGGCGTCACAAAGCCTGCGCGGCGGCCTTGCCCGATGCCCAGGCCCACTGGAAGTTGTAGCCGCCGAGCCAGCCGGTCACGTCGACGACCTCGCCGATGAAGTACAGGCCCGGCTGCAGCTTCGATTCCATCGTCGACGACGACAGCTCGTCGGTATCGACGCCGCCGAGCGTGACTTCGGCCGTGCGGTAGCCCTCGGTGCCGTTCGGCGTGATCGGCCAGTTCGACAGCTGCGCCGCAATCTGCGCCAGGTCCGAATCGCGCAGCTGTCGCAGCGGCTTGCCATCGAACGCAGGGAACAGCGTTTCGACGAGCTTCTGTGCGAGCCGCTTCGGCAGATGCGTGCCGAGCGCCGTGCGCAGCTCGATGTTCGGACGATCGCGCCGCTCGGCCTGCAGCAGCGCGAGCGCGTCTTCGCCGGGCAGCAGATCAATTCGCAGCGGCTTGCCGGGCTCCCAGTACGAGGAGATTTGCAGCAGTGCCGGGCCCGACAGCCCACGATGCGTGAACAGCATCTGGTTGCTGAAGCTCGCGTTGCCGCAGCTCGCCTCGATGGGCAGCGATAGCCCCGACAGTTCCTGGTGCGCCTCGAGCGGCTTGCCCGACAGCGTCAGCGGCACCAGTCCGGCGCGCGTCGGCTTGATCCGGTGGCCGAACTGGCGCGCGAGATCGAAGCCGAAGCCGCTCGCGCCCATCGACGGAATCGACAGCCCGCCGGTGGCGACGACGAGCTTGGCGCAATGCACGGGGCCGAGCCCGGTATTGAGCGCAAAGCCGCCGTCGCGATGCTGCACGCGCAGCACCGGCGTCTCGGTTTCGATGCGCACGTTCGCGGCTTCGCATTCGGCCAGCAGCATGCGCACGATGAGCTTGGACGAGTCGTCGCAGAACAACTGCCCGAGCTCCTTCTCGTGCCAGGCGATGCCGTGCTTGTCGACGAGCGCGATGAAGGCTTCCGGCCTGTAGCGCGCGAGCGCCGATTTGCAGAAGTGCGGGTTCGCCGACAGATAGCGATCGGGCCGCACGTCGAGATTGGTGAAATTGCAGCGCCCGCCGCCCGACATGAGAATCTTCTTGCCGACCTTGTTCGCATGTTCGAGCACCAGCACGCTCAAGCCGCGCGCACCGGCATTCGCGGCGCAGAACAGGCCGGCGGCGCCACCGCCGATGACGACGACATCGAAGTCCATCAGGCCGCCTTCGGCAGATCGGCCAGCCCGGTGCGCAGCCAGCCGGCCCAGTCCACTCGCCCGTTGCGTTCGGCCTGCTGCGCGGCGGATTCGAAGTCGTACTCGACGCTGAGCAGCTCGGCGGTCCAGCGGCCCGTTTCGTCACGTTCGATCAGCGCGTAGCGTGTGGTCGGCGAGCCGGTCTGCATGCGGTGCGGAACCGGCAGCAGATCGTCGTAGGCAGGCAGGCCGACGCTGCCCGGGTTCACGATGAGCTGGCCGCTGGCGAGCTTCAGGTTGCGCGGCGTATGCGTGTGCCCGCAGACGATCACGGCCTCGCTGCGCGAGGACAGCAGCTGCTGCAACTCGAGCTCTGAACGCAGCTGCGCATCGCCGCTGCTCACGTCTTCGAGCAGATAGATCAGGTCGCTGTCGGGCGTGCCGTGGCAGGCGTAGACCTCATCGAGGCTCAGCGTCTTCGGCAGGCCGCGCAGCCACGCGAGCCCGCCTGCGCCGAGCGCCTCGACGTTGTCGCGCAGCGTCGGACGCGTGGGCAGCAGGCTGGGATCGTGATCGTGGATGTCGCGATCCTGGTTGCCTTGAATCGTCAGCGTCGGCAGGGCCAGCGTCTGCAAGCGCTGCCAGGTTTCGCGTGGCCATAGCGGGCCGTAGCAGATGTCACCGAGGTTGAAGAGGCGATCGACCTTGCGCCGGTCGATGTCAGTGAGCACCGCTTCGAGCGCCGGCAGGTTGCCATGAACGTCCGAGATCAGCGCGATGCGCATCGCAGCGGGCGACCGCATCAGCGGGCGACGCGATCGCTCACGTACGGATTGCTCTGGCGCTCACGGCCGAAGGTCGACAGCGGGCCGTGGCCCGGCACGAAGGTGATGTCGTCTCCGAGCGGGAACAGCTTGCTGCGGATCGAGCGGATCAGATCGTCGTGGTTGCCGCGCGGAAAGTCGGTGCGCCCGATCGAGCCTTCGAACAGCACATCGCCGACGAAAGCCGCCTTCGACGGCGCGTGATAGAACACTACGTGTCCCGGCGTGTGGCCCGGGCAGTGGAGCACGTCGAGCGTCATCGTGCCGATGGTCACGGTGTCGCCGTCGGAGAGCCAGCGGTCCGGCGTGAAGCTGCGCAGCGGCGGAAAACCATAGCGACGGCCCGCCTCGGGCATGCCTTCGATCCAGAATTCGTCGTCGCGGTGCGGCCCTTCGATCGGCAGCGACAACTGCTCGGCCAGATCGGCCACCGCACCCGCATGATCGAGATGCCCATGCGTCACGAGCAGCTTTTCGAGCGTCACCCCGTGATGCTTCACGCGCTCGAGCAGCTGCGCGATGTCACCGCCCGCATCGACGAGCGCCCCGCGCATCGTCGTCGGATCCCAGACCAGCGAGCAGTTCTGCTGGAAGGCAGTGACGGGAATGATTTCGCACTTCAACGCGGACATGGCGGCTGCTATGTGGCAAATGTGCGGAAAGCATAGCGCAGCTCGGCACAGCGCTCGGGGCCGGGCCCGTGTCGCCCCTGTCCCGCGTGCCAACCCAGCCCGCGGCGCTATCAGCTCTCCGGTCTCACAATCAGCCGACGGTCTCGACACCCTCAGTTCGATGGCACCAAGCTGCTTACCCCTCTCCCGCTCGCGGGAGAGCAACTGTGTTTCAGGTCAAGATGCCTGAGGCTGGTTGGAGTTCGAAAGCTTTGCCGTCTCGGGCCATG
>NZ_JBYSYG010000014.1:0-130095 GCF_058783045.1 Hydrocarboniphaga sp. FW305-C-57 | reverse complement strand
TATCGAGCCACGTCATTGAGTCCTTTCGCCCCCGAGGAAGAAGTCTATCGGGACGACAACTATTCTGACGCGGGGGGAGGGCGCGGAACATCGGGGACATGCGAAGAAGCCTAAAGAATCTCGCGGCTCGGTTTCGGAACGACCGAACCGTGCGATTCCCATACTCAATGGCCGCGCTTATGCACGCCCGCTACGGGTGCCGGCAGCGGCTCACTCGCAATCCCCGACAGAATCCGACAGCTCTGCGTTGCATTCGGAGCTTTGCACTTGCGGCGAAGGTCCAGCAGATGCCCTTGTAGCTGCTGCAGTTCGGCGATGCGGGACTCGACATGCTGGATGTGCTCATCGACCAGCGCGTTGACGGCGGAGCAGTCCTCGTCGGGGCTATCGCGCAAGGCCAGCAGCTGGCGAATCTCGTCCAGCGTCATGTCCAGCATCCGGCAGTTGCGGATGAACGCGAGTCGGTCGACCTGCGCGGTGTCGTAGACGCGGTAATTGCCTTCGGTGCGACGTGGTGGAGGCAGCAGGCCTTCCTTCTCGTAGTAGCGGATGGTTTCGGCCGGCACTTTGAGCTGGGCGGCAAGGTCACCGATCTTGAGCGCGGGTTCGGAGGACATTGCGGGACTCGGAAAAGGCTTGACCTTGAAGTTACTACAAGGTGTTTACTGCCGCCATCAGCCCGCTTGTTGACCGTTCCATGGCCGGAAACTGCTGCGCCTCCACCACCTGCTCTTCATCGAAAGCCACGTCGCCGACGTATCGCCGCGCGTTGTGGATCGCCCTGGTCGTCAATCTCGGCATGTTCGGGGTCGAGCTAGTGGCTGGCTGGGGCGCCGGGTCGGCCTCTCTGATGGCCGATGCAGTCGACTTCTTCGGTGACGCCGCCAACTACGGTGTCTCGCTGTTCGTGCTGTCGATGGGTCTGGCGGTGCGCGCCCGCACCGCCTTGCTCAAGGGACTGAGCATGGGCGGCTACGGACTCTACGTGCTCGGCCAAGCGGCCTGGAACGGCTGGTACGGCGTGGTTCCGGAAGCCCGCACGATGGGTATCGTCGCCACCGTCGCGCTGATTGCCAATGTCGGCGTCGCGGTGATGCTCTACGCCTACCGCAGCGGCGACGCCAACATGCGCTCGGTCTGGCTGTGTTCACGCAACGATGCGATCAGCAACATCGCGGTGCTGTTGGCAGCGCTCGGCGTGTTCGGCACCGGCACCGCCTGGCCCGATCTGCTCGTCGCCACCGGCATGGCCGCGCTCGGCTTGAGCGGCGCACGCGAAGTGATCGCGCATGCCCGTCGTGATCTCGCGAGCGTGGCGGACCCGAAACCTTTGGGTAAGCCCGCGTGATGACCGTCATGCAAACCGCACCGAGCGTACTGGCGTATGCACCTCATGATGGACACGGGTGCTTTTTGCCTGAGCTTTTTACATCGCAAGCATCTCGTCATACATCGCGTCTTAACGCATTTCTAACGGTAAGCGCCGTATCGTGCCGGCGGCGAATCTCATGGCTACGGCTAATGATCTTTACCTATTGATATGCAACGCCGCTGGCCTATGATCCTGCCTTAATCATGCTCCGCAAAGCCGCCATTTGGACGCTTTTCCTCAGTCTCGTCGTTACGAGATTGCTGGGGCTGCACGCACATGCCTGTGCGGGCTTAGACCCAGCGGGACAGCCACATGAAGCGCCGCACATCGCGGACAGCGGCTTGTTGTTCGGCGAGTTTCACGATGGCGATCATTCCGATCAGGTGGAAATCGGCGTTGTCGGACTGGTCTCCTCATATGCACTTGCGGCTCTTGATTCTGATCTGCCGGCGTTGCCGGTTTCGGATGAATTAGCGGTCGTTGAAAGCGGCTGGCTCACCGTTCGCAGCTTGCGCGGTCCGCCAGAAGTCCTGTCGACGGCCTCATCTCAGTCACGCCTGCCGCCGCTGCGCGGCCCTCCGGCTTACTCCCGGGTTTGAACTCAGCTCCGCCCTGCTAGGGGCGGCCGTTCATGCTGTCTGGGAGTCACCATGTTCTCCTCGTTTGGTCGCAGCCTCGTACTGGCTGTGACACTGCTGGCGCTGCCAGCCATTGGGCGTGCCCAAACGCCCGCTATTACCCTGCGTGACGCATTGGCGCGCACGCTCGATTCCAACCCTGATCTCACGGCTTACTCGTACGTTTTAAAAGCACAGGACGGACGCGTCCTACAGGCGGGGCTGCGCCCCAATCCCACCATCGGTGCTCAGGTCGAGAACGCGCTAGGCACTGGAGAGGTGAAGGGCTTCGACTCGGCCGATGTCACGCTTTCGCTGAGTCAGGTGATCGAACTCGGAGAGCTGCGCCCGAGCCGCATCGCAGTCGCGGAGCTAGAGCGCGACGGGCTTGAAGTCGAAGGTGGCGTTCGTCGTCTCGATACCGTGGCGGAAACGGCCCGCCGTTTCGTGTCGCTGGTTGCTCAGCAAGAGGAGCACAAGCTCACTCATCTTGCCGTCGAACTCGCAGAGAAGACGGCTTCGGCAGTGGATCGCCGTGTTGCGGCTGCGAAATCTCCGGTGGCCGAACGCGATCGTGCCGCTGTTGCGATCGAGCGCGCGAAGAACGACGACGCACATGCCGAGCATGAGCTGCTGACCGCGCGCTATGCGCTCGCTGCTGCCTGGGGCGCGTCGAGCCCGGATTTCGAAACCGCCAATGCCGATCTCTACAAGCTGCCGGGCACAACGTCTTACGAGGCGTTGCTCGCCGCTCTTGAAAAGACGCCTGACCTGACTCGCTACCTCAGTGAAGCGCGCTTGCGCGATGCCGAAGTGAAGCTGGCGATCGCGAGCCGCTTTGAAGGCTTTCAGGTCGGAGCGGGCGTGCGCCGCCTCGGCGCGAGCAATGACACGGGACTGATCTTCTCGTTCCAGATGCCGCTGCCGATCCGTAATCGCAACCAGGGTTTGATCGCGGAAGCCGAAGCCCGGCGCGAAGGCTCCGCCGCCGAACGCGAAGCGGCGCTCGTGAAAGCCCGCACGCAGCTGTTTGGTTATTACCGTGAACTGCTCGACCGCCAACGCGAAGTCTCGGTGCTGAGCGAGCGCGCACTACCGCGTATGCAATCGGCACTCGACAACACCAACTACGCCTACGAGCGTGGACGCTACGGCTATCTCGAATTGATCGATGCCCAGCGCGAGCTGCTCGACCTCAAGCGTGCGCAGATCGAAGCCGCGCAGCAGTACCACCTCACCCTCATCGAAATCGAACGCCTCACGGGCACTGCCCTGAGCCGCTGAAGGACATCGCACATGCGCAATCTCACTCTCAACGCGCTGGCTCTGAGCATCGGGATGCTCACTCTCACGCTGGCGGCCTGTGGCGGCGAAGAGTCCGCCCAGAAACCTCACCAAGACGCCAAACCCCAGGCAGGACAGGATGCCGGGGGACATTCGACCAAGAAGCCTCACGACGAGCCGAAAGACCCCAAAGACGAAAGCTCGGAAAGCAAGGAAGGACTGGCGGATGGCGAACACGGTGAAGTGCTGAAGCTCTCCGCTGAAGCACGGGCCGCTGCCGGGCTCAAAGTCGCTCCGGCCGGCCCCGGAAAGATCGCGGAAACGCTTCCGCTGTATGGCGTGGTCAAACCCAACGCCGAGCGCGTTCGCAGCGTTACGGCGCGCTTCCCCGGCGTGGTTCGCTCGGTGTCGGCCAAGATCGGCGATAGCGTCAAACAGGGCTCAACACTGGCGACGGTTGAAAGCAACGAGAGCTTGCAGGTCTATCCGATCAGCAGCCCCTTGGCCGGCGTGGTAACGGAGCGTCTGACCAATCCAGGCGAACAAGCCGAATTGCAGCCCTTGTTCACGGTGGCCGACTTGAGTTCGGTCTGGGTGGAGCTGGCGCTGTTCCCGCGTGATCGCGCCCGCGTGCAGCTCGGTCAGGCGGTTCGCGTACAGACCGCCGATGGCGGCTTGTCGGCCGAGGGCAAGGTGGTGTTCGTTTCTCCGCTGGGCTCAGCCGCAACGCAGAGCCTCACGGTTCGCGTGCTGATCGATAACAGCTCGGGGGCTTGGTCTCCGGGTTTGTACGTGCGCGGTGAAATCACCATCGGCGAAGTCATGGCTCCGGTCACGGTTCCGGTCTCCGCGTTGCAAGAGCTCGAAGGCGGCACCTCGGTGTTCATTGACGATGCCGACGGACTCGAACCCCGCGTGGTGAAAGTGGGACGTAGCGACGGCCGGATCGCTGAAATCCTCGAGGGGCTTCAGGCCGGGGAGCGCGTGGTAGGCGAAGGCAGCTTCGTGCTGAAGGCGGAACTCGGCAAGGGCGAGGCTGAACATGGCCACTAACGCTACCGATCGCCTCTCCCCGTCGTCTGCACGGAGCCCTCAAGGAGGACGCCGCCATGCTTGAGTCACTCATCAAATTTTCGATTGATCGGCGATGGATCGTGATGGTCGTGATGCTCGCGCTGATGGCGCTGGGCGTCTGGAACTACCAACGCTTGCCGATCGATGCTGTACCCGACATCACCAATGTGCAGGTGCAGATCAACACCCAAGCCGACGGCTACACGCCGCTGGAAGTCGAACAACGCATCACCTTCCCGATCGAAACCGCGATCACCGGACTGCCAGGCCTCGACTATCGTCGCTCGCTGTCGCGCTACGGGCTGTCGCAGGTCACGGTTGTCTTCAAGGACGGAACGGATCTCTATTTCGCGCGCAATCTCGTCAATGAGCGACTGCAACAAGTGCGTGCTCGCTTGCCTGATGGTGTCGAACCCGCGATGGGTCCGATCGCAACAGGGCTTGGTGAAATCTACCAATACACGGTCGAAGCGGATGACAAGGCCCGTCAGGCCAATGGTCAGCCCTACGATTCGATGGCACTGCGCTCCTTGCAGGACTGGGTGATCCGCCCGCAGTTGCTGCAAGTCCCCGGCGTCACCGAGGTCAACAGCATCGGCGGATATGCCAAGCAGTTTCATGTGATGCCTGATCCCGCGCGGCTGCTCTCTTACGGCTTGAGCTTCGAGCAGGTCGCGGCTGCGGTGGAACGGAACAACGCCAACCAAGGCGCCGGCTACATCGAGCGGAACAAGGAGCAGCTCCTGGTTCGCATTCCCGGCCAGGTGACCGGAATCGAAGACCTGAAGCGCATCGTCGTGGCGACGCGAGGCAGCTTGCCGATCACGGTCGGCGATGTTGCAGAAGTCGCATTGGGCAAGGAACTGCGGACCGGTGCGGCGACTCGCGACGGCCATGAAACCGTGCTCGGCACCGCGGTCATGCTGGTTGGCGAGAACAGCCGGACGGTCGCCGCCGCCGTCGCCCAGAAGATCGAAAAGATCAACGACTCGTTGCCCAAAGGCGTGCGTGCGGTGCCGGCTTACGATCGCACCGTGCTGGTCGATAAAGCGATTGCGACTGTACAGAAAAATCTGCTCGAAGGTGCGCTGCTCGTCGTCGTGATTCTGTTCGGGTTGCTCGGCAATCTGCGCGCTGCGTTGTTGACGGCGGCGGTCATTCCGCTGGCGATGCTGATGACGATCACGGGTATGGTCGAAACCAAGGTTTCTGCAAACTTGATGAGTCTTGGCGCGCTCGACTTCGGGTTGATCGTGGATGGTGCCGTGATCATCGTCGAGAACTGCCTGCGCAGACTGTCTGAACGCAGTAACGAAGGCACGCTATCGCTTAGCGAGCGTTTCGACACCGTACGTGCGGCAACCACTGAAGTCATCCGACCGAGCCTGTTCGGCGTCTTCATTATCACGGCGGTGTACCTGCCGATCTTTGCGCTCGAAGGCGTCGAAGGAAAGATGTTCCACCCGATGGCGCAGACGGTTGTGATGGCACTAGTGGCCGCTTTGTTCCTGTCGGTCACGTTTGTACCGGCCGGTGTTGCGATGCTGTTCCGAGGCCCGGTGCGAGAAAAGCACAACATCGTGCTGTCGGCTGCCCGTCATGGTTACGAGCCTTTGCTTCGCTTCGCATTGAAAGCCCGCGTCGCGTTCCTGGCCGCAGCCATCGCACTCGTCTTGGTGTGCGGCTGGCTCTCGACTCGCATGGGGAGCGAATTCATTCCGAATCTCAACGAAGGCGATCTGTCGGCTCAGGCGCTCCGAATTCCGGCGACCGGCTTGACGCAGTCTCTCGAATTCCAGAAGCAGATCGAAAAGCGTCTCCTGGAATTCCCGGAAGTGCTCACGGCTTTTGCACGCACCGGTACGGCCGAAGTAGCTACCGATCCGATGCCGCAGAACATCTCCGATGCCTACGTGATGCTCAAGCCGATCGATCAGTGGCCGAATCCGAGCAAACTCAAATCGGAGCTGCAAACCGAGATGCAGGAGGCCTTGGAGAAGCTACCGGGCAACGCTTATGAAATGAGCCAGCCGATCCAGCTTCGCTTCAACGAACTGATCTCGGGTGTGCGATCGGATTTCGCCGTGAAGCTTTATGGCGACGATCTCGACGTGCTGCTGTCTTCCGGCAACAAGATCGCGGCGGTGGTGCGCGGTGTGACGGGCGCCGATGATGTGAAGGTCGAGCAGGTGTCCGGTTTGCCGGTGCTCTCGGTGGAGCCCAAGCGCGATTCGTTGGCTCGCTATGGCATCGCACTCGCCGATCTGCAATATGCGGTGTCGGCGGCCGTGGGTGGCAGAAACGTCGGTGAAGTATTCGAAGGCGATGCGCGCTACGACATCGTTCTGCGTCTGCCCGAGAGCCAGCGCGACGATCTCAAGGCCTTGGAGCGCCTGCCGATCTCACTGCCGGGTGGCGAAACCGTTCCACTGGCGGAAGTCGCGGAACTCAAGATCGCACCTGGTCCCAACCAGGTCAGCCGAGAGGATGGCAAGCGTCGCATCACGGTGACGGCGAACGTGCGCGGACGCGATCTCGGCAGCTTCGTCGCCGACGCACAAGCCGGGATCAAGCAGGTGCAGCTACAGCCCGGCTACTGGCTCGATTTCGGTGGCACCTTCGAGCAGTTGCAGTCCGCCAGCAAACGCCTGGCGATCGTCGTGCCGGTCACCTTGGTGCTGATTCTCGGCCTGCTCGTGCTGGCCTTCGGGAATCTCAAAGATGCGCTCGTGATCTTCTCGGGGGTTCCGCTGGCATTGACGGGCGGCGTGCTCGCGCTTTGGCTGCGTGACATTCCGCTCTCGATCTCGGCAGGCGTCGGGTTCATCGCTTTGTCCGGCGTGGCAGTGCTCAACGGACTGGTGATGGTGACCTTCATCCGCAGCCTGCGTGAGCAAGGAGAAGGTTTGGATCAGGCCATCATCGATGGCGCGTTGACTCGGCTTCGTCCTGTGCTGATGACGGCGCTCGTCGCATCGCTCGGCTTCGTTCCGATGGCCTTGAATACCGGCACGGGGGCTGAAGTGCAGCGTCCGCTCGCGACGGTCGTGATTGGCGGAATCCTGTCGTCGACGATCCTCACCTTGCTCGTGCTTCCGGGCCTGTATCGCATGGTGCATCGCCGCGAAGCCGATAAGCCGGCTGAGCCTGCGACGGCATGATCATGAACAGCGCGCCTACGTCAGAAAGCCGCGTGCAGCAGCGTCGTCGATTCTGGGCGACCCGCACGGTTTGTGTCGCCATCCTGGCGCTGTTCGCGCTGTCTCGTTCGGGGTGGCATCAGGTCGACAGCCTGGTGCCACATCTGCTGATGCAATTCGGCATCGTGCTCGCGGCTGTCGGAGCGATCGGGCGGATATGGAGCAGCAGCTATGCGGCGGGCAACAAGAACAGTGTTCTGCTCACGGTAGGGCCTTACTCGCTGGTGAGAAACCCGCTGTATGTTTCGAGCTACCTCGGCGGGCTCGGGATCGCGATCACGACGGAAACCCTCACCATTCCGATACTGCTGACGGTCTGGTTCGTTTGGTACTACCGGACAGTGGTTGCAGGCGAGGAACAGCATCTTCAGCAGCTGCATGGCAGTCGTTTCAAGACCTACATGAAAAGCGTGCCGCGCTTCATTCCGAGCAAACACGGCTTGCTGGAGCCGTATCGCTGGGAAATGAGCCCTCGCTCATTCCGACAATCATTGATTCAAGTGATCTGGTTCGTCGTGGCGGCCGTGGTGATCCATGGCCTCCACGACGTCCGGCTTGCCTTAGGCGAGCCGGCCTTACTCACGCTCTACTGAGGTTCCAATGAACAAATCAGAAAAGCATCGGAAGGATCGCAGTCGCCACAAGCAAACAATGCCTCCATCTCATCCCGCCTTTTGGGAACGCTTGAAGATGATGTTTGGCAGCACAGGCTTGCGCTATCTCGCTGGACTCTTTGCGGCCGCGATCTTTGGTGGCTTGATCGCAGGTGTCAGCACCTTGTTGGATCGCGAAACGCCGAAAGAGTCGGCGACGACGGTCGATGTCTACTACGTCCACAGCTGCCCCTGCGTCGGCAGCTGGATCGATTATTTGCAGTCCGCCGGATTGAAGGTACGAGCCTTCGAACCCGAGACACTCAATTCGATTCGCTATGCGATGAAGATTCCCAAGGGTGTTAACGGTTGCCACATCGGCCGATTCAAAGGCTTGTTCGTTGACGGACACGTCCCCAAGGACGCGCTGCTGTGGGCCGCGCAACAAGGCCCGAGCGTTCTGGGTATCGCAGCCATCAGCGAACCCTACAGCCAGCCGGAGCGGCATTTGTACGAGCAGAAGATTCGTGTCTATGGTGCCGACGGGGTTTGGCGCCCTTGGACGAAGTCGAGTGAGCAGCAGGGACCGGCGCGCGGGGCGTGATCGGTACGGAAGTGCGGCGCGGCTCAATGATGATGAGGAGAAGCAGACGATGAGTTCCAGCAAGGTTTCCAAGCAAGACGATAATCACGCCGATCACGACCACGGTCCAGACGGCGGGCAACACGACGAGCATGGCCACGGCGGAATATTCGGCGCGAACACCGAACTGGTGTTCGCCATTCTCTGCGGCCTGTTGCTCGCCATGGGCTACATCATCGAGAAGAGCGTGGTTGCCCTCCCGGAATGGAGCGCCCAGGCTTGTTACTGGGCGGCTTACTTCTTCGGCGGTTACTTCACCTTGCGCGAAGCCATCGAGAATCTGCTGAAACGCCGATTCGAGATCGACACGCTGATGCTGGTCGCCGCAATCGGTGCTGCATCGCTCGGAGCATGGGCCGAAGGTGCGCTGCTGCTGTTTCTTTTCAGCATCGGGCACTCGCTCGAAAACTATGCCATGGGCCGTGCAAAACGCGCGATCGAAGCCTTGGCAAAGCTCGCACCGGAGACTGCGACGGTTCGTCGCAATGGTCGCACGCTACTGATCCCCGCTGAGCAGTTGGTCGTTGGCGACACGGTCATCGTCAAACCCAACGAGCGATTGCCAGCTGACGGCTTCGTAGTGAAGGGAAACAGCAGCGTCAATCAGGCGCCGGTCACCGGCGAGAGCGTGCCGGTCGACAAACGGCCGGTCGACAACATCGACGGCGCGAGAGCCAACCCCAACACG
The DNA here is from genome assembly GCF_058783045.1 of Hydrocarboniphaga sp. FW305-C-57. NCBI lineage: Bacteria > Pseudomonadati > Pseudomonadota > Gammaproteobacteria > Nevskiales > Nevskiaceae > Hydrocarboniphaga > Hydrocarboniphaga sp. FW305-C-57. The sequence goes on along the minus strand of NZ_JBYSYG010000014.1, from coordinate 120,624 downwards.
CTCGATGCCGCGCATCGTGTTTTCGCCGGAACCTTGAATGGCAGTGGGGCGATCGAGATCGAGGTCACGCGCCCGGCAAGTGAAAGCGCTCTGGCCCGTGTCGTACAGATGGTGAGCCAGGCAGAAGCACAGAAGTCGCCTACACAGCGATTCACCGATCGGTTCGAACGCGTATTCGTTCCCGCCGTGCTCGTGCTTGCGGTGTTACTACTGTTTGCCTGGGTCGTCGTCGACGAGCCGTTTCGCGACAGCTTCTATCGTGCGATGGCCGTGCTGGTTGCAGCCAGCCCCTGTGCGCTGGCAATCGCGACTCCAAGCGCCGTGCTTTCGGGCGTGGCACGCGCCGCCCGCAGCGGTGTGCTGATCAAGGGCGGCGGGCCATTGGAATATCTCGGGTCGCTACAGGCCATCGCGTTCGACAAGACCGGCACGCTGACTGAAGGCCGCCCTCGGGTTACGGACGTTTATCCGGCACCGGGAATTCCAGAGCAGGAATTACTTGAGATCGTGATCGCCGTTGAAAGCCTCAGCGATCATCCACTGGCCGCGGCCATCGTTCGGGACGGGCGCGAACGATTAGGCAATGCGGGACAACTCGTGGCAACGGACCTTGAGAGCCTGATCGGTCGAGGCGTATCGGCACGCGTCAACGGACACCCCGTGCTGATCGGCAAGCCGGCGATGTTCGGCAGCGAAGGCGTGGCACCTTTATCCCCGCCATTACAGGACGCGGTTTCCAAGCTGCGGGATGGCGGACGTACGCTGATGGTGATCCGTCGCGGGGATCAGGATCTCGGTGCCATCGGACTGATGGACACCCCTCGTGCAACCGCCAAGGCGACGCTGAAAGAACTACGTGCGCTTGGGATCAAACGCATGATCATGATCTCGGGCGACAACGAAAAGGTTGCCACCGCCGTCGCACGCGAGATCGGGCTCGATGAGGCTTGGGGCGACCTGATGCCGGAAGACAAGGTCACCGCGATCAAGAAGCTGCGTGAAGAAGCACCGGTTGCGATGGTCGGAGATGGGGTCAACGATGCCCCTGCGATGGCCAATGCAACGGTTGGCATCGCAATGGGAGCCGCAGGATCGGATGTCGCCTTGGAAACTGCGGATGTTGCGCTGATGGCGGACGATCTCACCAAGCTCCCTTTCGCAGTGGGTTTGAGCCGCAGCACTCGGTCGATCATCCGCCAGAACGTCTTCGTGAGCTTGGGGGTGGTCGCGTTCCTCGTGCCCGCGACCATTCTCGGCTTGGGCATCGGCCCTGCCGTCATGCTCCATGAGGGCTCCACGCTGCTCGTCGTGTTCAATGCGCTGCGATTGCTGGCCTACGTGGAGCGAAAAGCGGTCGCGTAGCGATTGCAGCGGAGCCAGATCGTGACACGCAAACTGACGCTCCTGCTGATCGAGGACCATGTCGATATCGCGGCGAACGTCGGCGAATACCTGGAGCATCGTGGGCATACCGTTGATTACGCATCCAACGGATTCACCGGACTGCACCTCGCAACCGTCAATCGCTATGACGCATTGATTCTCGACATCGGCCTGCCAGGAATAGATGGAATTGCGCTCTGCCGCAGGCTACGAACCGACGCATTGAACCCGGTGCCCATTTTGATTCTGACCGCGCGGGATACGGTGAGAGACAAGCTCCACGGATTCGAAGTCGGAGCGGACGATTACTTGACCAAACCGTTCGCTCCCGCTGAGCTACTTGCGCGCTTGCAGTCCCTGGTTCGTCGCGCATCAGGCGCAACCTTGGGGCAGGTACTGCGAGTCGCTGATTTATCACTGCAACCAGACACCTTGATCGCCCGGCGTGGAGATCGCCGAATAGAGCTGACTCCCAGCGCGTTACGGCTGCTGGAACGTCTGATGCTCGCGAGCCCCAAGGTAGTTTTGAAAGCCGATATCGAAAGAGTGCTCTGGGGTGACGATCGGCCAGAGGGCGACGCCGCTCTGCGTGTCCATATCCACGCGCTGCGTTCCGCCATCGATCAAGGCGAACGCATTCCGCTGCTCCATACGGTCCGCGGTCTGGGCTATCGGCTTGCGGTGGACGATGATTTATAGACCTTCGCTCAAGACGCGTTTCGTCGCAGCGCTACTAGGTCTTGTCCTGATCGTATGCGCCGGCTTTTCCTATGCGGTCCATGAATTCATCGGTGTTCTCGAACAACAGCTGATGGAGCAAGCAGTCAAGCGCGAGCTTCACGAAATGGCCGATAACGTGCGAGCTGGCCGAATGGGAACGCTTCCGCACATGTATGGCATGCGTGGCATTCTCTGGCATATCGGAGAACCACTTCCTGCACCGCTGCCGTCGGCTGTTGCGCTGTGGCCCAACAACAGCTTCAAAGAAATCACGATCGAGCGGCGCAAGTTCTACGTTGGTCGCGAAGACGTTGGTCGTACCGCAGTCTGGGTCATGTTGGACATGACGCAGATCGAAACCTTGAAGGCACGGCTGATCAATATCGCCTATACCGCTATTGCGACCGCCATTGGCGCAGCGATTCTGCTCGGGCTCCTGCTGTCTTGGATCGTCGTCGCTCCGGTACGCAGGTTGGCATTACAAGTTGCAGCTCTCAGACCTGAAGGAAAGCGCATCGTCCTGAAAGATCGATTCGCCGATCCCGAGATTCGGCTCATTGCCGATTCGGTCGATCGCTATCAGGAGCGGATAGAGCGGTTCGTCACCCGCGAGCGCGACTTCACCAGCGACGCGAGTCACGAGTTACGCAATCCGTTGGCGGTCGTTGCGAGTGCGCTTCCAATGCTTCGTGAAGAACCAACTCTGAGCGATGCCGGCCAGGATCGTCTACAGAGGATCGAGCGCGCGACGACCCAGATGAAAGTGTTGCTCGATGCCTTGCTATTCCTCGCACGCGAAGACGGCGGGCACGCTTTTGAACTATGCGCGTTGGACAATGAGGTTTGGGAACTGGTCGAACAATGGCGAGACGCGGCAACGATCAAGGGCGTATCACTGACCTGTGAGATCACGCACTCGCTTCTGATTGAAGCACCACCCGGCATGGTGGCCTGCGTCGTCGGCAATCTGCTGTCCAACGCGATACGACACACCCACCAAGGAAGTGTGCACGTCACGGTCAATCGCGACGGTGTATCGGTAGAGGACAGCGGAGACGGCATCGCGCCCGAAGAGATCGAACGGATATTTCGTCGCGGCTACAGCGGCACGCAGGGTAGCGGGATCGGCATCGGCCTCTATCTGGTGGGACGCATCTGCGAGCGGCTCGACTGGAAGATTCAGGTCGCCTCGGTTAGAACCGGTGGAAGTCGTTTCGCACTGTCCTTTCAGCCGAAGAAACTAACGAAAAGATAACGCGTGGCTAACGCGGCGCTGAGGTGACAGCGCCGATGATATGGCATGCGCGATTTCATTCTGTACTCCGGCTCAGGCGTCGTCGGGACAGCGATTCACTACGCCGTTTTCCTGGCTCTCCTGCACTCGGCCACTGCGCATCAGGGAATCGTTGACGCGTCTCGGCTGGTGCTTCTCTCGACAGTCGCGGCCCTGACTGGGGCGCTCGTCAATTACCTGCTGAATGCCAGTTGGATGTCATCACGTCCGGTGCGACACCGGCGTAGCGCCCCACGCTTTGCGCTTGTGGCTGCGACCGGATGGGGAGTCAACGCAGCGGTCGTCGCGAGCGCCGCACATCTCGGCATGGCAGCTCTGTTTGCGCAACTTCTAGCGACCGCCAGCGTTTTGGCTGTCGGCTTCCTTCTCAATCGGTACTGGACTTTCGCATGACTCACTCGGTGACTCGAATCCATCGGCATGGCGCGAGCCTCGACACCTTGAGTGTGGTCGTTCCTGTGCATAACGAGTCGGCTGTTCTTGGCGAATTCCATCGCCAATTGGTGATTGCCCTCGAACAGGTTCCGCTTCTCGCAGAGATTATCTACGTCGACGACGGAAGTGAGGACGAGTCACCTCGGTTGCTGCGGCAAATCCGCTTGGGCGACACCCGCGTCGCAGTCCTCGAACTATCGCGAAACTTCGGCAAGGAAGCCGCCATGACTGCCGGATTGGATCATGCGAGCGGTGACGCGGTGGTGATCATCGATGCAGATTTGCAGGACCCGCCACAACTGATTCCCCAAATGGTGGAAGCATGGAGAGATGGCTTCGACATCGTGACAGCGCGGCGATCCAGCCGCGCTGGCGAAAGCCTTTTTAAGAAGCTCTCCAGCAAGTTGTTCTATCGAGTCCTTGCTGCGACATCGGATGTTCCCATCGCGATCGATGTCGGAGACTTTCGGCTGATGAGCCGTCGCGTCGTCGATGCGCTGAAACAGCTTCCCGAACGAAATCGTTGCATGAAAGGGCTGTTCGCATGGGTGGGCTTCACGCAGAAGGAGCTGAGCTATGAACGCGCGGCCCGACATGCGGGGACATCGAAATGGGGGTTCTGGGAGCTGCTCCATCTGGCTTTCGACGGACTGACCGCTTTCACCTGGGCACCGCTGCGCATCGCCACGCTGCTGGGTCTTTTAGTTGCTGTTGGTGCATTGGTCATGGGCGGCTTCATTGCAGTCCGAACAGTGCTATTTGGCGATCCTGTGCCGGGATATCCGTCGCTGATCTGCGTGGTGCTCTTTCTCGGGGGAATGCAGTTGCTCGCAACCGGCATCCAAGGTGAGTACCTGGGACGCTTGTTTATCGAGTCAAAGCAGCGCCCCAACTATCTGCTCAAGAATCTACAACCGGCGAGCGATCTCTCATATTCACCGCATGTGAGCAAAGGGCGATGATGCTGATTCGTCTGTTTCGTGAGGCGCGCTGGACGACAAGTGCGCTGTTGGTGATCCTGCTGCTTCGCCTTCTGAGTCTCGGCGCCTATCCGTTGACGGACACGACCGAGGCGCGTTACGGCGAAATGGTACGCAAGATGGTTGAGCTTGGAGACTGGGTGACTCCGTGGTTCGACTATGGGGTTCCGTTCTGGGGAAAGCCGCCGCTGGCATTCTGGTTGTCAGCCGCATCCGCGTCGGTGCTGGGGGTCAACGAGTTTTCGCTGCGCTTACCCAGTTACTTGTTGGGCCTTGGCATGCTGGGACTCGTCGGGCGACTAGCGTGGCAACACGGTGGGCCTGCACGCTCAGCTCTGGCGATGTTGGTGTTGGCATCGAGTGTTTTGTTCTTCGTTTGCAGCGGTGCCGTTTTGACGGACACCGCCTTGGCTTTTTCAGTAACGCTCGCAATGACCGCGTACTGGCTTGGCGTTGTCTCTCCATCGAGACATTCTGGGCGATGGCGCATGGTTTTCTTCGGCGCATTGGGGCTTGGCCTGCTCGCGAAAGGACCCGTCGGATTGGTCTTGAGCGCAGCGCCGATCCTGTTTTGGGCTGTTCCCTACGAGTACCTACGAGCTTCGCTGCGTTGCATGCCGTGGATAGCAGGGTTGTTGACGATGTCGACGATCGCCATTCCTTGGTATCTCCTTGCAGAGCACCGAACACCCGGATTCCTCCAATACTTCCTTGTCGGCGAGAACTTTCTGCGCTTCGTCGATCCGCTTTGGTCAGGCGACCGATATGGCAGTGTGCACGACGCCCCGCATGGCTACATCTGGTTGCTGTGGGTTGCGTCGATCCTGCCTTGGAGCGTTGTGCTTCCGGTGATCTGGTTCACAACGCGGCGTAGTGTCTTGGGAATGTCGAGTAACCGGCACCAGCCTGCATGGAACGCATATCTTCTCTGCTTCGCGTTGGCCCCATGTCTGTTTTTCACACTCGCAGGGAGTGTGCTACCCACCTATGTCCTGCCTGCATTGCCTACATTTGCTTTGTGGACCGCCAATCAAATTTTCGCATACGGCTCTTCAACGGTGCTGCGGCGAACTGCGATATCAGCAGCGATATTGCCGGCAATTTTCGTCGGCTTGCTCCCAGTTCTGAACACGAACGTGGCCGCAGATAAATCTCAGTACCAGCTTCTGACCGCTCTGCCTGTGAATGCAGACGTCGTCTATTTTCCTAAGCGTCCGTTCTCGGCACAGTTTTATTCGAATGGGCATGCCATCAGTGCGGCCTCGATCGATGATCTTCAACTCATCGTGTCGAAGAAGCCTGGCGTCTACATCGCCATATCGACGCAGCAATCGCTCCCAGAAGAACTGAAATCCGGGTATCAGATGATCATGGTAGCGGGGGCAAAGCGAGAGTACGCACTTTGGAGGCCCGCACAGTGATTGATCGGCGACAAGTGTCCCCGTGCTTCATAAGCTGTAGAAGAGGGGGCATCTAAGAATCTGATCGATTCGGTAGCACAGTCTAAAAAATACGGACTAGTCTTCTTGGCGGCAGATTTCTCTTGGCAGATGGCCAGCTAGACGACGGTATTTCGGCTTTCAGAGTGCATTGAGCCAACGTGGAAGCGCAGAGCAGTGATTGGCTCGCGAGTCTCTTTCCACCCTCATGAGTCAGCGAGCCGTCAGAGACTTTCAATCACCGTCAGATCGCCAAAGCGCACTGTTGGTGAAGTCGAGTCTAAACTCGGAGATGTCCAGCCTGGAGAATCAAGTCCGGATAGTGTGCAGTGGAGGGGAAAATCGCGCTCATGCTGTTTTCCTCAATCAATGCATGCATCGCGATTTTAAATGGATCACCGGAGCGATGATGTAGCAGCTCCTGACTAGCAATATTGGCAGGATGCATGCGACTAACGCGAACATAAGCTGCAATGGCCGTAAATACATCGTTTGCATGTTCCGACCTTCCGTCTCGGTACTGGACACTGGGGAACCTAATTCGCAGCCGGCGCAACTCGTCTACTGCCTCCTGCGATCCGTATCCTTCTCTCGTTGCGAGATCGAAGCAGAGAGGAGTTTTGATCCGCATCGCGCAGAGCATGTAAAGCCAAAAAACGTGTATGACATAGCGGGAATTCAGTGACGCGATTACGGCTCTGGCCATCGTATGCATTCGCTCCTGATCTCGAAGGTCAAGCTTCAGTGCATCAGCTACAACGGATATTTCGTGAACCGGATCCTTGGTTTCGGACATCCAGCACAGAATTTTTCGCTCTGAAAAGTGATTTCGGCGGTCCAAAAGAATTCTTGTGAAGCTCCGATTGTCTGGAGGAGGTAGCGCGGCCTCGAGGTCAAAGAATCGTCTCAAATACGATCTTCCGTCGAAGCCCTGCCCGTACACAGCTTTTACAGACTCGCCCAACTGGTCCGTATTTGTGGCCACAATGAAAACGACATTGGGAACTCCGAAGACGTGCTTAATTCCTTCGAGCAGCGAGATCGCAAATGAGGGACGGCAGCGATCCAGCTCATCGATAAAAACAAACATTGGCAAATTCACATCCGTATTTTTGCCAATGAACTTCAGTGTTCGGATCAGTTCTGCCTTGAAGGCCTCAACGGCCTCTATTCGCGACTCGGATTCGCCAAGAACTTTTTCGAAAATTGCATCCAGTGTGGAGTCCAGCTCTGCTGCACTTTCGCTGCCCCCCTCTGCATTAGCCCCTCCTTCGACAAAGCTATCCGCCAACTCGTCCAGGGCAACGCCGGTTAACTTCTTGGTGACTCCGGCAAGTAATACTTTGCCTGCCGGTAGCACAGCCCTCCGTAGAGTTTTGACAAGCGGCTTCGTGACTTCCATCGCTTTCCGCCGACTGTCTTTGCCGTCGTCAGCCTTGGCGCACTGCTCCTCTAGCTCTCGTTTGATAGCGGCCATCAGCAGCGTCGTCGCTTCATCTCCAAGATCGTGTTTCCACGCGTCGAAAGATACGACGGCGTGATTGGCCCTTCGGAGATCCTGTGACCATCTGTCGATAAAGAATGACTTGCCGGCTCCCCACGGAGCATCCAGCGCCAAGGTTAGGCCTTGCTCCTCGTTGGGCGGGGATCGGTTTACAAGAAAATTGGTGAGGAATGCCGCGTACTTTTCGCGCTCGAGAACATCTTCGGACCAAGAAAGGACCCTCGCTCTGCTTGAGTCAGACACTGCATTCCCCTTGCTCATCGACAATGCTGAAGCATGCCAAAAACGCGAAACTCCCGAGCAGACCTCATTGCCCAGAACGCATCGCTGGATCCCAGCGCAGCCCTGGTAGGGTGCCGATGACTGCGTCGATAGGCCCCGGAGGCGGCCGAAGTGACGGCGAAACTCATTTGAGTTTGGGCATGGCTAACGAACCCACGAGAAAGCAGCTCTATCAGAAAAAGAACTGAATTTCGGATGCATGCTCCAGCGCCCGTCCAGCGTAAGTGCGAGCTCCTCCCATCTTTATCCTCATCTACATCGTTATCGGCGAAACCTATTACTTCTTGCGTTCGCCTGGAGAATAATCGGACGGCTTTTTATTCGATGAATATCTCGTGGGGGGCTTGTGAATTGGTTTGACCTTGACCGGCAGTATTTCGAATGGCGTTCGGGTGAATTCACTGATCTGCCGCTGTTGCGAATGTCGAAGTCTAGGCTCGGATGGGCCGACCTCCTGCTACGTCGGCGGGTGGTCTTGCTGGCTGAAGGTGGCAGCGGTAAGTCCAGGGAAGTAAGGGCGCGTGCGCAGCTACTTCAGCAGGCGGGTAAGTTTGCCGTCGTGGCCACAATCCTGGACGTTGACAAGGCAGGCAGCCTCGAAGGCGCGCTTCGCTCTGCAGAGCGCGCAAGCTTGGATGCTTGGCGCAGCTCGGAAGACGATGGCTGGTTCTTCCTCGACTCCATCGATGAAGCAAAGCGTGGGGCGGTTCGCTTTCAGCGTGTTGCAGGTCTGGTTGCTGATGCAATCAAGGGGCACGAAGGACGTGCCCATGTGATGTTTACAGGGCGGCCCGCCGACTGGGAGACCCGGGCTGACCTTGAAAGCTTACTTTCAGAGCTGCCGATTCCCCCACCACCTTCGACGGTTCCCGCTCCCGATCCGAACGAGCTGCTAGTTAACATTATCCGTCGGAGGCGAGCTGAGCCACCTGCTCCACAAGAGCAACACCTGGTGGTCGTGATGGCGCCTCTCGATACGCCTCGAATTGAGAAGTACGCCACTTCCCACGGGGTCCAGGATCCCGCAGGACTGATGCAGGCCATTTCGGATCGAGATCTTGCCAGCCTTGCTGGTCGCCCTCTCGACTTGCACTGGATCGCGGACTTCTGGAAAAGCCATCGCCGACTCGGCACGCTAAGAGAGATGCTTCACAGAAGTCTTACGGAGCGCCTGACGGAGCGGCGACCCGGAGCTGCCGCCGGCGATGCATTGACCGAAGCGGCTGGCCTTGAAGGTCTTGAGCGAATCGGCGCCGCGCTTGTATTTGCACACAAGCGCGGCTTGCAGATTCCCGACTCAGATGATGCCGGCGAATTATTGGCAGATAGCGCCGACCTGGTCGCAATTCTTCCAGATTGGACCGGTGACAATCGCAGCGCTCTTCTGCGTCGTGCCGTGTTTGAGCCCGGCCCCCTCGGGACGGTGCAGCTACATAGCGACAACAACGGCGATGTCCGCGCCTACTTAACATCGCGCTGGCTGCATCGTCTGCGAACACAGTCCAACCTCTCGTTGAGCCACCTTCTGGATCTGCTATTCGCTACAACTTACGGAGTTCGTTTTGTTCGGCCCGCGCTTAAAGGGGCCGCGGCATGGCTTGCGGTCCTCGATGACGCAGTCGCTTCGGAAATGATCGCGCACGCGCCGAATTTGCTATTGACCATGGGAGACCCCGAGAGCCTTTCGGTGCCTGTCAGAAAGCGAGCGCTGGAAGCAGTTTGCAACAGCATTGCGGCCGCTCCCGACCTGCACAGCGGACAATTGGACGAAGATGGGCTCAAGCGATTTATCAGCACCGAGTTGATTCCAACCTTGAGGACTCTCTGGAGTCAGCATGCAGGCTGCGCCGAGGTGAGGACATTGCTCACGCGTCTGATCTGGCTTGGGAAGTTGAAGGTTTGCGTCGATTTAGCTGAATCGGTTTTATCTGATCGGAACGAAGTGCCGATTGTTCAGCGTTCCTGGGCAGCGCGTGTAATCGGCCACCTAGGAGATGATCAACAGCGGAGAGCTCTGGCCAATACGATCTGCGACTCACCCGAGCAACTCCATTTGTCGATTGTTTGGGAATTGGTCGTTAGCCTATTTCCGTCGATTTTGAGCCTGGACGAAGTGATCGCGCTGATCGAGAAGCTCGACAGCACGGAGGACGAACTGGCAAGCATGTTTGAGACGGGCGGAGTCGAACTGGTTGCCAAGATGCAAAATGCCGAAACCCTGGGCAGGTATCTGGGGGCGGTGCTAAACATTCTTGGTGGAGTATCTGGAGGTTTCGGTCACGAGCCCGACTTGCGAGAAGAGCGCTACGCGCCAAGCATCACGTCCGGCGCTCTTCGCTTGTTGCAAGTGTCTGCGAAGGATGTAGCCCCCAGCGCTGCTATCGATGCGGTCCTGCGACTTGGAGAGAGTAACTACTCGCAGAGCGGTAATGGCGCTCCGATTACCAAAGAGCTGCATCGGTCTTCCGAACGTCGTCGTGCTGCTTTCTGGCAAGCAGCGAACTGCTTCCGCGGTAACCCGCATCTTCAAGGTGGAGTCGTAACTCGAGATTGGGAAATGCGGATGCTTGGTTACGATCCGGGCATCGTTGAAGAAGATCTCGATTGGCTGCTGTCGGATGTTAAGCAACATGCTGATGAGAATAATCGGCGCCTTGCGTTGAATACGTTGTTGATGCTGTGGCGCGCGCTGGACTCTTCCGAAGGCGTGATGCAGAAAATCGAGTCCGCTGTAGACGGAGACGCTACTATGATGGCGGAGCTTCTCGAGGGGCGAAAGCCACAGAAGCCTAATCCCGAAATCATCAGGATGGAACAGCAGTCACTCGCTTCCGAGCGGCGTAACGCAGCTCAATTGGCCGCTCGCGATCGCCATTGGATCGACTTCATCGCGAGCCTGAAAGCCAAGCCGGAAGATCTTCGATCACCGCGCCCCACAACTGAAAATGGTGTCGATTCTAGGCTGTTCCATTTGTGGGAATTGCTAAGAGGCGTGCACGAATCAAAGCATCGCTACTCACTCGATTCCTTGGGAGCCTTGGGTGATCTTCTGGGGCCTGAACTCTCGGCTGCTTTTGTCTCAGGCCTCGGAATGCATTGGCGGCAATGGCAACCCAAACTGGATAGCCAAAAACAGCCTGACCAGCGAAATACGGCGAGTGCTCATGATCTTATGGGCATCGCTGGATTGTCGTTGGAGGCGGCCAGCGATAAAGATTGGGCGGCAAAACTGTCACCGGAAGAGGCTATTCGTGCTGCCGAATACTCAACTCTCGAGATCAATGGCCTGCCACAATGGCTGGCTGAACTTTCCAAGCGCCATCCCGGGGCAGTTTGCGAAGTTTATTGCCGCGAGATTCGCGCGGAGTTGAGCGAGGCATCGAATGTGGAACAATTCGGAGTTCTTCATGATGCGAGTCGCGCAGACGTAACATTGCATTGGCTCATCGCGCCGGGGCTAATTGGTGAATTGGCTGCACGCGATGAGATTGCGCTGCCAGCGCTGAAAGCGATTTTGTCCATCCTGCTGAGCGCGGCCAACGACGATGCCGTCTTGCGGGAATCTCTAGCAGAGATTGCGCTGCGACGGTTCCATGAGCACGGGCACAGTGAGACCGCAGCTGCATATCTGTCCATTCTCTTTACGCTGGATCCACAGGCTTCGACACAGGCGCTCGCGGACAAGCTTTCGACGTTGGCGAATGATGCTGAGCGAGGAGCGTTCCTGATTGCTTTGCTACCGCGGATTGTGGGAAGCCGATGGCGATCTGGTAATGAAGGCGTGGCGCTCCCATTCGAAAGCCTCGTGCAGATGGTTTGTATAGCCTATGACACGTTAAATCCGAAAGATGATCCCAATCATAGTGGCGTTTACTCTCCCTCCGCGCTTGACCATGCGGTCGACTCTCGTGACCTTGCACTGACTCTGCTGTCGGAAACACCTGGTCGAGCAACCTTTGAAGCGCTTCGCGGCCTTTCTGAGCGTGAAAATTTTCCCTTGCCGGCAGTGGTTTTGCACCGAATGTCACTTGAGCGCGCGGAGAAAGACTCAGATCAAGAGGCTTGGCCGCTGTCCGAAGTTTATGAGTTCGAGCGCAGCCGGTACTTCGCACCTCGGACAACGAGAGGGCTGCAAGATCTAGCAGCCAACCGAGTTCGGGATATTCAGCACGACCTGCTACACGCCGACTTCGCACAGGGGCAAGTTGTTTGTGACCTGCCGAATGAAAAAGCAGTCCAGCTCTGGGTCGCAGACCGATTCGAGAGCGTGGCGAATCGTAGCTACTCGGTTGAGCGAGAGTCGCATGTCGCGAGCGAGAAGGAGCCAGATATCCGGCTTCGCTCGCGAGAATCAGACGCAACCCTACCTATTGAAATAAAAATCGCTGAGAGCTGGTCGTTTTCGCAACTGGAGACCGCTCTAGTTACTCAGCTATGCGGACAGTATCTGCGGCACGACAGCGCCAGACACGGTGTACTGTTGCTAGTGCATCAGGATGCGAGGTCACTTGGCTGGAAGAGGCCAGGAAGCAATGAGTATCTATCGTTTCAGCAGTTGGTCGATGAATTGACCAAGATTGCAGCGAAGCTAGCATCGAGCGACCCCTTGGCAGTGCAGCCGATCGTGGCGACGCTAGACGTGTCTCACTACAAGAGATCGGCACCCGTTGTAAATCCACCCGAGTGACGCCCTGCTGATTTGACTGCGCTATGGAGCCGCCGGTAGCTCCGTGGCGCTCTGTCCCCGTCCAATCAACGTGTATAGATTTTGGAGTGACTTCAGCAAGGTGCGATTCCCGAATCGATTCTCCCGATCGAGCAAAACAGCTGACATACCGAACGCTATTGGCCCGTCAACATCGGCCTCTGGCGTATCGCCGACGAAAAGGATCGCATCCGCAGAAACCCCTAGCTGATCCGTGCAATGGCGATAGATCTCACGAGAAGGTTTGACCGCTCCGACCTCATAGCTAAGGGCGTAGCAATCCAAGTCGGGAAGCAGAAACCTGATAGGCAAGCCGTACGGCGCTGCCAGATTCGAGCACACTCCGATTTTCAGCCCGCTCGCCCTAAGTGCGTCTAGCGTTGGAATCACGTCCTCATACAAGCGAATGTTGGCCAACTCGTGAAACAGATCGCGCTCAAGATCAGCAAGTAGGTTTGCCGGAACTTCATATCCGACCTCAGACGCGAAGCCTGCTAATCCAAGGTTATTCTCCATCATGATGTAGCGATCGTTCGCGTCATATCCCCGGCCCAGTGCATTGAGCACCTTCTGAAGGCGCCGATAGGGGTGCCTGGCCTCGCCAAACCTCAGCAAGGTTCCGAATGCATCAAATACCACCGCTTGAAAGCGAATGGTCCCCTCTGCACTCGCTGACAATGAGGTCGGCGCAGACGCATTGCTGTCGTTCAAGATTTTCTCCGCATGTCGGATCAGAAACGCATCGCTTTGTGGCTTTAGCGAATCAATGGCATTCGGGGTCGCTCAGTATCCTGCTTGGCTGGCGCTCCACCGGCTCGTCGCCTCGTCGTCAATGGAGAGGGTGTGCCACTCCTTTCTACCTCGCAATAGCTGGATGGCGCGAGTTGCGTAGGCTGGCTCGCCTGAATCCACGCTCAGGAAGGACATTGTGAAGTGTGCCTTCATGTTTTGGCGCGAACGCGCAGAGCCTCGGTGATGAGCTGATTCGCGTTCGAATCCCATAACTGGCTGGAGAGCCAAAGCGCCAGGCGCTGATCATCAATGTCGATTCCGAAAATGCGATCAACCATGTGGGGGTAAGACAAGCCGGACCGGTGCGCTTTGCCAATTTTGAGATCGCCAACCTCCGCCATGACGACTATTTCGCTCGTCTTTGTAAGGCCGCACATTGACCAAATGATTTCGGGGTACTCCTTGTCGGAAAAACCAGAGCCGTAATCAATGGCGGACATCGTGTTTCGCGCTTTAGCGACACGCTCTGCCACTTCACCTGGCGTCTCCGCACTCATGAAGATGCTCTTTGCGCAGTGGGCGAATATCCCTTTTGTTTCCGGTATCGCTCAGCGTGCACACCCAAAAAAGCTTTCATTACCTCGCGATACTGCAATGCCTCATTTGGTAACTCGAGCGACAACTCACGGGCGATCGCGACTGCGTATTTCAACTGCTTTTCAGTGGGGGGGAGTAGCTCGCCTTTGAGCAGGGCAGTAACCAAATCAGCGATGCGGCGAGCCATATCGGATCGGTTGCGCTCCGCCGCCTGACCAAGCTCGGCATCTCCGATCACCTGCAGTAGGCGCTCTTCGATGTGCGCCTCAAACGGAAGAGCCAAATGAAGCTCAGAATTCTCATGCATCAGTCGAAAACACACGCGCTGCCCTCAGTCCTGTCGAAAGTAAACGAAGCACCCAATACGACCGTGCCTCTCTCGCAATTCGGACTGTCCGCTGTGCATCGAGTAGTCAAGGCGAGGAGCCGCCGGGCAAAAAAATACCCAACCGCAACCTGCCGAGCCTGGATACCTATAGGGTCTCAGACTATAGTCCGTAGATCAATAGTCGTCGGAGATTCATCTTCCGGCGATGCCCGCCTCCTCGAAACAGCGCAACGAAGTCGCGATCGCGTTTGGAGGAGTTCTTCGGCGCGCTCGCACTCGGTCTGGGCTTTCTCAGGAAGCATTGGGGCTTGCATGCGAGATCGACCGAACCTACGTGTCGATGCTAGAGCGCGGCGAAAGACAGCCCAGCCTCAGCACGATTTTCTCGCTATCGCAGCAGTTGAATAGAAGCCCAGAATCTCTTGTTGCAGAGGCGTGGGAAGCGTTTCGCCGCTGAATTCGCATCGGAGCTATCTGCGTTTGACCACCCATGGCAGCACGTGCGACAGGTATACGGTGTATCCGAAAGCCATCAGCAAGCCTATGCCGTTCGCAAGCTTAATGAATTGCAGAACCGTTGGATGTCCAATGGAGAATGCCCAGGCGATAAGGCCAAGTAGGGCCAGAGCAACATAGCCTAAAGTCAAGAGTCCGATTCCGACTTGTATAGGGTTGCTGGTTAGTTCCACTTCGACATTCTGCGGTGTCAAGTTCCCGAACAGGCGCAGGACTTTTGCTTCTCGATCGGCGATGCGTTTTTGGGTCTTGAGCTTCATGAACGATTCGCGGAAGTGTCGCTTCCAGTTGAAGCCGCGGCCAAATCGATAGTGGAACGCCTCGCTGTCTTCAATGACATTGTCGTCACTCAAGTCCTCCAGCGAAAAATCCCGCTCCTTTGGCTTCGGCTTGGCTTCATCCAACAGCGCCTTTAGCTCATCAAGGCCTGAGGACGAAGGCTCTTCTTTGGGCGGGTCGTTAGGCGGATTCTCGGGACTAGGGCGAATCGGGCGAACCTTGCTCTCGCGATCATCACCGCCTCCATCACCTTCCACACCATCACCTTTAGTAGCCATGCTGCACCTACGCCGCCATCGAAAGCATGTCTTGGAGGTGCAGAGCATCAACGGCGCCCGCTTGGGAGCAGCGTTGATAGGCCAAACTAATCAATTGAGCTTTTTTGTCGCAACGAAGCGTGGCGTCGTGCCGCTCAAGCCATTCTTCGACGAGCCGCATGATGTCTGAGAGCAGCTTCTGATCCAGTTGTCGGCTGCCGATAAGCACAGGCTCCGTGCCGGGGCCTCGCAACAACCAAAGCGGGTCTATTTGAAATTTGTCACATAAGTGCCGAAACAAAGCAGTCGGCATCTCCCGCTCCCCCCGCTCGTAGTTCCCGTAAGCCCGGTAAGAAAGACCGAGATGAGCGGCGAAGTCAGGCTGCGTGTAGCCCAGCTTCGTGCGAACTCCGATGAGGCGCGCGCCGATCTCAATATTGAGATAATCTGTTGACAACTTACTCATAAGTGCAGGATAGTTGTGAGACACACTAATTCACCTAACGGTATCACGGTGTCGCCTGCGATTGAACAGCATGAGCACATCAAGTTGAGGCTGCGCTTGGTTGGCAGCTCGTTGGCCGACGTGGCCCGAGAACTGAGCGTTGCGGCGACGACAGTGACTAGCGTCAGCCAGGGGCATCGTAGGTCAAGGCGAATTGAGGAACACATCGCTGAAAAGCTCGGTTTAAGTGCCTCGGAGCTATGGGCTGATCGGTATCCCCGGGCCCGGGGTCAAAGTGACGGCGATCGCTCGCAGGGCGATTGCCAGGGCTCTCGCCGGGCCTATTGCTAAAGCATAAAGAGGACGGGCAAAACAAAGCCCACGCTTCCGACGGCGTGGGCTTTGGGGTGAACGCTACTCAATTGAACCTTGAGACGGCATTCTCACTTATGCACGTTTAGTTCGTCAACTGTGCCTTCTTCATTGGGCCGGTGAGGTCGCCTTGTGCGGCCCCCACAGGGATTGAGCGTGCGGAATGCTGGAAATTAAAGAACTTTGCCGGACCATCTTGGTCCGGCACTCCCTGTCCAACAGGGCAATCGCGCACATCACGGGCGTCTCGCACAACACTGTCCAGCGGTATCGAGACTTGCTGCTCGAATCAAATCTTCAGTGGGAAGACATCGAGCACTGGGAATTAAACGATTTCGATAGACGGTTGAACGCAAGCCCGAGCTCATTGGGAAGGCACTTCGCTGAGCCAGATTTCTCGTACATCCACGACGAGCGGCGAAAAGTTGGCGTAACGCTGCTTTTGCTTCACGAGGAGTACGCAAAAAACGCAGGATCAGCCGCGATGTCCGAAACTGAGTTTCGGCGCCGATACCACAAGTATGCAAAAAAGCTTGGCATCGTCATGCGCCAGGCACATCGGCCAGGTGAAAACTTATTTCTCGACTTCTCCGGTAAGCGCCCGTCGATTCTCGATCCGGAAACAGGGCTCAAGCGCGAGGTGGAACTCTTCGTTGCTGTTCTAGGTGCGAGCAGAAAGACATTCATGTTCGCCACAGAAAGCCAAGGCATGGCCGACTGGTGCGAAGCAAATGTTCGAGCGTTTGAATATTTCGGTGGCGTGACGCTGGCACTGGTTCCCGACAACCACAAAGCCGCTGTTGACAAAATCAGCCGAACGGAAGGCCATCAAATCAACTTCGTCTATGCACTGCTCGCGCGCCACTACAACACGTTTGTACTGCCGACCCGCGCGAGGAAGCCTAAAGACAAAGCACCCGTGGAGACTGGGGTAAAACTTGCTCAGCGCTGGGGAATTGCCAGGCTTCGCAATCGCATCTTCACATCAATAGGCGAACTGAACGCCGCTCTGGCCGAGATGACTGAAGAACTCAATGCACGGCCGATGAGGAAATATAGGAACAAAAGCAGGAACGATCTCTTCCAAGAGTTGGATCGCCCGGCTCTGCAGCCGCTACCTCAGTACAGATATGAGTATGCGGAGTGGCGACTCAATGTCGTGGTGCCAATGGACTACCACGTTCATTGGCAGAATCACTACTACTCGGTTCCGTATCGCTATATGGGTGACAAAGTTAGGGTGCGCATCTCTTCATCCACTGTCGAAGTGTATACGGTGAATGGCTCATCGCCGATTGCGAGCCATCCCATCGGAGTCTCCGACGGCAGCTGCACAACTCTAAAGGAACATCAACCCAGCGCCCATCAGGCTTACTCCGAAGAAAAAAACGCAGAGATGCTGGCATGGGCTCATCGCGCTGGGGCGAGTGTTGAAGCTTTTGCTCAGCACCACCAAGAAAAACATCGCCGTCCGGCACTCACAATTCAGGCGCTGCGCGGATTGCGAAAGCTTGAAAGTCAGTACGGACAAGACCGGCTAAACGCCGCTTGCAGGCGGGCCATCAGCATTCCACTCATAAGCGTTACCTCGATTCGTTCGATGCTTTCTCGTCGCATGGAGAACACGCCTTTGCGTGGAAACGCCACAAATTCTCCTAGCCCACCGCCGCACAAAAACGTTCGCGGGCCCGAATCCTACCAATAGCCAGCCATGACAATCGCCACCACTCTCGATGCCTTAATTTCGCTGCGGCTGCGCGGCATGCATGAAGCGCTCCAGCACCAGCTCACACAGGCGTCTTACATCAACCTCTCTTTTGAACAGCGCCTCCAAATGTTGGTTGATGGCGAGCGAAGTCATCGCGATTCACGAAGGTTCTCCAGGCTCCTGAGAAACGCAAAACTGAAGCAGAACGCTCAGCCTGAGGATGTTGTTTACGGCAGCGGACGCGGTTTCGAACGTGCCGCATTTTCAGAGTTGTTGACGTGTGCTTGGATCTACCAGAATCTCAATGTGCTAATGACTGGAGCCACCGGCACCGGCAAAACGTGGCTCGCATGCGCTCTTGCTGTAGAAGCAGCGCGACGTGGAATCACGATCCTTTATAAGCGTGTGGGCCGCATGCTTGAAGAGATGTCATATGCGCACGAGGATGGCTCAATCCTCAAGATGCGCAGTCAGCTGGCAAAAGTGCAGCTACTCATTTTGGACGACTTTGGGTTAAGCGCTCTGGACGCGCGCGCAAAGAGTGACTTGCTTGAGCTCCTCGACGATCGAGTGGGATCGGGTGCAACAATAGTGCTCGGTCAGATGCCCGTTCGAGAATGGCACAACTTTATTAATGATCCAGCGGTTGCGGATGCGATTCTCGATCGACTGATTCACTCGTCGGTAAAGATCGAGCTGCAGGGTGATTCTATGAGAAGGATGCGAAGGCGCCCTGATCAAGTCACGCTGGATATCTGACAGCTCTTCTCGATTCAACCAACGCCGCGACATCGCGGCGTTTTTCTTTGCGCAGCTCGGCACGGACATCAACCTAGCGACACTAGCTAGACCTTGACGCCGGCGGTCGGCCTGGGAGCACCTAGACAGCGTCGTATTGGCGGCCTCGGCGCCGATGCTCAACCTGGCGCTGGTGGGCAGCCTGCCGTTCCTGGTCAGCGCCTTGGCGGCCGTGGTCAGATCCCTAGCGGCGCTGGGCACTCCGTTGGCGCTTCTGGTCAGGGCGCCGACGGTGGCGATTTGAGAAATGGTTTTCACATTGGCGCTTAGCGAGCCATCGGCCACCAATGGTTAGCTCGGCGGCACTGGTCGCGCTCAGTGGCGCTGGTGGTAGCGCAGTTTGGCGCCAGTGGTCAGTTGATCTGCCGATCGCGGTCAATTGGATGGCGTTCTACATCCGCTCGACTTGTGGATAATTCGTGTCGTTATGAAGAATCAGCGCAGTCGCCACGCGCGGAACGCGGGCAGCGGATTCCAGCCCGGCCGGGCATGGTCATCGCAGAGCCAGTGCGGGGCTCCTCGGCGACGTGGTCGTCCTGCTTTGCCGCAAAACTCACAGGTGGCGGCGGCTTGCGCTTCTGCCTTGCGGACTTGTTTCATCACGGCGATGCCGAGATGCTCCCAGTCGAATGATTCGGCTCCGTCGCCCTGGCCTGCGGTGAGAGGAGCCTGCAGGCCGTAGCAGCAGGTGAGTCCGTGATCCCGGCGCCTGATCTGTACCCAGTGAAACGCGGCACGTTCTGAATCGCTTAGTTGCCGGTCGATTTGTTCGCAGAGGGCAGCGAAGATGGCGAGCCACCCGCTAGGAATCGCGAAGTGGACGGCGCTCATCGTTCGGAACTGCGTCGGGAAGCGCTCACACAGTTGCCCGAAGGTTTGTGTGGGGAGGGAGTTCGGCAGCACTGTTTGATCTGGATCGCCGGGGTGTGCGAGTTCGAATGGCGTTGCGAGTACGGAATCGACGAATGCGCCAATGTTTGGGGCATCGTCTTGGCGATAAAGCGGGAAGTGGCCGCTGAGGTGCAACGTCTGCAGGTTGAGATGCGCCTTGAAGAATGCTTGGGCTCGCTCCTTCCAATCGGGCTGTTCCAGTGCGAGTTCCAGCAGCACGGTGTGCCTAGGCAGGGGATCGCGGATCCGTCGGTCGTTGGCAGTGGTGAGGATCGACCGGCGCAGCAGAATCGTGGCATCGGCGAGCCGTGCGTTTCGTGAGAGAACGCGATCGCGATTGCGCTCGATCTCGAAGACGGTGCGCAGCGGCACATCCTGGTCTCGTGTTGCGCTCACTTGCGCGAAGCCGCCGCCATCAAGGCCATACAGCTGCGCGAACAACTGGGCATAGCGCTCGGCGGGTGTGCGGTTGCCTGAGATGATTCGTTGGATCGACATCGGTGTTCTCCGAATTCGGGACGCAAAGCCCCGTTGCCTGCTCGCGCAGGCACTGCAAGTCGAGTGGGGGATGCCGCGAAGCGCGGCGAGGGACTAGGCGCCGATCAGGCGCACGGCGCGCCGAAAGGCTCGGCTGCCGTTTCGGCGAAGCGGTACTGAGCTTTGCCGCGCGCTGCGCTAGGGGTGGCGAGGTAGTGCAGCGCGTGTTCGATCTGCTTGGCGCCATCCGCCCACGTCGTATACAGAGCGGCCAAGTGGGGCGCGAGCAACTGCAGCGAGGCGAGTTCGGGCGTCAGGAACTGCGCTGAGGCTGTATTGATCTTTGCCGTGCGGATTCGGCCGATGTGACGGCAGAAGTACGCAATGCAGGCCAGGTGCACGTCCTGGTAGTGCTGATGTCGCTGGGCTCCAGCGAGTTCGCAGCGCGTCACTCCGCGGCCGATGGTTGCGATCAGTCCGCCGGGCTGCGATTCCGCGAAGCTGGGTCCCCATGGGGCAGTTAGCAGGTGCGGATGGATTGCAGGATCCAGCAGGACGTTGTTGAGGAAGGTCCGCAGTTCGGGGCGGACATCGTCGATCAATGCACTGATGTTCGCGACTGCATTCTTGATTGGCTGTGCCAGGTTGTAACAGGGAAGAAGGTCCGCAGCGTTCCGGATGCCACTGCGGTCTGCCATCGCGATCTGTGTCAGCGAAAGTACCGACTGCCCAGATGGTGCCTCCGATACACGGCCGCGTACTCGCACGATCGATCCATCCGGAATGTCCTGCTTGCAATGCTCGGCGTAACGCACGCCGATGACCTGATCGCTGTTGTCGGCGAGCAGGTACTGCTGAACTTTGCGACCACTGCCGCCCGTGATGATCTGCTTGCGTTCAAGCGTGAGCAGCATGTCGACGTCCAAGCCGACGTGGTCGCGGAGGTTTTGAGCGAAGATCATGAGAGAGTCCTTTGTGCGATTGCGCAGCGATTACTTGGTATCCGCCGAAGCGGTGATGCCTTTGCTGATGAGGAGCTGTTCAAACGCAGCACCGTCACGCCGTGTCAGGTTTGGAACGAAGCGGGAATAGACGCGGAACAGCATCTCGGTCGTCGTGTGGCCCATCTGGTCTGCGATCCACTGTGGGTTTTCGCCGGCCGCCAACCACAACGTCGCGCAGGTGTGGCGTGTTTGATACGGCACGCGACGACGAAGGCCCAGGTGGCGAAGCAGTGGATGCCACACGCGCTTGCTGTAGTTGCCGTCGTTGAGCGGCTCTCCGTTCCTCAGGCAGAAGACGTAAGCGCTTAGCTTTCGACTAACGCTCTGCTGCTGCATTAGCGCGTCATATACCGGCGGGCTCATCGAGATTTCGCGCTGGCTGCCGTCGGTCTTGGTGTACTCGACCTTGCCCTTCGAGAATGTCTCACGCACGCGGATTTCGCGGCGTTCAAAATCAACGTGCTCCCACTTGAGTCCGTTGAGTTCGCCAGGCCGCATGGCAGTGAAGAAGGCCGTGGTCATATATGACTTGTAATCGGGCCGTACGCGCGAAAGGATCAGGTTCACTTCTTCGAGCGTGAAAGGAAGGATTTCCTTGCGCTGCACTTTGAGCCGCTTGATGGTCGGTGGCGCGGTGAAGCCAAAGCGCGCGGCAGCCTCCGTCAAGATCGCGCGAAGAATGCGCATCACGGTGTTGACCGTCTTTGTCGAGATCGGACGACCAGACTTCGTTGTGCGCGCACTTAAATCAGCGCGAAAGCTCAGCAGGTCTTCACGCTTGATCTGCGAAATGTCGCGCGCACCGAACACAGGAAGCAGGTGGACGTTGATGATAGTGTCCATCCAGCCGCGTGTGCTGTTGCGCCAGTTGGGCTGCATTTCGCGAACCCAGATGGGAACGAACTCTGAAAAATATGGAGCAATTAATTGTCCAATGTTTTCTGTTGCCATCGCCGCTGCAAGAGCCGTAACAGATTTCGCGGACTCGAATTGCTTAGCTAGTTTGCTATTCGGAAAATATCGCTGGTAGACGAAGGCCCCGCTAGCGATTTCGCTTTCGATTCGAGCAAGAACCTTTTGCATGTCCGCTCGGTTCTTCGCTGTATCCTGAAGTGTGCTCTGCTCTCTGCATCGCACACCTTGATACCGAAAATCAAAAAATAGTAGGCCACTACTTTGGCGTGCGCGAATGCTACCCACGGCAGATTCCGCCGGCCGCCAATGGGATCATCGGAGCAGCTCGCGTGGAGGCGCGCATCATGTCGCGCTCGATCGTGGACCAGATGTACAGAATCTTTCTGCCACCGAAAGGGCGAAAGTAATGAGTTCCCTCAAGCAGAACTGAATCTTTCAGCCGCTCACGAATCGTTCTGCAGTCGTACTTGATTCGCGAGGCGAGTTCCTCGGTCGTCAAATAGTCTGCGCCTGTGCTAGTTTCCTGGTTCATAGGCACTTCCTCTGGTGCGTATGCACAACGTGCTGTGCATGTTGTGCCCATTATAGAGTGCATTTGCACAATGTAAAGTGCTTGTGCACTTTAAACTGTGCATATCTAATGATTAGGAATCATTTCAAGCGCTTACTCGCAGACAAGGAGTTTGCGGAGTCCAGAACTATTAATTTGATAGAGGTTGCGCGCGAGGCGGACATTCACCGCAATACGCTTACTCGCCTCGCGAACGATCAGACTTACAAGATCGGGACGGATGTGCTTGACAAGCTTTGCGGATATTTCAATTGCAGGGTCGAGCAACTCATTGAGTATGTTCCGGGAGTGCGGCTGAAAGACGACTGATCCATCGGTGGCCGGGTAGCCGCTGCTGAGTACTTCTTGTTCGAATTGTTCCGTCGTGCGCCGACTTTCTCGTGAGCTTGTGGCAGTGCAGCGTATGAGGGCGTGGGTTCTGCGACATGACTGCGACGTCCTGGACTTTTTTGAGCCCCGCATCAGAGTGCTCTCAACATAGCGACCATGAGCGAATGCCCTCTGGTCGGAGGGCCGACGACGGACCCACGACCGGTCATGGCTACTGGATTGTGATGGCGCGGCTGAAGCCCGAAGGCGCGAGATGCCCCGGGGCGTCTGGATACAGTGCGAAAAGCGCTTGTGGCGTCAGCAAATCGCCTGCGCCGTTTAGTGGGGGGCTGCGGGCTCGTAAGCGAGCAATTCATTCAGTGTCGCGATCATCGAGCCGAGTTCGGCCTGATAGCGACTACACAAAAATGCAAAGAGCGCCCCTTCTGTCATTGCCCCCTCACGTTTGAGAGCCTCGAAGAGCTTCTTTGAGTCCGCCATGGTTTCGGCGGTCGGTTGTCGTAGCCGAAAACCCGCCTCATCGTAATGCGAACAGAGCGCCTTCTCGACGCTCTGCATCGGGACGCAGTGCACCTGATCGCGCCGCGCATTTCGCGTTCCTGCCTGGTCTCCGTCGAGGACGGCGATCACCTGCCGTGCAGGGGCCAGGAATTCTTGCGCGGCATTGCGCCTCAGCAGATCCACTACTTGGCCAGCCCCGCCAATGTGAATGATCTTGTAGCGGAAGAACGATGGTTGGCAATGATGCTGGATCAGGTACTCGATGAAGTTCGCGAGCACAACATCCTCGGTCAGGATGTAGCGATCCCAGCCCGTGAATCCGAACATCATCGACTTCACGTAGCTGTACGAGGCTGGGGAGAAGCGCGCAACCCCGTCCTCGGTTTCCATGTATAGCAACTCGGATGCATCCAGCGTGCGAATCATCGCGAGCGAGTGTGTCGTGAACAGCACGTTGCAACCGTACTGCTGGCAGAACGCCCGTAGCTTTTTCACCAGCTGTACCTGCGCGACCGCGTCGAGCGACAGATCGATCTCGTCTACAACGATCAGCCGTGCCGCGCCTTTGATCGTTCGATAGAGATTGATTAGGAAGTGCTCGCCGGAACTAAAGTAGTCCTCGCGCACGTAGCGACTACCTTCGCGCAGTAGGCAGTAGTAGCGCCGCTCTGCGGCCTCAACTTCGATCAGTGAGTCGAAGCGATTCGGGCCGTAAATATCTGACAGAAACTGGATCAGCTCGTCGGGACGCTTGAATTCCTCAAGGATGATCTGGCGACGAATATCGGTGTCCGCGTCGCTGGCCGATTTAAAATAGTTGAAGCGCTCGCCGTAGGGCATTGGCAGCTCGGCAGAGCAGACCGCTTTCATGGACGGTGGAATTGTCTGGCGGCAATTGAGAGATTTGACCTTAGGATCGAAGTTGAAGGTGACGGCCTCCTCGTCGAGCTGGTAGGTAATGAAGCTGGTTGCTTCAAAGATGTTGCGAGCCGCTGTGAAGGAGAAAGTATCGGCGCGTGCCAAGTTGCGCAAGGCTCGGACCAGCGTGGTCTTGCCCACACCATTGCGGCCGACGATGCAGGTGAGCTTGTGCTGATTCAGATTCAGCGCCAGTTCTAGGCGCCTAATGTGCTGCACGTCTTGCAGCTCGAGTTGAAACCGCATCGCAGGCCGCTCAGCTGACGGTCTTGTGGATGAAGCTATCGACTATCGTCGCCCCGAATTTTCTCCTGAGCTTTTCCAAATAGTACTGGTCGTTGGCGTTGACGTAGTTCAGCAGACCGGACACCTTGCTGACGGCACCCGCGTAGTCCGAGTTCGCGATTTTCACGAAGGTCGGTACGTCGCGCGAATAGAAGTGGAGCAAGACTTCCAGGCGTTGCTTGACCTCACGGTCGATGGTGACCTGGCCGGTTGGTAAGATCACCAGGCCCAGCGCTTTGACATTGCGCCCGACCGTGGTGAGTTTGCTCTTGGAAGGTTTCAACTGCAGGCGCCCATCGAAATGCCGGTCTAGCAATTGCGCCATGACCGCCTGGATATCGGCCAGTGCCTTGCGATCCACCGCCGACACGATGAGGTCATCGGCGTAGCGGGTGTATGTCAGGCTTCGATCAACACAGTAGGCCTCTAAATCGTTGTCGAACCCGGTGAGGCAAGCGTTGCTGATTGGCGGCGATGTTGCGAAGCCGATCGGTAGGCTATCGTCGATCACCGTCATTTCCAGAATGCGATCAGCGTATTGAGCCAGATCCGTGATGGGCGCAGTGGTACTCTGAGTCGCGATCACCGATCGCACCCGATCGCGACTCAGGCTGTCGAAGAAATTGCGAATATCAGCCTGAAAGAACGCGCGGTTCTGGGCGTGACGCGCTACAGCGCTTTGTGCATTGAAGCCCTTGCGATACGAATACACTACTCGCTCGTTAATCGACAGATACGAGAACAAGAACGTGTTCAAAAACCAGTGAAAAGCCTTTAGGGTCTTCTTTGGCTGATGTAGCCGACGATCAGGCAGATGACGCTGGCGCGCTCGCACGACTTGCGAATCCCATTGCTGGGACACGTCGAGGCTCAGAAAATCCTCGAAGGCGTACTTGTCGTGAAAGGTCGCATCGAACAGCGTGCGCAAGGGCTTCTGCTTCATGGATCAACAGCCAAAGGGGACCGCACGAGTATGCCTGCCGACGACCAGACGCACACCGCCGGAGCTAAACCATTTAGCCAGCGAAGAAAAAAGATGGGGGGAGGAATTTTGAGTTACGAAATGCCCGGCGGGATCACCCGGCCGGGCAAACGTAAAGGAATCAAACACCGTAGAGGTCGGTCATTGGACTGGAGATGCTCCTAGTCGCCGACATGGGACGACTATAGCACGCGACGGGATCTGGCGATCTCTTGTGCCCGCCATCGGCCAGTGCATCGGGCGCCTAACAAGCGCTCAGCGCTGTTCTTGCAGGCCCCAAGGCCGGTGGATGCGAGCGCTGGTGTAGCGAACCCCAAGTGCCCGAAGTTCAAGTGCCGCACCGAACACCACCTGAAAGGCTCGTTCGCTGACCGCCTTCCACCGGACATCTTCCGGATTCGGCTTCCATCGGGCCTCGAGTTCCTCGAACGACGTGCGCTTTCCCATCGAGCCTCGGTTCAGGCGCCGCTCGAAATTGAAGCGCCCCATTTCGGTCCAGGTGTTCTGGAAACGTCGATCGAGCTGCTCTTGCACGCTCGTCCGCAGGCCGTCCTCATAGATGCCCCTGGCATTTACGTGATAGTCAAACACGTAGGTGTAGTTTAAGCGGCTCTCGTCTTGGTCAGCGTGATGTTCGGGCGCCAATGTGACTTGGATCAGGCTGTCACAAGCTCGTGGTCCCGTGCGTCTCTGCGCTGTGACGTAGGCGCCCTCGAGCCGAACTGCACTATGCGGCGCGCAAAGGCCGAGGCTTGAGCCGAAGTGCAGATAGAAAGCATCGACCGGAAATGAGATGTCTTCGATCATCAGGTCGTCGAGCGCGATCGACTGCGCGGACGTCACGATTTCCTCCGTCAGCACGATGATGTGCGACCCAAACTGCTCGAAGTCGTGGATGGAGCGTACGGTATCTTCCGGCAAGTGCTCAGGATTGGAATCGGCCCAATCAGGGTGGAAGTTGCGTGGCAGTACAGACAACCAGTTCAAAGGGTGACAATTCATGGCCACGGTACCTACGGCAATGTGCTGAGTCGATCCAGCTTGGCAGCCCGCGAATATCCAGTGGGCAGGGGAGCAAACATGGCGCCCCCTTTACTTTGTTTCAAGGGCGGGGGCATGAGGTGCAGAAGTAGGCCTACTCGAAACTCGTCGGTCACTGAGGGTCTCTCGTTCTGGGATGTCGAAGCCGTGCAGTTTCAGGAGTTCTTCCGCCAGGTGCTCGTCGCCGAATCAGCTAAGCGGAAGATTCTGGTGCCGGCGCGCGGCATCGAAAACACTACCGACAAAGACCTGCGCATCGAGAGTCGGCAGCCGCATTGCAACAACGGCCTGATCCTTTTCAACCGCAACCACAAGACGCTCATCGCGCAGTTGGAGCAATGTCCCGACGCCGATCACGGCGATGGGCCTGATGCGTTGAAGATGGTGTGGTGGAACCGTTGAGCGGATGTGTCGGTGACGGGGGGGGCTCAATGCGGAGCGGCGTAGCGGCGCTTCGCAGATGTTGCAGGGGTATGGTTGGTGGCCTCTGAACTACTTCAACGCCTTCAATTCCCTGATGCTTTCGGCAAGAAAGGGCTTCATATCGACGACCACTATCAGGCGCATAGCTCCTGCCTCGTCAGAGGCTTCACGGCGTTCTTCGTCTTCGTAGCGTTCGCTGAGCGTTACGCCATGATTAACAGGCCCCAGACAGAGAAAGATTTTAGGGTCAACGTTGATTGCTGAACTCATCAGCGCGCGAAGGGTTGTTGCAAACCTATTTACCAGATCCCTTTGCCTAGTCCGTTCCAACTCTCCTGCACGATCGGTGCTAAGTCCCAGCTGATCGTACCTTCCTTTGTTTTCGTCGATATCTCTCGAAAGTCCCAGCAAAAGCTCCAGTGCGGCCTCGCGATATCGATCTCTGACAGTTTCTTGAGATCGTTGTTGTACCCACAAAGCTCCGTAGACCGCTGCGGCGGCGCCAATTGCCGATCCGAGAAGACTTACGACTTCAGAAAGCAAATCCGGCTGAGACAGCAGGCCCAAGCTCAGGATCAGAAACACTCCGATAAGAACCAGTGTGATTGGCTTCGCGTGCTGGTCAATTCTTTTTCCCACGATGCAAGCCCCCAATTGTTTAAGTGGGCCTCATGATGTCACTACCTAAGCCCGGCGAACTCGCCTGCCGCAGTGCCGATCTGCGCTTCTACGTCGCGCTCGAGGTGCTGCCGAACCCCGACGTGATCCTGCGCCGCCCCGGCAAGACCGACGAGGTTTGCGATGACACCCCAGCCGATGCCCACGTCATCGGCGAGCTGTAGCTGCTCTCCGCTGATCTGCTGCGTTACGCGCACACGCTCAATTCGGGCGGCGAGAGCCACAAGGGCAAGCGCGCCGCTGAGCTTGTGAGGCCGCTTCCTTGCAGCACGGCCGGCCCCACTGACGATCTGGCCCTACATCTTCTGGCAGATCGGGCAAGCGCGTTTCGTGGTCGTCAGCAATGGAAATCGTGTGAGAGCGCTCTGGAGGCGAGCTGATGCCGGAACGTCTGCTGCAGCGCCCGAACCGCCTCTTCGGCTATTTTCTGTATTGCTAGAACGACCGTGAGGCTGTCTTTACCGCGCGGCTACGATTGTTGGTAGGTGCGCTTCCGCACTTCAGGAGGATTTCTAGGCGCCTCTTTTCGCGGCGCGCATTGGGCGGAGAGATGGTGCGAAAGATACTGGCGAAATCTTGAATAATCTGCCGTCGCTGGAGCAGCGAGAGGCTGAGCTATAGATATGGGCAGATTTAGGTGTGGGCGCGGCATGGGCGCCAGATGGGCACCAGCGCCCATGAAACATTTTCCGCAGCAAAACGTCGCGCGGATAACTATCTGTTTAGGCGGGATTTTTTGGTCGGGGCGACAGGATTTGAACCTGCGACCTCTTGCTCCCGAAGCGACTGAGCGGCCTTTCTTTACTTCATGATTTTATGAGTAAAACTATATAAAACAATATCTTATACGTTGACCTGACTTGCGGTGATATGCCTGAATTTGGCCCTATCTGCACTGGCAGTGCAGATGGAGTGCAGATGGATTGCAGATAAATCAGGAGACATTTCGAGCCATTTTCAGGGCCGCAATCGTGCCTGCGTTTCCAGACGCCGGGCCTGCCGGGCACGCTGTCGATTGATCTTGGCCGCCCCGAATTCAGCTGGATGCCGAAAACGGTGCAGGTTCGACTCAAGCCGTTTTGAGCGCGCGTACGACGGCCTTGGGCTCACGCTCGATGATCTTCAGCAAGGTCTTGGCGGCGCCCGTCGGTGCGCGCTGGCCCTGTTCCCACTTCCGAAGCGTCGAGGCGCTGACGCCGAAGGCATCGGCGAACTGATCCTGCGACAGGCCCAGTTGCTTGCGAGCCCTCTGAATGTCGTCCGGCTTGAGCGCGACCTTGTGAACGCGGCTGCCCGTCGGCTTGCCCTGGGCATGCGCAACCGCCTCCGCCATCGACTCCACCAGTTCTTGTCCCAGCTTGCTCATTTCCGTTTCCTCGTTGCCTTGATCGCAGTCGCGAAATCCGCCACCGCTTTGCGTTGCTCCGCCGACAGGTCCGCCCGTTCGTTCTTGCCGTAGATCAGCAAGGCATAGATCGGTGCGCCCTGATCGTAAAAATAGTAGATCACGCGGACGCCGCCGGACTTGCCTTTGCCCATCGCCGCGAACCGGACCTTGCGAACGCCGCCGGTGCCGACGATCTCGTCGCCGGCATCGGGATGATTCGCCAGATACGAAATCAGGTCGGTATGCTCGCTTTCGCTCAGGAGCTTCTCGGCCCGGCGGATGAAGGCGGACGTTTCGACGACAGTCTGCATGCCTGATTATAACCCATTGGGTTATAGTCTCAGCAAGTGGGATCGCGGGAGCGGATCAGTCTCTAATCCGACTGCTGATGGGGGGCTGTCCTGACTGCGCCGAGGACTTCGTCGATTTCTTCGTTCGTGAGCGCAGGCCCCGCCCCCGGCATCTGGGGCGGCTCGACGATTGCGTTGTGCAGCTTCGGGCGCGCCGGCGCGGGCCGCAGCAGCCTGGTGAACGCACGGTCGTCGTAGTACCTGATCTTGTCCGCCTTGACTGGCGGCGCCGCTTCGACCAGCAGGAGTTCCCTGCGCCGGTCCAGTTCGCGGATTTCGTGCGGCAGCATCAGTTCGCGCCGCGTCTGCGATTCCGATACGTGCCCGTGCCAGGGGTCGTTGACGTGCCTGGACCGGCTCTTGGTCGTGATGGTGCGGAATCCCATTTCCTCGGACAGGTACTTCGCCGTCTTGAGGCTGTTCTGCGCATAGGCGATGCGGATGTTGGCGGTGGAGAGGAAAGTTTCGGTAACCGCCTGCCCATACACCTCTTCGAGCTGCGACAGGTCCTGGATCACCGGCGCCAGGATGATGTTGTAGCCGGCGAAATAGGCGATGCCCCTCTCGACGTTCTCCAGCCGCCCCAGGGCGGTAAATTCGTCGAGCAGGGCCAGCACCTGGTGCGGCTCGTCCTTGCCCGGCAGCCGCCCGAGCAGACCGTCGAAGGTCTGCTGCACGAAGATGTTGAGCAGCGGTGACAGGCGCGCGATGTCGCGCGGCATGACGCCCAGATAGATCGTCATCGGCCGGCGGCGCAGCTCGCGCGGGTCGAAATCGGTGCTGGACGTGGCGCGATCCACCAGCGGATTGGCGAACAGCGACAGCGCGGCCTTGAGCGACGACAGCACGCCGGACTGCTCCTTGAATGCCTTGCCGAGGAAGCCGTTGAACTGCATCACCGCCACCGGATCGAGCTTGCCTTCGTACTCCTTCATCGCCCAGGTGAGGTAGTCGGCGAAGTTCGGCGTGGACAGCACGGCGCGGTAGACCGCCCCGAGCGAGGCCCGCCGATTCACGTCGAGCAGAAACAGGATCAGGCCGTCGAGCAGCACTCGCGCCTCGTTGGTCCACATCGGATCGGCGCGTGGCGGCGTGGTCACGAGCTTGGCCGTGATCGCCTGCACGTCATTGACGCGCAGGTTGCGGTCGGTCGAGACGAAATCCAGCGGGTTGTAGGCGTGGGTTCGCCCCTCGGTGTCCAGCGGGGCGAACAGGACGATCTGCTGGCCCATCGCTTCGCGCGCGCCGGAAGTCTTCTCGAAGTTCTCCAGCTTCAGGTCGTTGACGATGGCCGAGCCGTGCCAGGTCAGCAGGTTCGGAATCACGAAACCCACGCCCTTGCCCGAGCGCGGCGGTGCGAACAGCAGCACGCCGAGTTGGCCCCGCGCTCGCAGCAGGCGCCCGCGCAGCCGGCCGAGGACGACGCCACTTCTTGCGCGCAGGCCCGCGGCCCGCACTTCGCTTTCATCGGCGAAGTGCGCATCCCCGAACAGCGCCGGCCGACGAGCCAGAACAGGCAGCAACGCGAACATGGCGCCCAGCACGACGGGCAGTCCGGCGGCCAACTGCAACAACGACCGGTAGTGTGGTGACGGTGAATACGTGCGCCACATCTGCAGGTATTCGAGGTAGCCCGGCATGTAGTTCCTCGCGCCGACGAAGGCGGCGAAGAACATGCCCGCGAGCCAGGGTGCGGCGATCAGCAACAGCAGTGCCGGGATCAAATCCTTCCAGGAATAGCGCACGGCTCATGCGCTTCAACCACGCGCCCTCGATCCATTCGCGACGCGGGCGATTCGTTCGAGTTCGCTCTGTTCCTGCTTTTCCATCCAGTGCACGACCGTCTGCGTGCGCCAGCGCAGGGGGCGCAGGCGGAACGGCGGTGGCAGTCGCTCCGGCGAGCGACTGCGCAGCGTGAGGATCGTTGCCTTCGGAATCTGGGTCAGGCTGGCAAGGCCTTGCACATCGAGTACGGCGGAATCGGATGTGCGCGATGCCGCGGCTGGCTGCGGCGAGCTGCTGTGTTCCGTCATGTCGCTGTCGGCGTTCCTCCCCGTGGACGCCGCTCCTTTGTTCAATGGGCACACAGTTACGCATGGCTGCGCCAGTGGCAACAAATAATTATTTTTCCTTTGGAACGTCAACGCGACAGAGTCCTCTCGGCGTTCGCATGACTCCGTTTCTATCGAGAGCGATTGCAATGCTGCCTTGCGGGTTTCACCGAGTCAGCACCGTGTTGCTTGGTGCGTTTACGCGGCACCCAATCGGCATCACGAAACATCCCGCTTGTAGGTTTGCATTGCCGTTTGACGATGAGTGGCCTTCGGCACACGATTCTCAGGAGTGAAAAGAGGCAGGCGATGGATGCTGATTTCATTTACGCGCTGCGCAGCCCTTGCGGGTCCGTGCACCGCAGAAACTGCGCTCGTGTTCCGCTGCGGATGCCGGACGTGTCCAGCCGGATCATGACGTGGGCGCGTGGAGCCGTCAGTCCCATCCGACCAATCAGAACGATGTCGGCGCGATTGCCACGTGGTCTGGTGGATCGGAGCCTAGTTCGTGGTTTCCACGGGTTGGTCATGACATCCGGTTACCGACGTGCTCATGACGAACCTTGAAGGGTGTCGCGTCGTCCGCAAGGGCAAGTCCTTCGATTGCGCGCGCCGTCTCGACGGACAGGTCCGACGAACTGCGTGCTCACCCTTGCAGCCGCCGCTCATTCCACCCTTCCAGGGAGGTTCGCGCACGTTGCGCATAACCGGAGAAACACCATGACCAAGCAAACCCGCAAGCAGGAAGCCCCGAAGGAATCCAAGGCTCCGACCCATGCGCTGTTCCACATCGAGGAACGCGGCGCCGACGACAAGGCGTTCTGGACCGAAGTCGCGGTCGGATGGGAAAACCAGGACGGTTCGGTGAACCTTCGCACCAACGTCGGTGCGGTCCTGGTTCCCGGACACGTCTACCAGCTCCGCACCCGCACGGCGCGAAACGAGACCGAGCGCAGCGAATAAATCTGCGATGCACTGAGGCCCCCGCAAGGGGGCCTTCTTCTGTTGGCGCAAATAAAAGCCGCGGCTCAAAGGTCGCTCCGCGGGTGAGTTCGGGGCGCAGGTTCAAACGGCCATGAGCCGTTTGAACCTAAGCGCGCCAGGCGGAGAGCGAACCGCCCTGCGGGTCGTCGCTGCGCAGGCTTCGCGCCGCGTCCTCGTGCGCTCCGCTCACTGCCGCCGGCCGCCGATGCCTGCGGCGGCCGTGGTGGAGCCGCTGCGCGGCGGTGGCGGTCTTGCCTGTTCTATTACCGTACCACGTCGTTCTCGCCGTCAAGACGCTCCGTTGCTCGCTTCGCTCCTCTACTCGCCGAGTGGCCTGCGGCCAGTCTGTGACGGCTGCGCTGCGGCGTGACCCCTCCGGTCCAGGGCAATTCCGCCCGATCAGACTGGAGTACGACCATGTCGCACATTTCCACCGAATCCGTTGGGCTTCTCGTTCGCGATGTTCTTGGGGACTATCGTCCGGCTTCGCCCGAAGAAGTGCTGCACGCAGCCCGCAAGGTGATCGCCAGGCGCGTGAAGCGCGGAACTGCTTTCAGCTCCCCACAGGTCGCACGGGAGTTTCTCACCGTGAAGCTCGGCGACCGCGAGCACGAGGTGTTCGTCCTGGTAATGCTCGACAGCCAGCATCGACTGATTGAGGCGCTGGAAATGTTCCGCGGAACGATCGACGGGGCGTCGGTATATCCGCGCGAAGTCGTGAAGGAAGCGCTGGCGCGCAACGCGGCGGCTGTGATCCTGGCTCATAACCATCCATCCGGACATCCCGAGCCGAGTGCGGCGGACCGCGCCCTGACCGACCGGCTCAAGCAGGCGTTGGCGCTGGTGGACGTGCGGGTGCTGGATCATCTCGTCATCGCGGGGAGCGAGGTAACATCGTTTGCTGAGAAAGGATTGCTGTAACGGGAGGCCTTGGACCCCAATATTCCTTGGCGGACCAGGGCGCGACAGTGCCAGGGTTTATGCTTTGACTTGGGAACTTCAAATCAGCGATTCGAACCAGCCCCAGACGGTTCGCCATTTCGGAGATCAGCCCCTTTTCTTAAAGACTCTGTTGTCTGAGATACTGTGGTCAGAGATATTAGGGGACTGTCAAAGCGCACTTGGGGGCGTGACGATAGATATCACGCACATGACGCCAGGAAAAAGGGCTAAGGTGGTCGTCGGCAAATGAATTTCAATATTCTTGTGGATTACGACAATGTCCACGACCAAGATCGACGGGTAGGGCTCAGTCACGTCATTTCGAAGATCACAGCGATAATTTCTCCGCAGCTGCCCTCCGCTATCACGCGCCTTGCCTTTCGGCTTTATGGTGGGTGGTTTGAGGAAACAAAACTCTCGCGGTCCGCCCAGAGATTGGGCGCCGATATCACTGCCTACCCCTCCACAGCAAACATCAACGGGCAACCGGGGGTAGTTCAGGTCGAATTCGCTCGCGCTCTGTTCGCGAATCCCCGAAGCGACCTAACCCATACTTTCAGGCCAAGAGGGCAGGCGCCCCGGCTTACGTGCGAGGCGGCGCCGTACCGAAAATGTTCGGTCGTGACCGCCTGTCCAATTAGTCAAATCGCGACTTTCATCAATTCAGAGCAGTGCAACAGCTCAGGTTGCCTAGTAACTCCGGCCGATATCCTTAAAAAGGAAGAGCAGAAGCTGGTCGATACGATGATCGTCTCCGACATCGCCTATCTGGCTACGCAAGCGGCGGATCCTGCGATAGCGGTGGTTTCTGCGGACTATGACATTTGGCCAGGCATCGTGAACGCTCTTGCCTTCGGGACATCGGTTCTGCATGTCCACCCGAAGCCAAACTATGGAATTCGAAAAAATAGATACGCTGTCCCGTCACGCGCTACATACGTCGCGCTAAGTTTCTGAGGGTCCATGAACATTCAGACGTTTTCGAGAATACTGCGCGCATTTGCCGATACCCCGACGGATATCGACCTCTCAAGGGGGCACCTATATGTCCAAGTTCGGGACGAGGTAATTGAAGCTGAACTTTCCGAACGGGGCGGCGAGTTATTTGTCACCGAAAATGGAGATCGGCTTCCTGCGGGAAGATGGGTGGTATCGAGAATTGCCAGATTGCCAATACTGGCGGAGAAAATCGCGAACGGTGTTGAAGTGCCGAGCACATTCGTTGCCCCAGCCGGCAAGGTACTTGATCAAATCGAGCGGTCCCAATCAGTCGAAGAGAAGGCATGCGGAAATGTGGTCGATGAACTGCGCTCTGCGCTGAACAATCGGCTGGCGGGATTCACTTCAGCGACCTATCTGACATCCGATGCCGGGGAAGGAAAAACAACAACTATCAATTGCCTGGCCCTCGCGCAAGCCAAAGCATTCAAAGACAAGACCACGGACTGGCTGTTGGTCCCAATTCCCCTCGGCGGAAAAGCTTTCCTGCATTTCGACGACGTGGTGGTCGCTGCTCTGGTCAACAAATATCGTTTCCCGTTTTATTACTATGACGCATTCATCGAGCTTGTTCGCTTGGGGGTCCTTGTCCCTGCTTTCGACGGATTTGAAGAAATGTTTATTGAAACTGCCTCCGGTGAGGCAGTTTCAGCACTCGGATCGATGCTAAATGCGCTGGAGTCGGAAGGCAGTATCGTAATCGCTGCCCGCAAGGCGTATTTTGAATATCAAAGCTTCAGGACCCAGGCCAAACTATTCGATTCAATTGGCAAGATCGAGGTTGCGTTCAGTCGCATTTCCCTCGACCGCTGGGGTAGAAAGCAGTTTCTTGAATTGGCGAACAGTTGGGGCATTTCGGACTCAAGTTCTCTTTACGATGCCCTGGCCCAGCGTTTAGGTGAGGATCACCCGCTACTCACCCGCGCTGTTCTAGCTTCTCGACTGATTGAAGAAGCAATTCAGGCAGAGAGCGTCGACCACTTAATTCAACGGCTAGGCAACTCACCACAGGACTATTTCTACGCGTTCGTCACCACCATTGTGGAGCGAGAGGCCAAGGAGAAATGGACAGACAAGTCTGGAGAGCCATTCAAGCCGCTACTTTCAGTGGAAGATCATCATGAGTTGCTATCGATGGTATCGGCAGAGATGTGGAACTCGGGCGTGGAATCTCTTCGTGCTGATGTGCTGGATGTTGTGAGCGAGATATTTTGTGACCGCCGGGGAGCCGTCGTTACTCGGCAGGTGAAGGAGCGCCTCAAGCAGCACGCGCTGATCACGGTTAGTCAATCGCTGCGCGGACAATACGCCTTCGATCACGAGGACTTCAGGAAATTTTACCTGGGCGAAAGTCTGGGCAGTGCCTTGGTTCGTCTGCGCTCGATCGACGTCCATTCGATCTTGAAGGCTGGCACGCTTTCGGCAATCACGGTGGAACAAGCCTGCCTACTTGTAGCTCGGAACAAAGGCGACGTCGGGGCAGTACTACAGCTCGTTCAAAAGCTGGCCTCGAGCGATCTGCCACTGTCCTATGTACGTGAAAACGCTGGCGCGATTGCTATGTACCTGATCTCCGCGCATAAACTACAGCACGTCACCGTCACTGAAATGACCATGGTTACATCGGCGTTGGCGTCTCGCCAATTGCAGAATGTTTCCTTCGAGGAGTGCTACTTCCAGCCTACGAGCACCGCCGGTTCGGGTCTCCAGAATTGCAGCTTTGTCCGCTGTGAGTTTGAGCGTCTGGAGATCGCTTCCGAAATCCAGTCGGCGACGATGGTGGGATGCCAAGTTCCGAATGTGGTGTTGCTCGAAGAAGACCGACAGCTGTTCAGTCCCGCGGAAATTACCAAGGCGCTACAGGACATCGGGTTTGCCATTCACGAGGAGCATCAGCAGCCTCTGCCATTGCAGTCGGTTACATCCCGCACTGAGGGTGACGAGGTCGAACTCGTACACCGAGCGCTCCGAATATTCCTGCGCTCGACCCAGATCAACGAGGGAACAATGAAAGTGCGACTGGGTGCTCGCTCAAATGAATTCTTCGACAACCTGTTGCCGCAGCTGCTGGTGAATGGTGTGATGGAAGAGGTTCCGTACCGGGGAGGTGGCGTGCAACGGCGATTCAAGTTGAGCGTCCATATGGAGAATATCCAAAACGCACTGAATCATTGCGGAAACGACCTCGAAAAATTCTTCGAGGAAGTGAAGGTCGACTAGTTGCTGGTGAGGCTTTGGGGGCGCGCTAGCGCGGGATAGTATGTCGTGTGCGTATTGCGGAAATGCGCCACACTCACTCGCGAGCATGTAATTCCTCGTTCCTCTACAAGGTCTATCCCTCG
Organism: Hydrocarboniphaga sp. FW305-C-57; assembly: GCF_058783045.1. NCBI lineage: Bacteria > Pseudomonadati > Pseudomonadota > Gammaproteobacteria > Nevskiales > Nevskiaceae > Hydrocarboniphaga > Hydrocarboniphaga sp. FW305-C-57. The sequence continues at coordinate 83,779 of NZ_JBYSYG010000014.1, read as the reverse complement.
GCAAAGGGCCTTCGATAGTCGGGATGGATGTCAGCCGAAAAGGCGATAGCATCTGTGGATCGGCGAGTCATTGAATATTGCGGCCGAAAATCTGAGAGCGGCTCGCGTTATGTACGCAGGCGAAGATGATGTTTTTCACGTGACGATCTACCTTTGTCCTCCGTGTCATGTCGGCTACTTCGGCAGCCACTCCGCATAGGCGTTCACGTCGATCATCGGCACCGTGCCGCTGAACTGCAGCATCGAGATCAGCTTGAACAGAAACGCGGTCGCCGGCTTGCCTTCCTTGGTGAACTCGTACTTATCGGCATCCTTATCCCACACGAAGTGGCCGTGCGACGCCACGCAACCGATGTTCAGCCGATCTTCTTCGACGCTGCCGTCTCCAAGCGCCTTCCAAAGCGGATCGCCGCAACAGGGTGACCAGTCGCTCTCGAACGTCAGGATGCCGCCCAGGATTGGGATCAAGGGCTTGGGCGGGTACGTTCCCATAGCGTAGGGGATAGGCAAGCTCGTGCGATGGAGTGTGCGGACCGACGCGACCTTCTTGCGCGCGTAGGCCACATGGTTCGCGTTGATCGTTTGCTTCGCCTCAAAGATCGCGTAAACGCTTTCGGCGGGCACGATCGTTTCGCCTTGGTAGTGGAAGATAAACGGCGAATACTGCCGGTCGTAGACCACGACATCGATCTGGTCGCTGAAGGCGCCCATACTGTCCACCACATAAGCCTTGTCGGCGCGGTAGCGCTCAGGCAAGTAGGTCTTCAGAAGCTCGAGCCAAACCGCCTCGCTCGCGTCGCCTTTGGCGTCAGGATGCCCGAACGACTTCCTCGTGGTCTGCAAACGGTGCTGAATGTCGTCGTGCAAACTTTTCAGCAAAGTTGGCAGTGACCAACTGCTCATGATTTTTTCTCCTCGAAGGGCGGCGTCGGCTGCATCTGCCTCGCGATTTCGAGCGCGCGGGCGGCCTCAACGCCGCTCGACGGGTACGCATCGAGAACGATGGCGGGAAGCAGGCGCTGCGTTAGGTCAGAGAACGTGAACCCATATTGCCCATTCCCTTTTCCGGTTGCGGTGACCAGTTGCTCAATGTGCGTCGAGCTCAGGCCAAGCGCTTGCAGCGCTCCGACAAGCACCGCGTGACGCTGCTTGTTGTTCGGCCGCTCGAACGCCAGGATTTCGGCGGCCCGCCGTTTGACAGCCGGGTCAAGCGCACTCAGACGGTTCGTGCACATGATCACGGCCGCTGGAAGCTGGCCGTTCGCCAAGCGGTCGATGCCGCGGATGAAGGCGTTGACGCCGGCACGATCCTCGTGATGCATCTGCGCCGATTCACGCGACTGAGCAAGTGCGTCAGCTTCGTCGACAAGGAGAATGATGGCCCCGCGCGAACGGCCGGTCGCTCCCTTCAGCTTGGTTGCTGCCTCGACCGTATAGTCGAAAGCGGCCGACAGGAGCTGCGTCATTTCCCCGACCCGCCCCTGGCCGCGACTCGAGAGGCTCAGCGGGTACAGCGTGATCTCGATCTTTTCCTGTCGCGCGACGGCATCACCGATAGTCTCGGCTAACTCGGTCTTGCCGGAACCAACATCGCCCGCCAGCACCACGAGCGGCGGACGACGAAGCACATGCTTCAGTAGCGCCTTCGCATTGGGGTGATGCTTCTGGGCCCAGACCTCGAGGCCCGCAGGGTTCACCAGCAGACCGAGGATCTTGCTCAGGCGCTCTTTGTGGTCGTCAAGGCCGACCAGTCGCGCAAGCCGCTCCTGCGGCTCGAAATCCGGAAACGTCAGGCGACGCTCGAACAACTCATCGAGTGAGGGTTTGGTTTGCATCAATAGGCCCTCACGCTCGCGCGGCTCAGTGCGCGGCCGCCAGCCGAGTAGGTCTTGTCGTCTATCAAATAGCCGTTCACCGTCGGCTGGGCCATTCCTGTGCGATAGAAAGGCATCCGGCGTTTGAAGGCGTCCTTCTGGCTCTCAGATAACGCGTTCCACGCCGCTGAATACGTCATGTAGTTGTGGAAGGTCGCGCCCGAGATATCGCGGCCCGGAAGCACCCGGCCCGGGTCGTCGTCACTCGCGGCCATGCCTGCGAGGTCACGCGCCGTGTAACGCAGCGTCGGCTCAATCCACTGTCCGTCACGCAAGAAGCCCACCGTGAGCGCTCCGAAATACCCCGCCTTCAGCAGCTCGATGGCCTCGCTTTCATAGTCAGCGATGTCGCTATCGCTGGGATAGCCGTAGAAGCGCTGCATGCGCTTGAGATCAGCGGAGACCTTTGCCGCCATATGCCGTGCGTGCGTGACCGTGAATGTCGCGGATTCGGTGATGGTGTAGCTGGACATGGTTCCTCCCTTATCCCTGGAAGGCCGAACCGAAGACCTTCTGCCAGTAATAGACGGTCTCCTGCTTGGTCGGTGCCGAGAGTGCCGAGTCGATGGCGTCTCCGGCGTCGATCGCGGCCTCATAGATCGCCGAGGCGTTCGCGTCTGTGTAGAGTCGGCTAACGTTGTTCACAGCATTCACCGGGTCGATGATCTGCACGCGCTGGTTGAAGGCGCCGATCGCCGAAGCCGGGTAGTTGTCAGTGAAGAACACCTTCTCCCGCAGGTCGGTGCGGCCGAGGTAGGTGAAGAAATGCTGCAGCGCCTCCGGGTAGTCAGAGAATGACAGACCATCGTCGGCAAGCTTCGCAAGAAGCAGCTCAATCATGAACGACTTGAACCTGAAATTGTCATCGGCCCCTTTCATGCGCGCCGCCCAGAACTTCACCAGCCGGACCACCTGCGAAAAGTGGTCAGGCTGCGCACGCTTGCGCTTGCGGATGAACTCAAGGTGCTGAGGGATATTGGTCGTGAGGAACGAACCATCGTCTTGGCTGACGAGGTTCCCGTACCAATTGGGGTCGCCGTCGTAGAGGATCGGCACCACGTCGACATCCAGTCCGGTGCCCTTAAAAGACACCGTCACGCTGTAGGTCTGCGGCTTCACTTGGTCCGCCGAGAAGTTGGGGAACGCCTTGCGCAGCCGCTCCGCCAGATACTCCAGGAGCGCCGACACATCGTGCGGTGCCTCGGCGCCACTGATGTAGCAGGCTACGTCAATGTCGTTCAGGGAACGCAACGCCGTGCCCTTGGCGAGGCTGCCGGCAAGAAGCATCTTCTTCAGCGTGAAGTCCGGGTGCTCGCCCAGGTAGGTTTCCAGACGATCGCGCAGGCGCTTTGCTTGGGCACGGAATTCGTCTGCCCTATCCTTGGGCAGGTTGACCCTGTCCCGAGCGAAGCGCGCGATTTCGGCATGACTAACGTGTTCTCGGCTCATCGATTACTTTCCTAGGGAGCGCATGTCGAATTCGACATATACTTCATGGCTTATTTATGCTGATTCTGTAAAAGAAGTCAACTTTTTTATGGCGAACTAGACATGGCCAATGAACGTGCCCCCTCCGACCTCTTCCAGGAGCGACTGAGGGCCGCCCGAGAGTTACGCAAGTGGAACCAGGGCGAACTGGCCGAAAAGGCGAGCATGCCCCCCAGCTCGATTGCCCATTTCGAATCCGGCTCGCGCAAGCCGTCGTTCGATACGCTCAGGCGTCTCGCGAACGCACTCGAAGTGACGACCGACTACCTGCTGGGTAGGGCCGACGATCCCACGCTGGCACAGGCCGCTGACCCGCTTTTCCGCGACGTCAGCAAACTAACGGGTAACGATCGCGAACTAGCTAAGGACTTCTTGAAGATGCTCGCCGAACGAAACAAGCAAGGGAAGTGATCGATGACGAGCCTACTGCTGCGCCTCAAACTTGCAAAACAGCGCGGTGAGGCCGTCTATTCTGAACAGAAGATCGCAGACCTACCGGTTGATCCGTTCGCGATCGCCCAAAAGCACGACATCGTGGTGCAGGCGAAGCCAGATACCGAGGTGGGCGTGTCCGGCATGCTGCTGCGGCACGGGAACGCCTTCGGCATCCTCTACGCCTCGGACATTCCCAACGAGGGATTCCAGCGGTTTAGTGTGGCCCACGAACTGGGTCACTATTTCCTCGATGGTCACATCGATCACGTGCTGCCGAACGAAGGCATACATGCATCGCACGCTGGCTTTTCGTCTGGCGATCCCTACGAACAGGAGGCGGACAATTTCGCGGTCGGCCTCTTGATGCCGGCGAAGCCCTTTAAGGAGCTCATGGGCCGGGCGGGCCTCGGTCTCGCCGACATCGAATCCATACGCGAGTCATGCAAGACATCACTGACCTCGACCGCGATTCGCTATGCAGAACTAACGGACGACGCGGTTGCGATCATCCTGAGCACGGGACGTACGATTGACTACTGCATCCTCTCCGAAGCCATGAAGTCGCTGCCGGACCTAATCTGGCTGAAGCGTGGCTCGCCCGTGCCGACGAACACCGTGACCGCACGATTCAATGCCGACGGGAACAGAGTAGCCCGAGCAGAGCGCGACGAGGACGAGATCGATGTTCTCGACTGGCTCGGGGGCAAGCGCTCAAGCATCGTCAGGGAAGAAGTGATCGGACTCGGCCGCTACGGCAAGACGCTCACGGTGCTCTCCTCGCGCGAGATTGGCCAGGAGGCCTTCGCCGACGAAGGCGACGACGAAGACGATCTCGATGAGCAATGGACTCCGAGATTCAAGAACTAGCGCCCAGCGGGCGCTTGTGACACACGGTCGTTCGCCTAGACTCACCTGTCCCTAGATGATGATCGGCTCGACCTCATAAAGGTTGTCCAACCACGGATTGTTTCCAGAGGTTGAGTCGGTTATGTGCGAGCATGGCAGACAGGTGATTGACCTGCTTACTCGCGAGTCCATCCCAGTGGCAAATCGCTGAATGGAGATCGAGGCTCGTTCCGTCGAACAGGCTTCTGATAGCGGGCGGCCGCCAAGGACCGCTATTGGCACATCTGAATCATTCATTGAGGCTTTGAACGGCCCCTTGAGAGTCAACCAGCTTAAAAGTGCTTGACGTAAGTGGCAGCTGTCCGGACGCCAATGCCAGCATGGCCACAATCTGCAACAAGGGTTCCGCAACCATTCACAACATTATCTACAGGCGTAACGCAGCGTGCTTGAAATAGACGGCTGATACAACGCGCCGATCCTTGCTTTTTCGCACCTGTACGACGACATCGACCACGCCGCGCAGGTACGCGAGGATTTGTTCTCGCGTCAATGACACATTGCCTTGCATTACCATCAGTGCCAGACGCTCGAAGGCCAGTGCCGGCGAGTCGGCGTGCACGCTGGTCAGTGAGCCGGGATGGCCGCTGTTGATGGCGTGCAGGAAGCTCGATGCTTCGCCGCCGCGCAGCTCGCCGAGAATGATGCGGTCTGGCCGCAGCCGTAGGCAGGCTTCCAGCAGTTCCTGGATCGTGACCCGTGCGACGCCTTGGCCGCCCTTGCTGGCGAGCAGGTGCGCGCAGTTCGGGACTTTCGGACGCAGTTCGCGCACGTCCTCAATGGTCAGGATGCGCTCATCGTCGGGGACTTCGCGCAGCAGCGTGTTGAGGAAGGTGGTCTTGCCGCTGCTGGTGGAGCCGGAGACGACGATGTTGCGGCGATGACGCACGGCCTCACGGAGAAAATTCTTTAGACGGCCAGCCTCCAGCAGTGCGCGCAGCTGGCGATCTTCCGGGCTCAGCGCACCGTCCTGCACGACCTCGACGCGCTCGAACATGCCCGCCGCCTCGTAATCGTCCAGCGAGAACTCGCGCTCGGCCTGCCGGCGGAACGACATCACGACGGTTCCGGCCTCGCAGGCCGGTGGCAGCACGACCTGCACACGCTGCCCGGTCGACAGCCAGGCCGACAGCAGCGGGCGTTCCTCGTTGACGATCTGGTGCGTCTCGTAGGCGATCAGTGAGGCCAGCCGCAGCAGGTGCTCGACGGTCAGCTCGGGCAACGCGAAGCACCGCATGCGACCGGCGTCATCGATGAAGGCTTCGCCGGGCCGGTTGATGGAGACCTCGGTGATTTCCGGCCGCGCGAGCAGCGGCGCCAGCGGACCGAGGAAGGTGCGCAGCGCCGCGCCGCCGGTGTCGAGCCGCGCGAGCGTTGCCGTCATGGCGCTGCGACGGTGGCCGCCGCACGGCCGAAGACCAGATCGCGGGCGACAAAGACCTGCACCGGCGCGCCCTGGTTGATGGTGATCGTCGGCGGAATGTTCACGCTGTCCTGCAGTGATTCCTGCGCGACTTGCGAGAAGCCTTGCGAGGTATCGACGATCACGGTGCTGCCGCCCTGGCTCGCCGTCGTCGTCGAGCCGATCAGCGACAGCAGCACGGCGGCGCCGAAGCGTTCCGCGAAATGTCGGTCGATGGTGCCGGTGAGGCCGGCGCGGCCGAGATCATCCGCGCCGGGCGAGCCGATGGCGATGTCAGTGCCATCCGGCTGCAGCAGGCGCGTCCAGATCACGAACACGCGCGTCTGCCCGCGTGCGAGGCCGGAGCGGTACTCGCCGATCAAGCGCGAGCCGCGCCGGATCAGACGGCGTGAGCCGTCCTCGCTCCATACGTCGCGGCTGACGATCGCGCGCAGCTTGCCGGGCAGGTCCGAGCTGACTGCCGTTTCCAGCGTGGCCGCCAGCATTTTGCCCTGCGCAATGCGGTCGTCGAGCGAGATGCGGCGTGCGGTCGCTTCGGTCACGGACTGCTCGGCCGTGGATTTCGCAAACGCCAGCGTGCGGTCCGCGTAGCCTTCGGACGGTGAACCGGCTTTGGCCTCGTCCTGGCCGACGGCAGCCGGGTTCATCAGGCTGCCGCGCAGGAGCTGCGCCGTGAGCGCGGCCTGCTCGTCTTCGGGGGATGGCCTGGCGGCAGCTGGCGCTGCGCTGCCGCCCGAAACGTCATAGATCAGCATGGGGGCGTGGCGCCGTGCGTCATCCCTCGCCGTGGCGCCGTCCGCGTCCTGCACCTGGCCCGGCACGGGCGGCGGCGGGAAACCGGCCGGCACGGCTTCCGGCGGCGCCGGGGGCAAGGGTGGAGGAGCCGGCGCTGCCGCGGGCAGCCCCGGCGAGGCGGCGATGGCCGGCGGCAGTTTCGCCGCCTGCGCGGGCTCACTGTTCTTCCCGCTGGTCACGAACAGAAAGCCCACCACGAGCATGATCGCGAGAAAGCCCGCGATCATTGGCAGACGGCCGCGGTCGCGGCCTTCGACGACCGGGCTCAGTCCGTGGCGGCGCGTCGCGTCTTCGGACGGATCGCGGCCTTCAGCTTCACCGGGGCGCGGATCGTCGGGTTCAGTCGTCACGGCCCGGCTCCTTGGCCGGCGGCGCGGCGTCGGCCGTCGTCACGGGCTTCGCCCGGTACGCCGTTTCGTTGTAGACGCAGACCTCGCCTTCGCGTCCGCGCAGCGTGAACTGCCTGCCGATGCGCTCGACGACGACGTATTGGCCGGAGACGTGGTAATTCAGCAGCGACTCGTTCTTGCCATCGGTGACCAGGAAGATCGCCGGCACGTCCTGTTTGTCGCGGAACTGGAAGTACGTGAACGTGCCGTCGTCGAAGACGTGCAGCGGTGCCAGTTCGGTCTTGCCCTGGAAGGTGTAGTCGAGATTCCAGGCCGCGGGATCGATGCGCCGCTGCGGCACCACTTCCTGCTGCTGATCGTGCTGCTGCGCGGCCAGTTCGGCCTGCACCCTCGCTTCCTCGTCCTGCGGATAGCGGAAGCGGACGATGTAGTTCATCTGCGCGATCTGCGCGATGAGGTTCACGGCGATCAGCTCGAAGGCGTAGCTGCGCCGGTTGGTGACGACCGACAGATTGGTGTGCGCCTTCGGCTCCACCGGCTTGAGGAACAGCAGGTTGCCGGCCTTGTTCGGCGCCACCTGCCAGGCCAGCGAGTCGCCGATGGACAGCGACTCGACCTTCTCGCCGTCGGCGAGCTGGATCATCTGCTGGAAACCGTAATGCCCCTTGATGACGACGACCTCGCTCGGGTTGTAGACCACCGTGCGGATGCGGGGATCTTCGGGACCGGATTCGGGGAGCTGCGCCGCCGCGGCCGCGAGCGGCAGCAGCAGCAGCGCGAGGATGAGGGACGTTTTCATGGCGTGCCTTCCTTGGGCGGTGATTCCTGATCGACCCGGTACGAGGTCACGACGAAGCCCAGCGGGTTGCGCAGCCGCTGTGTGAAGCTGAGCTTGTCGGTGACGTACTGGAAGCCGACGCTGGCGATGTAGTCCTGGTGTTCCGGCGCACCGGTCGGCTTCGCCACCGTGGCGCGGAAGCGCACCTGCCCGAGCGCGCTGCCAAGCAGCACCACGCTGCGGACCTCGATTTCGCGCGTTGCGCCGGTGTATTGCCGGTAGAGCGAGTCGGGCGCATCGGGCTGGAGCCGCGCGGCGTAGGGTTTCAGCACCGCTTCCGTGGAGCGGGTCTGCACCGTCGCGTAATAGTGGTTCACCAGCGCGCGCTCGAAAGACTCGCGGGCGATGACATAGGCCGCGAGATCGGCTTTGCGCACCGCTTCCTGCTCGCTGATCGTGCCCTTCGCGAGCGGCTGGACGACCTGGGCTTCGCCGGTGCTGCGGTCCACGACGACGGGCACCAGCTCGACGCGCTTGAGCGGCGTTAGCAGCACCACGGCGAGCAGCGCCAGCGCTGCCAGCAGACTGGCGCTCGCTGCGACGATCCAGGCACGGTCGCGCGAGGCGCGGATGCGGCGGTAGCCTTCCTCGTAGAAGCCTTCCGCCGCCGCGAGATACTCGGCCATGTCGGGTGGCACGGCGCGGACGGCACGCTCGGCGCTGGAAGCTTCAGCCCGCACGGCCGCCTCCCGGTGCCGGTGCCGCTCGTGGCTTGCGGCTGAAGTAGCGTGCCCACAGCCGGCGCCGCCGGTCGGCGGCCACGCCGGTCGCCGAGGCCAGCGAGCCGCTGCGGTACAGCGCGTCGCGGAAGGCGCCCATCATCGTCAGCGCGACGCCACCGGCAATGCCGGCGGCGACGAAGGGAATCTGGATCAGCAGCAGGATCGCGACCACGCCGGCCAGTGCCAGGCCGAGGACTTGCGGGAACGTGGCCGTCTCGGCGTTCGCGTCGATGGCCTGCAGCTGCGCATGCGCAATGGCGAGGATCAGCGCGAGCACGCCGTAGACCAGGATGGGCACCATCGCGTAATGGATCATCTGGCCGAGCCAGCCGTCGAACAGCTTGCGCGTCGGCCCGAACAGGTAGAACAGCGCGAACAGCGGTGTCAGGATCAGCAGCACCGCCAGTGCGATCTTGGCGAGCGCCAGCAGGAAGGCGGCGTAGGCGGCGACGCCGACCGTGATCGCGTAGACGGTGATGGCCGCGAACAGCGGGCTCAGCGTGTAGAGGTTGCCGCGATTCCACAGCTTGCTGCCGGCATCCATGCCGGTGCTGTAGAAGCGGTCCATCGCCGAATCCTGTCCGCCGGAGCCACCGACGAGCACGTCGGCGATGCTCGCCGGGCTGTCCACCAGCAGGCGCACGAGGTACGTCGTGTAGAAGTCCGCGTTGGTTGCCAGCACATACACGAACAACACCACCGCAAGCTTGCCGATCGCATCGCGGAACGACATCTCCAGACGCCCCGCGAGCAGCAGCACGCCATAGATCGCGACGAAGATCGTCAGGCTCAGCCGCAGTGGCATCTCGAAGGCATCGCGCATGCGCGCATAGCCGTCGATGATGAAGCCGTTGACGGCCAGATCAACGCTGTCGAGAAAGCCGGTGAAAATGGTGCTCATGATTCCTTGCGCGCGCCGCTCAGGCGCGGATCGAGCACGTCATCCGCCGTGGCATCGGCAAACCCGGCGCCCTGCGCGCGTTCGAGCAGTTCGTCGCGCAGCGCGTCGCAGCGCTTGAGATAGGCGCGATGGCCTTCGGCAACGGGAAGTCCCGCATGCGCCTGCGAGCACGGCAGCCAGGCCACCCAGTCGCCTTGCGTCTGGTCGGGGCCGAAGAACAGCTCGCGGATTTGCAGGTCGCCGAGCTTGCGGCGCAGCGGGTTGCGGTCGCCGGGATGCGGCTGGCGGGCCGGGTCGGTCGCGGCCTGCTGCTGCGATTGCTGCTCGCCGGCCTCGTAGGCCTGCTTGAGCTTGTCCGGCGGCGCGTCGCGGTTGCAGGCCGCGACGAGCATCGCGGCCAGCGTGGCCGTGACATTGAAAGGCATCCTGGCCATGAGCGTTCTCCTTCAGGGAAACGGCTTGAGCGGACCGCAGTCGTCGGACGGGTAAGCGAAGGCCGGGCGCCGGCACGGCGCCTGCAGGTCGTGAGTCGCGCAACCCGCCAGCAGCAGCGCGACCAGCAGCACCACAAGCACGCGCCTCATGGCACGGGGTACGGCGTGAACGCCGCGTCCTGGACCTTGCCGTGCAGCACGGCGGCGTTGCCGGCGCTGAGCAGCTGCATCTGGGCGGACTGCAACTGGATCAGCTGCGTCAGCGACTCGTTGAGTTCGGCCAGCAGCCGCGCATTGAGATCGACGGCGGCCTTGAGGTCGGCGGTGCTGTTGATCTGGTCGAGGTAGTGCTGCACGCGCTGCATGCGCGCCTGCGTCTGGTCATAGGTGGCGCTGCTCAGGCCCGCCGTGGCGGCGGTCGCGTTCGCACTCGTGGTATAGGCCAGCGCGTCGGCGTTGCTGCCGCCGGCCGCCGGATAGAGCTGTGCGCCGGTGGAGCTGATGCCGGCGCTGCGTGCGAACGCCTGCGCGGCCTGCGCCACGTCGGCCGCATTGCCCGGCAGCCCGCCGCGCTCCAGCACCTGCAGCGCCTGCTGCCACGACGTGGGCGCGTAGAGGCGCATCTGCTGCTCGGCGCTGGAATTGAACAGCGCACCGAGATTGCGGCTGCCGGTGATCGACTGGTACTGCTGGACCTGCTGCGCGTATTCCTGCCGGAGCTGCTGGAGCTGCGCGCTGAGCTGCAGGTACTGCTGCAAGGCTTGCGACAGGTTGGCGACATCGATGACCGGCATGCCGCCGGCCGACGCCGGATTGCCGGCCGCGAGGATCGCGGCGCATGCGGTAGATAACAGGACTCGTCTGATCTTCATTGTTGCTTCCTCCGCCGGTGAAACGCCGGCATCCAGGCCGCCGGGTCGTCGCCGGTTTCGGCGATGATCCGGTCGAGCAGTTCCACGGTGTCCTGCCGTCCCGACAGGATCGCGACCTCGTCATCCATGCCGGCGAGGTCGAGCTTCGCCACGACGCTGTGCCGGCCGTGCTTGATGAGAAAGCAGCGGCTTTCCTTGTCCAGCGTCAGGATCAGCTCCAGCTCGCGCTGCGTGAGGTTGTAGCCCTCGAAGGCGCGTGCCTCGCTCTTCGGGTTCGGCATGAAGATGTGCGTGGGCGACTGGCTCACGATTACCGAGCCGACCGGGTTGCGCGTGATGGACTCGGGCGACTGCGAGGCGAACATCACCAGCCCGCCGCGCTTGCGGATGGTCCGCTCCCAGTCCTCGACCAGCCCGGCGAAGACCGGATCGGCCAGTGCGGCCCAGCCCTCGTCGATGACGATGATCGTGGGCGTGCCGGCCGCGAGCACGCGGTCCACGCGCTGCAGCAGGTAGTACAGCGCCGGCACGCGGATCACCGGATCGCGCAGCACGTCGGTGAGATCGAAGCCCATCACCGCCGCGTCCAGCGCGAGGCGATCCTCCACGTTGTCGAACAGCCAGGCGTACTGTCCGCTGCCGTGCCAGGGCTGCAGGCGTTCCGCCAGCCCGCCGGCGCTGATGCGCGGCACGAAGGCGGCGATGATCGCCAGCCGCCGCTGCGCATCCGGCAGGCGGAAGGTATCGTCCACGGCCTGCTGCACGAGCTGAGACTCCTGCGCGGTCAACCGTTCGCCGCGCGCGGTCAGCAGCGTGCCGAGCCAGCTGGCGAGGAAGGCGCGCGTGGCCGCCGAATCCGGCAGCCGCAGCGGGTTGAAGCCGGTCGGCTGGCCCTGGCGGATCACGCTGTAGCGGCCGCCCAGCGCGCGGACCAGCAGGTCCGCGCCGCGGTCCTTGTCGAAATAGAGGATGCGCGCGCCGGTGCGGCGGGCCTGCGCCAGCAGGAAACCCATCACCGTCGTCTTGCCGGTACCGCTGGCGCCGACGACGAGGGTGTTGCCGATGTCGGCATCGTGGAAGTTGAAGAAGTACGGCGTGCCGCTCACGGTTTCGAGGATCGTGATCGCCGGACCCCAGTGATTGCCGCCCGGCTTGCCGTAGGCGTAGTTGTGCAGCGAGGCGAAGGCCGCGAAGTTCAGGCTGGAGATCGGCGCCGGCCGGGCGACGTAGGCGAAGTTGCCGGGGAGCTGCGCCCAGCGCGCCAGCTCCATCGCACCGCCGGACTCGCGCACGACGATCAGGCCCAGGTCGGTGAGGCGCTTGTCCACTTCGTTGCAGGCGCGGTCCAGCTCGGCGGCGTCCTCGACGATCGGCACGACCGAGAAGTGATGGCTGCCGTAGACCAGGCGCCCGCTCGCCAGGTCGTCACGGGCTTCCTCGATCTCGTCGATCTGCGAGAGCGCCGGATCGTCGATGTTCTCCATGATGCGCGCCTGCCGGGCCAGCGCCTCCAGCGCCGCGCCGCGGCCGATGAAGGCGAAGCTCTGCGTGACGATGGCCTCGCAGGGCAGCGTGAACAGGGCGTCGAGCATGCCGGCCTGTGTCTGCGCGGCGTATTCCTTGATCGCGAGCACCGCGCCGAAGCGCGACCACGCCGGACCGCGCATCTCGAAGGCCTCGCCGCCGAGATGATCGGCCGATGCCGGCAGGTAGGTGTCAAGGGACGCCGCCGGCAGCAGCGAACCGACGAACCGGTCCAGTGCCACGGTCGGCAGCAGCACCGGCCGGTCACGGCCGGTGAGCAGGTGCAGGACGAAGCGCAGTAGTTCCGAGTGCGGGCCAAGCGCCGTGTCGGTCACGCCCAGGCGGCGCGCGGCATAGGGCGCGAGCTTGGCCTGTAGATTTTCCGTCTGCTGGTGCAGTTCGCGCAGGGCCTGCGCGCGTTCGCGCTCGTGCTGCTCGCGGTCTCGGCGTGGCGAGATTGCGCGCTGCAGGCGCGTGGCGATGCTCGCCGCGCCGCGGGGCGCGCGCCGCACCAGGCTGAGGTAGAGATCGTTGACGTAGAGCCGGCGCTCCCGCAGCCGCGCAAACCACTTGCGATCGAGCTCGCCGGCGAAGCCATCGCCGACTGCCGGGCTCAGTTCGGGATGCACGCGGCGGCGAACGATGTGTTGCCAGAGCGCGTACTCGCCGCCGGCCAGGGCGCGCAGAAAGGTGTTGCGCGTGGCCTTGAGGCGGTCCAGCTCGCGGGCGTCCTCGGTGTCGAAGGACTTGCCTTCCAGGTGCAGCACCTGCACCCAATCGCCGCTGCGCGTCTCCAGCGTCCAGGCATCCGCGTGCCGGACGTAGGGGATGTGCTGGCTGGCGGGCGCTTCACGCGCCGCGATCCTCGCCGCGGGTGTGCGCCGCGCGGCTGCCTTCAGGAGCAAACCGGCGTGGCGTGGCATCGCAGGGCTTCCTCAACGCGGCACGTAGACGTTGCAGCGATGCAGCGTCCGGTTGCGTACCGGCCGCGCGTGCTGCGCCACGCGAAAGCAAATGTCGAAGAAGCGCGCATCCCACCGGCACAGCAGGACGCCGACGAGGTGCAGCGGCACGATGGTCAGCAGGTAGAGCAGGCTGTTACCGACGAGAAACAGTACCGTTGCCGCCATGCCCTCGATGACGAAATACGAGTACGTCACCCCGAACATCATCAGCGGGCGCGTCATGCCGACGACCAGCGGATCGCGGGCGGTGCGGTCCGCGTCCATGTCAGGCACCCGCCGACGTGGTGAAGAACGAGACGATGGCGTCGGCGCCGAAGATCAGCACGATGCCGCCGATGATCGACGCGGCCCAGGCCCAGCGCAGCCGGCCCAGCATCGCCGTGATGCCCAGGCCGATGACGGTGATCGCCGCGAGCGTGCGGATCGCCGTGCTCTGCAGAAAGCCGTGCAGCGCATCGAGTGTGCTGGTGATGGGCGCGATGTCCTGCGCGTGGGCGACCATCGGGAGCGCGGCGAGGAGCGTCAGCGCGATGTAGAGCCTTGCAGGGTGTTGCATCATGTCATTCTCCTTTCGTGGTCAGCCGCTCGGGATCGACGCCGACGAGATCGACCGTCAGGCGACGCTCATTGCCGCAGGCGCGGCAGACGAAGCGTGCGAGCGCGTTGAGCTGCTTCCAGCGCCGGTCGCGCAGGCGTGCATCGACGAGGCGCAGATAGCGGGTGTAACCGGGGAAGCGCACGACGATGCGCCACCAGAGCTGGTGCGATTCGTCGAGCGGAACGACGTGGATTTCAAACTCGGGGTCAGTCTGCGCAAGTTGCCGCAAAGCGGCTTCTTGAATGGCAATCAGGTCGGCTTGCCTGGAGAGGACGCCCGATTCGAGCGTCGTTGTTGTCATTTGCGGACTGTCCATGTCCGTACCTCATCTGCATCGCCAGCGGCTGACCGATCCCCCGACGGCCCCACGAATCACCGATCGCATCTGGTCGGATTGCGGTCGATGGATGAACTTCAGCATGGGACATGAGCCTTGTCACTGGCACTTTTGCCAGTCCGGATAAGGCCACTTTGGAATATCAATAGCGGCGCGATAATCAAAGAATGCGCTTTCCGGCATGGAGGTCGATATGACGCAGGCCCGTACAGCTTCGGCGGATATCCGCGAAGTCCTCGATCGGTTCGTGGATGCTTTCAATGTCAACGATCTGGACCGGGTGATGATGTTTTTCTCCGAGACCGCCGTCTATCGTCCTGGCGATGGCTCCGAGCACCGCGGCCCGGCCGCCATCCGGCGCGCGTTCGAGCCGCAGTTCAGCGGTGCCTACGGCGCGATGCGCTTCGACGAGCACGACCGGCTGATCGACGACGGTGCCCGCAAGGCGGCCATCCGCTGGGTCTGCCGGCACGACCTGGCGGGCGCCAAGCCCGCCAGTGTGGGGCAATGGCTGCAACGGCTCGTCGTTGGCCTCGTCGTCGGCGAACGCTTTGGATGGGAAGGGCTCGACGTGTTCCATTTCGACGATGCCGGACGCATCGTCGGCAAGTTCACTTACGCCAACTATTCGCGTCCGCGATTGCGCAGGGAACTTGGTGTGGCACTGCCAAATGCGGAGGCCCCGACGGCAGGACGTAAGGCGTAACGTTTTGCAGAAACTTCAGTGTTCATCCTGTGTCTAATCGCGGGCAGCACGAAGGAGTTCGTGATCAGCCATACGGCCCAGTCTGGAGCCGGTACCAGGTGGAGGGACAGTCGGGTTCTCGACCACTGCGATGCATTGTCAGGGGTTCCCCTCCGCATCGGGGACGGTCGGGTATACCGTCAGCCACGCAGAAATGCCCGACCTGCAGCACGCCATCGCCGAGCTGTGCTTCGAGCTGGAGAAGGCTCAGACCTACACGCGCGTCCGTGAGCTGCTGCTCTCGGCGGCAGGGGCATTCGGCACGTCGTTCTACCTGTTGGGCATGCGCACCGGCAGGACCATTTCTCCGCCGGCGCAGATCGTCATCTCGAACTATCCCCGGCCCTGGCGTCGCTACTACGACGAACAGGGCGCCTACGCATTCGATCCGGTCATCAACCGGGCGTTCCAGTCCGCCGGCGCCTTCCGCTGGGATGGCCTGCACAAGGACGAGCGCCAGCTCGCCCTGCGGCGCGAGTCGGTGCGCAACGGCATGGCCTTCGGATTCTCGTGTTCGGATCGCGGGCCGGACAGCTCGCTGGCGATTCTTTCGTTCTGTGGCCGCGAGCCCATTGCCCCCGAGCCGGCCCAGTGGGAGATCACCGAGGTTGCGGTACGGCTGCTCGCCTCGACCGCGCACAAGGCGGTCATCGCCATCATCGAATCGAGGGCCGGCACGACCAGCCTGCTCGGCAATCCCCTCACCGATGCCGAGCGCCGAAGCCTGGAGATGATGGCGTCGGCCATGACCGCCAAGCAGGCCGCCGCCGTGCTCGGCGTGCAGCCGCGTACCGTGCGCTACTACCTCGACCGCGCAGCCGAGAAGCTGGGCGTCGATACGCGCCGCGAGGCCGTGATCAAGGCACTCGCCGACGGCATCATCGACACCCGCAAGTTTCCCAAGGCGGGTTTTGAAACGAGCATGGACATCGACGACTGAGACTTCGGCGTCGCTCTGCAGTTGCGGTGTCATCGCGTCACCTGGAAATCGCTCCGCGTCACATGGCAAGTCGCTGCAGCGGACTGAAAACCGGTGCGTCACTTCACCCTTGACGCTGCCCAAGGGCAGCGTTACGGATCATGGCCCGGCAACACGGTGCGGACGCCATGGACAGCACGACAAGCTCAACAACCATTGGGTCGCGGCGCGGTGACGCACTCGCGATCGCGTCTCGCAATCGATTCGCGGTGTTTGCGGCTCTCGTACTCGCACTGTCCGCCAGCCCTGCCGCTGCGCAGACCTTGCCGGCATCCCACGAAGCGCAATGCATCGAAGCGGCTGCACGCTACAACGCAGTGCCGGCTGCGCTGCTGCGTGCCATTCGCGAACAGGAAGGCGGCACGGTCGGGAGCTGGCACGTCAACGCCGATGGCTCCCTCGACTATGGCGTGATGCAGATCAATTCGCGCTGGCTGCCGCTGCTGAGCAGGTCCGGCTACACGGCCAGCGTGCTGGTCTACGACGCCTGTGCATCGATCAATGTCGGTGCCTGGATACTTGCGCAGGCCCTCGCGAAGCGCGGCGCCTGGAACCACGACGGCGCAGCGCCGGATGCCTACTGGCGTGCGGTCGGCGAGTACCACTCCCGCACGCCGCGTCGCAATCGCGCGTATGCCGAACAGGTGTGGTCGCGCTATCTCCGGGCAGCGCCGCCATGAAGCCCCGCGTCTATAGCCGGCGTGCCATGCCCTCGACGACACGTAGGCGGGATGCCGCGCCGCGTGTCGCGGTCGTGCCGCCGTTCCAGTCGTCGCTGCCGGCGATGACATTCGGGCAGCTTCGGACGCTCACGCGAGCCGGCACGCCACCTGGCGCCACCATCCGCCAGGTGAGCGGCGGCTATGTCGTTGAACTCGATGTCGGCCCGCGGCGCTGGATTCTCATCAGCACGCACCGCAAGCAGCCGCGCCTGTTTCACCGGCTCGATGGTGCGGCGAACGCCATGCGGCAGCTCGGCGCTCAGCCGGTGCATCTCCAGCTCGATGGCGGCGATGTCGCGCCGCCGTTGCCTTCACCCCCACCGGAGTTGACACCATGCAAGTCACGGTCGAAATCCCCGACGAAGACGCGAAGCTGATCCAGCAGTTGCTGGACGCGCTGGACGACGGCAGCGAGGCCTTCAACTCGCACGGCAAGCTCGACATCGCGACGCTCGCGCGCATGCTGCTCGAAGACGTGGCACTCGCCTGGCGGCGCCCCGGATCGTGGGAAGGCGCGAACATGAGGCAGGTGCTGTCGAGCCACGGCTATGAACCCTGAGGCGCGTCTAGCGCGTCGCCTCGGCGGGAGCGGCCGGCGTGGGCCGCGAGCGCTTGGCCAGCTCGGCCTCCGCGAGGCGGGTGGCCCGCTGCAGCGCTTCTTCGACGATCTGGTCCACGGGGAAGATGGCACCGCGATCGTTGTCCTTGAGCCGGCTCTGCACGGTGCGGATGCGGTTCTGCAGCTCCTCGCTGATGCGGCAGTGGAAGACGACGGACTTCGGTTTGTCGAGGAAGATGGACTTGGGCATGTCGCACGCTCCGGGTGCTGGCGATGGAGCGAGCGATGTTAGGCGCGCGTCGGGCACCGCGAAACAGCCTCACAGCGGAGAGGCGGGCCAAAAGCGGGGAAAAGCGTGAAGGCGCAGATTCGCAAACTGTGGGACATTTTGCTGGGAGTGATCGGCACTCCCGTCTGCGTCGCCGGTGCTGCGCACCGAGACAGCAAGGTCGGTGAAGCATGCCCGCCCTCCGCCGCCAGAAGCGCAGCGAGACGTTCCGCCTACGGCTCACCGACGCGGAACACGAGGCGCTACAGGCGCTGTCCGAGCGCACCGGTATCCGCCGCTCGCGCCTGGCGCGCAAGGCGCTGCGTGAACTGGTGACCGGCGGCGTGGACCTGCTCGAACGCGAGCAATATGCGGTGCTGGAACTGGCGCGGCAGATGCGGCTGATCGGCATCAACCTCAACCAGGTCGCGCGCCAGCTCAACCGCGGCGAAGATCCCGGCCGAGCGCTCGCCGAAACTGTCGAGCAGCTCGCCGCCGCCTACAGCGAAGGCGAGTTCACCTGGCGGCGGTTGGTCGCCGCCGCACGTGCGCGCACGGTGCCCGAACATGGCCGGGACTGACCGCGACGACGAAGCCGGGCTGCTCGACGAGCAGCCGCATGGGCGCAAGCCGAAGGGCGGCCGCCTGCTCGGTTCGGGTAGCCGCTATCGGCGTCCCGGCGGCGACGGCGGTGCCCTCGCGCGGAACCTGCGCATTGCCCGGCGCCACCCGCAGGCGATCCTGAAGATCACGCGCTACGGACACGGCGGCCACAAGATTCTCGGCCACCTGCACTACGTCACGCGCCATGGCCGGCTGACACTGGAGGACGAAAACGGCCAGCCGGTGGACGATCCGCGCGAGCTGCGACGGCGCGTCCGGGCCTGGACCGAACAGGCCGGTGCCGTCATGGAAGACCCCGACGCGACGAAGCAGCGCAAGCGCCGCATCACCGCGCATTTCATCCTCGACGCCGGGACGCAGGCGAAGCCCGAGGCGCTGAGCAAGGCCGCCCGCCAATTCCTGGGCGAGCGCTTCGGCAAGGACGGGCATGAATACCTGTTCGTGCGCCACGACGACACGAAGCAGCCGCATGTCCACGTCGTGCTCAACCTCATGAATGCCCACGGCCGGCGGCTGCATACCAGCGTTGCCGAGGTACAACGCTGGCGTGAGCGATTCGCCGACATCGCGCGCGAGCACGGCATCGACGTGGACGCGACGCGGGCCTGGGAACGCGGCAAGGCACCGGCGCGATCACGCGGTCTGGTGCGGCACGGCGCACCGAAGCCGGCGCACTGGACGCGCGAGCAGGTCCGTCGCGGGCTGGCAGCCCGCAAGCAGCGCTTGCTGTCGGAGGCGGCGCTTGCATCAGCGCAGGGGGACAAGGCTCGCGCGCAAACCCTGCGGTCGAAAGCAGCGGCGCTGCGCATGCGCGTGGACGATCATCTCGTGCGGCATACCGTGGCGGAGCAGCGCAGCCCGGCGCCAGTCACAACGTGGGAGCAGGCTCGCGTTCGCAGCGCGCAGGCGGTCTCCAGGGACTTTCGCGAGCAATCGGACCAGCTGCTGAGGGAGGCCCGCACCAGCGACGATCCGGCGCGACAAGCCCTGCTCAATCGCGCCGCGCTCCAGCTCCAGCTCGTCGCGGATCAGATGGAACCGACCCCGACACGATCCCAGCAGGTTGCCGCCCAGATGCAGCGTACGAGGGGCCAGGCTCGCTCGCCCGATGAGGGCCGCGAGCGCTGAGCACCGATTGAGCCTATAACCCTATCAGGGTAATATCGACATGGAAAAGAAGGTTCCACATTACAAGCTGGTGCTGGTCCAGGCGGAGGTTCGTCAGCGTGGCGTGGACGCCTTCACGCGCATGGCGCTGGATGGCGGCCGGGATATGGGTTTGGACTTCGAACAGATGGTGATGGCGGTTTGCGAACTGAGCAGCAAGCAGTTCTTCAAGAGCATGACCACGCTCGCGGATCACACCGTTTGGCAGGACGTGTACCACGCACCGACCCCGGCCGGCGTGGCTTATGTGAAGCTCACCATGCGCGACGGCGCCGTGGTGATTCAGTTCAAGAGGAAGTAGCGATGAAGCGTGTATGCCTGAACTGCGAAAGTGCCGAGATGAAGCATGGGGCGCGTGACGTGACCGTGACGCATCATGGATTCGAGACGGTGGTTCGCAAGCTGCGCGGCTGGCATTGCCCGAACTGCGGCGAGATCGAATTCGACAAGTGCGAAGGCGAGCGCTATGCGAAGGCGGTCGAGCAGTTGGAAGCCGAGGAACGTGCTTGGCTCGCGAGCACGCGGCGGAAGCTGAAGCTGACACAGCGCGAAGCCGCCGCATTGACGGGTGGCGGGCACAATGCGTTCAGCCGTTACGAGCGCGGTGAGGTGAAACCGGTTGTCGCCGTTGTCAATCTGTTCCGGCTGCTAGAAAAGCGGCCTGAGTTGTTGAAAGAGCTGCGATGAGCGGCCTAGCGTTGGGCGCTCCGTCCGAAAATCACTGCTTCGTACCAGATCGCCGGTCCGGTCAGGGTAGAACTGCATGCCACCAACCGTAGTGCGGCGAGCTTTCCTTGAGTTGAAATGGGCCGAGAATGCTGATCCGACGAACGACTTGCGGCAAACGGCGCTGGCTTTCCGAGTTGGCGTTTGCCCATGCGATGAGAATTTCCGGCGTTCCCATCGTTTGCATGGCAATGGGCGAAGCACTTGCTACGCGAACGGCGGGCCGATGCTGATGGACGAATCGCACCGCTACCGGGACGCACGCGGGCCAGTTGATGACGCGCATCCAATCCAGCGACTTATTCGCTCAGATACTCGGACAGACGCTTGATGCGCGGCGACGCCGGGCTCCATTGCGTGCGCCACGATTTACCGCCGCGCACTCCGGTATCTCTCTTTGAGATGTTGAAGATGTTGATCTGCACATCGCTGAGCAAGCTGCCGGATTTCCGGTCTCGTTGCGCGTAGTTTATCGATCATGAGCAACATATAACATGTAACAATATGACTTATCATGACTATATATGCGAAGCCGGTGCCGATTGCTCACATTGGCGCCAGCTGCCGCCGGAACAGGCGCCGAGATGCAGTTCCACCCGTAGCGGCCACTTGATCAGCGACCGAATCGATACGAAAACGCGAAGAACGCTGAGAATGTCGTGTCGTCCTCGACGAGCGGACTGTCCTTGGCGTCACCGAGCAGCACGGTGGAGCCGCCAGAGAGCGTCAGGTTGAGGCGAGGGGTCATCCGATAATTCAGCGTGATCGAAGCCGACGCATCCTTCGACCCAGGGTCCAAGTGGTACTCCGGCAAGCCGGAGGCGAGCGCTTGCGAAGCATTGATACCGAAGTAGCGATCCTGGTGCTGCTCGTTGGCCCAGGTAATGCCCACCGTCGGAATCACAAACAGCTGCCGTGTGAGCATCACCGGCCGCGACAAGCTCGCGTCCGCGATCAGGCCTCCGGTGCCACCGGCCAGTCCCTGCGTCGCCCCGAGTGTGGCGATGAAGCCGCCACCGCTCAGGCTGCCGAAGGCTCGTGCGCCGAGTCCCGTCGACAGTCGGCCGATGCCGTCCGGCACATCGCGCCCGCGATAGCCGGGCGTCCAGCTCAGGCTGGCACCGAGCGTGACATTGCGCGTTTCGACGACCTTGAGGCCGACACCGTTGCGCAGATTTACGAAGAAGCGGCCGATCGAAATGTCGATCGACGGCAGCGGCACCATGCGGTAACCATCCGCCCCTTGAAAGGTCGGCACGTACGCCACGCCCAAGCCCAGATTGAATTCTTTCTTGGCACGAGGCTGCTCCTGGTCCTGCTGCTGCGGAAGACTTTGCGCAAGGGACGTTCCCGTCCAGCCGAGTGCCGTCAACCCGGCTAGGGTCATCATCCGTCGCGTTATGTTGCTGCTTGCCATCACCTCAAATCTCCCGTGTCGAATACATCGTCCGGATGTCGCCACCGTCCGTCCCATCACCTTGCGCGTGGCGCAAAGCCGCATGAGCTCAGCGCAACAGGCGAAGCTCCATTAAACGGACGATATTGTCCGTTTGAAAAATGACCATAACACAAAGGATTTGATCGATGCCGCGTGAACCCCGTGTCACGCACACCCGAGTGACCGGATGCTCTAAAATTCTCGGGATTGATATGGCTTATGGCACAAGGGAAATCACGTGCGAGCGGACGCGGTGCATCATCGGGAACTCCTCGTCACCACCGCGGCGCGCGTGTTCGCCAAGTCGGGCTATGACGCTTCACTGCAACTCGTCATCGACGAATCCGGTTTGGGCCGTGGCACGCTCTATCGTCATTTTCCGGATCGAGGCGCACTGCTCGTCGCCGTGCTCGAACGGCAGATCGCCACGCTTGAGCACTTCGTGAGCGAGCGAATCGGCAAGCCGGACCTATTCTGTCTCTACTTGCGCGAGCAGGCGATCATCGGCGCACACTACCAGCCCAGTCGGCAATTTCTGGACACCGAGATCCCGGCGGCGCAGCGCCGGCGCCTGCGGAGTAAAGGCGAGAAGCTTGCCGTCCCGATCGTGGCGTCGGCCAAACGAAACGGTTACGTCGGCGACAGCTTCAGCGAAAGCGATCTGGCGTTCATTGGCCGCATGCTGATGAATGTCGCCGCGGACCCCAAAGTCAGTGGACAGAGAGACGCCATCGGCCGTGCCATCGACATCGTGCTGGATGGCATCCGGCCGCGAAGCGGCTGAAGTCGACGCCGTGGTTCGCTCCGGAAAGCCCGTGCCGTGGGCATGCCGGCCCTGCTCACGGTGTAGCTCGCCACCCAGCGCGCCCATCGAGGCAGTGCTGACGATGTGCGCTCCGCTTTGGCGCTTGCGCAGCAGCGGCAACATCGTTCGCGTGCCCAGGGACATGCCGGTCAGGTTGACGTCGATGATGCGCCGCCATTCCGCGAGATCGAGCTCCCCGACATGGCGAGCGGTTCCGGTGGGTGATGCCGGCGTTGTTGACGAGCAGTTCGAGCGAACCGCCTTGCGATTCGACGAAGTTCGCAGCGCGCTACCAATCCAGTTCGTTGCCGACGTCGAGCACGAGCGTCGAGACATGCTCGCCTTCAGCCACGAGATCCGCCGCGGCATTCCGAGGCCGCCTCGTCGACATCGGCGATCACGACCCGCAAGCCTTCGCGCGCCGCGGCCCGGGCGATGCCGCTCGCTCCACCCGTGACCAACGCAAGCCTTTTCGTCTGCTCGTTCATGGAGGATTGATTCTCAACGGAAACGTGAAAAATCCGGCTTGCGCTTTTCGAGAAACGCGGCGATCGCCTCTTTCGATTCGTCCGACTTCAGCTGCGCGGTGAAGGCCTCGGACTCGCACTGCATCTGCCCGGCAATATCGACCGATGGACGGCGCAACAGCTCGCGCGTGCACCGCAAGCCGCGCACGGGCATCACGGCACTGCATCGCGTGCTGGCTATGGACCTGCAGTTCCAGGGGCTCGAATACTGGCTCATCGACAACCCGATGCCGCGTCCGCCGCGCGAAGCCTGGGCAGCGAATCCACTGTTCAAGCGTGCGGTCGACGAACTCGACGCTTTATCGCGAAGTGCCGGCGACGAAGGCAGCGAATCCGATCATCGCCGACGAGGTGTACGAATGCCTGCTGCTCACGCGGCAGGATTTTCTCTCGATCGACTGGACCACCAACGCGAACATTCCGAGCTGCCAGCAATGGTGGCTCGACCAGGACACCGAGACGATGTGGCGTCGCTATCACGACAACCTGCGGCTGATCGGCCTGCACGAGCGTGACGAGACCTGGCTGCGGTCGGAGCCGCTGATCAGGTTCCCTGCGAACCGAGCAAGCTCGAAATCTTGGCTGCTGCATTTGTTAGCGCCTGCACCGTCGCCGCATTGGCTTGCGCGGGTAGGTAGTGGATCGAGCCAACGATGGCGAGTGCTCCGAAGGCCTCACCCCCATTGTGATGCAGCGGAGCTGCCAGTGCATTGACGCCCATGAAGACCTCTTCAGGCGCCTCGGCCCAGCCGCGCTTGCGCACGAGTTCAATCTCATGCAGCAGTCGATCGTGGTCGACGATGGTATGCGGAGTGCAGGACACCAGCGGCGATTTCATGACTTGATCGAGCAGCGCTTTGGGACCGAACGCGAGCGCGATCTTGCCCTGGGCCACAGTGTGGAAATGGAATTTAGTGCCCGGGTTCAGCAGGATCTCGAGCGTGCCGTGGCTGCGCACGAGATCGAGCACTACCACTTCGGAGTCGGTGAACGTGGTGATGACGATGGTCTGGCCAACCTGGTCTCGCAGCTCTTCCATAACCGGCTTTGCCAGTGCCGCTGCATTGAATTGGCGTACCAGACGCTGGCCGAGCAGAAACAGACGCCAGCCGATGCGGTAGCGGCTGCTGCGCGGGTTCTGCGTGACGTAACCCTGCTGCTTGAGTGCGGTCAGGTGTCGATGCACGCGGGCCTTGGGTAACCCCAAAGCATCGGCCAGATGAGTGACACCGCACTCGTTGTCTTGCTCAGCGAGAAGTTCCAGGATACGAAGCGAGATGACGGAGGTCGAAGCAGAGGCCCCGGCCTCGGCGTGCGCACCATCGCTGTCTTCTTCTCCCATCGGCTCGGTTACGGCGTCCCCAGTGGCCGGCAGATTGGTGGAGATTATTGCCATAAATGGATTGCTTCGTCTCGATGGATTTGAAGCACTAGCCTACCGTTCGCCCACTGCAAACCGCTAGGGGCCTGGGTGGGCGAACGACGACTCGAATCGCTCAGGGCAGGGTGACGAAGTGCTCGCCGAATACGTGGTACTCCTGCGGTTTCTGTTTGCTGTTGTCCTCCGGATGCACGTAGCGGATCGAGCTGCGCCCGCGGCAATGGCGCGGGAGCAGGAAGCAGCGAATGAAGGCCGTTGGCTCCAGTTCGGTGGTCGGTGCAAAAACGGGGGCATATCCGAGTTCGAGCCAAGGATCCCCGGCGGCATGCACGTGGGTTTGGCCAAGCGTCTCGATGGTGATCTCGCCATACAGGCAGATGCGAATGCCCGGCCCCTGATGCACGTGCGTGTGCGCGACGCCGCCCGGGGGAAAGGCAACACGGTCGCAGCGCATGAGCCAGCTCTGATGCGGATCGAGCTCGATGGTCTCTTCCATCTTGCAGACCGATTCGGTGCCCGGCGCCGAGCGCAGTTCGCCCGGTGAGCGCGTGCTTTCGCGCAGCAGTTCCCAACGCCAGATCCGAACCGGTGCCGGGCCGGACAACAGCGTGACTTCGCTGTCGCCAAGCCAGGCGCTCTGGGCCTGCTGATGCTGGCTTCCGGTCGCATGCTCGACGTGCAGCTCGCCTTCGACGGCGTAGATCGCGCGTGCCAGCGCCGGCAGATAGACAGGAGCCTGGGCGGGCGGCAACCGGTCCTCGAACACGCGCAATACGAACTTCTCCATGACGCTCCTCCTGTTGATCGCCGAAACCATCGGCGGCTGACATGAGTATCGCTAATCGATACTTACAAATCTATTTTTAAAATTTTGCTTGACTCATCGATCGACAGGCGTAGAGTAAGCGCCATAGAAAACGGGCGTATCGATTAACGATACAAACTGGCGACCAAAGAGACGCTGGCAAAGCGGCCGGCGGGTGAGGAGAGGCGACGTGGCAGTGAATTCGATGGCAACCCAAGCGGCGCTGCCGCGCAGCGGCAATCCCTGGTATCGCGGTGCGACGCGTGATCAATGGCGCGCGTTCGGCTCGGCCTACATCGGCTGGATGCTCGACATCATGGATTTGATGCTTTTCGCGATGATGATCCGCGTCATCAGCGTCGATCTGGCGTTCGACAAGGGCATGGCCGGCATCATCGCCTCGACCACCCTGCTCGCCACCGCCGTTGGCGGTCTGGTGTTCGGTTTCCTGGCCGACCGCATCGGCCGCACGCGGTCGATGGTGCTGAGCATTCTTTGCTATTCCATCGGCACCGCGCTCTGCGGTTTTTCCGAAACCGTCACCCAGTTGCTGATCTTCCGTTTCATTCTCGGCCTGGGCATCGGCGGCGAATGGTCGGCCGGCGCGGCGCTGATCACCGAAACCTGGCCAGCCGAGCATCGTGGCAAGGTCATGGCCTGGGTGCAGAGCGCGTTCGCGGTGGGCTATGCGCTCGCGGCCATCATCGCCGCCCTGGTGCTGCCGATCCTCGGCTGGCGCTGGGTGTTCGCCATCGGCCTGCTGCCGGCGCTGTTCGCTTTCTGGGTGCGTCGCCACGCCAAGGAGCCCGAAATCTGGCTCAACCAGAAATCGCGGCCCACGCTCGGCCAGGTGTTCACCACGCTGTTCGGTCCGCATCTGCGCAGCACGCTGGTCGGCCTGGCCTTCACCTCGGCGGCGATGTGCGGCTACTGGGGCCTGTTCACCTGGATTCCGGCCTATCTGGCGACGCCGGCTGCCGACGGTGGTCCGGGCTTCGATCTGGTCAAGTCGACGACGTGGATCGTGGTCATGCAGGTCGGTGCGGCGATCGGGTTCGTGACCTTCGGCTACATCGCCGACGCCATCGGTCGTCGCCGCGCCTTCATGGCTTTCTTCGTCGGCTCGGCGATCGCGGTGCCGCTATACGTCTCGATCAGCTCGCCGACGCTGTTGCTGCTGTTCGGCCCGGTGGTCGCCTACGTCGGTACCGGGTTCTACAGTGGCTTCGCCCCAACCTTCGCCGAACTGTTCCCGACTTCGGTACGCGCCACCGCGCAGGGCTTCATCTACAACACGGGCCGGGCGACGAGTGCACTTGCTCCGGCCGCGGTGGGCTTCTTCTCGCAGGGCAACAGCGTCGGTTCGGCACTCGGCGCGACCGCTGGCTTCTTCGCCCTCGCGGCGCTGATCGTCTTCTTCTTCCTTCCCGAAACGCGCGGCAGCGATCTGGACTGATCCAGCCGCGACTGACGCGTTTCAATCAATCGGGAGTTTCGATGCCCATCGTTCAAATCACCCTCGTCGCCGGCCGCAAGGAGGAGCAGGTGCAAGCCTGCATCCGCGAGGTGGCGCAGACCGTGAGCCGCACGCTGTCCGCGCCGATCGAAACCGTGCGCGTGATGGTCAGCGAGCTTCCGCCGACACGCTTCGCGGTCGGCGACAAGCTCAAAAGCGATCCGCGCTGAGCAAAACCCCAAATCATGAACAAAGAACTCATCCAGCAGCTCGGCGACGAGCTCTACGAAGCGCTGACGTCGGCGCGAGCGATCGCTCCGCTGACCGAGCGCTACGGCGATCTCGCCATCGTCGATGCCTACGCGATTCAGCAGCGCATGGTCGAGCGCCGGCTCGCCGCACGCGGCGAACGCATCATCGGCAAGAAGATCGGCGTCACGAGCAAGGCCGTGATGGACATGCTCAAGGTCGATCAGCCTGATTTCGGTTTGCTGACCTCGGGCATGCTCGCCCAGGACGGCGGTGCGATCGCAGCGGCGCAGCTCATCGCACCGAAGGCCGAAGGCGAAATCGCCTTCGTGCTCAAGCAGGATTTGCGTGGCCCGGGCGTCACCGTCGCCGATGTGCTGCGCGCCACCGAATTCGTGATGCCCTGCTTCGAGATCGTCGATTCGCGCATTCGCGACTGGAAGATCCGCATCGAGGACACCGTGGCGGACAACGCTTCGTCGGGCGTCTTCGTGCTCGGCGATCGCGCGATCAGTCCGCGCGACATCGATCTGGCCCTGGTCGGCATGACCTTGCAGAAGAACGGCGAAATCATCGCTACCGGCGCGGGTGCCGCGGCGCTCGGTCATCCGGCCAACGCGGTCGCCTGGCTCGCCAACACGCTCGGCCAGTTCGACGTCGGTCTCAGAGCCGGCGAAGTGATTCTGTCCGGCTCGCTCGCGGCGATGGTCAGCGTCAAGGCCGGCGACTCTCTCAGCATGACGCTCTGCGGCATCGGTTCCGCAGGCGTGCGCTTCGTTTAAGGACTCCTCGTGAAACTCAGTCAAGACATCATTCGCCAGCTCGCCGAAACGCTCGAAACTGCCGAGCTCGAATGCCGGCCCGTCACCAAGATCACCGACGCGTACCCCGAGATGGATTGGGAAGATGCGTACGCGATCCAGGACGAGATCAAGCGCCGCAAGCAGGAACGCGGCGTGCGCATTCCGGGCCTCAAGATGGGCCTGACCTCGATCGCCAAGATGAAGCAGATGGGCGTCGAAGAACCGATCCACGGTTTTCTGACCGACTACGGTTTGCAGCCCGATGGGGCTCGAATCGACACGAGTCGCTTGATCCATCCGAAAGTCGAAGCCGAAATCGCCTTCGTGCTCAAGCGTCCGCTGCAAGGTCCGGGTTGTCACATCGGCGACGTGCTCGCGGCCACCGATTTCGTGGTGCCGGCAGTCGAAGTCATCGATTCGCGCTACGAAAACTTCCGCTTCGATCTCAAGAGCGTGATCGCGGACAACACCTCGTCGGCACGCTTCATCGTCGGTGGCTCGCGCGATGCGCATGCGGTCGACCTCAAGAATCTTGGCGTCGTGCTGCGTAAGAACGGCGAGATCATGAGTACCGCGACGGGCGCAGCGGTGCTCGGCCATCCGGCGCACAGCGTCGCCACGCTCGCCAACATGCTCGGTGCGCGCGGACGCACGCTCGAAGCCGGAACGCTGATCCTGACCGGCGGCGTCACCGAGGCGATTCCGGTGCGCGCGGGCGATTCCATCGTTGCCGAATACCAGGACCTGGGCTCGGTGAGCCTGTCCTTCGCTTGAGCGCCGCGAGGCGACGGAGCACGACACAATGAGTCGGAACGCAGCGAACAAAGTGAAGGTCGCGATCATCGGTCCCGGCAACATCGGCACCGATCTCATGATCAAGGTGATGCGCAACAGCGAGCATCTGCAGATGGGCGCGATGGTCGGTGTCGATCCGGCTTCCGATGGCCTGGCCCGTGCATCGCGCCTCGGCATCGCGACGACGCACGAGGGCATCGAAGGCCTGCTCAAGCTCGATGTGTTCGCCGACATCGACATCGTCTTCGATGCGACTTCGGCCGGCGCGCACAAGAGGCACAACGACGTGTTGCAGCAGCATGGCGTGCAGGTGATCGATCTGACGCCGGCCGCGATCGGTCCATACGTGATTCCGGCGATCAATCTGCAAGCCGAAAACGCGAGCAACATGAACATGGTGACCTGCGGTGGGCAGGCGACGATTCCGATCGTCGCGGCGGTTTCGCGCGTCGCCAAGGTGCATTACGCCGAGATCGTCGCTTCGATTTCGAGCAAATCGGCCGGGCCCGGTACGCGCGCGAACATCGACGAATTCACCGAAACCACGCGCGCTGCGATCGAAAAGCTCGGTGGTGCCGAACGCGGCAAGGCCATCATCATTCTGAATCCGGCCGAGCCGCCGATGATCATGCGCGACACCGTGCTCGTGCTCTCCGAACTCGCCGATCAGGCCGCCGTCGAGCAAAGCATCGAGCGCATGATCGCCGACGTGAAAGCCTACGTTCCGGGTTATCGGCTCAAGCAGCGAGTGCAGTTCGACGTAATTCCGCCCGAAGCACCGCTCAACGTGCCGCAGATCGGACCGCGCCACGGACTCAAGACCACGGTGTTCCTCGAAGTGGAAGGCGCCGCCCATTACCTGCCGTCTTACGCCGGCAATCTCGACATCATGACCTCGGCCGCGCTGGCCTGTGGCGATCTCATGGCCCAGCGCCGCATGAGCGCCGGCATCGCCCGTACGCGTTCGAAGGAGCAGGCCGCATGAAGAAGCTCTACATCTCCGACGTCACCTTGCGCGACGGCAGCCACGCGGTGCGCCATCAGTACAGCGTCGCGCACGTCACCGCCATCGCCAAGGCGCTCGACGAAGCCGGCGTCGACAGCATGGAAGTCGCGCATGGCGACGGGCTCGAAGGCTCTAGCTTCAACTACGGTTTCGGCGCGCACAGCGACGTCGAATGGATCGCGGCCGCGGCCGCGGTCGCCAGGCGCGCCAAGATCACGACTTTGCTGATTCCGGGCATCGGCACCATTCACGATCTGCGCAACGCCTACGACGCCGGTGCTCGCGTGGTGCGCGTCGCTACGCATTGCACCGAGGCCGACGTGTCGAAGCAGCATCTCGAATACGCGCGCAAGCTCGGCATGGACCCGGTCGGCTTTCTGATGATGAGCCACATGACCACGCCGCAGAAACTTGCCGAGCAAGCCAAGCTCATGGAGAGCTACGGCGCGAGCTGCGTCTACGTGGTCGATTCGGGCGGCGCGCTAGGCATGAATGACGTGCGCGAACGCTTCCGCGCGTTCAAGGACGTGCTCAGGCCTGAGACCGAAACCGGCATTCACGCGCATCACAACCTGAGCCTCGGCGTGGCCAATTCCATCGTCGCGGTCGAGGAAGGGTGCGATCGCATCGATGCGAGTCTCGCGGGCATGGGCGCGGGCGCGGGCAATGCGCCACTCGAGGTGTTCATCGCTGCTGCCGAGCGTCTCGGCTGGAATCACGGCACCGATCTCTACAAGCTCATGGATGCGGCCGACGATCTCGTGCGTCCGCTGCAGGATCGTCCAGTGCGCGTCGATCGCGAAACGCTCGCGCTCGGTTACGCCGGCGTCTATTCGAGCTTTCTGCGGCATGCCGAAACCGCAGCGCAGAAATACGGACTCAAGACGGTCGACATTCTCGTCGAACTCGGCAACCGCAAGATGGTCGGCGGGCAGGAAGACATGATCGTCGACGTCGCGCTCGATCTGCTCAAGCGCAGCGAGGTACACGCTTAGCTCCGACGTAGCGCACAGCGCTGCGGGTCAGACCCGCTCGCAGCCGCTGCGATTCCTTCGAACAGTTTTCGGCTGGCGCCTGGCGCGCCGGTGCGGACCCCTGCGTTCGCACACACACAGATCGCGATCACGAATCCCAACACATCACAGCGGGATGAGAGGAGACGAACGATGGTACATCACACAATCAAGGCCGCATCGTTGCTGGCGTTCGGCGTCATGACGATGGCGTCGGTGGCCGCGCACGCGGAGACCGAAATCAAGATCAACGGCTTCGTGAAGCTCGACAGCATTTACAGCCGTTTCAGCGACGGCGCACCGATTTCGGCCGCGCGTGATTTCTACGCGCCGGGTCTGACGCCCGTCGTCCCGGGCGGCGGCGAGACCAAGGAATATCTCGACATGCACGCCAAGGAAAGCCGCTTGGCCGTGCAGACTTCGACCAAGGTCGGCGATTACACGCTCGGCAGCTTCGCGGCGGTGGATTTCATCGTCAATCCGGGTTCGACGGCCGACGAGCGTTTCGCCAATGCGTACACGCCGGGGTTGCGTCAGTTCTATCTGACGTTCGGTCCGATCACCGCAGGTCAGGACTACACCACGTTCCAGAACATGGTGGCCTTACCCGAATCGCTCGACTTCAGCGGCTGGCCGGCAGACGGCACGCCGTTCATTCGCCAGGCGCTGGTGCGCTACACGCAGGGCGGCTTCGACATCTCGCTCGAAAATCCGAACACGCTTGTCACCAACGCGACCAACAATCGCCTGATCGCCGATGAAAGCGTGCTGCCCGATGTCGCCGCGCGCTATCGATTCGGCTCGGGCGGCAATGTGTTCTCGATCGCGGGCCTGCTTCGTCAGCTGCGTTACGACGGCGGCACGCCGATCGTCAACGTGCAGGCGCTATCCGCACGTTCGAGCGATACGCTCGGCTACGGTGCGTCGTTCGCGGGCAAGGTGACGTTCGATCCGAACAACGACATCCGCTTCACCGTCAGCGGTGGTCGCGGCATCGGACGTTATCTCGCGTACAACGCGGTCAACGACGTGCAGATCGGTAGCGACGGCAAGCTCGACGGCATCGACGTCTACAACGGTTTCCTGGCCTATCGCCACGTCTGGTCGCAGCATTGGCACAGCACGCTCATGGGTGCGTACCTGCGTGCGAATCACGACACCGACGTGATCGGCGAAAGCGTGAGCCGCGACATCTACAGCGCGGCGATCAACCTGATCTACATTCCGGTCGAGCCGGTCTGGATCGGCGTGGAATATCGCCACGCCAGTCGCGAGCTCGAATCGGGCGATGCCGGTCAGCTCGATCGCGTGCAGTTCTCGCTGAAGTATCTGTTCTCATGGGGCACGCGCATTTGACTGCTTATCGGCGGTATTCATCGTGAAGCGCACCGGGGTCATGGGATATGCCCGATCGGACTGCGGTGGCCGGCACGTCGGATGAGATACGCAGGGCTTTCACCCACACCTCGGATTCGTGCTCTCGCTGGGCCCCTGGCGCGTGCGCGTGCTGCTCTGCTCAAGAGGGGCCATGGGTCGCCATGGCCTCTATGCACTGGTCCAGGCTAGGCTGCCTGGAGCGGTTGGTCGGGGGCGGGTGCCGTATGTTGAAATGATGGGCGTGATCGGCGTCATCGCACTGGCAGCAACCTCGGCATACTGGCAGGTGATAGGCCTGGCACGCCGCGAACTGGCGGAAGTCGAACTCGCTACAGTTCGACTAACCCGGACGCTCAACCTGATACGCTGTCCCCCGTATGTCGCGTCTGACCGCCACCTGGATGTTCTGCCTCGGCCTTGTGCTCACGCGCGTGCTGGGTGTGCATATTCACGTGTGTTCAGGCTTGGAACAACAGCCGACCGCCCATGAACAGCCGCACTACGCGGATGCCGGGCTGCTATTCGGGGAGTCCCACGACAGCGACCACGCCGATGACCGTGAGCTGGAACTGGCCGTCATGGCGGGCAACTCCGTTTCGGACGTGGACCTTGAGTCCGTCGCGCTGCCGTGCCCGGATCGGGCGACGCTCTCCACCGCGACGGGCTGGCTGTCCGTCCTGCTACCGCAAGGCCCGCCAACATCTGCGCTGCCTCGACCTTCGAATTTCACGCCGCCATCGCGCGGCCCTCCGTCTATCTCCCTGACCTGAACCTTCCTCCGCCTGAGCCGGGCGGTCGTTCATGCTGTCTTGGAGATTTTCATGTTTACCCTTCTGGGCCGCAGCCTATCGGTAGCTGCGGTGCTGTTGACGTTCGGCACATCGACTGCGGTCAGTGCCGAAGAGCCTGCTATCACCCTGGGCGGAGCCATCTCGCGCACGCTTCAATCGAATCCCGATCTCGCCGCCTACGCATATACGCTGAAGGCACAGGACGGCAGGATCATGCAATCGGGCCTGCGGCCCAATCCGATGTTGTCCGGCACTGTCGAAAATGTGCTCGGCACCGGTCAGGCCAGACGCGTCAAGTACGCCGAAGTCACGTTGATGCTGAGTCAGGTGATCGAGCTGGGCGGACTGCGCGATCGCCGGCTCGATGTCGCCCACCGTGAGCGCGATGGCTTGGAGGTCGATGGCGACATCCGGCGACTCGACACCATCGCCGAAACGGCGCGTCGCTTCGTGTCGCTGGCCTCACAGCAGGAACAGCACCAGCTCACGCACCTGGCTGTCGAACTGGCTGAGAAAACGGCTGTGGCCGTGGAAAAGCGGGTTGTCGCGGCCAAATCCCCGTTGGCCGAACGGGACCGCGCCGCCGTCGCGCTCCAGCGTGCCCGGAACGACGACGCCCATGCGGAGCACGAGCTGCAGACGGCCCGATACGCCCTGGCGGCGAGTTGGGGCGCGACCAAGCCGGACTTCCTGGAGGCTGCGGCCGATCTCTACGAGCTACCGACGACACGGTCTTACGACGAACTGCTCACGGTACTGGAAAACACGCCCGATCTGACCCGCTATCTGTCGGAAACACGCTTGCGCGATGCCGAGATCGCGTTGGCGATCGCCGGTCGGCGTCAGGGTTTCCAGATCGGCGCCGGTGTGCGCCGGCTCGAAGCGACCAACGACATGGGTTTCGTTTTCTCGTTCCAGATGCCGCTGCCGATGCGTGATCGCAACCAGGGCCTCATTGCCGAGGCCGAAGCTCGTCGCGACGGCGCTGCGGCCGAGCGCGAGGCCACGCTGGTCAAGGCGCGCACCCAGCTATTCGGTTACTACCGCGAATTGCTCGATCGGCAACGGCAGGTCGGGCTCATTCGCGAACAAGCGCTGCCGCGCATGGAGTCGGCCCTCGCCAATACCGACTATGCGTATGAGCGTGGCCGCTACAGCTATCTCGAATTGGTGGATGCCCAGCGCGAAATGCTGGACCTCAAGCGCGAGGCAATCGAAGCCGCCGCGCAGTACCACTTCAACCTCATCGAAATCGAACGACTCACCGGCACCGGCCTGAGTCGCTGAAGGACACCACACCATGCGCCATCTCATTCTTTTTCCCGCGCTGTTGGCGAGCTTGCTGTCGCTGGCTGCTTGCGGCTCGTCGACACCCGAAGACCACCAGGACGAACAGGGCCACGCTCACGACGATTCCAAGGGTCATCCCCAATCCAAGAAACACGATGAAAAGAAGGGTCACTCGGAAGGTGACCAGCACGAAGCCGGAGTTTCCGAATCCGGTGGGCACAGCGAAGCAATCAAGCTCACACCCGAGGCGATACAGGCTGCCCAGCTAGAAATCGCACCGGCAGCGCCGGGCACGATTCGCGAGACGCTGTCGCTTTACGGTGTGGTCAAACCCAACGCCGAACGCATTCGCAGTGTCACCGCGCGCTTTCCCGGCGTCGTACGCAGCGTCAGCGCCAAGATCGGCGACACCGTCCGGCAGGGGCAGACATTGGCGACGGTCGAAAGCAATGAGAGCCTGCAGGTGTATCCGATCACCAGTCCGCTTGGCGGTATGGTGACCGAGCGCGCCACCAATCCGGGCGAACAGGCCGAGTCGACCCCACTGTTTACGGTCGCCGACCTCGGCACCGTCTGGGTGGAGCTGGCGCTGTTCCCGCGCGATCGCGGTCGCGTGCAGGTCGGCCAAGCGGTACGCGTACAGACCGCCGATGGCGGGCCAGTGCGTGAAGGCAAGATCGTCTTCGTTTCGCCGCTGGGTGCTTTGAACACGCAGAGCCTCACCGCGCGGGTTCTGCTCGACAACGCCGATGGCTCATGGTCTCCGGGGCTGTATGTGCGCGGCGAAGTCACCATCGGCGAATCGAGCGCCGCGCTCGTGGTGCCTGCGGCTGCGTTGCAGGAACTCGAAGGTGGCACCTCGGTTTTCGTCGAGACACCCGAAGGCTTCATTTCGCGCCCGGTCAAGGTCGGCCGAAGCGATGGCCTCGTCGTCGAGGTGCTCGACGGCATCAAGGCGGGAGACGCCGTGGTTGGCGAAGGCAGCTTCGTGCTGAAGGCCGAGCTGGGCAAGGGAGAGGCCGAACATGATCACTGACGGTCGCTCTACCGCATTTGCCGGAGGGCACTGCAGTGCTTGAGAAGCTCCTTCAATTTTCGATCCATCGGCGCGGCATCATCATGGCGTCGATGCTAGCGCTGATCGCGCTGGGTGTCTGGAATTACCAGCGCCTGCCGATCGATGCGGTTCCCGACATCACCAATGTCCAGGTGCAAATCAACACCCAGGCGCCAGGCTACACGCCGCTCGAAGTCGAACAGCGCATCACGGTGCCGATCGAAACCGCGATCACCGGCTTGCCCGGCCTCGACTACCGTCGTTCGCTGTCGCGCTACGGACTTTCGCAGGTGACGGTTGTCTTCGACGATGGAACCGACCTGTACTTCGCTCGCAACCTCGTCAACGAGCGGCTGCAGCAAGCCCGAAGCCGGCTGCCCGAAGGCGTCGAACCGGCGATGGGCCCGATCGCGACTGGCCTTGGCGAGATTTTCCTCTACACCGTAGAGGCCGATGCCAAAGCACGCCAAGCGGATGGCAAGCCGTATGACGCGATGGCGCTGCGCTCGTTGCAGGACTGGGTGATTCGGCCCCAGCTGCTACAGGTGCCGGGCGTCACCGAGGTCAACAGCATCGGCGGCTATGCCAAGCAGTTTCACGTGCTGCCTGATCCCGGCCGACTGCTCGCCTACGGTATCACTATGGGTCAGGTCGCCGAGGCCCTCGAGCGCAACAACGCCAATCAAGGTGCTGGCTATCTGGAGCGCAACAAGGAGCAGCTGCTGGTGCGCATCCCAGGTCAGGTCACCGGCCTGGACGACCTGCGGCGCATCGTGATCTCCACGCGCGATGGCCTGCCGATCACTGTCGGGGACCTCGCCGAGGTGGCGCTGGGCAAGGAACTGCGTATCGGCGCAGCCACGCGAGACGGGCATGAAACGGTGCTCGGCACTGCGGTCATGCTGGTGGGCGCCAACAGTCGCACCGTCGCCAAGGCTGTCGCTCAACAGCTCGACAAGATCAACACTTCATT
The DNA here is from genome assembly GCF_058783045.1 of Hydrocarboniphaga sp. FW305-C-57. Lineage (NCBI taxonomy): Bacteria > Pseudomonadati > Pseudomonadota > Gammaproteobacteria > Nevskiales > Nevskiaceae > Hydrocarboniphaga > Hydrocarboniphaga sp. FW305-C-57. The sequence continues at coordinate 47,761 of NZ_JBYSYG010000014.1, read as the reverse complement.
GCCATCTGGCGTGAAAGCCGTTCCGGCTTACGACCGCACCGTACTCGTCGACAAAGCGATCGCCACCGTGCAGAAGAATCTGCTCGAAGGCGCGCTGCTGGTCGTCGTGGTGCTGTTCCTCTTACTCGGCAACCTGCGAGCGGCACTGCTGACCGCAGCGGTGATTCCGATCGCGATGCTGATGACGATCACGGGCATGGTCGAGACTGGCGTGTCGGCCAACCTGATGAGCCTGGGGGCGCTCGATTTCGGCCTGATCGTCGATGGCGCCGTAATCATCGTGGAGAACTGCCTGCGGCGATTGTCGGACAGTGGCCAGGCACACACGCTCAACCTGCGCGAGCGATTCGAAACGGTGTACAGCGCCACGACCGAAGTCATCCGGCCGAGCCTGTTCGGCGTCTTCATCATCACCGCGGTGTACCTGCCAATCTTTGCCCTGCAAGGCGTCGAGGGCAAGATGTTTCATCCCATGGCGCAGACGGTAGTGATGGCGCTGGCAGCCGCACTACTGCTGTCGGTTACCTTCGTGCCGGCCGGCGTGGCCTTGCTGTTCCGCGGGCCTGTGCGCGAGAAGCACAACATCGCGCTGGACTGGGCGCGTCGCGGTTATGCGCCGCTGCTGCGCTTCGCCCTCAAGGCGCGGTGGGCTTTCGTCGCCGGGGCCGTGGTGCTGGTGCTTGCCTGCGGCTTGATCGCCAGCCGCATGGGCAGTGAGTTCGTGCCCAACTTGAATGAAGGCGACCTCGCCGTGCAGGCGCTGCGCATTCCGGCCACGGGCTTGACGCAATCCGTCGAGTTCCAGAAGCAGATCGAACAGCGCCTGTTGCAGTTTCCGGAAGTGCTCACGGCCTTCGCGCGGACCGGCACGGCCGAGGTGGCCACCGATCCGATGCCGCAGAACGTCTCGGACGGCTACGTCATGCTCAAGCCACACGATCAATGGCCTGATCCGAAGAAGTCCAAGGCCGATCTCGAAGCCGAGATACAGGAAGCACTGGAACAGCTGCCGGGCAACGCCTACGAGCTGAGTCAGCCGATCCAGCTGCGGTTCAACGAGCTGATCTCGGGCGTGCGTTCGGACTTTGCCGTAAAGCTCTACGGTGACGACCTCGACGTGCTGCTCAGATCCGGCAATCAGTTGGCTGGCGCCGTGCGCGGTGTCACGGGAGCCGAAGATGTGAAGGTCGAGCAGGTTTCCGGCCTGCCGGTGCTGTCGGTCCTGCCCAAGCGAGAGGCCCTGGCGCGCTACGGCGTCGCGCTGGCCGATCTGCAGTCGGTGGTTTCGACGGCGTTGGGTGGTCGCGAGGTGGGCGAAGTGTTCGAGGGTGATGCCCGCTACGACATCGTCGTCCGATTGGCAGAGGCCCAGCGGAACGACTTGCGAAATCTCGAGCGTCTACCGGTCAGCCTGCCGGGCGGCGGTACCGTGCCCTTGGGTGAGGTCGCCGATCTGGTCATTGCGCCGGGACCGAACCAGATCAGCCGCGAGGATGGAAAACGGCGGATCGTGGTGACGGCCAATGTGCGGGGCCGTGATCTCGGCAGCTTCGTTGCCGATGCGCAGACGGTGATCGAGAGCGTCTCGCTGCCATCCGGCTACTGGATCGACTACGGTGGCACGTTCGAACAACTGGAGTCGGCCAGCCAGCGCCTGGCGATCGTAGTGCCGGTAACACTGGCGCTGATCCTGGGCCTGCTGATACTGGCTTTCGGAAATCTTCGCGATGCGCTGGTGATCTTCTCGGGTGTGCCGTTGGCGCTCACCGGCGGCGTGCTGGCACTGTGGCTGCGCGACATCCCACTGTCGATCAGCGCTGGCGTCGGTTTCATTGCCCTGTCCGGCGTCGCAGTTCTCAACGGCCTGGTGATGGTGAGCTTCATTCGCAGCTTGCTGGACCAGGGCAAGCCATTGGAGGACGCGATCATCGAAGGTGCGCTCACGCGCTTGCGGCCGGTGCTGATGACGGCGCTGGTTGCCAGTCTGGGCTTCATTCCGATGGCCCTGAACAGCGGCACTGGCGCCGAAGTGCAGCGGCCGTTGGCCACGGTGGTGATCGGCGGCATCATGTCGTCCACCATGCTGACGCTCCTGGTTCTGCCGGGCTTGTTCCGCATGAGCCGGAGGGAGCGTCCCAAGCCGCCTTTCGTCAGTGTCACGCCGCTCGCCAGCCCCACGGAGTTCTCCGCATGAACGCCTCGACCTCGACGCGCCGTGTCACGCGCACTTCGCAGTTCCGCATCCCGACCATGGACTGCGCTTCTGAGGAATCAGAAATCCGGCGCACGCTGGAACCGGTGGCCGGCATCGAGTCGCTGAGTTTTCAGCTCGGTGCACGAACGCTCGCGATCACCGCCCCGGAAGTCGTGGTGAAGGAGGCGGTGTCGGCGATTCGTGGCGCCGGCTTCGAGCCGCAACCGCTAACGCCGGACGCTGAAGCCTCGGCCGAGGAGGCCGACCTGCACGATTTGCAGGGCGTGTCAGGTGGACTCTGGCGCCTGCTGCTGGCACTCGCCTTGGCCACCGCAGCAGAGCTGCTGTCGTTTCTGGGCGGCGAAAGCACCGCGGTGGCCGCAGGCGAGATAGTACTGGCGGTCGCTGCGATCTGGCTGTCGGGACTGGAGACCTACAAAAAGGGGTTCAACTCGCTGCGTCATGGCCGCCTCAACATCACGGCGCTGATGACCGTGGCCGTGACCGGTGCCTTCCTGATCAAGCAGTGGTCCGAGGCGGCGATGGTCATGGCGCTCTATGCCATTGCCGAGCTGATCGAAGCCCGTTCGCTCGATCGCGCACGCAACGCCGTCAAGAGCCTGATGGCACTCGCGCCCGCACAGGCCGATGTGCACCAGCCCGATGGCAGCTGGAAAGCCACTGCAGCCACCGACGTATCGCTGGAGGCGGTTGTGCGCATTCGCCCAGGTGAGCGCGTGCCGCTCGACGGCGTCGTCACCGCCGGCACCAGTGCCATCGACCAGGCACCTGTCACCGGCGAGAGCATCCCAGTCGACAAGACCCTAGGCGATTCCGTTTTCGCGGGCACGATCAACCAGGCGGCCGAACTGGAAATCCGCGTCACTGCTGGCGCCAATGACACGACGCTGGCTCGCATCATTCACGCGGTCGAGGCGGCGCAGGGCTCGCGTGCGCCGACACAGCGCTTCGTGGACCGCTTCGCCGCGGTGTACACGCCGGGCGTGTTCGTACTGGCCCTGGCGGTGGCTCTGCTCACGCCCTGGCTCGCCGGCTGGACGTGGATGCAGGCGATCTACAAGGCGCTGGTGCTGCTCGTGATCGCCTGTCCCTGCGCATTGGTGATCTCGACCCCGGTCACGGTGGTTAGTGCGCTGGCCGCCGCCGCCAGACGCGGCGTCCTCATCAAGGGCGGCACGTATCTCGAAGAGGCGCGCAAGCTCAAGGCCATCGCACTCGACAAGACCGGCACGATCACGGAAGGCAAACCTCGCCTGGTTGTCTTCGAATCGCTGGCCGCCGACGTGCCAAAGGACTTGATCGCACTGATGGCCACCAGCCTTGCCGGCCGCTCGGACCATCCGGTTTCCAAGGCCATTGCCGAAGGGCTGAAGCGCGAAGGCGTTGCGGTGACGGGTTTCAAGGCCTTGTTGGGACGAGGCGTCGAGGGAATGGTAGATGGCCGTTCTTACGCGCTCGGGAATCACCGTCTCATCGAGGAGCGCAAGCAGTGCAGCCGGGAACTCGAAGCCCGGCTGGCCGTCGAGGAGCAGCAGGGGCGTACCGTCACGCTGCTGGTGTCGGAGGCTGGCGTGCTGGCGCTCTTCGCCGTCGCCGACACGATCAAGGAGACATCGCGCACAGCGGTATCGGACTTGAAATCGTTGGGGATAGTGCCCGTCATGCTCACTGGCGACAACCCGGCGACGGCGCGCACGATTGCCGACCAAGCCGGCATCGAGGATGCCTACGGCGACCTGCTGCCCGAGAACAAGCTGCAGGCGATTGAATCGCTGGCTGCCAAATACGGGCCGACGGCGATGACCGGCGACGGCATCAACGACGCGCCGGCACTTGCCAAAGCCGATATCGGCATCGCCATGGGCGGCATGGGAACGGATACGGCGATGGAAGCGGCCGATGTCGTGATCATGAACGACGATCCGCGCAGCATCCCATTCACCATCCGCCTGTCGCGCAAGACCCACGCAGTGCTCTGGCAAAACATCTCCCTGGCGCTGGGCATCAAGGCTCTATTCTTGGTGCTGGCTGTCTTCGGAAACGCCTCGATGTGGATGGCCGTCTTTGCCGACATGGGCGCAAGTCTCCTGGTGGTCGGCAACGGGCTTCGCTTGCTGAGAGCGTCGGGAGCACGATCACGTCTGCTCGTTTCGCCAGGCCAAGCACCAGGCGGAGGCGCAGATCGGCGACCGTGACCTGCCTGATGGCGCGCTTATGCTTAGGGAGACTCTGAATAAGTCTCGCGATGGCAGCGATCCGTAGGCAGTCGATACTGGATTGAGCTGCATTGCACGTTCGGCGTCATCGAGCGGCACGAAATCGCCGATTGGCCGCATTTCTCAGCTACCTTGCCGCCCCATGGGCGAATCGCGGGCGCAATGTCGCTGAGGCCGGCAGGAGCCGCTTACGCATCATCCATAGATTCGATAGCGCAAACAGCGTGATGATCTGTGCCGTATTCTTCGCCAGCCCTTGAAGCGGACCTTCTGGTAGCCAAACTGCCGCTTGATTACCCGAAAGGGATGCTCGACAAAAGCACGAATGCAGGCCTTGGCTTTCTCCGCCTTCTCGGCAGCCTATTTCTTTCGGCCTTCTGGCATGGCCTGAATTCGGCCGCGGCGTGCCGCGGTCTTCCATTGCAGGTTCTTGCGGACAATCCGCTTGTCTGTGCAGGTATAACCCGCGTCGGCATAGACCACTTCTTCCTTGCCGTGCAGCAGTTGGCCGAATCTTGCCAATCGTCCCCACGCATAGCACTCTAGGCATCCCCCTTCGATCGTCTTAAAGAGGAGTCTGGCGCCTGCTCAAGTTTTACGTGATCAGAGCGCCCTATGCCTGCTTAGTTCTGCGTGAATTCACATCAGGGTGCCTTATGCCAAATTCAAGCATTTCTAGGCAAAAAGATGGCGGACCGAAGTCCGCCAATAGCCTTGGTGAGCGACGAACGGTGGAGGAGGAGGAGATTCCACCGTGTCGACTCCAGATTAAATCGTTCGATGCGGCGAGGCTTCGCGCTCAGTGCAGTTGAATTGGCAGGCCGTGCAAGCGTCGAGATCGAGGCACGGATCAGCGCGTCACTGAATGTAGACAGGGCCGCGCAATGGTGTTCTGAGGCTCTGACCTGAGGCGCTGGCGAGCTGTCCGTCGATGGCCAGCGTGTAACGTCCAGGCTTCAGATTGGAGTGCACGATCAGGCGTGGGTTATTGCCGGCCTTCCAGCCGCCTGCAACCGCCTGGCCGGATTCGTCGACCAGCTTGAGCGCGTTTCCGAGTTCGCCAGGGTTGCCGACGTCGTGAGAAAACAGAACGGCCACCGCACGTTGGCCTTCGACTTGCCCGACGTATTGCACGCCGAACGGATCGGAGGATGTCGCATTCCACCAGGGGCGCAGTACTTGCGCGGCCGGTGGTGGAGCCGGGCGATCCGTCCGGCTTGCAACGCGAGCGGGCGCTGCGGGGCGCTCCTGATGATGGGCGGCAGGCGTATCACTCGCTTCTGCGGTCGATTCCGCTTCGGATGAGCCGTAGTCCGAAGCCACTTGCTCGCCGGGCTCGCTCTCGCCGGTCGATAGTGCTTGTTCGGCATACGGTTCGCTCGAGGCGAAATCTTCGGTCGATGCAGGCGAGCTGGAGTCGTCAGCGACATCAGCTTCCGGCGCCGGTGAAGGTTCTGCGGCAGCGGGCTCGGGTGCGGAGGCCGTCGCGGCGGCTTCCGGCGAGGAGGTTTGCGCCTCAGCTCGTTCCTCGTGCTGCGTTCGCTCGGTGCGCGACAGCGGGTCTGCCCGGTCTGGCAGGAAGAAGTTGAGTCCGACTCCACTGCCGACGCCGACCGCAACGGCGCCCAAGATCATCAGCGCGCCTTTGAAGCGCGTCGTCTCGCCCGAACTGATGGACTGCTCCATTCGAATCTCTCCTCGTTGATGCGTGCCCGAGCGGCTGGAGCCCGGTGCAGTTGCGCCTTGAATCTATTTTGATACGATATTAAACAACAACACAACTTAAATGTATCATAACGAAATAGAGATACATATCGATCCGTCCGCGCCAGTTCGGCGGGACAGGTATTTCCATGTGGAGAGGAGAGAGACACGTGTCCAAGGGAAAGAAGGCGATAGGTGCACAGCTAGGCTTTTTGGTCGCAATAGGCACTACGTCGTCGGCGGCGGTCGCAAGTGATGGCTGGTATCTGAGTGCCAACGCAGGCGCGACGTTCGCCGAGTCGCAGAATTTCAAGATCGACTTCGCCAATGAGACCCTGGTCAACCGCGATGGCCATTTCGCGAAGGTCGAGCTCGATGACGGCTGGATCGGCGGGCTCGGCGGTGGTTACGCGTTTTCGAGCGGACTGCGCACGGAGCTGGTCTTCGATCGTCGGCGCAACGATCTCGATAGCCTCGTGCAACCGCCGGCCGGATTGTTCGGCAATCAGGGTGGCGCTGCGACCAACGTCCATGGGCGCGAGATCGTCAACAGCGCGATGGCGAACCTGTGGTTCGATCTGTTCAAGAGCAGCTGGATTCATCCGTACATCGGCGGCGGTGCAGGTTATGCGCAGCTTTCATTGCGCGATGCCGGTTACAACAACGCCGATTTCTTGAGCAAGCACGACGGAGTCCTCGCTTATCAGTATGGCGGCGGTCTGACGGTCGACATCGGCGCGAACTGGGCCGTCTCTCTCGACTATCGTCGTTTCGAGACCGACAAGGGCAAGTTCGATCTGCTCGGCGATAGCGGCAGTGCATCGAAGTTCAAGTTCCGCTACCAGGCCGACGAGGCGCTGCTGAGCGTGCGCTACTATTTCGATGGCAAGCCCGAGGCCAGGCACGAAGAAACCCCGCAGGCTGAAGAACCCGTCAACGTGGTGGAGCCGATCGCTTCGGATGTTCCGGAAGAAGCCGCGCCAGCCCCGGTTTCGGAAACGACCGCTGCTTGCGAAGCGCCGAAGCCCGGCCAGCGCATCAGCCTGGATGGCTGCAAGGTCGGCGACACCCTCGTGCTGCGCGGCGTGACGTTCGAATTCAACAAGGCCACGCTGACGCCGGACGCCAGGAGCATCCTCGACGAAGTCGCCGATGAGCTCAACGCGCGGGGCGACATCAAGGTCGAGGTCGATGGACACACCGACTCGCGGGGCTCGGACAGCTACAACCAGCAGTTGTCGGAAGGGCGCGCCGACGCCGTGAAGGCTTACCTGGGCGAGCGCGGCATCGATCCGTCGCGCATGACGTCCCAGGGCTTCGGTGAAACCCAGCCGATCGCCGACAACGAGACTGATGAAGGTCGCGAGCTCAATCGCCGCGTCGAGCTCAAGGTGATCGACGCGGGCGATGGACAGCCTGCCGGGGCCACGGCATCGGAAGCGGCGGTGGAGCTCGAGCCCGAGGCGGAAGAAGCGACGGCAGAGCAGCCGGCCGAATAAGCGTCGGCACAGGCCGGGCGCGGAGCCTGTTCGATGAGAGAGCTCCGCCGCCCGCGGCCTGCTGAAACCGATATGCCGGTACCACTCGGTGGAGACGATTCGACGCGCCTGATCGGCGCGTTCGGGGCGCTTGCGATCCATCTGTCGTGCGCACTCGCATGGGGCCACCTGATGCCGATCGTAGCCATGCTTCCTCCGCCAAAGGAGAGCGTGATCACGCTGGTGTTGTCTGCTGAACTGCAGCAAGGCGAGATACTCCCGCCGTCGATATCGACAGCCGATGTCGACCGGCTTTTGAGGTCGACGCCTCCACCCATCGATTCGCAATCGCTGAAACCGAGCGCGATCGCGTTTGCACGACAGCAATCCGAGGCCGGGCCCCAGCAGCGCGCGGCTGCGTCGCCGGTGCCGATTGCGCGTGCCGCTGCCGAAGCCGAAGAGCTGACGGAGTCGCTGCTGTCCAGGCTTCGGGCGAACTGGCTGCCGCCGCCCAACGCGGCGATGCGTGTTCGCTGCAGGCTGAGGATCACCTATCGGCGCGGCGGCGTGGTGACCGCGGTGGCGACGGCTCCAAGCTGCACCGATCAGCAGCTGTCCAGCTCGATCGAGAAAGCGGTCTGGAAGTCGCAGCCGCTTCCGATCCCTGCCGGCGCGCGCGCGGAAGGTCACATCGACGTGGAATTCACGCCGTGAGGTTTGTGTGCGAACCGCTGTGGGTGCTCATCGTGCTGGCGACTTCGCTCTCTGCGTCCGCATTCGCCGCCGAGATCGTCGGCAAGTCGTCTCCGGACACGGATCGATGCGAACGGCAAACGATCGGATCCGGAACGGGCGGAGCCCTGGAATCTTTCAGGGACTGCAAGGACTCGCCGATCATGATCGAGCTGCCTGCCGGCCGGTTCCAGATGGGCGATGCGATCGGCGTGGGCTCGGCATACGAATCCCCGGTGCACGAAGTCAGGCTTGCAGCGTTCGCGCTCGCCAGGTTCGAAACCACGCGCGAGCAATGGCTCGCATGCGAGCGTGCAGGCGCCTGCAAGGCTGCCAGGTCCGACGGATCGAGCTTGACGGCGGCGCCCATTGAAAACGTCACCTGGGAACAGGTGCAGGACTACGTGGCGTGGCTCTCGCAGCGCAGCGGCCAGCGCTATCGGCTGCCGAGCGAAGCCGAATGGGAATACGCAGCACGTGCGGGAACGGTGACGCAATACACCTGGGGGAACAGCCTCGATGGCGTCTGCGCGCATGCCAATGGTTTCGACCGATCCGGACATCGCGAAAACCCGCAGTGGTATTGGCAGTCGGACTGCGACGACGGCCATGCGAAAGCGGCCCCCGTGGGCCGGTTTCCGCCGAATGCCTGGGGCCTGCACGACATGCTCGGCAACGTCTGGGAATGGGTGGGCGACTGCTGGCACAGCGATTACACGAACGCCCCGGCGGACGGCCGGGCCTGGACGGATGCCAATTGCCGCAAACGCGTCAACCGTGGTGGTGGCTGGGGCAATCCGGCGACCACGCTGCGTGTCACCAATCGCGATGGCGATCCGCCCAATGCGCGCAGCGAAGGTCTCGGCTTTCGCGTCGCTCGCGATATGCCATCTCGATGAACGGGAGAATGCGGTGCGCGCGATAGAGAAGTGGCTGATGTGCGGAATGCTGCTGGGCATGCACGACGGTGCGTCGCCCGCTCCGCTGCAGCGGCAGCTGAAATTGAACGTCTCGGTCGATGCCACGCAGGCCTGGAAAAACGAGCTGCAATGGAGCAAAGCCAGCAGCCAGCAGCGGTACGAGCTGACGACGCAGCTGCATTCGGATGGTCGTCTCTACGCGCAGAACCTGCTCGACCCCGATCTCGACAAGCGCTCGCGCATCAAGTCCGAGTTCTACACCTACCAGGGGCTGCTCGAACTCAAGCGGGAGAACGGCGGGCGTCTTCCGTCTGGCAACGCGCTCATGCCCGAGATCAGTGCGGAATCGTTGAAGGCTGGCGGTAGCTGTCTGCCCGGCGTCGATTGCCCGAGCGCGAGTCCGCAACGGTTTTCGGCGATCGCGGCGCTGCAGGACAACACCCCGGCGCAAATCGAGCAGTTCATGAAATCGTTCGAAGCGCCGGGTGGGAAGTGGCTTTACTTCACCGGCTTTGCCGGTTGCCGCAACCAGCTGAGGTTGAACTACACGGCGCACTTCGCCGGCGAACAGGCCTTCGATCACGCTCGCAAGAAGTTGCAGCCTTTCGAGATGGACTGGGTTGCGAATACCGAAGGCTCAGCCGAGGAGAAAGCCTCGCTGTGCCGGCGCTATACGATCACGCTCGATACGGGTTCCGGCACGATGTACGTCGAGAATGCCTATCTGCCGTCTCCGCGAGGAACGTCGACGCGAAAGACCGGCCGCGGTCTCGACCGGAGGGAATCGGATCTGCCGCCGCCCTACGAGCTGATGCGCTGGGTCGGCGATACCTTGAGCAAGAACAGGCCGAGCGGAAGCCAGGAGGCGGTGCTCAAGCTGACGCAGCCGCTGGATGGAAACTCGACCGTGCTCGGGCTGTTCGATGGCACCGCCAAGGTGCGGCTCAGCTGGTCCTTCGCCGAGCCTGCCCAGCGTTAGGCGCCGCGCAATGCAAAACCCGGCCGTACCCACCAGATCAGCAAGGGCAACACGATCAGCGACAGCAGCATGTTGATGCCCATGATCGCGATGAGCAGCAAGCCCATGTCGGCGACGAACTTGAGGTCCGACATCACGTACCAGGGCAATATCCCGAGCATCATGATGGTGGCGGTGAACAGGATCGCCTTGCCGGTGGTGTGCAACGCCGCCGTGATCGCCGCGGCCCAATCGCCACTGTTCGCATGCAGCTCTTCGCGGATTCGGGACAGCAGATAGATTCCGTAATCGATGCCGACGCCGACTCCGATCGCCGCGACGATCATCGCGTTGATGTCGAGGCCGACGCCGAGCAGATGCATCGCGGCGATGAGCGCCTCGTTCGACAGGTTCACCGGCACCAGCAACAACAGGCCGGCGACGAACGAGCGATAAGCGAAGCTCGCGAGCAGGAAAACGAACAGGTTGACGGCCGCGATCACCACGAAGTGATACCGCTCGATCACACGATTGACTGCCTCCTGCAGCGCGATCGTGCCGGTGCCGAGCCGGATGCGGAAACTCTCGTGCTGTTCGCCGACCGCTGCGATCGCCTTGCGTGCCGATGCGAGCGCCGCATCGACGGTTTCCTGCCGGTTGTTGGCGTACCACAGCGAGACGGTCGCGTTCTGCAGCCCGCTATCGACGACGTGTCCGTAGCTCTTGGCGCTCGCGCCCATCAAGGCACCGACGGTGGCCGCTCCCATCGCGCTCGCACGCGGGTCCAGCGGCGACCAGGCGGGATGGCCGCCGTTGAAGAGGCGGTTCGACTCACTCAGGTAATCGGCGAACGACAGCGTCGCCCGCGGCGGGAACGCATCGGCTTCGAGCGAACGTTGCAGGGTTCGCATGGTTTGCACGGTGTCGACCTGCTGCGCGGTCCATTCTTCACTTTTCGGGTTCTTCGCCTCCAGCACCAGTTCGAGCGTGTTGACGCCCGGGAAGTGCGCGTTGATGGCTCTGACCGCGACGTTGAAGGCCGAATCGTCCCAGAGCAGGTTGCTGCCTTCGACCGGATTGCCGATGCGAATCTGGTGGGCGGTGTAGATCGCGGCGGCCGAAAAGATCACCAGGACGACCGTCGAGGCAGGGGCGAGGCGGCCGTGCGTGAGCCTGGCGATGGAGCCGAGCACTCGCTCGTGTAACGGTTGTGCATTCGATGTCGAGCGGCGAACGAGTCGTTCGACATTCTTCGGCGCCGGCAAGGTGCAGAGCAGCACGGTGATCAGCACGATGCCGGTCGGAATCAGCCAGACCGCCCACATGCCGCAGAAGATCGCGTGCCGCACCATCGCCGGAATCGGCGCTGCGCAGACGACGATGATGCCGAGCACGTCGGTCAGAATGCCGAGCAGCGACGGGCCGGCCATGACCGTCAGCGTTTGCTCCGCCGCCTTGCGCCGATCGCCGAGTTCGGCATAGATCTCGTAGAAGCGCTCGGTGAACTGGACGCTGTGGGAGAAGCTGCGTGCGGTCAGCAGCAGCGGCACCACCATCAGCAAGGGCTCGATCGAAATGTCGAGCCAGCCGACGAGTCCGAAGGCCCAGATCGCGGCCACGCTCGAGGTGACGATGGGCGTCAGGATGCCGACCCAGTTGCGCGTGTAGAGCGCCAGGGCGATCAGCAGCGCAGCCAGCGTGACCGCGAAGATGGCGATCATCTGGCTTTCGTAGTGATAGACCCAGCCGATCAGGATCGGCTGCCCGGCGACGAAGATTTCGTGATGGGCATCGCGCGCCTGATCGGCAAGCATCTGCACGGCGCGAAAAACGGTGCCGTAGTCGGTGCCGCGTTCGAGCAGCGTCGCCGTGATCAGCGTGGCCTTGTCGTCGCGCGAGATCAGGAAATCGCGCACCTTCGGCGCCTGATCGACGCGGAGCCGGAACGCGGCCAGTTCCTCGGCGCTTCGCGGCGGATGGCCGCCCATCAGCGGCCGCATGTCGATGCCGAGCGGCGTGGCCTCGGAGGTCCGGGCGCGCTCGGTGGTGATCGACAGGATCTGATCGTGATCGACGCCCGTGATCAGGTCGATGTCCCGAGTCAGCTGCCACACTTTCGCCAGCGTCTCAGTGTTGTAGAGATCGCCGCCGTCGCTGCGCCGGACCATCACGGCAACGGTCAGCGGATTGCCGAAGTTCGGATGATCCCGGTACACCTGCACGAACGGATCATCCTGCGGCAGCAGGTCGGAGAACACGGTTTCGAGCACGACGCGCGGCAGGCCGGCGGCGAAGAATGCGGTGATCAGGCCGAACAGCAGATAGAGCAGCGCCGGATGCGCCACCACCCGGCGCGCGACGCGCGCGCTCAGCGACGGCATGCGATCACCACGCGTCTCGTTGCGAGGCATCGGCCCGAATGCCGATGCGGGATCAGACCGGCGCGAAGCCTCCGAAGCGGGCCAGCACGTCCCGACTCAGTTCCGGCTGCTCGGAAACCTCCGAGAGTTTGGTGACGACGAACTCCTGCGCTCCAGGAAACGTGCTTCGATAAATCTCGCGGCACACCTCGTAGGCGGCATGCCCCGGCCAGTCCGCGGGCAGCACGCTGTCGGGCAGGCGAGGGTCGTGCAGGCTGACGCGGCGGAACGAGTGAATCAGCAAGGTCTGCACGACGAAGCAGATTTCGGGCGAGGCTTGTTTGGACGTCAGCAAGCCGGTGGCGGGCTCGAATCGCTTGAGGAACTCGCGATACTCGAGCGCCACCGATTCGAGGTTCCAGCATTCGGAGGCCAGTTCCGCGATCGGCCGCGCCGACAGTTCGCTGAGATCGGCCACGCTGAGCACCATGGTGCGTTCGCGCAGTTCGAGCTGGTCGAGAATCTCGGCCAGCATGCGAACGTCGGCACTCGGATGCACGAAGATGCCTGGCGCGATCATACCGAAGCCCTCCCACTCGAGCTCCTTTCTGAGCTCGGACCGCTCGGGTGCGCCCACGCCGGCCTTGGTCAGCATGACCAGCGTCCAGCGCCCGTCCCAATTGCTCGGCGGCGGCGTGTAGATGCGCCGGTAGGCGTGCGCGAAGCGGCGCTTGCCTAGCGACGTGAGCGCATAGCGGCTGCGTCTGCCGTCGCGTATCGATTCGAGCCAGCCTTCCTCGATCAGGCGAAAACTGCTGGTCCTTACCAGCCGCTCGTTGACGTCGAACGGTTCCATCAGCTCGATGAGTTCGCCGAGCCAGACGCCGCTCGCGCACGGGGCGATCGAGTCGCCGAACACCGACACGATGAGCGACTTGGAGCGCGGCTCCTCCTCCTTGAGATAGCGCTTGATCCAGTCGTCGATCGATTTGTATTTGACGGCCATTCCCTACCTGCGTTGCGAATCTTCCGAGCATGTTAACGGCCGCTATGGGGTTGTAGTGTGTCTGAAAACAAATCTACTACAGAATTATCGTTGACACTTTATAATCCGTATCATATCGTCTCGGGCACTGGTCGAGCAGAAGGAGCCAAGCCATGTACGCACAGTTGGTCGATACCGGATTGAGCCGGGTACGGAATCTCGAAGACCTCGGTCCCGAAGATCGCGAGTTTCAGGAGCGCATCGATCGCGGGGTGAAGATCGAGGCCAAGGACTGGATGCCCGAGGCTTATCGCCGGACGCTGATCCGGCAGATCAGCCAGCACGCCCATTCGGAGATCGTCGGCCAGCTGCCGGAGGGCAACTGGATCACGCGCGCGCCCTCGCTGAAGCGCAAGGCGATCCTGCTGGCGAAAGTCCAGGATGAAGCCGGACACGGGCTCTATCTGTACAGCGCCGCCGAAACGCTCGGCGTCTCGCGCGACCAGATGGTCGACGACCTGCATTCGGGCAAGGCCAAGTATTCGAGCATCTTCAACTACCCGACGCTGACCTGGGCCGACATGGGCGCGATCGGCTGGCTGGTCGACGGCTCGGCGATCATCAACCAGGTGCCGCTCTGTCGTTGTTCCTACGGCCCTTATGCACGCGCCATGGTGCGGGTATGCAAGGAAGAGTCGTTCCACCAGCGCCAGGGCTACGACATCATGATCGCGCTCGCCAAGGGCACGCCCGAGCAGAAGGCGATGGCGCAGGACGCGCTCGATCGCTGGTGGTGGCCCTCGCTGATGATGTTCGGCCCGAGCGACGCAGAGTCGGTCAATAGCGCGCAGTCTGCGCAGTGGGGCATCAAGCTCTTCAGCAACGACGAACTGCGCCAGAAGATGGTCGACCAGTCGGTCCCGCAGGCCGAGTACCTGGGTCTCACGGTTCCCGATCCGGATCTGAAATGGAACGCCGAGCGCGGCCACTACGACTTCGGAAAGATCGACTGGGAAGAGTTCTACAACGTGGTCAAGGGCAATGGCCCCTGCAATCGCGATCGGCTCAAGACCCGCGTCAAGGCGCATGAGGACGGCGCCTGGTTCCGCGAAGCGCTGATCGCGCACTCCGAAAAGAAAATTCAGCAGGCCGCCGGCGTTGCGGCCTGATCACCTCACGCGAGTTCGAGAGCAACGGCTGACAAGCATGAAGACCAGGAAAGAATGGCCGCTCTGGGAGATTTTCATCCGGAGCCAGCACGGGTTGGCGCACAAGCACGTGGGCAGCCTGCACGCCGCCGACGCCGAGATGGCGATCAACAACGCGCGTGACGTCTACACGCGCCGCAATGAAGGCGTGAGCCTGTGGGTCGTTCGATCGAACGACATCGTCGCCAACGATCCGACCGACCGCGAAGCCCTGTTCGAGCCCGCTGCGAACAAGGTGTATCGCCACCCGACGTTCTTTCCGATGCCGGAAGAAGTCAAGCACATGTAATCGCGCATCCGCGCACGGCAGAAGCAGCCGGCGCGCCGGAGGAGACTATGACCGACAACACATTTCGCTACGTGCTGAGGCTCGGCGACAACGCGCTGATCCTGAGCCACCGCCTTTCCGAATGGTGCGGAAAAGGCCCGGCCCTCGAAGAGGACATGGCGCTCGCCAACACCGCGCTCGATCTGCTCGGCCAGGCGCGCCAGTGGCTGACGGTTGCCGGTGAAATCGAAGGCGCGGATCGTGACGAAGACGATCTCGCCTATCTGCGCGCGCCCGAGCAGTTCACCAACCTGCTGCTGGCCGAGCGTCCCAACGGCAACTATGCCGACACGCTGGTTCGCCAGTTCTTCTTCGACGCCTGGCATCACCTGGCGCTGCAGAAGCTCGTCTCGTCGTCGGATGAGCGCATCGCCGCGATCGCCCAGAAAGCGGCCAAGGAAGTTCGCTACCACCTGCGCAGGACCAGCGATCTGGTGGTTCGACTCGGCGACGGCACGCCGACCAGCCGCTCGATGATGCAGTCCGCGGTCGATGATCTCTGGCCCTATACGGGCGAGATGTTCACTGCCGATGCCATCGACGCCGCGGCCGCCGAATCGAACATCGGTTTCGATCCGGCGCGCCTGCGTGCGGACTGGCTGTCGTACGTCCAGTCCGTGCTCGACGAAGCGACCCTCAGGATGCCGCCGGCCGAAGCCTGGATGCACAAGGGCGGCAAGCAGGGGCGGCACACCGAGGCCTTGAGCTATCTGCTCGCCGAAATGCAGGTCCTGCACCGCGCCCATCCTGGCGCCGCATGGTAGTGCGCGATGTCCTCCGAGACGGCAAGCGAGCCGGCGGTGCGTCAGGTCTGGGCCTGGCTCGAATCGGTTCCTGATCCGGAGATTCCGGTGCTGTCGGTGCTCGATCTGGGCATCGTCCGCGACGTGCAGTGGAGTGGACGCGAAACCGACGAATGCCTGGTGACGGTGACGCCGACGTATTCCGGTTGCCCGGCGACGGAGGTGATCTCGGACGACATCAGCAAGGCATTGCACGATCACGGCGTGCGCGATGTTCGGGTGCGGATTCAGCTCGCGCCGGCCTGGACCACGGATTGGCTGAGGCCGCAGGCGCGCGAAAAACTGCGTGAGTACGGCATAGCCCCGCCGGTTGGACTCGCTGCCAACGAGCGCATCGTCGACATCAGCCGGCTTCGCGCTTCTCGCGAAAAGCCTCTGCAGATCGCCTGTCCGCGATGCGGTTCGAAACACACGCAGCTGACCAGCCAGTTCGGCTCGACGCCGTGCAAGTCGCTGTATCGGTGCCTCGATTGCCTCGAGCCCTTCGACTATTTCAAATGCCACTAGGCGTTCAACAATCCATGAGCAAGTTTCATCATCTGCGGGTCGCCAGCTGCAAGCCCGAGACCCGCGACGCGGTCGTCGTCACCTTCGACGTGCCCGAGGAAAACCGGGAGCACTTCCACTTCGTGCAAGGCCAGCACCTGGTGCTCAAGTCGAAGTTCGAGGGCGAGGAGATCCGGCGCTCGTACTCGATCTGCTCCGCTCCGTACGAGAACACGTTGCGCATCGCGATCAAGCGAGTCGAAGACGGCTTGTTCTCGACCTGGGCGAACCGCGAGCTGCAGCCCGGTCACGTGATCGAGTGCATGGAGCCGTCGGGCCACTTCAATGTGCCGCTCGCGCCCGAGACGGAGCGGCACCACGTGGCGTTTGCATCGGGCAGCGGCATCACGCCGGTGCTGTCGATCATCAAGGCCACGCTCAAGGAAGAGCCGAACAGCCGGTTCACGCTGTTCTACGGAAACCGCGCCTCGTCGAGCGTGATCTTCAAGGAAGAACTCGCGAACCTGAAGGACCGGTACATGACCCGGTTCAACCTGGTCTACGTGCTGAGCCGCGAATCGCAGGACATCGAGCTGTTCAACGGCCGCATCGATCGCCGGAAGTGCGACGAGCTGCTCGATCGCTGGATCGATCCGGCGGGCATCGACGTCGCCTACATCTGCGGCCCGCAGTCGATGATGGAAGCGGTCTCCGAAAGCCTGATGGCGCATGGCGTTCCGAAGCCCTCGATCAAGATGGAGCTGTTCGCGAGCGCGATGCCGAAGCTGCCGAGAAAAGCATCGGCGATCACGGCCAAGGGCACGCAGCAATGCAAGATCACGCTGATCCAGGACGGAAGAACGCGTGAGCTTCATATCGAGAAGAACAGGGAAACCATTCTCGATGCGGCGCTGGAACAAGGCGTCGAGCTGCCGTATTCGTGCAAGGGCGGCGTCTGCTCGACCTGCCGATGCAAGATGACCAAGGGCGAAGTCGACATGGACGTCAACTTCGCCCTGGAAGACTACGAAGTCGCGCGTGGCTTCATCCTGACCTGCCAGAGCTACCCGATCACCGACGAACTCGTCCTCGACTTCGATCAGGAGAGCTGAGTGATTTACGAACTGCTCTCGCTCGAAACCATCGGCAAGGTCGCGCTGATCCGCCTGCGCCGGCCGGAGGCGCTCAATGCG
The DNA here is from genome assembly GCF_058783045.1 of Hydrocarboniphaga sp. FW305-C-57. Taxonomy (NCBI): domain Bacteria; kingdom Pseudomonadati; phylum Pseudomonadota; class Gammaproteobacteria; order Nevskiales; family Nevskiaceae; genus Hydrocarboniphaga; species Hydrocarboniphaga sp. FW305-C-57. Next base: position 30,175 of record NZ_JBYSYG010000014.1, on the reverse strand, counting down.
CTTTCGCTGCCGCTGCGCGAAGAGCTGCGCCGCGCGCTCGTCGAGATCGAGGCGGACGAGCGAATCGGAGCGGCCGTCGTCACCGGCGATGAGAAGGCGTTCGCCGCGGGCGCCGACGTCAAGACGTTGGCGACTTGGGGGCCGAAGGAGGTTGCGGCGTCGACCGAGCTGCGCGGCGCCTGGGATCAGCTGCGCATCGGCAAGACGCCGATCATCGCGGCCGTCGCCGGCTTCGCACTCGGAGCGGGGTGCGAGCTCGCGATGATGTGCGACTTCATTCTCGCGGCGGACAACGCCCGCTTCGGCCAGCCCGAGATCAAGCTCGGCACCATTCCGGGCGCCGGCGGCACGCAGCGGCTGACCCGCCTCGTCGGCAAGAGCAAGGCGATGGAGATGGTGCTGACCGGACGGATGATCGATGCCGCCGAAGCCGAGCGCTGCGGGCTGGTCTCGCGCATCGTGCCGCTCGCGGATCTCGTCGGCGAGGCGCTGAAAGTGGCGGCCGCGATCGCCGAGCTGTCGCCGCCGGTGGTGCGCCTGGCTCGGCAGGCCGTCGATCAGGCGTTCGAAACCTCGTTGTCCGAAGGCCTCGCGTTCGAGCAGGCCGCGTTCGAATCCACTTTCGCGCTCGATGACCGGCGCGAAGGCATGACTGCGTTTCTCGAAAAGCGCAAACCCCAGTTCAAGAGCTGCTGAGCTCGACCGAAGACCAGGAGAATCACATGCAATTGCAGAGTTATGCGGCCGGCCAGTGGCGCAGTGGTGAAGGCGGAGAGACGGTTCGTCATGCGATCACCGGTGCTCCGGTGGCGACGGTTTCGAGCAAAGGCATCGACTTTGCCGCGATGCTCGCGCACGGCCGCAAGGTCGGAAGTCCGGCCTTGCGCAAGCTCACGTTCCACGAACGCGCACTCAAGCTCAAGGCGCTTGCGCAGTATCTGGCAGAGCGCAAGGAAACCTACTACGAGCTTTCGAAAGCCACCGGGGCAACGCGCGCGGACTCCTGGGTCGATATCGAAGGCGGCATCGCCACGCTGTTCGCGTTCTCGAGCAAAGGTCGCAAGGAGCTGCCGAACGCGAGCTTCATCATCGACGGCAATCCCGAGATCGTCTCGCGCAACGGAAGCTTCGTCGGCCAGCACATTCGCACGCCGTTGCAAGGTGTCGCCGTCCACATCAACGCATTCAATTTCCCTTGCTGGGGCATGCTCGAAAAGCTTGCGGTGAATTTGTTGGCCGGGGTTCCGGCCATCGTCAAGCCGGCGAGCCAGACCTCGTATCTCACCGAGCTGATGTTCCGCGACATGATCGGCTCCGGAATCTTTCCGGAAGGCTCGCTGCAGCTGATCTGCGGCAGCGTGGGCGATCTGTTCGAGCATCTGGAATCGCAGGACGTCGTGACTTTCACCGGCTCGGCTTCGACCGGGCGCAAGCTCAAGTCGCATCCGGTGATCCTGCGCAACTCGGTTCGCTTCACCATGGAAGCCGATTCGCTGAACTTCTCGATGCTCGGCCCGGACGCGACACCGGACCAGCCCGAGTTCGAGATCTTCATCAAGGAAGTGGCGCGCGAACTCACGAGCAAGGCCGGCCAGAAGTGCACCTGCATCCGCCGCGTGTTCGTGCCCAGGCCGCTGATCGAGACGGTCACCGAGGCCTTGAGCAAGCGCCTGTCGAAGGTCGTGCTCGGCGATCCTTCCGTCGAAGGCGTCACCATGGGTGCGCTGGCGAGCCTTGCGCAGCGCGATGAAGTGCGTGCTCGCGTCCGCGAGCTGCAGCAGGGCGCGGAGATCGTCTACGGCGATCTCGAAAATTTCTCCGTCACCGGCGGTGATGCCGCAATCGGCGCGTTCCTGCCGCCGATCCTGCTGCGTTGCGCGGAGCCGAAGCAGCATGCCGTCGTGCACGAGGTCGAAGCCTTCGGTCCCGTCGCCACGCTGATGCCGTACGAGACCGCGGAAGACGCGATCGACCTGGCGCGTCGCGGCGAAGGCAGCCTCGTCGGTTCGCTGGTCACCTACGACAACGATTTCGCCCGTGAAGTCGTGCTGGGCGCAGCGGCCTATCACGGCCGCCTGCTGATCCTGAATCGCGACAGCGCCAAGGAATCGACCGGCCACGGTTCGCCGCTGCCGGTGCTCGTGCACGGCGGTCCGGGTCGTGCCGGTGGCGGCGAAGAGATGGGCGGCATTCGCGGCGTGATGCACTACATGCAGCGCACCGCGCTGCAGGGTTCGCCCGAGACGCTGAGCCGCATCACCGATCGCTGGATCACGGGCGCGAACCGCGTTGAGGGCGTGCATCCGTTCCGCAAGAACCTCGACGAACTCCAGCTCGGCGATTGCGTGAAGACGGGCTCGCACAAGGTGACGCTCGAAGAGATCGAGCACTTCGCCCACTTCACCGGCGATACCTTCTACGCGCACATGGACGAAGCCGCCGCCAAGGCCAATCCGTTCTTCGGCGGACGCGTGGCGCACGGCTACTACATCGTGTCGATCGCGGCGGGCCTGTTCGTCGAGCCGAACCCGGGCCCGGTGCTCGCCAACTACGGCGTCGACAACCTGCGCTTCCTGACCCCGGTGTTACCCGGAGACGAACTCAAGGTCGTGCTGACCTGCAAGCAGAAGAACCCGCGCATCACCGAGAACTACGGCGAAGTGCGCTGGGACGCCGTGGTCACCAATCAGGACGACAAGGTCGTCGCGCAGTACGACGTGCTGACGATGGTGGAAAAGGCGCCCAGGGTGGAGACCGTATGAGCTACGAGAACATTCGATTCTCCATCGAAGCGGGCATCGCCCGGCTGACGCTCAATCGCCCCGACAAGCTCAACAGCTTCACGGTGGCGATGCATCAGGAAGTGCGTGAAGCTCTCGACAAGGTCAAAGCCGATCGCAGCGTGCGCGTGCTGCTGCTGACGGGTGCCGGCCGTGGCTTCTGCGCCGGGCAGGATCTCGGTGATCGAGCCGTCGCACCGGGCGGAGCCGCGGTCGATCTCGGCGAGTCGGTCGAGCGCTGGTATGCGCCGCTCGTGCTCGCATTGAAGGCGCTGCCGTTGCCGGTCGTATGCGCGGTGAACGGCGTCGCGGCGGGCGCGGGCGCCAATCTCGCCTACGCCTGCGACATCGTGATCGCGGCACGCTCGGCCAGCTTCATCCAGCCGTTCTGCAAGCTCGGCCTGATTCCGGATACCGGCGGCACGCACTTCCTGCCGCGCCTGGTGGGCCGTGCCCGTGCGATGGGCTTGGCGATGCTCGGCGACAAGGTCCCGGCCGAACAGGCGCAGGACATCGGGCTGATCTGGAAAGTCGTCGACGACGACAAGCTGCAGGATGAAGCCGAGTCGCTGCTGCGCCACTTCGCACAGGCACCGACGCTCGGTCTGGCGCGCACCAAGCAGCTCATCAATGGCAGCTTCTCGACGACGCTGGAAGAAGAGCTCGTGCTGGAGCGGGATGCCATGCGCGAACTCGGCTACAGCCGTGATTACGCCGAGGGCGTCGCGGCGTTTCTGGAAAAGCGGCCGCCGCGGTTCGTCGGGGAATGACCGTGGCGTCCAATGCAGCGAACGCCCCGAGAGTCGGCGTCGCCGTCGTCGGTGCCGGTGCGATGGGCTCGGGCATCGCCCAGGTCGCGGCGACGGCTGGGCATCGCGTGCTGCTGTACGACGCACGCGCCGGTGCGGCCGAGCACGCCGTCGACGGCATCCGCTCGACCTTGCGCCGCGTGGTCGACAAAGGCCGGCTCGAGCCCGAGGCGTTCGAGCAGATCATGTCCCGGCTCGGAGCGGCCTCCGCGCTCGAAGACCTGGGCGGATGCGAGCTCGTGGTCGAGGCGATCGTCGAGGATCTGAAGGTCAAGCAAGAGCTGTTCGGCAAGCTCGAAGCGATGGTCGGCGACGGCGCGATCCTGGCGACCAATACCTCGTCGATCTCGGTGACCGCCATCGGCACCGGCTTGAAGCGGCCTGAGCGCTTGGTCGGCATGCACTTCTTCAATCCGGCGCCGCTGATGCCGCTCGTCGAAGTGGTTTCGGGCGTTGCGACGGCTGCGGCCGTTGCGGAGCAGATCTATGCGCTGTCGCTGGCCTGGGGCAAGAAGCCGGTGCATGCGCGTTCGACGCCGGGCTTCATCGTCAACCGCGTTGCGCGCCCTTATTACGCAGAGGGCCTTCGACTGCTGCAGGAAGGCGCTGCGGGTTGCGCCACGATCGATGCGGTGATGAGAGAAGCGGGCGGTTTCCGCATGGGCCCGTTCGAACTCATGGACATGATCGGCCATGACGTGAACTACGCGGTCACGCGCTCGGTGTTCGATGCGTTCTACGGCGACCCGAGATTCCAGCCTTCGCTGCTCCAGCTCGACCTCGTGCAGGCGGGCTTTTTCGGCCGCAAGAGCGGTCGGGGCTTCTATGACTATCGCGAAGGTGCGCCGACACAAGTTGCAGATCACGAGCCTGACGCGGCAGTTCCTTCCGGCGCGATCGTCTGGACCGGATCGCCGACCGGCTCGGCGCTCGCGAAGCGCCTGGATGAGCACGCTGTCGCCTTCGAGCGGATGGCCGGCGAAGGGCCGGCGAACGCGATTGCGGCGGTCGGCGATGCCTTCCTGTTCGTCACCGACGGGCGAACCGCTTCGGCACTCGCCGGGGACGTGCAGCTGCCGAACTGCGTCGTCGTCGACCTGATGCTGGCGCCGGAATCGGCGACGCGAGTCGCGATCGCAAAAGCTGACCAATGCGCCGACGGCGCGTACGAAAAGCTTCTGGGCCTGCTGCAGGGCGCAGGGCTGACCGTGTCTCGCTTGAGCGATACGCCGGGCCTGGCCGTCATGCGCATCGTCGCGATGCTCGCGAACGAAGCCAACGACGCGGTGCATCAGCAGGTCTGCTCGGCACAGGACGTCGACATCGCGATGCGTGCCGGCGTGGCGTATCCGAAAGGCCCGCTCGAATGGGCCCAATCCATCGGGCCGCAACGCGTACTCGCAGTGCTCGATCACCTGTTCGAGTTTTACCGCGAGCCACGCTATCGAGCATCGCCGCGGCTGAGGCAATCGAGATTCAAGGCCGCAGCAGAGCCGGCGTGAGACCCAAAAGAATTCGTCAAAAAATAAAGAGGAGAGCCATGCAGCAGCAAGAGAACCCCGAAGGACGTCGCCTAGCGGAGATCGTCGTCGGTGCGATGATGGAGCGGGACGCCGCATCGAACCATCTCGGCATGCAGATATCGAAGGCCGCCGCAGGGCAGGCGACCGTCACCATGAAGGTCAAGCCGGAAATGCTCAACGGCCATCTGACTTGCCATGGCGGATTCATCTTCAGCCTGGCGGACAGCGCATTCGCGTTCGCCTGCAACAGCCGTAACGAGGCCACCGTCGCCGCCGGCTGCTCGATCGACTATCTGCGTCCTGCGATGGCCGGACAACTGCTCACTGCCGTTGCGCAAGAGCGCGCCCTGCCTGGGCGCACGGGCGTCTACGACGTCACGGTGACGAACGACGCAGGCGAACTGGTGGCGCTGTTCCGTGGCCGTTCGCACCGCATCAAGGGCGAAGTCATTCCGCTCGAAACCGGAACGGTTGCGAACTAGCGGAATGCACGCATAGCGAGCTGCGTGCACGCCGCGCCAAGCGGTGGTGACGCAGCCGGGCGAAAGTTCTAACCGAGCCCAAGAGGCATTCGGACGGGAGGAGGAATCATGCTGGGTGCACTGGAAATCCCTCGCAAGCGCGAGATCGATCGTATCGAAACCGCAAGCCGTGACGAGATCGCTGCGCTGCAGCTGCGCCGGCTTCAATGGTCGCTGCGTCACGCCTACGACAACGTCGAGCACTATCGCCGCAGCTTCGACGCTGTGGGCGTTTCGCCGGATGATTTGAAGAGCCTGTCGGATCTCTCCAAGTTCCCGTTCATGACCAAGAAGGATCTGCGCGACAACTACCCGTTCGGCCTGTTCGCCGTTCCGAAGGATCGCATCGTGCGTCTGCACGCTTCGAGCGGAACGACGGGCAAGCCGACCGTGGTCGGCTACACCGCGAACGACATCGACAACTGGGCCGAGGTGGTTGCGCGCAGCATCCGTGCCGCCGGTGGCGGTCCGGGCGACACGGTCCACATCGCATACGGCTACGGCCTGTTCACCGGCGGACTCGGTGCGCATTACGGTGCCGAGCGCGCGGGCTGCACCGTGGTGCCGATGTCGGGTGGGCAGACCGAGAAACAGGTGCAGCTGATCGGCGACTTCAAGCCGAACATCATCATGGTCACGCCCTCGTACATGCTCAACATCATCGAGGAGTTCCAGCGCCAGGGGCTCGATCCGGCTGCGAGCAGCCTGCGCGTGGGCATCTTCGGCGCCGAGCCGTGGACCAATGCGATGCGCCAGGAGATCGAGCAGCGCGCCGGCATCGACGCGGTGGACATCTACGGCTTGTCGGAAGTCATGGGCCCTGGCGTGGCGAGCGAGTGCGTCGAAAGCAAGGATGGCCCGGTGATCTGGGAGGATCACTTCTATCCCGAAATCATCGACCCGGTCACCGGCGAAGTGCTGCCGGACGGTTCCGAAGGCGAACTCGTGTTCACTTCGCTGACGAAGGAAGCGCTGCCGGTGATTCGCTATCGCACGCGCGATCTCACGCGCCTGTTGCCGCCGACGTCGCGCTCGATGCGCCGCATGGGCAAGATCACCGGCCGTTCCGACGACATGCTGATCATTCGCGGCGTGAACGTGTTCCCGACGCAGATCGAGGAACTGATCCTGCGCTGCCCGGAGTTCGCGCCGCACTATCTGATCGAAGTCAGCCGCAACGGTCATCTCGACGAAGTGAAGGTCAGCGTCGAGCTGTGCGATGCCGCGCGCGAGATCGGCGTCGATGGGTCGAAGAACCTGTGCGGCAAGCTGCAACACCTCGTCAAGACCTACGTCGGCATCAGCGTGAAGGTCGACATCAACCCTCCGCAGACGCTCGAACGTTCGGCCGGCAAGGCCAGGCACGTGATCGACAGGCGTCCGAAGGAAGCGCCGGCAACCGCCGCCGCCTAATTTAGAAACAGCAAGGATCAGGATCATGTCGGAAGCCTTCATCTGCGACACCGTGCGAACTCCTTTTGGCCGTTACGGCGGCGCGCTCGCGGATGTGCGGCCCGACGATCTGGGCGCCATTCCGATCCGCGCGTTGCTCGCGCGTAATGCGGGCGTCGATTGGGAGAGCCTCGACGACGTGATCTACGGCTGCGCGAACCAGGCCGGCGAAGACAACCGCAACGTCGCGCGCATGGCGGTATTGCTGTCGGGGCTGTCGCATAACGTTCCGGGCACCACGATCAATCGCCTGTGCGGTTCGAGCCTAGATGCGGTGATCATGGCGGCGCGCGGCATTCGTGCCGGCGACGTCGATCTGGTGATCGCCGGCGGCGTCGAGAGCATGAGCCGCGCGCCGTTCGTGATGGGCAAGGCCGATTCGGCGTTCTCCCGAGTGGCCAGGATCGAAGACACCACGATCGGCTGGCGCTTCGTGAACCCGCTAATCAAGGCGCAGTACGGCATCGACTCGATGCCGGAGACGGCCGAGAACGTCGCCGCCGAGTTCAAGATCGCGCGCGCGGACCAGGATGCGTTCGCCCTTCGCAGCCAGCAGCGCTATGCGCAGGCGCTTGCACAAGGCGTGTTCGAGAACGAGCTCACGCCGGTGTCGGTGCGGCAGAAGAAGGGCGATCCGCGCGTGCTGTCGAGAGACGAGCCGCCGCGCCCGGAAACCACGCTGGAAGCGCTTGCCAGGCTCAAGGGCGTCGTGCGCCCGGATGGAACGGTCACCGCCGGCAACGCCTCGCCCGTCAATGACGGCGCCAGTGCGGTGCTGCTGGCTTCGGAAGCGGCGCTCAGGAAGAACAACCTGCGCCCGCGAGCCCGCATCGTCGCCAGTGCCGCGGTCGGCATCGAGCCCCGCATCATGGGCTTCGCTCCAGCTCCTGCGACGAAGAAGGCACTCGCGAAAGCAGGACTCTCGGTCGGCCAGCTCGACGTCATCGAGCTCAACGAGGCATTCGCCGCCCAGGGGCTCGCGGTGACGCGCGCGCTGGGCTTGCCGGACGATGCGCCGCAGGTGAATCCCAACGGCGGCGCCATCGCGATCGGCCATCCGCTCGGTGCATCCGGTGCTCGCCTGGTCGGTGCCGCGGTCGCCCAGCTCGAGCGCAGCAATGGACGCTACGGCCTTTGCACGATGTGCATCGGCGTCGGCCAGGGACTCGCGCTGATCATCGAGCGTCTCTGAGCGAACGGCTGTGAAGAATGCCTTGCACGCACGGCGAGGCATCTTGCACTGGCAGCCGAGCGGCAGTGCGGACGCACTTCGTAATCTCGAAGCGGCTGCACGACGAATGGGCGGAGGAGAACGCCGCGACCAGCCATCTCTCAGGAAGCTCTGATCAAGCGAGATGCGGAGTGCAGCCGCTCGATCAGCGATTCCCTGACGGCAAGCGCCGTCGCGCTTGTTCGCCATGGCTTCAATCATTCGAAGTTCGTGCGGCCGGCGCTGGCCGTGATGCGCGGCTGCGCCTACCAATCCTTCTGCATCCTTCATCAGGAGCTCGCGATGACCGCCGACACTGCTTCGTCCAATACAACCCACTTGCAGCACTACATCGGCGGGAAGGAAGTTCCTGCTTCCGACGGCGGTCGTTTCGACTTGCTGAGCCCGGCCACCGAAAAGCTCATCGCGACCTCGGCAAAAGGCACGGCCGACGACGTCGACGCCGCGGTGAAAGCAGCCCGCGCACAGTTCGACGGAGGCGAATGGCGCCGCTTGAACGGCTCGCAGCGCGGGCAGCTGATTTACCGCCTAGCCGAGCTGATCGCGCGCGACGCGGATCTCATCGCCGACATGGATGCCGGCTGCATCGGCCGCGTGCCGATCGAACCGCGCCTGCTCGACCTGCCGAACGCGATCGAAACCTATCGCACCTCGGCCGGCTGGGCCGACAAGATCGAAGGCCGCACGATTCCGACTCCGGGTTACATGGGCATGCCCACGCTGTCGTACACGCAGCGAGTTCCGGTCGGGGTCGTCGGTGCGATCACGCCGTGGAATACGCCGTTCATGATCACGGCCTGGAAGGTCGGTCCGCTACTCGCCGCAGGCTGTACCGTCGTCATCAAGCCGTCGGAAGAAACGCCGCATTCGGCCCTGCATCTGGCCAGGCTGTGCAAGGAAGCCGGCTTCCCGGACGGCGTCGTCAACGTGGTGACGGGCTACGGCGCGGTGGTGGGCAAGGCGCTCTGCACGCATCCGGGCGTCGACAAGATCACCTTCACGGGTTCGCCCGAAGTCGGTGCCGAGATTCAGCGCGTCGCCGGGCCGCTGTTCAAGCGCATCTCGCTCGAACTCGGCGGCAAGAGCCCGCAGATCGTGTTCGAAGACGCGTCGCTCGAAGCCGCCGCGCAAGGCTGCGCGATGGGCGTGTTCTTCAACCAGGGTCAGGTCTGCGCAGCCGGTACGCGCGTGCTCGTGCAGCGCTCGGTCGCAGAGAAGTTCGCCGGCATGCTGGCGGCCGCTGCCAAGAGCATCAAGGTCGGCGATCCGACGCAAGACGGCGTGCAGATGGGGCCGGTCGCCAAGAAGGGACAGTTCGAGCGCGTCAACAGATACATCCGCCAGGGCATCGAAGAAGGCGCCACGCTGCTGGCCGGCGGCGAGTCCGAGCACGTCAAGGGCTGGTTCGTGCAGCCGACGATCTTCGCCGATGCACATAACGGCATGTCGATCGCACGGGACGAAATCTTCGGCCCGGTGGCGACCGTGATTCCGTTCGATACCGAGGAGGACGCGCTGCGGATCGCCAACGATTCGCGCTACGGCCTGGCGGCGACGATCTGGACTTCGAACCTGCCGCGAGCGCATCGCATCGCTCAGGGCGTGCAGGCCGGGGCCGTCGGGGTCAATTGCTGGGCGCCGATCGACGCGCGCCTGCCCTGGGGCGGCATGAAGACCAGCGGCATCGGCCGCGAATGCGGCGCCGCCGGCATCGACGCCTACACCGAAGAGAAGGTCATCACCGTTCTTCTGGCCTGAGCTTGGGCAACGACTCCGCGCGGCCACCGGCTGCGCGGAGTCGCTTAACGCCTGGCGCGCAGCTCCGCGATCACGAAATCGATGAAGCTGCGCGCTCGCTGTGACAGGAAGCGCGTCTGCGGGTACACGATGTTGACCGGCAGCGGACGCGGGTAATAGTCGCCCAGCAAGGCTTCGACGGTATCGGCCTTGAGGTCGTCTGCGACGACCCAATCCGGAATCAGGCCGATGCCGATTCCGTCGAGCACGAGATCGCGCATCACGTCCGGATCGTTCGCGCGCACGGGGCCGGTGACCTCGACCGCGTGGCGCCCGTTCTCCGATTCGAACTCCCAGCGCGCCCAGCGCTCGCCTCGTCCATACAGAATGCAGGGCAGCTCCGACAGGTCCGCCGGGCTCTCCGGATGGCCGTAGCGCTTCAGATAAGCCTTGCTGGCGACCAGCACCTGCTCGGCGATGCCGATCGGGCGAGCCATCAGCGAGCTCGAAGCCAGCTGGCCGACACGCAGCCCAAGCTCCAGCCCTTCCTCCACCAGATCGATGGCCTGATCGGTGAAGGTGATCTCCAGCCGCACTTCCGGGTTGAGTTCCAGAAACTTCGGCAGCAACGGGCAGATCCGATGTCGCCCATACGAACCCGGCATGCTCATGCGCAAGGTTCCGGATGCCGAGGCCTGTCGATTGGTGGTCGCACGCAGGCTGTCGATCACGTCCAGCAACTGTCGGGCATGCTCGTACAAGGTCTGCGCTTCGGGCGTCGGCGTCAGCCGCCGGGTCGTGCGCGCGAACAACTGCACGCCCACGTCGCGTTCGAGCGCCGCGATCTGCTTGCTGACAGCAGATTGCGAGGTGCCGAGCTCCCGAGCGACCGCCGAAAAACTGCCGGACTCGCAGGCTCGCACGAAGGCGGTGTAGCTCTGAACGGCGTCCATTTTATTCAGTCCAAATTGGAATAAGTATTAATCTACAGGCGCTGTTTCCGATTGAATAGCTTTTCCTCAAAATCGATTCATACAGTCGAAAACACAAAGCCCTTCAGAGGAGAGCTGAAACCATGAGTCGCAAAAAGATCGGTGTCATCGGCGCTGGCACCGCGGGCCTCCACCTGGGCCTCTATCTGCGCCAGCACGACGTCGACGTGACCATCTTCACCGACCGCAAGCCCGAAGAATATGCCGGCATGCGGTTGCTCAACACGGTTGCCCACCATGCGGTGACCTGTGAGCGCGAAGCAGAACTCGGCGTCAATCACTGGCCGGGCGAAAAGTGGGGCTACTTCGGTCACTACTACTACATCGGCACGCAGCCGCAGCCGCTGCGCTTCTACGGCGACCTGCACGCTCCGAGCCGTGCGATCGACTATCGCATCTACCAGCCGCGGCTGATGGAAGATTTCCTCGCTCGTGGCGGCAAGATCGAATATCGCGAGATCAAGAGCGAAGACGTTCCGCAGATCAGCACCGACTTCGACGTCGTCGTCGTTTGCACGGGTAAAGGTCCGTTCGGCCAGATGTTCCAGCACGACGCCGGCCACTCGCCCTACGATCGTCCGCAGCGTGCGCTGTGCGTCGGCCTGTTCAAGGGCATCAAGGAAAAACCGATACGCGCGGTGACGATGAACTTCTCGCCGGGTGCCGGCGAGATGATCGAAATCCCGACGTGGAGCTTCAATGGGCTTGCGACCGCGCTGGTGATCGAAAACATCATCGGCGGCGACATGGAAGTGCTGGCCAAGACCAAGTACGACGATAACCCGCGCGCTTTCCTCGATCTGCTGATCGAGAAGTTGCGCAAGCACTATCCGGACTGCGCCGATCGCATCGACGAGAAGGAGTTCGATCTCGCCAACGGCCCGCTCGACATTCTGCAGGGCGGCGTGACGCCCACCGTTCGCAAGTCTCACGTCGTGCTCGACAACGGCAAGCTCGCGATCGCGCTGGGTGACGTGCATTCCGTCGTCGACCCGGTGCTGGGGCAGGGCGCCAATGCGGCCTCCTACGCCGCGGTCGTGCTGGCAGAGGAAATCGTCGATCAGGACGTTTACGACGAGCGCTTCATCGAACTCGTCAACAACCGTCGCAACGATCGCGTGCTCGGCGCCTCGCGCTGGACCAACTTCATGTTGAAGAACTTGCGTGAACTCCCGGTCGAGCTTCAGCAGTTCATCGGAGCCCTGAGCCAGAACCGTGCCCTGGCCGACGTGTTCACCGATAACTTCAACTATCCGGAAAAGCAGTGGGACACCTTCGCCAGCGTCGCGCGCATGAAGTCCTGGTGTGAGGCGACCAGCACGACCAGCCCGTTGGGTGTTTCGCTCGCCGCAAACGACCGCCGCGTTTCGGACTTGCTCGCGGCCAACGCCTGACCGATCGATGCCAGAAAAAATAGAACGCTGAGTCGGCCATCAAATGAGGACTACAAGATGGAAGCGCTAAAGCCCACCAAGCTGATCGAAGCAGTGATCGACCCGATGAAGTATCGCAAGTCGGTCTCGCTGTTCGCCACGGGTATCGCGATCATCACTTGCGAAGATGAGGACGAAAAGGTTCACGGCATGACGATCAACAGCTTCACTTCGATCAGCCTGGACCCGCCCACGGTGCTGATCTCGTTGAAACCGGGTAAGGCCCACCGCCTGATCACCAAGAGCGGTCGTTTCGGTGCCAGCATCCTGGGCGAAGCGCAGCAGGGATATTCGAGCCACTTCAGCGGGCGGCCGCAGGAGTCGTTCGTGCCGGACTTCGTCGTGCGGCACAGCGTGCCGACGTTGCGCCAGTGCCTCGCCTGGTTCGAATGTGAAATTTCGGAGCGGGTGCAGGTGCATGATCACACCCTGTTTCTCGCCCGGGTGAAGCACTGCGATGGAATCGATGGATCGCCGTTGATGTTCTTCGGCAGCCAATATCATCGGCCGGCACTTGCAAATCAAGCCAACGCCTGAGAATCACCGCTGCCTGGAAACAAAAGCTTCAAAATATGAGGGCGAAGGAATAGCATCGCAAAAAAGCGCCGCTAAAAAATTCTTATTTAAAGTGCGAAGGAGAGGTTTCATGAAAAATGACTTGCAAAGAAAGATGGCCGGTCATGGCATCTTGATGATCTTCAGTACGCTGGCGCTGGGCATCGGACTTTGGATGCATCTGGTCGGTGGATTTGAAATCGTTCCGGGCTATATCGTTCACTTCAACGTTCCCGGCACGCCCGAGGGATGGGCTCGTGCCCATACCGGACCGGCTCTCAACGGCATGATGGTGATCGCCGTTGCGTTCGTTCTTCCCCTGCTGCAGTTCAAGGAGAAGACCGCGTCGCTGCTCGGCTGGATCATCGTTCTGGATGGCTGGTCGAACGTCGGCTTTTACTTCTTCGGCAACTTCACGCCGAATCGTGGCCTGAGTTTCGGCGACAACAAGTTCGGGGAAGCCGACCTGTTCAGCACGCTCGCGCTCGGGCCTGCCTATCTTTTCGGGGTGCTGGCCTTGGGTGCGCTCTTCGTGATCGGGCTGCAAGCGCTCAAGAACCGGACGCTGGAATCCAAGCCAGCCGATTCCTTGAATTCGGGAGCTGCAGTGCAGCAGTAACGAGAGGCGGTGCCCGATAACGACAATAAGTGTGCAGTCGATTACTAGATCGAAGCGCTTTTCCAGCGACATTCGGCGGACCGGGCGGTGTGATCCACCACCCGGTTCTTAGAGGAGGACACATCATGCTTATCGCAACGCAGGCTGCCGAGGATGGCGCGCGCAGCGCTTCCCTCATCTCCGCGGGATTCAGATCCGAACGGGTCAATGGCTTTGCTCCCTGGAAAGATTTCGTCAACGCGAACTTTCCGTGGCTGGAGCACCGACAGAAATCCGCAGGCGACTTTCATGCGGAGGTGGGTGCTTACGACATCGCAGGCGGGGCCCTGACGACGATCAGCGCCGATGCACTCGAAGTCATCCGCACCAAGGCACTTGCAGAACGGGCTGAAGCTGGCTTCGTCAAGCTCATGTGGCAGGTATCTGGCGGCTTGCATCTCGAACAGGACGGCCGCGAGTGCCTGATCGAAGCAGGTCAGGCCACGGTCTGCGATACGGCTCGCCCGTACCGCATCCAAATCTCCGACCAGGCGCACTTTGCCGTTCTGATGCTGCCGTACGATGCGTTGCCCGGCTGGGAAGGCATCAGCCAGCGTGTTTGCGGAAGGCAGCTCGCCGACGAAGTGACCTTGCGTGCAACACTCGCGGCGCTGATGTCGCTGCGTGGTGCGCCGGACGGTGGTTCCTGCGATACGGTTCTCAAGGCGCTGCAGTGGATGCTGACCGCTTCACTGCACCGATCCGCGACGAGTCTCGGTTCGACCAGCGTGCACAACGCGCGTCTGAACAAGGCGCAACAGTACATTCTGCGCAATATTCACGATCCGTCGCTCGACGTCGACAACCTGGCGGCAGCGCTCTGCATGTCGCGCCGGTCGCTGTACATGCTGTTCAAGGAATATCAGCTGACGCCCGTGAAGATGATTCACGATCTCCGGCTGCAGCGGACGATGCAGGTGCTCGGCGATGCAAACCAGCATCATCGCAAGATCACCGATATCGCCTTCGATCATGGGTTCAACGACTACGCGACCTTCAGCCGGCTGTTCAAGGCCCATTACGGCATGACGCCGAGCGAGTATCGGCACAAGCTGCAGGAGCCCGGCTCCGAGCCCGACAAGGGAAGCTAAAGCCGGGTTCGTGCACACGGCGGACTGGCCGTTTGCACAAACTAGCAAGCAGTTTGCACCCCCCGACAAGCAGCGATTCTCCAGCGGACGAGAATCAACAATAAGAAGGCGCGGTTCGCGCCAATAGAAACCGACGAAACAGTCGGCACGGTGCACGAGGAGAAGCGTGGTTCCTTGGCGGGCGGTCGCGCAGGTCGCGGCGGGCCAGCCAGCTTCTCGTGCACCGTCGATCTGAAAAAAAGCCCCCGCTCCAGGCGGGGCCGCAGCTCGATTCGAGATACAAGGAACATGGATAACATCCGCGCCAAAATCGCTCGCTGGGTCATTGAATATCGCGCAGCGGTCGGGCTTTTCTTCATCGCCATCACCACGTTCTTCGCAATGGGGATGGCGCACGTCGACATCCGCACGATCTTCGCGGACCTGCTGCCGACCGACGATCCGTTCGTCCAGACCTATGCGGATCACCCGAACTTCGGCAATCCGCTGACCGTCACGATCATGATCAAGCGCTCCGACGGCCAGAAGATCTACAACGCGGAGACGCTGCAGAAAGTCTGGGATCTGACGCGCGACGTCGACCTCATCAATGGCGTCGATCACGATCGCATCATCTCGATCACCACGGAGAAGGCGAACTACGCCGAGGCCACGCCGTTCGGCATCGAGATGCAGCCGCTCATGGGCGACCATGTGCCGACGGAGCCGCAGGAGCTGATCGACCTGCAGCGCAAGGTCGAGCTGTCGCCGATGGCCAGAACCTATCTGATATCGAGCGACGAAACTGCCACGCTGATTCGTGCCGGCTTTCACGAGCGAGAGCTCGACTATGGCAAGGTCTTCATATGAGGGCGAAGGAATAGCATCGCAAAAAAGCGCCGCTAAAAAATTCTTATTAAAGTGCGAAGGAGAGGTTTCATGAAAAATGACTTGCAAAGAAAGATGGTCGGTCATGGCATCTTGATGATCTTCAGTACGCTGGCGCTGGGCATCGGACTTTGGATGCATCTGGTCGGTGGATTTGAAATCGTTCCGGGCTATATCGTTCACTTCAACGTTCCCGGCACGCCCGAGGGATGGGCTCGTGCCCATACCGGACCGGCTCTCAACGGCATGATGGTGATCGCCGTTGCGTTCGTTCTTCCCCTGCTGCAGTTCAAGGAGAAGACCGCGTCGCTGCTCGGCTGGATCATCGTTCTGGATGGCTGGTCGAACGTCGGCTTTTACTTCTTCGGCAACTTCACGCCGAATCGTGGCCTGAGTTTCGGCGACAACAAGTTCGGGGAAGCCGACCTGTTCAGCACGCTCGCGCTCGGGCCTGCCTATCTTTTCGGGGTGCTGGCCTTGGGTGCGCTCTTCGTGATCGGGCTGCAAGCGCTCAAGAACCGGACGCTGGAATCCAAGCCAGCCGATTCCTTGAATTCGGGAGCTGCAGTGCAGCAGTAACGAGAGGCGGTGCCCGATAACGACAATAAGTGTGCAGTCGATTACTAGATCGAAGCGCTTTTCCAGCGACATTCGGCGGACCGGGCGGTGTGATCCACCACCCGGTTCTTAGAGGAGGACACATCATGCTTATCGCAACGCAGGCTGCCGAGGATGGCGCGCGCAGCGCTTCCCTCATCTCCGCGGGATTCAGATCCGAACGGGTCAATGGCTTTGCTCCCTGGAAAGATTTCGTCAACGCGAACTTTCCGTGGCTGGAGCACCGACAGAAATCCGCAGGCGACTTTCATGCGGAGGTGGGTGCTTACGACATCGCAGGCGGGGCCCTGACGACGATCAGCGCCGATGCACTCGAAGTCATCCGCACCAAGGCACTTGCAGAACGGGTTGAAGCTGGCTTCGTCAAGCTCATGTGGCAGGTATCTGGCGGCTTGCATCTCGAACAGGACGGCCGCGAGTGCCGGATCGAAGCAGGTCAGGCCACGGTCTGCGATACGGCTCGCCCGTACCGCATCCAAATCTCCGACCAGGCGCACTTTGCCGTTCTGATGCTGCCGTACGATGCGTTGCCCGGCTGGGAAGGCATCAGCCAGCGTGTTTGCGGAAGGCAGCTCGCCGACGAAGTGACCTTGCGTGCAACACTCGCGGCGCTGATGTCGCTGCGTGGTGCGCCGGACGGTGGTTCCTGCGATACGGTTCTCAAGGCGCTGCAGTGGATGCTGACCGCTTCACTGCACCGATCCGCGACGAGTCTCGGTTCGACCAGCGTGCACAACGCGCGTCTGAACAAGGCGCAACAGTACATTCTGCGCAATATTCACGATCCGTCGCTCGACGTCGACAACCTGGCGGCAGCGCTCTGCATGTCGCGCCGGTCGCTGTACATGCTGTTCAAGGAATATCAGCTGACGCCCGTGAAGATGATTCACGATCTCCGGCTGCAGCGGACGATGCAGGTGCTCGGCGATGCAAACCAGCATCATCGCAAGATCACCGATATCGCCTTCGATCATGGGTTCAACGACTACGCGACCTTCAGCCGGCTGTTCAAGGCCCATTACGGCATGACGCCGAGCGAGTATCGGCACAAGCTGCAGGAGCCCGGCTCCGAGCCCGACAAGGGAAGCTAAAGCCGGGTTCGTGCACACGGCGGACTGGCCGTTTGCACAAACTAGCAAGCAGTTTGCACCCCCCGACAAGCAGCGATTCTCCAGCGGACGAGAATCAACAATAAGAAGGCGCGGTTCGCGCCAATAGAAACCGACGAAACAGTCGGCACGGTGCACGAGGAGAAGCGTGGTTCCTTGGCGGGCGGTCGCGCAGGTCGCGGCGGGCCAGCCAGCTTCTCGTGCACCGTCGATCTGAAAAAAAGCCCCCGCTCCAGGCGGGGCCGCAGCTCGATTCGAGATACAAGGAACATGGATAACATCCGCGCCAAAATCGCTCGCTGGGTCATTGAATATCGCGCAGCGGTCGGGCTTTTCTTCATCGCCATCACCACGTTCTTCGCAATGGGGATGGCGCACGTCGACATCCGCACGATCTTCGCGGACCTGCTGCCGACCGACGATCCGTTCGTCCAGACCTATGCGGATCACCCGAACTTCGGCAATCCGCTGACCGTCACGATCATGATCAAGCGCTCCGACGGCCAGAAGATCTACAACGCGGAGACGCTGCAGAAAGTCTGGGATCTGACGCGCGACGTCGACCTCATCAATGGCGTCGATCACGATCGCATCATCTCGATCACCACGGAGAAGGCGAACTACGCCGAGGCCACGCCGTTCGGCATCGAGATGCAGCCGCTCATGGGCGACCATGTGCCGACGGAGCCGCAGGAGCTGATCGACCTGCAGCGCAAGGTCGAGCTGTCGCCGATGGCCAGAACCTATCTGATATCGAGCGACGAAACTGCCACGCTGATTCGTGCCGGCTTTCACGAGCGAGAGCTCGACTATGGCAAGGTCTTCAACACGCTACAGGATCTCACCGCCAAGGCGGCCGACGGCAAGCACACCGTGCGCCTGGTCGGTCAGCCGATCCTGACGGGCTGGGTTTACCAGCTGCAGGGGCAGACCTACGCGATCTTCGCGGTGACGCTGGCCCTGCTGATCGCAGCGCTGGTTTTCTACATGCGCAACGTCACTGGCGTGACGGTGCCGATCGTCTGCAGCCTGGTCGCGGCGATCTGGGGTTTCGGCCTGGTCGGCTGGCTCGGTTCGCCGATCGAACCGCTGCTGATGGTGGTTCCGCTGCTGCTCGTCGCCCGCTCGTTCTCGCATTGCATCCAGTACACCGAGCGCTACTACGAAATCTACGGACATCTGCGCGATCGCGAAAAGGCTTCGGAAGCGACGCTGAGCTGCATGATGGCGCCGTCGGTGCTCGGCATCATGACCGACATCATCGCCATCTTCGTGATCGGCATCGCGCCGATTCCGGCGATGCAGCGCTTCGCCCTGTTCTGCGGCATGTGGGCGGTGTGGCTGATCCCGACCGGCGTGATCATGATCTCGATCCTGCTCTGCTATCTGCCGGCGCCGAAGAACATCGACAGCATCGTCGGCGGCGAGAAGGAACGCGGCATCCACAAGTTCCAGAAGAACCTGCTGACCAGGATGTCGTCGCTGGTGCATGGTCCCAAGGCTCGCATCACCGCGATGATCGTGTTCCCGCTGTCGATTCTCGGCATCTACGTCTCGACGCAGATCGCGATCGGCAACCCGGTCGAAGGCAGCAACCTGTTGTGGCAGGACTCCGAGTTCAACGTCGGCGTGAAGGACATCAACGATCACTTTCCCGGCGTGAACTCGCTCGAAATCATTCTCGAAGCGAAGGACCCGGACAACGTGCAGCGTCGCGCCGCTCGTACCGCGGAAGCGTACAAGCTGTCGAAGGCGATCCAGCGCGGTGCCGAGAGCAGCGAGCATCCGCCGCGCATCTCGCGTTCTTTCTCCGACATCATGGAGGAAGGCAGCCGTCTGTACTCGGGTGGACATCCCGCGTGGCTGCCGCTCGATCCGGTCGATCGTTCAGTCAACGCGGCCGGTACGGCGGTGGCGTTCGGCCAGAATCCGGTCAACTTCTCCGACATGACGGACTTCCAGTTCCAGCACTCGACGGTGTCGCTGTTCTATCGCGACAACAAGCAGGCGACCGTCGACGGCGCACTCGAAACGGCCCGCGCTGTGGTCGCGCAGCTCGGTGAGGATCACCAGGACGTCCGCATTCGCCTGGCTTCGGGAACCATCGCGCTGCAGGAAGCCAGCAACCGCGTGGTCGAACGCTATCACTGGATTCTGGTCGGCCTGTGCTGCGTCGCCATCTTCATCATCGCGACCTACGCCTACCGCAGCGCGATCGCGGCGCTGATCCTGCTGATTCCCACGCTGCTGTCGAACTTCCTGCTGCTCGCGACGATGCACATGATGGGCATCGGCCTCGACATCAACTCGGTGATGGTGACCGTGCTCGGTGTCGGTGTCGGCATCGACTACGGCATCTACCTGCTGTCGCGCATCTGCGAGGAATACTCGCACCAGGGCGAGGATTGGGGCCGCGCGATCTCCGAGGCGATGACCACCACCGGCAAGGCGATCATGTTCACGGCCACGATCATGCTGATCGGCATCCTGCCCTGGTACTTCCTCTCCGATCTGAAGTTCATGGCGGACATGGGCCTGCTGCTCGCCGCGATCATGCTCATCAACATGGTGCTCGCACTGATCGTGCTGCCGCTGCTGGTCTGGCTGATCAAGCCGCGCTTCGTGACTCGAACCGATTTGATGGTCGGTGAAGGCATCGACCTCGATCAGTTCAAGGCCAACCGCGAGGCCGAGGAGCGGCGTGCACGTTCGGTGCTGCAGGCAGACGCCGTTCCGTCCAAGTAATCGGGCAATGCGGGTGGTGGGAAAAGAGGTCCAGATGGTCGCCAGGCTTCAAGGGGCGGGCGGCCTTTCGAGAATGACACGTCAGGAGACACACAAATGCTGATCAAGAAGTTCGACTTCGACTACGGCCGTAGAAAAATGATGCAGAACATTGCGCTCGGCGTCGGAGCCGGCGTCCTGCTGCCGCTGGGAAAAGTCATCGCAAAGGACATGGACCTGAGCAAGGCCTATCCGGACGAGCTGCTGTCGGTCGAGATGCAGACCAAGGGCAAGCTCAAGCCGGGCGATTACATCACCAAGGACAACGTCGAATCGGCCAAGCATCTGCTCGATCCGTCGGTTTACGACCAGATCGTCAATGAAGGGCGCCGCATCAAGATTCGTGCGCCTACGACCGACATGCGCAAGCTGTTCAACAACAGCTACTACCAGGCGATGCAGGAAAACCTCGCCTCCAACCGCATCGGCAAGTTCGGTGCCGACGGCAACGTCTACGACGACGCCGGCAAGCCTTGGGGTGGCGGTCTTCCGTTCTCGAACCCGAAGGACGGCAAGGAAGTCTGGTGCAACATGGCGATGAGCTGGGGCCGCGCCGACGCCAACTGCTACGCGATCCAGCAGTGGGACTACGGCTCCACCGGCAAGCTCGAGTATCGCTACGACTTCCAGTGGGTCGAGCTGCAGATGCAGGCGCGCACCGACAAGAAAGTGTTCCGCAACATGACGAACGAAATTCGTCGTCAGGCGGTGTTCTTCGCCTCTTCGCAGGACGTGCGCGGTACCTCGTTCCTGAGCAACTGGGCTTATGACCAGCGCAAGATTCCGGACCTCTACGGCTACCTGCCCGAGTTCCGCCGCGTGCGCCAGTTCCCGGCCAACCAGCGCTTCGAGCCCTTGATTCCTGGTTCGACCTGGTTCCTGACCGATCCGTGGGCCGCCGGCGACCCCTTCCTGACCTGGGGCAACCACAAGATCATCGAGCGCAAGCCGATGCTCGGTGCTTTCGGCGGCAACTTCGCGCACACCGATGACAACTGGCAGCCGCCGGAGCAGAAGAACAACCCGAAGTTCTGGGAAAGCGAGTTCGAGATGTCGCCGGAAGTCATCGTCACCGAGTGCGAGCCCACGGGCTATCCGCGCTCGCCGGTGAGCAGGAAGCGCGCCTACGTCGATGCTCGCAACAGCGTGCCGTTCGGCTGCATGCGCTACGACCGTCAGGGCAAGCTGTGGGCGAACTTCGAAATGGCCTTCGGCCAGAAAGTCGGCGGCGGCAAGAACGGCAACCGCGTGATCCTGAGCGCCGACGGCAAGACGCCGGCCTGGTCGTGGACTTACGTGATGATCTACGACCATCAGAACAGGCGCATGTCGCGGACTCACCAAGCGCGTACCGGCACCGGCATCGAGTCGAGGTTCCAGGTCGACGAGAACTGGCTGTTCGATACCTACTGCACGCAGCAGGCGCTGCAGTCGCTGGGTCGCGCCTGATCTGATCGAGCGATGACCGATCGCAGATCGGCGTCAGCGCCCGGCTCGCCGAAAAGGTCGCGCGAGCCGGGCGCATTCCACAAAGCATTCAGAGGTAGACGTGCCATGAATCTGAAATTCAGGCCGGTGGTGGTGCTCGGTCTTTTTCTCGCCGGCGCAGCCTGGGCCACGATCGACAAGCCCGGCATCAATTCCGATAGCGGGAACACCGTGCTGACGCAGGCGACGCCGCACGATCGCCTGTTCTCGCTGGCCTTCAGTGGCAGCAGCGGCCTGGCGGTCGGTGAAAACGGCCTGGTGATGAGCACCACCGATGGCGGCAAGCAGTGGACGCGCGACAAGGCGCCGACCGATCTCGCGATGATCGACGTGGCGACCAACGGCAAGCGCACCATCGCGGTCGGCCAGATGGGCCTGATCCTCGTGCGTGAGAGCGATGGCGCCTGGCGCAAGGTGGAGAGCGGATCGACGCAGCGCCTGCTGCAGGTCGACGTGAATGCGCAAGGCCTGGCGTTCGCAACGGGCGCATTTGGCACGCTGCTGAAGTCGACCGACGGCGGCGATACCTGGACTTCGTCCGCGCCGGACTGGTCGGAGCTCTACGAATCCGGTGAAGGCGACAGCGCGGTGCTGCGCGACGAGCCGACGAACTGGGTGGTGCGCGTGGCCGACGACGGTAGCGTGATCATCGGCGGCGAGTACGGGCAGCTCATTCGGTCTACCGATGGCGGCGCTACCTGGAAGGTGGTGTATCGCCACGTCGCGGAAGACGGTCGCACCGCACCGACGCTGTTCAGCCTGGCGTTCCGCAAGGACGGCACCGGCTACGCGGTCGGTCAGTCCGGCCTGATCGTGCGCTCTACCGACAACGGCATGACCTGGAGCGATCTGCCGGCACCGACGACCAGCAACCTGTTCGGTGTGGATTCGTTCGCCGATGGGCAAGTCGTGGTGGTCGGGCAGCGCGTCGGCATGAGAAGCCGTAATCAGGGGCAGAGCTGGGAGCCCATCGGGGGGCTCGATCTGAATCTCAACTGGTATTCCGCATTGGGCCACAGCGAGCAGGCTGCGTCGGGCGAGGTGATTGGAGTGGGGCATAGCGGGCGCGTGATCCGGCTGGTTCCGTAGCCGTCGAACAAATAGCTGAACGAACAAAACGTGCATCGAGGGAGAAATTGATGAAAGCGTTTGAGAAAAAAGCGATAGCAGTGGCTGCGGCGACTGCCTTTCTCTGCTGTGCTGCTCCCGTCCAGGCTCAGGAGGACGGAGACATCGAAGCTTCAGAAGGGATTTTTGCAGGCTTGTGGAACCGGACGACGTTCAACGGTTCGCTGCGTGCGGACATGTCGTACCGCACCGGAGGGTTCCAGAATCCGTACAACCAGACCAACATGCCGTTCCAGGATGTGGCCGTGCCGCGCCAGGCTTATGTTCCGCCGGCGTTGAGCACCGCGATCCTCGGCATTCCGCTCGCTCCGGGCGCCGACTGGAACATCCCGATTCCGGGCTTCGCCGATACGATCAAGCGCTCCGACGTCATCCCGCAGAACGATACCGAGTGGAACTACAACACCCTTCGCTTCACCGGCGAAATGGACACGCGGTTCTATCAGAACCTTCGCCTCAACGTTCGCGCTCGCGGCATCTACGATCCCGAGATGTACGACCTGTTCGACGCGCGCGACATCTCGGACGTGCAGGGCGGCATCAAGGGTGGTGGTGGCGATCGCTACGCGGATACCGGCCGGCCGAATCTCTACCAGGCCAAGGGCCGCAACGGGCGCAACATCAATCCGCTCGAGTTCGCGGGCCGCAATTATATGGTCGATTTGCCGACCTTCATCCTCAACTACAAGAAAGACAGCTACGACATCCGCTTCGGCAATCAGCAGATCGCCTGGGGGCAATCGATCTTCTTCCGCACCTTCGACGTGGCGAATGGCTTGGATTATCGCCGCCATCTGGTGATCGATCGCGCGACCGAAGAGTACGAAGACAAGCGCGTGCCGAAAATTGCCCTGCGCGGCACCATTCAGGCCAGCGATTCGACGCTGATCGATGCTTACGTCGGCAAGTTCCAGCCGGACATCGTCGGCAACCCGAATACGCCGTTCAACGTCGTGCCGTCGGAGTTCTACAAGCCGCTCGACAATTACTTCACCGGCAACTACGACACCAAGCTCGACTACGGCATTCGCCTCAAGGCCGACTTCGGCAACTGGGGCTACCAGGCGATGGCGGTCAGCCGCTACAACCCGCTCGGTGTGTTCCACTGGACCGAGAGCGGCATCGACAACGGGCTCTACGGCGGTGTCCTGGGCGGGCTCGTCGAGACCTTGTACGCGGCCAAGCTGCCGGGCTGCGGCGCCGCTTACAACGCTTCGACCTGCCGCATGTACGGCAGCCTCGGCGAAGCGCTTGCGCACACGCCATTCACGGTCGGTCCGGCGGGCGTGTACAGCAGTGCGGAATGGTTCTCGACGGCGGCGAACGTGCGCCTCGACGGCTACGATGCCTTGAACGCGGCCATTCGCGAGTTCCCGGCGCTGCGCGATGCCTTCGCGAGCGAAGTGGATACGCCCGAGAAAGCAGCGCATCTGCTCGATACCTTCTTCATGGCCGCGGGCGGCAGTATTCGTGGCAACGTCGGTCGTGACTACTACCGAGAAAGCGTGTTCGGCCTGGGCGGTTCCTACGTGACGTCGGCCGATCCGTCGTCGTTCTTCGATTCGATCATCCTCAACGCCGAAATCCAGTACACGCCCGAACGTGCGTATACGCGTCCGGATCTGTCGAACACGCCGATCAAATCGGACGAGTACATCTTCACGCTCGTGGCCGAGAAGTGGTATCGCTATTCGCAGGCGGTGCCGGCGGCTTATCTCGTGCTGCAATACCAGCATCGCACGGATAGCGACCTGGTCGGGCTCAACCTGCGCGGATACGGCGGCAACACCGGCGACACGGCGTACAAGCCGTCCAGGGGTATCGGCAGTGCGGACTACGTGGTGTTCGCGGGCTTCCAGCCGACGCCGAACCGCAAGTTCATCTTCGAGTGGGCCTTCCTGCTCGACACCGAAGGGGGCTTGCTGGCGCAGCCGAACGTTCGCTGGAACGCGGGCAGCAGCATGGCCGTCGACGTGTTCTACAACTACGTCAACGACAAGATCTACGGTGATGGGACCAACACGCTGCAGCGTGCCTTCAACTACGCCGACGAAATCACGGTGCGTCTGACTTACACGCTGTAAAGGCGCCGGTCGCCGTCGGAGCTGTCGCAGGCTTTGTGCAAAGCGACAGCCCCGATGGCGATTCGACACGGAATTGTGCCGGCGCTCCCCTCTATGCCGGTCCCTGTTGCCAGCCATCAAAGCTCCGCTGGCTTTTTTCTTCGAAACATCGGTGGCGAACCCGCATGCACATAGGCCGATATGACCGAGGCTACAGCCGGCGAAAGTTTCTCGCCGACGCCGCCAGGGGCGTGTTGTCCACGGGCGTGCTGATGCCGTTGTCCAAGGCGATCGCCGATACGGGCGATATCGCCACCGCTTACCCTGCCGAGCTGCTGTCGATCGAGGCCTACACCAAGGGGCGCATCAAGACCGGGGATTTCATCACCGACAGGAACGTCGAGGCGGTGAAGGATTTGCTCGAGCCGATCCGCTATCGGCAGATCGTCGAGCAAGGCCGCAAGCTCAAGGTGGCGGCGACGACGACGGACGTGATGAAGACCTCGCCTTGGGAATACATCGAGGCCACACTTGCCAATGCCGGCAAGGCGCGTTTCGACGCCAAGGGCAACGTCGTGAATGCCGACGGCAAACCCTGGATCGGCGGCAACCCGTTTCCCGACCCGAAGTCGGGCGTCGAGTTGTTCGCGGCACAGACACTCAGTTGGGGGCGACACGATGCTTCGTTCTACGCGATCAACGTGAACGAAGTCGATCAGGACGGCGCGGTTCGCTTTGCCTATGCGGGCGGCTGGGCCGAGCTGTCGCCGGTCGCACGCGTAGTGATGGAGCCCAAGCCTTACTGGCCCGGGCGCGAGAACCTGCTGCGCTATCAGAGCGTGTTCTTCACCAAGCCGTTCACGTTCAAGGGCACCTCGTTCCTGAGCATCTGGGATTACGACCACAGTACGTTCCCGAGCCTGTACACCTACGTTCCCGAGTTCCGGCGCATTCGGCAGCTGCCGAGCGATCAGCGCTTTGAACCTCTGCTGCCAGGGTCGTCCTTGTACTTGTCGGATGCCTGGGCCGCCGGCGATCCGCTGCTGACCTGGGGCAACTACCAGATCGTCGGCAGGGGCCCTTTCCTGGCCGGCATGTCGAACGGCTGGAACGCCGGTCACCCGAACTGGGAGCACAAGACCCACGGCGGCCCCAAGGGCAATACGTTCTGGGATACGACGGTGGAGTTGGTCCCGGAAGCCATCATCGTCGAGGCCGAGCCGGTGAAGTTTCCGCGCGCGCCTATATCGAAAAAGCGCGTGTGGTTCGATGCGCGCAACCAGGTCGTCGTCGGCATGGTGACTTACGATCGGCAAGGCAAGCCGTTCCGCTCGTTCGATGGTGTGTACTCGCTCTACGAGTCGAACGGCAAGCGGCACATGGACGGCAAGCATCCATACTGGAGCTGGACGCATGTAACGGCGTCCAACATTCAAAGCGGATCGGTCACGCGCCTGGAGCAGGTCAAGGCGCTCGAAGACCATCGAAGCGGAGCGAACGATCCGGGAATCTACGACCGTTATCTCACTCAAGCTGCGCTGCTCCGGCTCGGCGCGGCTTGAACACCAAGCAAGGAAACACCGATGATCAAAGTCAGCGTCATGTATGCGAACACGCCCGGTGCGAAGTTCGATCACGAGTACTACAAGAACAGCCACATGCCGCTGCTCAAGAAACGCATGGGCGACCACTGCAAGTTCTACACGGTCGACAAGGGTATCGCTGGCGGAGCGCCCGGAGAGCCTGCGCCTTACGTCGGTCTGTGCCACATCTACTGCGATACGGTGGAGTCGTTCCAGAAAGGTTTCGGTCCGCACGCCAAGGAGATTCTGGGCGACATCCGCAACTACACCGACATCTCGCCGACGATTCAGATCAGTGAGGTCGTCGTCGGGTAAAACGTCGTGGGGTAAATGCGCTGGAGGGGTTATGGCGACTTTCAAACCGTCTACGGTCGCACTGGCCGCCGTGCTGAGTCTGTTGCCCTGCGCCGAAGTCGGCGCGGCCGAAAACAACTGGGTCATGACCCTGTCGTGGTCGCCTCAGTACTGCGAGCAGAACAAGCGATCGACGGAGCTGCAGTGCAGCGGCGAATACTACTTCGTCAACTTCGGACTGCAGGCGGCCGGCAAAGTGGGCGATGCCTCGTTCGGGGACTCGTGCCCGAACGCAGTACTCGATCCGAAGGAGCAGGATCGCTGGTTGTGGACGATCCCGAACGTCGAGCGCATTCGCTATGTCTGGGCCGAGCAAGGTGCTTGCAGTGGTCTCGATCAGTCTGCGTATTACGCGCAGATGGATTATGCGAGCCGGCGCGTCGATATTCCCGAGGTTTACAGCGCGATCGAGCGGCGTACGACTACCTCGCCATCGGCCATACGCGCCGCGTTTCTGGCCGCCAACCCGGAGATGCGAGAGGAAAGCATCGCCCTGCATTGCGATGCCTACTGGCTCTCTGAAGTTCGTGTCTGCTTCGATGAGAACATGCAGTTCACGCAATGTCCGGTTGGTGGCAATTGCTCCGAAGAGGTATGGCTTCGGCCGATCAGGCCCGACAAAGTTGGTGCCGGTCGGTTCCTGATGAGGTGAACGTTACGCTCGTCGTCGTGTGTAAATCGTGTTTGCACGCGATGACGATTGCATGCCCGGTATGCGAGGTGGGGTGATCGGGTCGGTGGAATGATGGACGTGTTTCATTGAAAGCACACGTCAATAAGGACATCGATGAACCTGCACGAATATCAGGCCAAGGCGTTGTTCGCACGCTACGGCATTCCGGTGCCCGAGGGCATTCTGGCCGAGAGCCCCGAAGCGGCCCGCGCTGCGGCCAAACAGCTGGGGACCGAGAAGGTGGTGGTGAAGGCCCAGGTTCACGCCGGCGCGCGTGGCAAGGCCGGCGGCGTGAAGCTGGTCGGCAGCCCCGACGAAGCCGAAGAAGTGGCCAAGAGCCTGCTCGGCAAGAATCTGGTGACGATCCAGACCGACGCCAAGGGTTTGCCGGTGAACTCGGTCTACGTCGAGAAGCCGTCGAACATCGCACGCGAGCTGTACCTGTCGGCGCTGGTCGATCGCACGCAGGAAAAGATCGTGTTCATGGCCTCGCCGGACGGCGGCATGGACATCGAAGAAGTGGCGCACAACACGCCCGAGCGCATCAAGCACGTGTTCGTGAGCCCGACGGCGGGCCTGCAGCCCTACCAGGCGCGCGAACTCGGCTTCTTCCTGGGCCTGAACAAGGAACAGACCGACCAGTTCACCAAGGTGCTGACCGGCCTGTACAGCATCTTCACCGAGCGCGATGCGTCGCTGGTTGAAATCAACCCGCTGATCGTGACCAAGGAAGGCAACATCTTCGCGCTTGACGGCAAGCTCAACTTCGACGACAACGCGCTGTTCCGCCAGAAGGAAATCGCCTCGCAGCGCGATCCGTCGCAGGAAGACGAGCGCGAGCGCCTGGCCAGCAAGTACGACCTCAACTACGTCACGCTGGAAGGCAACATCGGCTGCATGGTCAACGGCGCGGGCCTGGCGATGGCGACGATGGACATCGTCAAGCTGCACGGCGGCCAGCCGGCGAACTTCCTCGACGTCGGTGGCGGCACCACGGCGGAGAAGGTGACCGAAGCGTTCAAGCTGATCACGAGCTCGCCGGAAGTGAAGGCGATCTTCATCAACATCTTCGGCGGCATCGTGCGCTGCGACCTGATCGCCGAAGGCATCATCGCCGCGGTCAAGCAGGTCGGCCTGAAGATTCCGGTCGTCGCGCGTCTGCAGGGCACCAACATGGAGAAAGGCCAGGCGCTGCTGCGCGAATCCGGCCTGGCGGTCACGCCGGTCTCCGATCTCACCGAAGCGGCGCAGACGGTCGTTCGTCTGGCGCAGGGGAAGTAAGCAATGTCGATCCTGATCAACAAAGACACCAAGGTCATCTGCCAGGGCTTCACCGGCAAGCAGGGCACCTTCCACTCGGAACAGGGCATTGCGTACGGCACCAAGATGGTCGGTGGCGTGAGCCCCGGCAAGGGCGGCAGCAAGCACCTGAACCTGCCGGTGTTCAACACCGCGCATGACGCCGTCAAGGACACCGGCGCCGACGCGACGATGATCTACGTTCCGGCGCCGGGTGCGGCCGACGCGATCCTCGAAGCGGCCGACGCGGGCATCAAGGTCATCATCTGCATCACCGAAGGCATTCCGGTGACCGACATGATCAAGGTCAAGGCCACGCTGCGCGCGCAGTATCCGAACAGCGTGCTGATCGGACCGAACTGCCCGGGTGTGATCACGCCGGGCGAATGCAAGATCGGCATCATGCCGGGCCACATCCACAAGCCGGGCAAGATCGGCGTGGTGTCGCGTTCGGGCACGCTGACGTACGAAACCGTGCACCAGACCACGCAGAACGGCCTGGGTCAGTCGACCTGCGTCGGCATCGGCGGCGACCCGGTTCGCGGCCTGGGCTTCATCGACGTGATCAGCCTGTTCGAGAAGGATCCGCAGACCGAAGGCATCATCATGGTCGGCGAAATCGGCGGCAGCAGCGAAGAAGAAGCGGCCGAGTACATCAAGGCCAACGTCAAGAAGCCGGTGGTGGCCTACATCGCGGGCGTGACGGCGCCTCCGGGCAAGCGCATGGGCCATGCCGGCGCGATCATCGCGGGCGGCAAGGGCACGGCGGACGAGAAGTTCGCGGCGCTCGAAGCGGCCGGCGTGAAGACGGTGCGTTCGCCGGCTGATCTTGGCGCGGCGATGCTGTCGCTGCTCAAGTAAGCCCGAGCTTTACTGCCGTTCGAAAAGGCCCGCGCCAGCGGGTCTTAACTTAACGCTAAGAAGGGCTTTGTAAGCACGCCGAAATCGCCGATGAACAATATCAGGCAGTTGCGTCGATCGAAGCGCTGGACACACAGACCATTGCTGCGGTACATCTTCAGATTACGCGAGCTGAGATTTCGTATGAACGCTCCGGAGAAGAGCTGGATCTGAAACTGCACGCTAGAGTTGATCTCTATCTGCAGAAGCATAAAAAACCGTCCGGCGAGCGACCCCTCACTGTCGAATTGGCAGGTATCCAAAGAGCGTTAAGGACGATCTTGCTCGAAACGGCTGGGTTCACGCGGTCAATCGCGAGCGGTTTTGTAATGACCCACTGAAAACCTGCTCAGGCGATACTTTGAAAGGAGTGAGCCATGAGCGTAGTGATGGAAGACGAGATCAAGCGGTGGACGGCCAAGCGCAAGGGCGCGCTGGTGCTGGAGATCGTCCAGGGGAAGAAGACCGTGGCGGAGGCGTCTCGGCAGTTCGATCTGCCGCCATCGGAGCTGGAAGACTGGGTTGAC